>JBQTHX010000036.1:0-18088 GCA_052389415.1 Nitrosopumilaceae archaeon
TAATCTGATTTTCTTCCAACAACTCTTAGACTTCCTTTGAACATCTTCAGCTTTACAGTTCCGTTTACTCTCTTTTGTGAGGTATTGATAAACATATCTAAATCAGATCTTAATGGATCCTGCCATAGTCCAGAATAGGCCAGCCAAGCCCATTCCGCATCAACCATTGATTTGAATTTGAGCTCGTGTTTTGTAAGGACCATCTTTTCAAGGTCTGTATGTGCCTCAATTAGGCATGAGGCCGCAGGTGTTTCGTAAACTTCACGTGATTTTATGCCTACTACCCTGTCTTCTATATGATCTACAATTCCAATGCCACAAGATCCTGCCTTTTTGTTAATGTATTCGATAAGTTCTATTGGTTTTAGATTTTTTCCATCAACAGAAACTGGAAGTCCATTTTTGAATTTTATTTCCAAGTATTGCGGTTTGTCGGGTAAGTTCTTGGTTTTTACCCAGATGAATGCATCGTCTGGTGGTTCATTGTAAGCATTTTCCAAGACTCCTCCTTCTATTGCACGCCCCCACAAATTCTGATCTATGCTAAATTTTTTTGCGGCAGTATCAATTTGTATTCCATGTTTTTTTGCAAACTTTAATTCTACATCACGTGTAAGATTAAGATCGCGAATGGGTGCAATGATAGGAAGTGTAGAACCTGACCGCAAAGTAACATCGAATCGTACTTGATCATTTCCTTTGCCAGTACAACCATGTGCAAGTGCCTTTGCATTTTCTTTTTTAGCAATATCTACTACTTTTTGTGCAATCAATGGTCTTGCTAGTGCTGTTGCAAGACAATATTTTTTTTGATAAAGGGCATTTGCTTTGATTGATGGAAAAATAAAATCATGAACAAATTCTTCACGTGCATCTAGATTGTAATGTTTGATAACTCCTAGCTTCTTTGCTTTTGCAGCAATCTTTTTTTGACCATCACCTTGTCCAACATCAACTGTAACAGTTACAACATCCAAGTTGTGTTCTTTTTGTAAGTACTTTACAACTACAGAAGTGTCTAATCCACCAGAGAAAGCTAACACTGCCTTTCCTTTCATTTAGGTTCTCTGTGATTTTATTTTCGCATTTATCTTTTGTGTTCATTGTATTTCTTTTACATGATCTTGAAAAATTAAAAATCCAACTCTCAAAAACACAAAGTAGCTTGAGCTAAAATTCGATCACTATTTATCCGCAATATTATAACAGCGTTATATGAAAATCACAGTTGCCGTGATAGTTGTAGCAGTAGCTATATCTATTGCCATATTTGCACTTGGCATTCAATCAGTAGGTCAAGAAGAAAACGTGGTTAGAGTTGCTTTTTTCCCAAGTATCGGACATTCAATTGCTGTTGTAGGAATGGAAAAAGAAATTTTTTCAGAAAAACTTGGTAATCAAACAACTATAAAGACACGACTTTTTGATTCTGGCCCCCAAGTAATAGAAGCCCTGTTTGCAAATGAAATTGATCTTGCATATGTGGGACCAGGTCCTGCAATCAACGGATTTCTAAAATCTGATGGTGAATCTCTAAGGATATTAGCTGGTGCAGCAAGCGGTGGCGTAAGTCTTGTTGTAAATCCTCATTCAGATATAAAATCATCCGCTGATTTTTCAGGCAAAAGAATTGCAGCTCCACAAATAGGAAACACACAGGATGTTTCGTTAAGAAGTTTCCTTTATCAAAACAATCTAAAGCCAGTTGAAAAAGGTGGAACTGTATATGTTATCAATGTACCAAACCCTGATATTTTTACACTTTTTTCAAAAGGTGATCTTGATGCTGCATGGGTTCCAGAACCTTGGGCAACTAGACTCGTGCAACAGCTTGATGGAATAAGACTATTCCAAGAAAAAGATCTATGGCCTGATCAGAAATTTTCATCTGCAGTATTGATTGTAAGATCTGAATTTTTCGAAAAAAACCCTGATGTTACACAACGATGGTTGGAAGCTCATGTAGAAACATCTAATTGGATAAACGAACATCGTAATGAAACTGAAATTATTTTTAATAATTTTCTAAAGAAAGAAACAGGAAAAACCCTCGATCCAAAAATTCTTCATGAGGCATTCTCAAATTTACAAATAACATCAGATCCAATAGAATCATCTGTTTATGTATTTGCTGAGAGGGCCAACACACTAGGTTATTTTGGAAGGGAAGATTATTCTTTGGAAGGAATATTTCACACAGAACAGCTAAATTCTATAAAAACGGGGATAATATCATAACATGACAAAACTAGAAGCAAGAAATATTGTAAAACATTTTGATCATAATGGAAACAATGTTCTCGCATTAGATGGAATAAATCTCAAAGTAAATGAAGGAGACTTTGTATGTATAGTCGGACCCTCTGGGTGTGGTAAATCTACATTTTTGAATATTATAGCTGGTCTAGAAAAACCAGATTCAGGAGATATTTTACTTAACGGTAACACAATAACCACACCAGGCCCTGACAGGACTATGGTTTTTCAGGAGGGTGCTCTATTTCCTTGGCTCAAAGTAATTGATAACGTGGAGTTTGGACTAAAGATGGCAGGAATTCCAAAAGATGAACGTGCACAAATATCGCAAAGATACCTAGACATGATGCAACTAACCAAGTTTGCAAATTCCTTTACCTATCAGCTCTCTACTGGCATGAAGCAAAGAGTTGCAATTGCACGCGCACTTGTAATGGATCCAGAAATACTTTTGATGGATGAGCCATTTGCTGCTTTAGATGCACAAACTAGAGATCTCTTATTGGTTGAATTGCAGTTAATCTGGGAAAGAACAAAGAAAACTATACTCTTTGTTACACACAGCATTGCAGAATCTGTAATACTTGGAAATCGTGTAGTTGTGTTTAAAAACAGACCAGCAAAGATAAAGAAGGAATTTGTAGTGGACTATAGAAGGCCAAGATTGGCAGAGGATCAGAATTTAGTGAAATACCAGCAAGACATTCTTTCAGAGTTAAGAACTGAAGTAAAAGCTCAGATCAAAGGGGAGTTTGAGGAATGAAAGGAAAGATAACTGCAAAAAGGATTGCATTCTACATTGGAATAATCGTAGTTTGGCAAATTGTCTTCTCATTGAACGTATGGTCTCATAACATATTTCCATCGCCTTTTCAAGTTGCAGAAGATCTAGCATATGGAGCAGCTGACGGAAGCTTGTTTCTTGGAATAGCAACTAGTTTGTGGAGATTAACTGCAGGACTAGCAGCTTCCATAGCTTTTGGTATGATACTTGGGATTTTCATGGCTAGAAAGGAGTCTGTAAACCAAACTGTTGGGTCTCTTGTTCTTGGGTTACAATCAATCCCGTCAGTTGCATGGGTTCCAATGGCATTTTTGTGGTTTGGACTAAGCGACGCTGGAATAATTTTTGTTACTATAGCAAGCTCAATGTTTGCAGTGACCATTAATACCTATTCTGGAATGAAAAATGTTCCAACTTCATACATCGCAGCTGCAAGAAATATGGGTGCAAGTGGTATACAGTTAATCACAAACGTTATGCTCCCTGCCGCCTTTCCATATCTGATCTCTGGTTTTAAGCAGGGCTGGGCGTTTGCATGGCGTGGTGTGATAGGAGCAGAAATAATCTTTTCATTTCTAGGACTAGGATTCTTACTAAATGTTGGACGAGAATTAAATGACATCTCACAAGTAATTGCCATAATGCTTGTAATAATGATAATCGGAATTCTAATAGATGGATTAGTTTTCAAAAAGATTGAAAGAAAAGTAATGTCTAGATGGGGTTTGGCGTGACAAAAGTTCTTCACATCACCGTTCAAGACTAATGCTCTTTTTTCTTTTTACAATAATTCCGGCTATAATGGCAGCAACTGGGATGATTATCAGTAGATAATAAATATCAAAACCGCTTTCTGAGTTTTTCTCGCTGACAAATCCAGATATATCTATCTGCCCACTAGATCGTGGTTCCAAGTCAAAAACGACATGCCATGTGTCTTGTTCATCCCTACTTTGAGTTGACTCTATTTTCTCGCCATCTCTATACACGACAAATTCTTGAGACTTTGAATCCATCGGGAATTCAATATTTGCAAAAGATTTCATTGGCCAAGGATTCCTTGCAAAGAACATCATTGTATCCTTTTCATCATCATACTTTATCTCAGTCAAGTATCCCTCCGTCTTGTATCTGAAATCAAATCTCTCTCCATCTTTTAGAACAAAAGTTGGTATTACCATATCATCACCAATCACAAAACAGCTGTAATAACTTACTTGCGTTGCAAACAATGGATCAGGATATATTGAAAATGCTCTTTTCTCGCCTGGTTCCAATCTGTCAATGTTTTCAATACTTTTTCCAACATCAATGAATGCATTTTCTTTTCCATGTACCAGTGCATAGACTTTTACTCCGTATGCGGTCGTGTTTCCATTATTTACAATAAAACCAGAAGTGTGTCCATCCTTATGCTTAACAAGAGTACTGCCATACTCTACTTCAATTGCAGTATAATCATGTGGACCAGGAACAAAGGAAATTTGTGGTTTTTCAAGAATTGGATTTTTGCTTGAGATTTGATCAAATTTAATCTTAAATGGTATGTCTTTTGATGGATTTGCTATAGGCAAAGTAAATGATCCTGAAATCGTTTTCTCTTCATCTTGAATCCGTATTATTATCGTAGGAATTATGGGATACTTTTCTGAGTTTTTTACTGCTCCTATTACTGTGTAAATTCCATCTTTGTCAAAATACGAATCAAATTCATTGTCAGGAATCCAAACTTCCGCGTTTACTGATTGAACTGAAAATGCAATTATCAATCCAACCAGAACTAGTATGAACATGTGAAATCTCATAAATTGCATTGTTAGAGATATTTGCAGAATTTTAATGTAATTTCTTTAGGACGCTTAATGCTGCTTTGAAGTCATTTGGAGAGCTTATCAGAACACTTCCTGCAATTCTATGAGCTTTTTTAATAAAATCAGCAGCATCATTTCTATAAGATGACCAATCTAAATTCAACATCTTTGCAGAATTAGAATTTCTATCAGTTGGAAGCAATATGCATGGGATTATTCTAAATCCCTGGGGTTTTAATTTGTCCACTATTCTTGTCAGGTGGTCTAGGGAGCTAATTACTTGCGTCACAAATCCTTTTGGCTGGGCCTCTATTTTTTTATGGATTTTATTAAAATCTGGATTTTCTGAAATAGAAAGAAAGAAATCTATTTTTTTTCCAAATCCCTGTTGGTTGAATTGTTTGACGACATCACTTGGAATTAATTTAGAATCCTGCGGTCCCGTAGGCGGAGCATCTCCCTTTAGAATTAAAACGCCATTCAGATCTAATAAAATTGCATCACAAACAGATTGTGTCAACGATGTAAGATTTCTATCTCGTACACGTATACTTGAAGTGATCTCTATCTTTGTGTTAGAGCGACGAATAAAAGCACCAGTTGTCATAGGCGAGATTCGTGGTATTCCAAGAACAGAATCTGTGATGTGAATCCCATCACAATATTTGCTTAAAGTAAATGATCGTTCCATTAGTCTATTTACTGAATCTTGGAGCTGTTTATGAGAAAGTATCGTATCTTGAATTACCTTTGGAGGATTGAGTTCATAAGTTATTGTCATAAGAGAATCTCTTAGTTACCTGATTATAACTTTTGAATTATTCATTAAAGAAACGTCTCAATAAAAGGAATTAAATTGATAAAAAACACTTTGAAAATATCTTGGAAAAGAAAGAGTCATTCCTTGAAGCCTTAAGAAATAGAATATTGCTTTTTGATGGAGCCATGGGCACTGAAATCCAAAAACTAAATCCAAAATCGGAGGACTTTCCTGACGGAAAAGATGGATTCAATGATGGTCTAACTTTTACCAAGCCAGAATGGATAAGAAAGATTCACCAGAACTATTTAGAATCAGGTGCAGACTGCATAGAGACAAACTCGTTTGGCTCAAACAAACTAAAGTTAGATGAGTATGGTTATGGTGATAAAACTGTAGAATTTAACAAAAAAATTGCAGAACTTGCAGTAGAAGTTGCCAAGAAATTCACTGACAAGCCAAGGTATGTTATCGGTTCTATGGGGCCAACTGGATTTCTGCCAAGCTCAAATGATCCCTCGTTAGGACAAAAACCATTGAAAGAGATTAGAGAGGCTTTTGAGCTCCAGGCTGAAGGCTTGATACTTGGTGGAATTGACGCATTATTGATTGAAACAAGCCAAGATATCCTTGAAGTTAAACTTGCCATAGAAGGGTCTCATCTTGCTATGAAAAAGATAGGAAAAAGAGTCCCTATAATCGCAAACGTTACACTTGATCAATATGGAAAGATGTTGCTTGGCACAAATGTACAAGCTGCATTTACTACCATCTCTGGAATGGGGATTGATGTTTTTGGGTTGAACTGCTCTACAGGCCCCGTAGAAATGACTTCAAGTGTAAGATGGCTTGATGAACAAAGTAGAATTCCTTTACTAGTTGTTCCAAACGCTGGGATGCCAGAAAATGAGGGGGGCAGAGCTGTGTATAAAATGACTCCTGATGATATGGCAAAAACACTTGGAAATTTCATTAATGAATTCAATCAAGTAAGGATTGTTGGTGGATGTTGCGGAACAAACCCTGCACATATCTTGGCTCTTCGTAAAGTCATAGATCAAAAATAGATTAAGGCCTACGTATTTAGAAAAAATAGTTACAAGTATGTTGAATATAGCAAGAGTCAGCTCGGCATTAAAGGCAGTTGACCTCAAACAAATACCTCCTCCACTAATTATTGGAGAAAGATTAAACACTCAAGGATCAAAAAAGGCAAAACAATTCGTTCTTGCTGATAACTTTGAAGAATTACTGAATCTGGCTAGAAATCAAGTAGATGATGGTGCACACTGTTTAGATGTGTGTGTAGCTACGACCGAACGTTCAGATGAATTAGAGTTCATGAAAAAACTTGTAAAATATCTGAGTCTAGAAATCGAGGCACCTCTTGTAATCGACTCTACTGATCCTAAAGTAATTGAAGCAGCATTAGAACAAATTCCTGGAAGACCAATAATCAATTCAATAAATCTAGAAGGCGATGGAAGTCGATTTCATTCACTAGCTCCTCTTATGAAAAAGTATGGTGTTCCGGCAATAGCTATGTGTATAGGTCCAAAGGGTATGGCAAAGACTCCTCAAGAAAAACTGCAGACAGCTGAACTACTTTATGAAACTGGGAAAAAATATGATCTAAAACCAGAACAGTTTATTTTTGACGTCTTGACTTTTACACTTGCCACAGGAGAATCAGAATTTCAAGATGCTGCAAAAAACACTCTAGAAGGAATTAAACTAGTAAAACAACAATTTCCACATTCCTTTACTACGCTTGGTTTAAGTAATATTAGTTTTGGATTAGCGCCTCAAGCTCGTAAGACACTAAATGCCGTCTTTTTGTATCATGCAGTAAAAAATGGATTGGATACCGTAATAATTAATGCAAAAGATGTTATTCCATATTCAGAAATCAATGAGCAAGAAAGAAAACTTGCAGAAGATTTAATCTTTAATGTACATTCTAATGCCCTTTCAGATTTTATAGCACATTTTGAAAAGAAAAAATCTATTGCATCTGAAACACGACGCATAGAAATAGATCCAACTTGGACTGCAGGAAAAAAATGTTATTTTAGAATAGTCAATCGATTAAAAGATGGAATTGAAAATGATGTTGTAACTGCCATTGCGGAAAAAATCTCCCTAACAAATTCATTAATTGAAAAAAACGGTGTACTGGTTTTGCAGGAACCAAAAGAGAAGACGCATGAAGGTGCAATAAAAACTCTTAATGACGATTTACTTCCTGCCATGAAAGAAGTTGGTGATAGGTTTGGGGCAGGTGAGCTCATCTTGCCTTTTGTTTTAAAGTCTGCCGAATGTATGAAGGCAGCAGTTAATGAACTTGAAAAATATCTCTTAAAACAAGAAGGTACAAGCAAAGGAAAACTAGTTTTAGGAACAGTTTATGGCGATGTTCATGACATAGGAAAGAATCTAGTCAAAACTATTTTTGAAAATAACGGTTATTCTGTTTATGATTTAGGGAAACAAGTCCCATTAGAAAAATTCTTGGAAAAAATTAATGAAGTAAGACCAGATGCAGTAGGTCTATCCGCCCTTCTTGTATCTACGTCTAAACAGATGCAGTATTTTGTAGACCATGCAAGAAAAAACAAGATGGAGTTGCCAATCCTGTGCGGAGGTGCTGCCATTAATAGTAATTACATAAATAGAATAGCTAAAGATAGTGAAATCTACACTCCGGGTGTATTCTATTGCAAAAATATGTTTGATGGGTTGAAAACAATGGATACACTAGTTTCTGGCGAAAAATCAAAATTTCTTCAAGAATGGAAATTAAAACTGGAAAAGTGGAAGGAAACAAGAATTACGACAGAGATATCTGAAAATCTACCTCACAGTGGAATAAAACCAGTGCCACCGCCAATGCCTCCTTGTATTAACAAACCAATCAGACTAGAACCAAATCAAATTGATCTTCACACAGTTTGGAAATTTATCAACAAAAAATCACTTTTTACATTGTCATGGGGAGTACGTGGAAATAAAGCTAAAGATTCAGAAGAAGAACATGAAAAATTGTTACAAGAATGGAAGCAAAGAATAGTTAAGAAGAGTCTCTTTGAACCAAGAGTTGTTTATGGTTATTTCAAATGCAGCAACAAAGAAGACAAACTCGTAGTAGATTATGATGCTGGAGAAGAACTGTCATTTAATTTTCCAAGATCATCGAGGGAAAAGCATCTGTGTCTTACAGATTATTTTGGCAGTGATGACATTGTAGCGTTTCAGGTAGTAACTGTTGGAACCAAAGTCTCTGAACTCATAGAAAGATGGAACAAAGAAGAAAAATACACAGATGCGTATTACCTACATGGATTAGCGGTTGAAACCGCAGAAGCCTTGGCAGAGTGGGTAAATCAGAAGATAAGAAATGAGCTAAAGATTGGAGAAAAACGTGGCTTGCGATACAGTTGGGGGTATCCTAGTTGCCCAGACGTAGCACAACATCATTTGGTTTGGAAATTATTAAAACCAGAAAAATCTCAAATTACGCTAACAGAGGCAGGCCAAATTGTTCCAGAACAATCAACTGCTGCAATCATTGTTCACCATCCAGAAGCAGAGTATTTTGTATTATGATAATAAACGATAACAATCAATAGTAATTTCAGCTTAACAAATACATGGACCCAGAAAAACTAAAAAAGATACTATCCACCGAGGTCGTACCTGAAGCTAAATTTGATGGAAAAACAAAGCTTGCCGCAGTAATGATAATGATTTATGGTGTCGATCAAAAAATGATAATGACTGAACGACCAAAATCAATGAACTTGCATGCAGGGGAAATCTCATTCCCTGGTGGAACATGGAAAGAAGATGATTATGATCTTCTTGATACAGCTATACGGGAAACAAAAGAAGAGATTGGTCTTGATATTTCAAGAGAAGGAGTAATTGGCCAACTAAAATCTGTTACAACACTAAATTCTGGATTTACAATCACACCTTTTATCTCAATTACACCAAATATTCCAAAACTCAAACCAAACTCAGAAATTGAAAACATCTTACATATTCCTATGTTTTCACTCTTTACAACAATTGAAAAAGACCAAGACCCAACACACAGATCAATCCAAGAAATGTATACTTTTAGATATCAAGATAACCTCATCTGGGGAGCTTCTGCAAGAATAATAAAACAAATGATGACTCTATTTTGAAAGGAAATTCTAAATTTGTATCACGTGACAGATTGAGATTCATTTAAAAAGAGGTCAGGTTTCTCCAAGTTTCATGGCTGCTCACAAATCGACTCCAAGGAAGATAAGATTGATGAAAAAACTAAAACAAAACTCATCTGTTCCAGCGTGGGTTATACTAAAGACAAAAAGGACAGTACGAACAAATCCAAAGAGAAGACAGTGGCGAAGAACTGACGTGAGGGTTGGATAATTTGTCCGAAGAAACAGTTGAACGCGTATATACAATAAATCTTGGCAAAGTTCTTCTTTCTCCAAATAACCAGAGAGCCAAGAGAGCAATCAATATGATAAGGGAATTTGCAATACGCCACATGAAATCTGAAATCGTAAAGATGGAAGAAGATGTTAGTCATCTAGTTTGGCAAAGAGGAATACGACATCCTCCTAGAAAAATTCGTGTCAAACTGACCAAAGATGACGATGGCGCAATCTTGATCTCAAAATATCAAGAAGAAAAACCAGCAGAAAAAATTGAAGCAAAATTAGAGGAACCAAAGCCAGCCCAATCTGAACCCGTGACAGAAAAGGAATCAGAAACAAAAAAAGAACCTAAACAAAAACAAGATAAGCCAAAAAAAGAAACCAAGTCTGAAAAGAATAAGGAAAAAACTAAAACAAAATCAGACTCGAAACGAAAGAAAAAATAAATTTTATTCTATTTGTGTTAATTGAAGATCCAATTTTATGCTGCAATCCGGATCACTCCAATCCAAAGTATTCTGTATAGGAATGACTCCCAATGGATCATATTTGTCAAATCTTGTTTCTCCTTCAATTGATGTAAGTAGAATTACTTTGGAATTTTCTGAAGCAACAACTGAGAGACTTACACGTGTACTGTCGTCATTAAAAATTCCACTTACTGTATTGACCATCGAGTTCAATATGCCTACAGAAACTTTGTTTCCTCCCATTACATACAACATTGTACTTTTTACACTGTTGGGAGGTGCGTCTCCATACAACATCTTTATGGAATCCCTAAGTGAAGTTTGAACATCAGGCATGTCTTTGCTAGTTGAGAGGATGTTGGTGTTGCAAGGAACAGATGACGATTTTAGAGAAGAAATTACCTCAAGCAATGCTGAATTTGCTATTCTATTACATAAATCTGGAGTAAGATCAGGATTACTATCAAGAAGTGCATCGTTATCTACTATTACTGTACAGTCAGAATTTGTTTTTAATCTCTTTAAGGAAACACCAGAAAAGAAAATTCTATCCTTTTCAAACTTGAAAGGCATTATTCCAAATGAGAGTATGTTCTTTCCAAGTTCTTTTCCTACCTTGGAAACTATAGGAGCCAAAGCTGCACCTGATTTCCCAGCAAGATTTGCAATAATTAGCACTGTAGAATAATTAGCTAGTCTATCTTTGAGGCTATCTAAAACACCTAGAGAGACTCCCCTTATCAGATATGAAGATGGATTAAGAACTGGAGTGGTATTTATCATTATTCTAGAACAATCATGTTCAAGATCCTTTGCCTCATGACTAATCAAAAGACAATCAGATTTTAGCTGTTCTTTGGCTTTAATTGCTAGTCTACAACCAGCTCCGCCAAGTCCAACTATCAATACTGGTTCTTTCATTTCAAAATCCATAACTCCTTTTGCTTCCCGCATAAGTTAAAAAACTTTGTTGATTAGTTTTGATCCTATGTTGGATCTAAAAACTTTTAGCTCAAAGTTTTACCAAGTAAGCCATTCTGTGTGGCATTGATTATCTCCACTTGAATTTTTTCTCCTAGACTTGACTTTTCATTGATAACTACTGGTTTGTAGGCAAAATTTCTACCTTTTATTTTTCCGTCGGAGATCTCATCAAACAATACCTGTCCCTTCCAGCCTATCCATTCTTTGTTTCTCTCATATGAGATCTTTTTTGCCATCTCAAACACAATCTTACTTCGTCTTTTTACCTCAGACACGTCTAATTGTTTCATTTTGGCTGCTTTGGTGCCTGGTCTGGCACTATATCTAGAGAGGTTTATCACATCAGGGTTGACCTCATTTATCAATTCTATTGTTTGTTGAAAATCTGCCTCACTTTCGGTAGGAAATCCAACTATGATATCCGTAGAAATCGTAAACTTGCCAAACTTTTTTTGAAATTTTTCAGCTGTATCTCTAAAAACATTGGCTGTGTGACCACGCTTCATCTCCTTTAGAATTCTGTTGCTGCCACTTTGTACTGGAATATGAAGAAACTTGAAGACTCTATCACTTTCAAAAGCTTCCAATAGACCTTCTCGAATCTTTGGCATGTACATTGGATTCATCATGCCTACTCTAATCATAAAGTCTTGATTTATCTCACCTACAGAGGTTACAAGTTCTGCCAAGTCAGTTCCTATGTCAAGACCATAACAGCCATTATCCGTAGATGAAAGCCAGATCTCTTTGCATCCATCCTCTATATCATGTCTTACTTGCCTTACAATATCGCCTATTCGGTAGCTTGTCAAGTCACCTTTAGATAGTTTTGTCTGGCAAAAGGTGCATTCGCTCTTGCATCCGCTTGCAATCTCTATTATTCCTACTGCGGGATTTAGTCTTACCTTTGGCAACCCTACCTTGGATATGTCAGAATCTTCAAGCTCGATTCTTTTTTTACCCTTTAAGGTGAAATCAATTACATTCAGAGTCTTTCCAATAGAGTTTGGTCCAAGCATGCTTGCACGTGGACCGAATTTTTCTACGGTTGAACTCTCTGCTTTTGGTAAACATCCTGCAACGACAAGCGGTTTTGAATTCAATTTTTTTATTCGACTTACCATCTTGTCTGCAGTAGCATCCTTTACAGAACAAGTGACAATCAAGTTCAAATCGGAATCATCTTTATTTTGAGCTAGAGTGTGGCCGCCATTAACTATAAGGCCCGAAATCATCTCAGAGTCTGCAAAACTTGCAGAACAGCCATAAGCTTCTACCCAGATCTTTGCCATCTCATCTCAATAAGGAATTTACTTCTTTTTCACTCATCAATCCTTTGGAGACTACAAGCTGTCTGATTGTTTTACCGGTCTTCAAAGACTCTTTATACAGCTCGGCAGATTTTTGGTAGCCAATCTTTGGTGAAAGCAGTGTTACAATGACGGGGCTGTTTTCAATGTATTGTTGAAGCTTTTGTTTATTCGCAGACAAACCATCGATTAGGTTATGTGAAAAAATCGGAACAAAGTTTCTTAACATGTCTGTAGATTCTAAAACAGCTTTTAGCATGACCGGCAGCATAACATTGAGCTCAAACTGTCCAGCTTGTGCAGCAAGTCCAACCACAGTATCATTGCCTATTATGTTAAAACAGATCATGTTCATACACTCTGCAAGCGAAGGGTTCACCTTGCCTGGCATAATGGAAGAACCTGCATGAACTGCGGGTATGCCAATTTCAGAAAGACCCGCAATGGGACCAGATGCCATCAATCTAATGTCATTTGAAATTTTGCCAAGCTCGACTGCTAAATTTCTAAGGGAAGAGGAAAGATTTGCTATTGCAAACCGACTTTGTAGTGAATACTGCATGTCCTGTTGTGGTTTTAGTGAAAGTTTTGAAATCTTTCCCAATTCTGAGATTGCAATACTTCTGTAACCTTTTGGAGTATTTGCCCCAGTGCCTACTGCAGTTCCACCCAAGGCAACAAACTCTAGCTCTTTTCTAGCAAGTACTATCGCATCGCGAGCTTTCGCAATTGATGTAGAATATGCGGCAAATTCTTTTCCAAGACTGACAGGAAGAGCATCCATCAGATGAGTTCTCCCGATTTTTTGGAAACCGGAAAATTCTCTGGCTTTATTGTTTAATGATCTTATAAGATCATCAAGAACTGGAATTACCTGTTTTATGTTAAATAAGATAGAAATATGCATTGCTGTTGGAAATGTGTCATTACTTGATTGTGACATGTTGACATGATCATTTGGATGAAGAGATTCATAATTTCCCTTCTTTTTTCCCAGAATCTCAAGAGCAATGTTTGCGATTACTTCATTTACATTCATGTTAAATGCAGTCCCTGCTCCAGAGTTTATGGATTCGACAACAAACTGATCAAGATGTTTTCCTGACAGAACAACATCACATGCTTTTACAATTGCATTTCCACGTTTTTTGTCAAGTGATGCAGTTCTCATGTTTGCAACTGCAGCTGATCTTTTAATCATAACAAAGGCCATTATAAGATAAAGATGTGATCGATGACCTGTGACTTTGTACTGTTGAATTGCTCTGGCAGTAAATGCTCCATAATATACATCATCAGGAATTTTTACTTGACCTAGGGAATCTTGATCTATCCTAAACTTCACAGGCAAGCTAGACTTGGTTTTCCTAATATTCATTGCTTTTAAGAAAGAAATCTGCAAAACATTTTGCAAAATCTGGCAGATCTCCAAGTCTTATAGCAGTAGATTAATATACTAATAATAGATCGATTGGATCGATGAACAAACGTTACAGTATACTGTCTATCGCTGCAGTTGCAGTAATAGCAGCAACGTTGTTCGGAAGCACGTACTCACAGTCACAAATGACTGGAAGCGCAATGTCTGTTTCAAAAACCGACGTTGACTTGATGCAAAAAATCCATGACATGGGCGGTCTGCGATTAGTAATGCCAGCGGCATTTGCTGAGACTGACTGCGCAACATTGGAAGAATCAGGTCGCAACGTAGTTGAATTCAATGTAACTGGAGAGAGTGCCGACTTGCCAATAATGGGTGGATCTTACAAGGCAATGACCTTTAGTGGTCAAGTACCTGGTCCAACACTCCGTGTCACTCAAGGTGACGTTGTCAAGATGACACTTACTATTCCAGAAGGTGAACCAACTCCACACGGTAATGACATGCATGCTTCTCAAATGACTGCAGGATCCTTTGGCAAAGTTCTACCAGGATCATCCAAGACATATTGTTACATCGCTCAAGTGCCTGGTACTTACAAGTACCACTGTTCTGGTGTTGATGTAGCAGCAATGGATCAACACGTCCTTTCAGGAATGTATGGAATGACAATTGTTGACCCGCTAGATGGCTACAAGAAACTCATGGTAGAATCAACAGATGTAGAAGGTGGCGATGTCGTAAAGACAAGAACCATGTACAACCCCGATGCCTTGGAATTCCAGCTACAGTACAATCAATTGTACTTGACAGAGGAAGGTAACTATGACATGAGTGCAATGATGCAACATCACCACACTCTTGCAGTAGTTAACGGAATCTCATTTGGATATGTTCCAAACGAGACTCATAACGAGCTGATAAATGGTGCCAAGGGCAAAAACATCTTTGTTGCACAACCATGGAACTCTGCAGATCTCAAACAATACCAGTCACAGCTACTGTTTGTACCAACTGGTACCCATACAAGATGGTTTGTTGAAAACCAAGGTAACGAGCCAGTTTACTTCCACATTGTGGGAGAAATAATTGACAGAGTTACTCAAGCAAATAGGGTACAAGCACAAGGTACTGAAACGTGGTTGATTGGAGGATCTCAAGGAGCAATAATGGATGTTGTCTTTGATGAGCCAGGAGTATACGTAGCAGTAAATCATGACTATGCTCAAATCTTTAGTGGAACAGCTTCAGTAATTGTTGCTGGAAATCCATTTGGTTTAGAGGTAGGAGATGCAGAATCATATGCTGAGGTGTTAGGTAATCCAAGTGATGCCGTACCTCCAAGCGGTATGAACAGCATGGCCCATCCAAAACTAAACTTGCATGGTCTATACACTGACGCACGTGCTGACGAGATAAAATCTGAATTAGAAATTTAGATTTCCCATTCTTTCTCTTTTTTGTTTTTCATGCATAATGATTATATTCTGTACATAGTGGTTTGTCTTCATGAGTTTTAATCAATCTGTGCTGATATGTGATCAAGTTGCTCCTATTCTAAATGACATTTTACAAAAAAATGGTCTGCAATTAACATACGAACCGGAAATTACTCCTGATCAAATCAAAGGAAAAATTGGAACGTTTGACATTGTAATAGTTAGAAGCAGAACGAAACTAACAAAAGAGATGATAGAAAAAGCGGACAAGTGCAAGATAATTGCACGAGTTGGGGTAGGTCTTGACAATATTGACGTAGATGCTGCAAAGACAAAAGGAATCAGAGTAATCAATGCTGTTGAAGGAGCTATGAATGCAGTGGCAGAACTTGTTCTGGGATTAATGTTATCACTTGCCAGAGAAATTCCAAGAGCAGACAGAGAGATACGAAATGGAAAATGGCTGAAAAAAGAATTGATGGGCACAGAACTGTCGGGAAAATATCTTGGAATTGTTGGTCTTGGAAACATTGGCAAGAGACTTGCAAAACATGCTAGAGCCTTAAACATGAATATCATAGGATTTGATGTAATTCCAATACCTGATGAATTTATACGTGAAGTAGGATTGATAAAAACAGATCTTGATACACTGATCTCAAGTTCTGACTATATCTCATTTCATGTTCCTTTTACAAGTGAAACCAGACACCTAGTAAATTCGCAGAGAATTGAAAAGATGAAAAAAACTGCATACGTCATAAACACATCAAGAGGAGAAATAATAGATGAAGATGCATTATTTCTTGCACTAAAGGATGGGAAGATTGCTGGTGCAGCATTGGACGTATTTGAAAAAGAGCCCGCAACAGGCAACAAACTTGCTGCACTACCAAATGTCATTTGCACACCTCACATAGGTGCACAGACAAAAGAAGCTCAGACTTTAGCTGCAAATGTTATAGCAGAAAAGATAATAATGATTTTACGTGGAGTTTTGTAAGACTTTATTATCTATTACGTGATTTTTTTATGTGTGAATAGACAACAATACATCTGCATAAAAAAAATAGATCCACAAATCAAGACACGAAAACAATTCATACAGATCCTATCATTACTTGAAGAGAATCAAGAATTTACAGTTGCAGATGTTATTCCAAAATTACCAAAGCTAAGAACTAGTAATGTAAAGACAATTGAGAATAATGTTACAAGGGCTATACGCTTTGGAAAATCAATAGGAATCATCGAGGAAAAACAGGAACACGCAGTCACATTAAAGCAGTTTAGGGCTTTACCAACCATAATAAACCTGCAAAAGCAGTTAAAGAAATCCAGAATCATAAACGGATCTGAATCAGAAAAGATAAGCGGTACTTTCAAGTCATATTCAAACGAATTATGGCATTTTTCCAACTGGTTAGAAGGTAAAACAATCAACTTAGAACAAGAAATAAGGCTTGAATCAGGTCAATATACCAAGGAAACTAGTCTAGTTCAGATTGACGACATTGAGCACTTTTTGAATCTGTACAAAAACTCCGTATCAAATAGAGAGAATGCCAAGTTTGTCAGAATCTGCTTAGACTATCTTCATCAGGAATCGTTTAGCAAGTATTCTTCATCAAAGATGAATATCATATTTTCAGCTATCAAGGCTTACTTTAGGGCAAATTTATCCAGCATTGAGATTCCATATAATCCCAAGAATAACCATGCTGAGATCCTAGAAGAAAACAAACAAGAAGTAATAATGACATTGGATGATCTGTTCAAGATTCTAACACAAGGCAGACCAAGCATTACACAAAAGGCAGTAATCATATCAAAATTTCAAAGGGGTCTAGACGATTCTACCTTTGCAGATCGTTTTAATTATATTATCTGGGATAGACTAGTGGAATTTTTTGGCTCTGCAGAATTTGACTCTTGGAATCTTTCCTTGTGTCCAATGCCAGTATGGCTTACCAGAGTCAAGACAGGCTACTATCATCTAGGATTTTTAGATGTTGATGCAATTCGCATAATCCAAGACTATCTTCGATTCATGAAAGTGAAAAAAGAAAAAATATTCCAAGCTCATGAACCATTATTTCTGACAACAAAAGGAAAACCAGTAAGCACGCAATGGGTATCAAGGCTCATACCTGAACTAGCAAAAAATGCTGGAGTACAAAAGATTCTCACATATTACAAGACCAACATAAAACGAAATGCAAAGACCTCACATGAGCTAAGAGATTTACTAAAATCAATCATGATCAGTCAGGGTCTGCCCACATGGCTTTGTGAGATGTGCATAGGTCACAGAGTAGCTGATAGCTACGAGAAACAAGCTCAGCTATTCCCAGAACAAGCAAGAAGCGAGTACATGAAAATATCAAGAACCATTAACATATTCACCAAGACTTCACAAAAGCTGAATACTGCAGAAACTGAATTTGAAATAATGAA
>JBQTHX010000037.1:0-10800 GCA_052389415.1 Nitrosopumilaceae archaeon
TTTTGATATCTCGTTCAAGGAATTCTTTAGCATTTTTGTGTCTAATGTCAACAGCGGATCCTAAATCAAAGACAACCAAGCCATCTCTAGTTTTAAAAATATTGTATTCTGAAAAATCAGCATGCACCAGTTGTGCTTTTTTGTACAGGTCTGAAATAATTGATATCGCGTTTTGATAGTCACTTTCATTAATCTCAGTTTCTACCAGAGTTTTTGCTGGTACGCCATTATTTCCTACAAATTCTAGCACAAGGACATTTTTTAGAACACGGATTGGTTTGATTGATGGAATGCCGTTTTTAACACACTGAATAAGGTTTCGAAATTCCTTTTGTGCCCAAAGCTCCACCAGGTTTCTTGTCCCCTTTTTTGTGCGTAAAAATCTTCGATCGTCAACAAGGTAGGGCAGTCTTTTTTTAAAATTTGATGCAGTTACAAGATATATCTTGATTGCAATATTGTTTCCACAAGGATCCACTGCCCAGTACAGCTTGGATTCCTTGCCGGAGCCAACAATGCCATTTACATAAGAGATGGTACCTGAATTTATCAACTTGGACAGTGCCATTATCGAGGTCCTGTCCAAAACATCTTCCATGACCTTTTTTTTATCAAAGATGTCTTTTTCGGATTCTTTTCTTCTTTGCTTTATCAGAATTTCGTTATCGATGCGTATCGTTAATTTTTTTCCAAGCTCGTCTGACAATAATGCAGTTTCTAACATCTATTGTTCACCTCACCATTCTACTTAAGATGCTACTACCAAAATAGGACAGCAAAGATCATTTGCAACCATAAATGCCTAGTTAAGCCCGTATAATAGAGAGGAACGCCTATGCATTGTGATTACAATGAACATGGACTACAAGAGAACAATTAGATGTGTTGTATGTGACATTTTCATTGGTGAGATTGATTTTGATGCCCAGGTTGTTCTTCCAAAGTGTGGTCACTGCGCAAACCCAATACTAGAGATTGTAGACAGTTTACCAATTCTATCTGGCAAGATTGAAGACAAGACACCACTATTACTGGTGAATTGATTCTAGGAATATGGAAGAAATAGCATGGGATGTCATAGAGCAAGTATTTTCCAAGACAATTCGTGAACTTGGAATAACAGACTATGGTATGCAACAAAGGATTTTTAGCGACATAAAAAAGGAATTGACTGGTCAGCTAAAAGAGATCCTTGCAAGGGATGTGGAGAGAATAACACAGGATGAGCTCAAGCAAATAATACTAAAAGAGATAACCAACGCAGAACTCAAAGTAACTACATAATTTTTAAAAAATTCAATATTTATGAAAGCGTTATGCTATCGCTAGTTTCTACATTGCTGGAGGAAACATAACTAAATCCTGATTTGATAACATTATTTACTGTGAAGGTAAAGGTTCCGCATCCCTTGATCGGACTGGATGTGAATGTTGCCTTGCCATTGCCGCTAGTTGATGCACTAAGAACTGCAGAATAGGCTCCACTCCACTGTCCTGTTACAGAGACTCCGCTTGCAGGTTGATTTGTTCCATCAAGAACAAGAACGGAAGATGAGGCAGTACAAAACTTATTTTTGCCCTTTTGTGAAGTTGTACCTGACATTGTAATGTCACCTATGTGCAGAGTTGGAGTTTGGCCAGGTGCACTAATGACAACAGATGCAGTCTTGGCATTATCTGCAGTATCAATCTCTCCTGCAACATTACCTGTAGAAGCTTCGATAGTGTGAGTATTAAGAGAAGAGCTTGCAGTATTCCAGTTAAAGACTAGTGTTGTAGACGAGCCCGGCCCTAAGCTTGTACTCTGTGTTCCAATTGTAAAACTGTCGGTTAAATCCCTAACAGTGACACCAAAGGTTTCTGCTTGATTTCCTTGGTTTGTAACTAGAACGTTAATGCTTACTAATTGAGCCTGGGTGGCAGAAGATGGTGCAGATACAGATACAACGGAAATATCATGAACAGGTGTTGGTGGCGTTACAGTTCCTACATACACCAATGGTTCATGAAATGAATCAGGATCACCCCCAAATCCTCCATATCCATTATTTTGAGATGTGTTACAAGAGTTGGTTTGTGGCACTCCAGAGTTTATCAACGCAGTTTTTACAGCTGCAGGCAAAGCACTAGGATTATTTGACTTGTACAAAGCTGCTGCTCCAGCTACGTGCGGGCTGGCCATACTTGTTCCACTTAGCGTATTGTATCCACCATTAAGATATGTAGACCATATCTGTACACCTGGTGCTGCAATATCTACTGTACTTCCATAATTGCTAAATGAAGCTCGCGTATCATCAGCTCCATAACTAGTGTTAAATCCCAAACCACCGCATCTTCCATCTGCATCAGCTATCGCAGAAACAGTGATAACGTTTGGATTTTTTGCAGGCCAAAAGTTTGATGCATCCATTGCACTATTTCCTGCTGCAACAACATAGGTAACTCCAGCTGCAACTGAGTTATTAATTGCCGTGTCTCCAGCACTAGTTGAACCCTGAAATCCCAAGCTCATGTTTGCAACTTCAATTTCAGATGCATGAGCTGTGACATAGTCTATGCCAGAAATTATCCATGATAGGTAACCGCTTCCTGCAGAGTCTAGTGTCTTTACTGCCCAAAGCCTTGCGCCAGGAGCTACGCCAACAACGCCTGCAGAATTGTCATAAGCTGCGGCAGTTCCTGCTACATGAGTTCCATGACCATTGTCATCATTTCCGTTTGAGGTAAACCACACGTAGCTTACCTGGTTCCATACTCTAAGATCAGGATGAGAAAGGTCAATTCCAGTATCTATTATTGCGATATCAACATTTACACTGCCGATGCCATCTCCAGATACCGTAGGGCTAAGGTCTGCATCCATCCGGTTGATTCCAGTTGGCATTGTCTGTGCAAATGCCTGGACTATCTGGTCCTGTTCTACATATGCCACTCTAGGATTATTTTTAATGCCTTCTAGTGCCTGTTCATTTGGAATCTTGATTACAAAACCCTTGATTGCGTGTTTGTAAACACCAATGATCTCAGCTCCTTGATTTTTTGCATTTTCAGCTTCAGCTTGTGGATCAATTGATGGATCGTCTTTTAAGACAACAATGAATCTTCCATCAAAATTTTCTGGCTTGTCAGCAAAGCTTGTGTAGGGAATTGTAATGCTACTTGCAAGTAAAAACATGATTGAAATGCTTGAAGCAACTATGATTCTTCTTTGCATTTTATGAAATACGTCTGTTCTTGCTTTAAGTCTTGTGCAGAATTGGTAACAAAAAAATTATTTTTTCAAGATCTGTCTTTAACTAATGTTATGTATTACTTGTAAATTACTTCTAAAGCAAGACTTGGAGTTTGATCTAGATTCAACAAATAAAAAAGAAAAAGGGAAGTTTTTGTTTCTAGTCGAAGATTCCGTTGCCGTTAATATCTAAGATGATATCTTCTCCATCATCCCAGTTAGTTGATAGATCTGCATCATTGAATTTCAGCAGTGGATCTACTCCAAGACATCCGGTGAAGGCAGTGCCAGTTTCCAAGTCTACATCGACCGGCTGCAGGTCAACAAGACTAGCATCGATATCTAATACTAACGGATCGACAAAGGTCAGGTTACTATCGTGAACAGTATTACGAGAAGCTGTGGGATATGCTGATCCTTCAACATGTAGGTCATCGCCTCCAGTCCATGTACAACTTGCATCGTTATCGAACCAATCAAGTCCTTCGACATCAAAACCAGTTGGCCATGATGCTAACGGATTTCCCCATACGACAGAGAATGTTCCTGCTAATGCGGAAGTAGTACCATCGCCATCAACGCAGATGTCTTGTGTATTAATACCACCACATCCTGGATAGTCTTCTGCTACATGAGGATCTGTAGCAAGTTCAAGCTCATCTTGGTCGCTAAATCCATCACCATCACAGTCACCCAGTGCATCCTCTGTTAGTACAGAAACAGTAATGCTTCCTGTCGAAGCGCTTTGCTGTTTGTTGTTTTCGTCTTTGTACTTTACAGTTGCACCAGAGTTGATGTCATGATAACTACAGGAAGTGTATTCCTGGTTTCCAGCTGGGTTTTGATCGGTTACTACAGTGAGAACCAATTCTTCTGATTGGCCATCATTCAAGCTTCCAACGTTCCACGAAAGAGATTCTTTTGCAGTCTTTCCTTTTAGGGTTAACGTGACATCAGGATCAAGAGGATCGATTACATCTAGATCACCACCGAAGTTGTCTTTTACTACAACGTTGGTCCAGTTTTGCCCAGAGTTGTTGGAAACTATAATGTGGAATGTGTATGTGATTACCTCACCGACTTCGATGATGCCATCACCGTCATCGTCTAAGATTTCTACGAATTTGCAAATTTTTCCATCTGCACTGCATTCTGCTTCTTGATATACAACTACCAATGATGCTCCTTCCATGTTAGGTGCAGGAGAATCATCCCATGGATCTGTTCCTGTTGAATCACCTGTAGGGAATCCAGCTATCACATAGCTACCATTTCCTGGCACGAGACTTGTAACGTCAGCATAATATCCAAATGAAGTGTCACCAGACCAGCATGGTGAGACATCTGTTCCGATTAGATTTCCTGCTACTGGGTTTCCGTCTACTGTGATGTCACCCCCTTGATCAACATCGTCAAGGTAGTTCCAGTAGAGTAGCGATTGAATCGGTATAGCCCCTGCAGGAATTCCAGAGATTGTTATTGTTCCTTGGTCCAAGTTTCTTAGTCCAACACCAGCTGCAGCGTATCCGACTCCACCCGTACCTTCCTCAAATACAATTGCTTGATGTGTGAGGCAATCTGTTACAGCACCTAGTGTATCAATTTCGACAGTTGCTGAAATATCGCCTGGTGCTACAAAAGAGGATACATCATTTGTAAATGTGTCCCAGAGACACCTAGTTGGAGGACTGCCGTCAGCTCCTACAAGATCTCCTAATAGACTGCCATTGAAGGTTACAGCATTAATAATGGAAGCTCCTCCGCCTTGAGGACAGCCTTCTTGAGCATCTGCTGAAATAAGTGTCATTCTTGCAGTTCCTGGATCGACTATAAATCCGCCAATCACTATGGTTGTCGGGAAATCAAAGATTTGTGTATCAACTCCATGATATACCGTAATTGTCTTAGACAATGAAGAATATTGGAATTGTTGGGTTATAGGCACAACCGCGACAGAGATGACTGGTTCTGCATTTGGATCTGCAGTACCTAGAACTACATCTGCATACACATTAGGATGTAAATTTGAGATTCCTGTCAGAATTGTTAAAGCAATGAAAGTTACTAGAATTGTTTTTTTATTTTCTTTTTTCAAAGTCATTGTATCAGAAAAAAATTTTATCGCATAAATATGTTACGTAGCTATTATTCTAATACATCGATCATTTATTATCTGCAATTATTTCATCTGGTTTGTTTTAATGTGTATTGGTCTTGTGATCTTTTTTTATTATGATGTATAGTTTCTTACTTTTCAAAAATTACCAAAGGAAAATAATCTCTTTTAACAGAATACTTCCCATGGAATAGCTTCTGAGATTTAGAGGATCAACCTTATACTGTTGCAGGACCAAATGGTTCTGAAGGAACCGATTTGAACTTCATCAGTTTTTGGTACTTTCTCCAGTCCTTGTAAGCAAGGTACGGGCAAAAAATTATCGCACCTATTGCTATAACAGGGATGACATCAATTACCAAAGTACCAACTCCCACACAGAATCCTATACTGTTTAAGATTATTCCTCTCTTGGCTTTTTGGATTTCATCCATGCATGAAGTGCGTAACTCTAACAAATTATGTGAGCTTGCAAGTTTTGCAATTATTTTCAACTAATGTAAATAGATCTTTTATGAATCTATGTGATAAAAAATGCGGTGGCAACAGCCAAATGATGTTGAGACAGAAAAGACCTATGGAAATAAAGGCGATAGGAATTGTAGCCTTGGTAGTAGAATTTTTTGCGCTTCTTGGAGGGTTGGGACTAGTTACCTCCACTGTCTCATTTTCGGATCTAGGCGTTGATGTCTCAGGGTGGGAGGCAGAAACGCTTGGTGCCATCTCCTTTGTAATTGGCATTTTCTGGCTCTCCTTTGCAGGATACTGCGCAATCACTGTTCTGTGTTTATTTTTGAGATTAAGATTTTCCTGGCTTCTGACCATGGTATTATCAGGTTCTCTTTACTTTATGGGATTTCTTAACTTCAAAGATGGATTGTATATTGATGGAACGTTTTATGTTGTACTTAGTACAATCATTACTTCATTAGTATACACGCAGCCAGTAAAAGAATATTTGAAAATGATATATTAGATGTGCTAACATTTGTTTGTCATATCAATGCTACCCAATGTTTATCTGAAATAAAGTGAGAATCGTTTTCTAGAAAAATGGTTTGAGCACAAAATATCAGAAATATCTGTTGCTTGTTGCAACCATAGTTGCTATTCTTTCTATCATAGGTTTTGCTGATTTACAAGAAACAAAAGCTCAAGAGCAATCAGGTGCAGATGACGTTAACCCTTGGCAAGTTTTTTCAAAGTCACAGGTTCTCAAGCCAGTTGACATTGCCTTTGATGCCAACGACAACATGTATGTTTTACATTCTGCAAACAGAATCAAGGTTATTGATCCTTCTGGAAAAATTACAAGCAGTTGGGATACGTTAACCGAATTTACCAAGGGTTCTGCTCTTGCAGTGGATAAAAATGGAAATGTGTTTGTAATTGCATCCGACGTAAACAAGATTCTAAAATATGACTATACAAAAAAGCTCATCTTAGAGTGGCCACTAGATGAGAATCAGTCATTTAGCACGCTAGATGGGATTCTTGATTTTGACATTGACAATAATGGAAACATGTACATTGCAGACATGGCTGGAAACCGAATTCTTAAAGTGGATATCAATGGCAATCTGGTAACGACTTGGGGAACCAAGGGAAAAAATGATGGTCAGTTTTCAAATCCAAAAGGAGTCTTTGTTGATGATATGCAAAATGTGTACATTTCAGATTCAAACAATTATCGTGTTCAAAAATTTGATTCTGAAGGCAAACTACTCAGTTTAACCAAAGAATTGCGCGACAATCGCGGTCTTAGGATTGTCCCAGAATCCATTGCAGTTGATTCATCAGGAAACATTTTTGTTTCAAATGATGACGCCAAGGCTCAGGACCTGGGTGATACCTATATTGGTGCTGCAGGAAATGTTGGCAAGGTCTGGAAGCTTGCACCTGATGGAAAGATCCTAGACGATTGGTTTGCTGGTGTAACCATAAGATCATTAGAATTTAATCATGCAGGAGAATTGTTTGCAGCAGACATTGCTACTAACCAGATCTTGCATCTAAATGCTGAATCAAAAAATATCGAGGCAATTCCAAGTTGGATAAAAAATAATGCAAAGTGGTGGTCTGAAGGATCTATTGGTGATTCTGATTTTGTAAAGGGAATCGAGTATCTAATACAACAAGAAACGATAAAGATTCCAGTTGTCAAGCCCAGTACGAGCTTTTCCTTAGAGATTCCTGCCTGGATAAAAAATAATGCAAAGTGGTGGTCTGAAGGTTCTATTGGTGATTCTGATTTTATTTCAGGAATTCAGTTTTTGATTGGTAATGGGATGATTCGAGTTAATCAGTCAGATTGTCAAGGAACTGCATTGTGCATCAAAGGTGTCGTGGAAAAAATAGTTGATGGAGATACCATTAATGTTTCGGGATACAAGGTTCGACTTTCTCTAGTTGATACTCCAGAAACAAATGAAGTTGGTTTTAGAGAAGCCACAGAGTTTACTAGTACTTTATGTCCTGTTGGAACATCGATAATTGTTGACCAGGATGATTTGCAGCCCTTTGATGTGTATGGAAGAATTGTAGGAAAGGTAACATGCTCTGGCAAGCTACTAAATTCAGAGCTTTTGTACAACGGATATGCAAAGATTCTTACGGAATATTGTAGGGAAAGCGAGTTTTCAGGTGAAGCTTGGGCCATAAAATATGGATGTTAAGGATTCTACAGCAATATGCTGCTAGAGGCAACGCCAAGAACTTTGAATGTCATGGTTTTTTTCTGTTTGGCGATGAGAAAGTTGTTTTCTGCTAGTGAAGAGTTATAGAAGAAAAGATACTTGAAATAATCAACTACTATGTCATCATAGAAAGAAAGAGAATGAAGCTAGAAAAGATGAAAATTAGGTTTATGCCCCTATAGATTTTAAAGATAATTTCATTTATGATTTCAATTTAGCATTGACTTTGGCAAGAATGCGTTCTGCCCATCTTACAGAGTCTTGAGCCTCTTTAGGATCCATTAAATCAGGTTGATATTCCGAAGCATTCTTTTTTCCTATCAGAGAAGTGAACTGTTTTTTAATTTCTTCATACTCCACAGATGGAAATATTCCTTGAATAAGTGAGAGTACTTCAGTATGATCATCTGATCCACGTTTGCCTTTAAATGAAATAGTCAATGCGTCAAGTGCGTTTATAGAACTGTGAATCGCGTTTGTTACTGTACTATTATACCTCTTACTTTTTAAAGAGTCATTAGCTGTTTTCAGTAATTCTTCAGCTTTTACGATATAATTTGATGCTTTTTTAGGATCTACTGATCTTGCCATTTATGAAACTTCTATACTTTTACCACATATTAGAATATGATTATCAATGATTGACCGTATAAGAGATTCTTTTTGTTTAGATTTGAATTCTTTTTCGGTAAATATTATTGGAGATATACTGCCTTGAAATATTGAGAATATTTGTTCAGTTGCTTCAGATATTTGTGCGATGGCATGATCGTGATCATTTGAGACTACTAAAAGATCCATATCACTATCTATCTTTTCTTGCCCTTTTACAATGCTTCCAAAAATTACTGCAGTGATAATTTTCTTTGTGTCAAGGTGTTTCTTTAGGATGGCAAGTAGCTCAGCTAAAGTGTTTTTTTCTGATGCTACTATTGGCTCTATTATTTTATTTAGAATGTAGCTTTTCTTGTTTAATTCTAATTGATATGCTCTTCCCACTGGCTGAATTTTTATGATACCAAATCTTTCAAGTTCGTGAATGGTTAGTGCAGCTTCATTTGGTGTAACTTTGGCTTTTTCTGCTAATCCCCTAATGGTAAAGATCTTACCCTTGTAATTTATCATTGTGCGTAGCAAAGTAATGGCTACCTTGTTTCCAAGTACTTTTTCTAGATATCTATGCAGTAACATAATGTCCTATATTTAGGACATTTGTCCTATATTTAAGACATATGTCCTATATTTAGGACATGTATATTCGAAATAAGCACACTAAAATTAGTCCTTGATGGCTTTTGTCTAATTTGTTTAGTTCCCCTTTTTACATGGTGTAGTGGATCATAAAAATTACGATCTTCTCTTTGGGTACAAGACAAGCTGATTAGCGCAATCTTGTTGATTCCCTTAGCAGCTTCCTTAACTTTGAATTGTCTGCAAATATCCAGACAATTGCTCCATCCTTGTCATACATTATTTTGTTAGAGCTTTCCAGATAGTCCAGTATCTTTTTAAAAGTAGGATATTGAACCTGTTTTGGAAGCTTTCTCCAAAGCTGGTTTTTAGAAGAAAATGCCTTTTTTTCGCGATTAGCATAAAGGAATTGTAAAGATAGGTCACTTGTTACAATAATATCAATTTGTTTTGAATGGTTTTCTTTAGAATCAAAGATAAAACCACCGCTAATTACGTTGCAGCTTTTTGGAAGATATCTTATCAAAAAATCCAGAAAGCTTGATTCTCTAAGAGTTCCACTATCAGAGCCTAGCTTGAATATAGCTGATGACTGTCTTTGGTCTTCAAGTTTGTTAGATTCAGCTTGAAAATGAGATAGCATTTCACTGAATTTTAGCTTGTTTTTCTCTACTTGCATCAATATCATATTTTGATTTAGCTAACTAAGGCACAGTCTGTATAATATGAAAATGACAAGTGTGGGAATTTAATTAATGAGAGAGGTTAGCTTGCATTAAATTAATATGCAAATCTAGGTTTGCGTGAATCCTGATGAGAAAAATGTGTTCTTCACTTATTTTTGATGACTTTTTTCGGTACTCTTTTCGGTCAATTTAGCTTATTTTGAATTTTTTTGGTAATTTTTTCGGCAATTAAATAATTACATTAATTGTTTATCGGGATTAATTCGGTATTTATTCGGCATTTATCGGTAAATTCCTCAATTTATCAAATTTGCTT
Source organism: Nitrosopumilaceae archaeon (assembly GCA_052389415.1). Classification (GTDB taxonomy): domain Archaea; phylum Thermoproteota; class Nitrososphaeria; order Nitrososphaerales; family Nitrosopumilaceae; genus UBA8516. The sequence goes on from JBQTHX010000037.1 coordinate 10,241, forward strand.
TTAATTTAGCTTCATAATTGAATATAGAAAAAAGATAATTTTTCAAGCTTGAAATTAAATGGATATTAATTTAATTCAAAAATCAAGCTAGAAAATAGATCTTTATTTTTTAAGTTATGATAAAAATTAGTAGTGCCTGAATTTACATTTCATATCTTTTGTCAAGTCTGTGCCTAGAAGATCTTCTTTGCAGTATAATGTTCATTACTATCTTTGTGTATACACTAGATATGGACTTGAGTAAATTGTGCCTGTTTACGCATGTGATATCTTTGATTGACGTTTCATATCAAATGTAAAGCCAGAATCATTTAGTTTCAAAACATACAAATTAATTTAATTCCAAAAATATCCAAATTAATTAAAATAAAAAATAATGTATTAATTAAAATAAAAATAAAAAAGTGCATATTTTACAATAAGGATTAAAATAAAAAAAATCGTCGCGTATAGTCTCTATGTATTATGACTGAGCCGATGTATTGGATTATTAGTAATGGCTGGTTCACCCCTCGCCGAAGCTTGGAATCTACGCCACCATTCTATCAACGCCGTCTTCT
>JBQTHX010000038.1:0-4994 GCA_052389415.1 Nitrosopumilaceae archaeon
TGATGACCTATGCAGTCCTGTTACAGCAGTAGAGCAAGCAAGCGGTAATAATATAGGTGATGATAATGACGATGGCATATTTGATCCAAGTGAAACTTGGAAATTTACATGTGAATACAAAGTTGAAAGCTGTGAATCTAATACAATCAAAAACACTGCTACATCAACTACAACAACATATCCAGGTCAACTTCCAGTAGAAGATGAAAAATACAGTGTAGAAGTGAAATGTCTTGCTCCAGCTACAGTGTTAACAAAGTCGGCAGATCCAACATCAGGTCCTGCACCTTTGGATGTAACTTATACCTACACTGAAGAAAATACTAGCGCTATAACACCGCTTACCAATGTTGTTATTACAGACGATAAATGCGCTCCAGTAGTTTTAGATCCTGCAAGTGATGTTGGAAGTGATGGCATTTTGAGCCCCGGTGAAACTTGGACGTTCACATGCACTCTAAATGACGTAATAGCAACAACTACGAATATTGCATTTGCAACAGCTGATATATGTAAAACTGATGACTGCTCTCTAGTCTTAGTAGGCGCACACACAGGTGACCCTGCTAATCCTGAAAGTGATCCAAACGAAAGAGATGACTTTACTGTAACAGTAGCCTCTGAGGGATGCACGCCCGGATACTGGAAGAATAATGCAGACAAGAAAGATGCAGTTTCATGGCCAAATCCACCATATGCCCCAAGTTCTTCCTATGAGGGAATATTTGGAGTAGATGCTACCCTTAAGGTAGGAAAAGCAACAGTTGGGAATCCAACATTGTTGCAAGCACTTAATGCTTTAGGTGGAGGACAAAATGCATTAGCTAGACATGCAGCTGCAGCTCTACTTAATGCTCAATCAGGAGATGTTGATTATCCTTACACTGTAGCTGAGATAATTGCGTTAGTCCAGGGTGCATACGCATCAGGAGACTTTACAACAGCAAAGAACACTCTTGCTGCTGGCAATGAATTAGGGTGCCCAATAAATCAAGCTGGCGAGCCTGAGTAGATAGAGAACCACATTAACTAATTTTAATTTTATCTTAGAAAGACAGAAGTTATTATAAATTTAAGCAGTCCAAACATAATCAAAACAAGTGGGATTGATTATTGCGCGAGGCAAATATCAGACATTATCTTCTTGCTATAAAACTATCATAGAAAATGGTTTATCTCGAAAATTTGATATGAAGATTTTTTTTTACTTCCCAATTTCTATTTTGGGAATCATACCATACCAAGTAAAACTACCACATCATTGTTAAACTTAAAGTAAGGTGGATAGGCTGGATCCCCTATGATAAAACTTTACACAATAATAGGCATAACTGCTGTAACAATCAGTTTAGGGATAAGTGCGTATCACTTCTCAAGTATTAATTCGAATCAAGACGCTTTAGTCAAAGATTATTCATTGGTTCCGGAGATTATCCTTACAAATAGCTCAGCTACTATAGTTACAGCAATTACCTATAATTCAACGAATTCTTTAAACATAATACAAGGCGAAATACAGCTAGTTGTTCCTGAAACCACTAAGGTTGATATAGTTTCCCATAATGCTCTATATGACTCTAAATTTCTTGAGGATGCTTCATTACAGACTCCACGACAATATGCTAGTAATATCAACATGGAGATATGGAGCGACTCGGAATCTTCTTCTGTTCCTAAAGCCATTACGATCTCATCAAATGGAAATATTTGGTATAGTGATGATATCGACCACAGGATTGGACGTCTGCAACCATCCTCCCATGTCATTACGGAATGGTTAATGTCTTCAGCTTCCTATCCCAGAGGAATTTCTGCAGCTTTGGATGGAAACATCTGGTTTGTTGAAGTTAGCGGGAATAATATTAGTCGCTTGAATCCTTATACCAATGAGGTTACCGAATGGAACATTCCTGTTTCTAATAGTCACCCCATAGACCCAGTGATCGATCTTGAAGGGAAAGTTTTTTTCACAGAAGACAATGGCAACAAGATTAGTCGTCTGGATCCTGTAACAAACGAACTAACGGGATGGGATGTGCCAACAAAGAATCCTTATACTGAGGGTTTTCCTTATAATCCATCTAGTCGTCCATTTTCTATAGCTTTGGACAATGATGGAAATGTTTGGTTTACCGAAATAGCTGGCAACAAGATAGGTCAATTGAATCCTCAAACAAATGAAATTTCAGAATGGCTTTCTCCAACTAAATTGGGATTTCCTCAAAGCATTGCAATTGATCCAAGAGGAAACGCTTTCTTTACAACTGATGCAGAAAATAAAATCATCCGTCTAAATCCTATCGCTAACGAGATGACCGAATGGGGGTTACCTACGAATAAAGCATATCCCAGTGGTATTACTATAGATAATCTTGGTAATGTATGGTTCATTGAGAGCGCAGCCAGTAAAATTGCAAGACTCGTACCTTCTTCTAACGAAATCACAGAGTGGCCTTTATCTGCCTCCTCCTTTGCAAGAGCTATTACTACGGATTTTGATGGAAATATATGGTTCATTAAATCGCCAGGTAAATCCTTTGCCAAAATGAACATTAATTCAGAGGATGTTCCATAATTAATAAAATATGGATAGAAATACGATGTATTCTAGAATGCGTTCTTGGTAAGCTGTAGAAAAAACCAATTTTTTAAAATATGCCGTATTTGCTTGATTCCATCTCTTCTCTTATGGTAAGCTTTGCTTTCAATTGCTTCTGGGCAAGCTTATCTGTAAGCCAGGTAAGAAATTTCTTCTCCAGTCCTTTTCCTTTAATTTTCTCAAAACTGGGTCCCATTTGATCAGATAATTTTTGTACAAGCTCCTTGTTCACACAAACCACATAAAAGTGCCAACCAAATGCAAACTCAGAGTCAGTGACGATAAAATCATTATCTCCATGTACCATCTGTTCCAAATTTTTCAAGGTATAGGTAATCTCTTTACTTGTGTTGTCATAATCGACAGCGGAAACATTGATGTTAATTTGCTGATTCCACATAGAATCCTTTTACTGCTTTTCTAAATAAAAATTTGACTAATCAAACTTCCATCTATTTATTCAATAGATATTCTACATCTATCCCAAAAAATGTCCTTAGTATACTAATGTATGTTCTTATAGGTTGGGGCATCTCATCACCACATGCAACTCCAAGATTTTTTGCATTTATCCATATTACAAGTGACTGCATTATAGTTAGAAATCTATCATTTCCGGTCTCTGGAGAACCTATGGCCTTGGTATATCTTTCCGCAAACTCCCACGCAGTTACAAAATCTACACAATCAGTATCAAAGACTGACAAAAGTTGTTCTTTTAGATCTTTTGCTTTCCTAAATGGAACGACATTCTGAATATAAGGAAATTCTACTTTATCAGGAAGCACACCAGGTAAGGGACCCCAGATTGTTATTATCTTGCAGCCATTTTTTAATTTCGAAAATTTTTCCATAACCTCATCAATTATTTTTTGGTCTACAAACCAAAACAAGATCACAGTAGCATCATCAAAATTTGATTCCTTAATATCCTTGCACTGCAGTGTATAGTTAGGAATTTTTTTATCTTTTAACAGATTCTCTGCAAGGTTAATCTTATTCTCATCATTATCAATTCCAATTGCATTTTTCACTCCAAATTCTTCCAAAGCAATGGCGATTCCTCTCCCATTTCCACATCCCAGATGATAAAAAATATCATTTTTTCCAAGTTCTACAAATCGAAATATATCTCTAAAAGCATTGTCTGGAAGCTGGACATCTTGTCCCGAAATAATAGATTGTGGAAGTGACGCAAGATATTCTTCTATCTTCATGATTGAAAAGAAAATGATTCTAAATTTATTCTCTTATTCTTTCAAGTGCAGAGACTGCCTGCCATAATGTCACTCTAACATAAGATGGCATGTTTGGATCCTGTGTGATGTCATCTAACACACTTATTGCATTTGAAGCACGTACTGAAACAGAATATTCTTGTTTTTTAAGCTCTAAAGCCAGATCAGTTATGTTTTTTTTAATATTTCTTGGAGTAGAAGGATTTGTTGCTATTTCCTCAAGGGTTTTGATGGCTTGATTAAGAGTGTCTGTATTTTGAGATTTTGTATCGACCATTTTACCATCAAAGCTAAGCTGGTTGGGTTGATTTTATAAAGTTTGCATTAAAGTTCCAAAAACAAGTTATCTAACTCGACTACCAATTTGTATGAATTCAGGTCTTTAATCTTTGCAGGAAAGGCATGCAATTTGCCTGTTTTGCAATCAAACTTTGCACCGTGCCAATCACACGTTAGTATTGATCCATCTAGTTTTCCTTCTGACAGGCTAGCTCCTGCATGTGTACAAGTATCATCCATCGCAAAATAATTTCCATCTATATTTGCAACTAGTATCTCTTTGCCATCTGCAGTGACTTTATGCGTCTTTCCAGGTGTTATGTCTGCAGTCTTTCCAACAATTATTCTGCCCATGGTTTTTCTATTTTTCTCCTCTTTATAATTTTTAGATCTTATGCAAACCTTACAGTATTTTCCAGTTTGCCTAGTCCTTCTATTTCCATTTCTATTCTATCACCATTTTTTAGATAAACTGCATCCGGTCTGTTTAACATGACTCCTGCGGGAGTTCCAGTTGAAATAATATCGCCTTTTTCCAGAGTCATCACCTTACTTAGCATAGAAACTATGGTAGGTATTTTTAGAAACATGTTAGATGTTGAAGAATCCTGTCTGACTATGCCATTAACTCGAGTTGTCATCTTGAGATTTTGGGGATCAGGTATTTCATCAGCAGTTGTAATCCATGGACCACATGGAGCAAAGGTATCAAATCCTTTTGCACGAGTAAACTGTTTGTCTTTTGCTTGTACATCTCTTGCTGAGGCGTCATTTAATATCATATAGCCAAAAACTGCTGCTTTTGCTTCTTGTTCTGTTATATTTTTACAGTCTTTTCCGACTATTACTGCTAGTTCTATTTCATAGTCAAGCTTGGA
>JBQTHX010000039.1:0-42045 GCA_052389415.1 Nitrosopumilaceae archaeon
TTTTCCATCAACAAATATTATTGCGCCATATTTGTCAAACTTTACATGTTTTATTAGGAGACTCAAAATTTCTCCCGGTCGAGTTCCTGCTTCTGAATGACAATCAATAAACGCCCTATCTCTAAGATTATCCGCGCAAACTTGGAGTAGTGCAGTCCTGTCTTCCTCTGTTATCAGATCCTCACGGGCAATCTTATCCTTCACCTTTTTGATTTTGACTCCTTTAGTTTCATCAGGATCTCCTACATCATCTTTCTTTCTAGAACCATACTTGAACCACCGGAAGAAAATTTTTAGAATTTTTTTATGATCATAACTAGTGTTTGATTCCTGACCTGATTCGGCACAATATTCCTTAACTATTCTAACCACGACATTATCAATATCGTTTCTGGTTGCATCTTTCCAATTCTTGTTAAGGAATCTGGTAAGATTCAAAAGTATTTGAAGGTGTTTTAGCCTTGTAGCTTTTGCCAGTGATTCAATAATCATAGATTGATCGTATTTGTTGATCAAATCTGCATTTTCCTTAGAAAGATCTTTTTGGATCAAGATTTGTGTTCTAAAAATCCTTGCGTCATAGTCGTATATTGAGTTCGACTGGGAGTTTCCTAATTTTTGCCTCAATATTAATAGATGATCAGGGGGGGCTTTAAACTAGATTAAGGCGCCGGGAGAGAGATTTGAACTCTCGAACCCTTGCGAGTACGCGCTTTATGGTAAATTCAATTCCAGGCGCGCGCCCTACCAGGCTAGGCGACCCCGGCATTTATTTTCGCCAAATTATTTCTCGTTGTAAAACTGACTATATATTACGTTATTTTGCAGGTTTGTTTCATTCTTTACTATACTTTGACGTGTAACCAAATTTGGTTCTCAGTATGATTTCTACCTAATTATTAAATATTCTTGGACGATTTTCTCTCATGTGATGAGAGAGAGAATTGTTTATGTTTTCGTGTTCATGATATTATTTTCTATTCCAGGATTAACCTTTGCACAGGAAGAACCTTTTGTTGATGATATATCGATATCAACCGATAAATTGTTGTATTCTGTAGGAGAGACCATTGTAATTTCTGGCGAAGTGACAAACAAGAAAATGCCGGTAGTTGCAATAAGAATTTTCGATCCGGAAGACCGGATCCTTGGCGCGTACAGTGTAGAAATAGATGAGACTAACCATTTTACAAAAACAATAATCACAGATGTTCCATTTTATGAGAAATCTGGAATATACACGATTATCTTAGAATACGGAAAGCTAACTACAGCCACAGTTTTTGAAATTGAAAATATTACAGGTGAAGTAACGGATTTTCCTCCTGAAGAGGAAGAATCGACTACAATACTACCCGAAGTTATATTCTTTGAATCAGATAAGAAAAAATACCAAAATGAAGATACGATATTCATTAATGGGAAAGTATCAACTTTTTCGATACCTCAAGTGACCGTAGCCATTTTCGATCCATATGAGGTACCAGCAGGAATTTATCTTGCTCCTGTTAATCCCGATTTAACATTTTCCACCTCATTTTTGGCAAGATATAGTGTAAATTTCAAAATAGAAGGAACTTATTCAATAACGGCGCAATACGGAGGATCAGAAACTAGAAAAAATATAGAGATAGAGTTTTTTGAAAAATTAAATACAAATGCATCTAATCCTGAACCCAATATTACTGAGAATTCAGATATTGAAGTTTCATATTCTTTTTTGCTTTCAGAATCAGACCTTGAGAATCTGGCAACATGGTATTATTTAGATGGGAGTGATGATCAATTAGCAACATTATTTCACAATTTATTAAACAGGGGATTAATTGACCCCGATGTAAATGAGAGAATTACAAAGAATGCTCTGATCTTGTGGATTCAGAATACAGAGATACCGTTAGGAATTGCAATTGATGATTTATTTAGTGAAGACATTTCTGAAGAAGAATTTTTCACGATAATCGAAAATTCCTTAGAAGAACATATCAACAAACTAGAAGAGAAATCCAGAATTAGTGAGATCCTAAATCCTTTACCAACAAACCCATCGCCTAAAGCAGAAAGTAATGAAATTAAATCGTCAGAATCAAAAAATGAAATTTCTCAAAAAATTGATTATATAGAAGATGAAGATGACGAGACAGAGACAGTTTACATTGATAGTAGTGAAAATTGTAAAATTAGACTGTATGAGGACATTGTAACATTTTACAACAACCCTGGTCCAGCGTTAGCGCGACTCTGTAAATATGAAGATGCGATATTTAATTACGACCAGACGTTAAGCTCAAATCCTACACATGTAATTGCTTTGACCAACAAAGGTGCCGCATTGGCTAGCCTTGGTCGATATCAACAAGCAATAGAGAGCTACGATAAAGTTCTTGAGGTAGATCCTGACAATGTGAATGCATTAAACAATAAAGGAAATGCATTATCAAGTCTTAGTAGATATCAAGAAGCACTAGAGATCTACGATAAAGTTCTTGAGGTAGATCCTGACAATGAGATCGTTCTCACAAATAAGGAAAAGGCATCTTCCTTTTTGACTGTATACCACATCCCTGAAGCAGAACCTGAAATTATTATGATTTCAGACGAATCATTAGAAGATATTGAGATAAAGCCAGATGAGAAACTTGAAAAAGATGATGATATTGTAACTCAATTTGCTAAAGTGTTTTCATCCATTAGTGCTTCTCTAATTTCACTATTTTCCGGATAATATCAACATAAAATATCTTAATCAGTCAGGAGCACGCTATTTGAGAATGTTTATTGTGAGGGATTTTTCTATCTTTTTCCCATCTTGAATTGTGTCTGTGACAATTTTATATCGTCCCTCTATAATCTGATCACCATCGGATTTCTTTTGATTCCATGTGAACATTTTCTCTTCCTTTGGTTGCAAGGTGTAGTTCATCTGTGTTGATTGAGGAGAATAAAGCAATAGTCCATCAAGTCCAATAATTTTTAATCCATAAGAAGAATCTGAAAACGTTAATGGCACAGATCCAGAGTTTACAACTTTAATTACTATTTCTTCTCCGATCTTAAAGTTTGTTTTTTCCGTAAGGATGGAAATTGAAGGACCTTCTACATATACTAATACATCGGATTGATTGGATGCGCTTAACAACAAAAAACCAGTAATTGCTGAGATGATGACTCCAATTCCAAATCCTATAAATGCACCTTTTGGAAGCAATACGAAAATTATTTTTTGTGCCTTTTTATTTGTTAACTATATTTTTAGTATGCCAATTTTTTGGATATGTATTTGGTGCCATAATGATTCTCTTTGTTTGAAAGGCAAAGCCTTTAGTGTTTTCCATAATTTCAGATTCTGATAAGAGCGCTTCACCCAATGCCACTATTTCTCCTTTTTGTGTATAAATTCCGACATAATCACCTCTTGCCATATTTGGCGATATTTCCAAAACTCCCGGAATTGCTAGCTGAGCTCCATGACACAATGCATCAACTGCAGAATCCCTAATCACTACTGATTTTATTTCGCTAAGAGCATATTCTATTGGCATGATTAATTTTAAAAGTTTGGAATTATCACCTTTTTCCTGCCATAATGCATATGCATCTACAAGATCGTGCATCTTTACAAGATTAGACTCTTCATCAAAATGTCCAACTCGTGTTCGTCTTAGTTCGATCATGGTAGCACCTGGTCCTAGGATCTCTCCCATATCATAGAAAATTTTTCTTATGTATGTTCCAGCCTCACATAGAATTCTTAAAAGTAAGAGTCGTTCTTTTTGTTCAATCACTTCGATCTCATAGATAGTTCTAATTCTTGTTTGGCGTGAAACGGAAGAACGTTGTGGAGGTTTTTGATGGATCTTACCATGAAATTGTTTAAGAATTTCTTTTAGCTTTTCATTTGACGGTAGTGAATGTAATCTTCCTAGAGCATGATATTCTTTTGGACCTAATAATAAGACTGCCAAAGCTTTTGTTGCCTCGCCAAATCCTATAGGTAAAAGTCCAGAGACTGGAGGATCAAGCGTACCACTATGTCCTGCCTTTGATATACCAAATATTTTTTTCACCCAAGCTACTGTTTCATGACTAGTAGGACCATTTGGTTTATCCAAGATTATTAATCCATAGTTAAGAAGTTGTTCTACGGTTCGCTTATCAAAGTATGTTCCATATTCCTCATTTGTGATATCTTGATCTATAACTCTGAGGTTTTGTAGCTGCTTTAGCTTCATAGTAATTTTTTTACAAGCGATTTTGCGATTGCAAGGACTTCTTCTGCACTTAGCCCATCTGTGTTTATTATATTATCAAAAACCGACAGATTCTCACCAAAGTCAAACCCGTAAAGATTCTTGTAAATCAGTTTGTTCTCTTCATATCTCTTTTTGACTACCTTAAGGGCTTCATCCGAGGAAAGGTTATCCCTTCTAGTCATCCTTTTTGCACTATTTTCTAGTGAACCAGCCAGCCAAATCTTGATTCCATCATCAACTAGCCATGGAAGAGTATAACTGGTTATTACCATCCCACCTTTATAGAATAATTCTTTTAATTTCTCATCAACTATTTTATCAAATTCTAGGTTTGTAGTTCTCTGGTTCAAAAAAGTCATACCCTCTGGTGTATCCCACCAGTCATCCCCCAGAGTATGAAATCCCTGTTCCTTCGCTAATTCCTTTAAGACATCGCCGCCACTAAGATATTTCAGTTCAAATTCTTTTGCTAAACCTTTAGCAACTGTAGTTTTACCAATGGCTGGTTGACCGGAAATTACTATCGATTTTGGCAACTCAGTTTAGATCCATTGTAGTTTTTGTGACGCGCATTATGATACCACTAAAAGCTATGGATGAAAGAAAATACCAAGCCCAAAAATATATTTCATTTTCATGTTTACAGAAGTTTGGAGTCGAGATCACTTTCTCTGCAGTACATGTAAGTTCAAAATAACCTCCAGGAATAAAATTAAGAGATATTGGAGATACAGCGACCGTGTATGCAAATAGTGGAGGAAGTACAAAATAAAAGATCAAAATAAGCGGTATGAAAGTAATCATCATAGGTCGCATGTTCATTTGCATTATTTCCATATTCATTTTGTTCATGTAAGCAGATTTTTTGTTTATTTCGTTTATCCTATCCTGATCTTTTGCCCTAAAGGCCGACATCCTTTCTTTCTGCCAAGCTCTTGTTTCTTTCATCAATCTTCTTAGCTTGTTTTGATCGACCATTTTTTTCCGTATTACTGCGTTGAATAAGTTAAGTCCTATTGCTATTCCAACTATCCCTAGTGCGGATGAGATCATTCCTTTTACCAAGGGATCGGAACTTCCTAGCTGGCCTTCACTAATACCTGGAATTTGGAGCCAGATTGAGTTTATGAAATCTAATATTATGCTAGGTTCCATTGTTATATCCTATTCCATTCACGATTGCTCTTGCAGCTTCATCAACTTTTCCTTCTGAGTTAAGGACAATCTTAATTGGTGAACCACACAAAATTGAGCATGTCGATAACATTGCACTAGTAACATCAAGTTCTTTTTTTATGGTGTCAATCGATACAATATCACGATCTCTTGTTGTATCTTTCATTCTTCTGTTATAGATCTCTTCAGGTCTTGCTGTAATCATTATGAAAATATCTGGTATCAGCACTTCTAGGACATTTTGAGGAAGCCCTGGATAGAATCCCTCTTTGGTAGAAATGAATGCGTGAGTATCCACAATAATGACATCGTCATTCAAAGAAGCAATTCTTTTTGCCGCCATGGATTGAAGTTTTTTTTGCTCAGGTACAGATAATCTACGAAGTTCATCTCTACTCTTGATACCATTTTTTTTAGCTTCTTCAAACATTACGGAACCAAAAATCGAAACACTCACACCTATTTTTTTTGCTTTAAGCATTTCTACAATTTTTGATACAATTGTAGTTTTTCCTACACCTGGTATTCCAACAATAATGATCTTCTTACTTTCTGCCAAGCAGCGCACCAAGCCTTGGCATTACTGTTTCCACTTGTTCTTTAATAAGCAAATTATAATAATTTATGAGAATGTCTACAGTAAGCAATAGTCCTATTCCAGTGCCAAAGACTCCTAGAACATCTGAAGCACCAGCTAACACACCAAGAATCATGGAACCAATTATAGTTACAGAAGGAATGTATTTTTGGAGAATATTTTCTACAGGTTCATTTGAACGTCGAAACCCTGGAACCTGAACATCTGCATCAAGTAGATTCTTTGCAGCTGTTTTTGCAGAAAGACCACCAAGTTCTACCCATAATCTTCCAAATAAAACAACGATTCCAATCATAAATAGAACATAAAGTACTGCACGCAGTGGATCTAGTGCCGCTATGTCGAGTCCACGTGGCGGCGTAATATAGTACAATATTCCTCCAATGGGAGTAGAAGGACTGGATGGATCAAACATAGCAAGGAAATTCATAATTGGGTTATCATTACGTGAATTATAGTTAGCCCAAAGCATTTGGCCTACGAATACAGCGTTTGCCGTTAATGCAGATGCTAATATAACTGGGATGTTAGACACGTACATTAGTTTGATAGGATAAACTGCAGAAAATCCTCTATATTTTGTTGATACTATAGGGATTTCTATTTTTATTCCCTGCGTATAAACTAGAATTAATAAAATTCCAGCCGTAAGAAACAAACCAAATAGACTAGGTAATTGGTTAGCTCTAAAAAGAACATCCAATACGCTACCACCGTTCATAATTGAACCAGCAAGATATGGAAATATTCCAGACAGACCACCATCTCCAGCAGGAATTGGGCTAAACATACTCCAAAGTACTTGTTGCGCTACTCCTGCGGCAATGAAAAGACTTATTCCGCTACCGAGTCCCCATCCTTTCTGAATTAATTCATCCAAAAACATGATAATTACAGAAGCTGCCATCAGCTGACCTATCAAAATGTAACCTACTTCTGGCGAGGGAAGATTTGGACCATATACAGCAGCTCCATATAGTATCGACTCAGCAACGATTACAATGTATGTTACTAGTTTGGTAGCTGTCTGAAATAGACTTCGATCTTCAGGTTTCTTGAAATCAAGATGAAAGATTTCAGAACCTTTCAAGAGTTGCATCAAGAGACCCGCAGTAACTATTGGTCCAATACCAAGCTCAACCAGTGTACCTTGTTGAGATGCAAAGATGACTCTTGCAAATGCAAGAAAATCAAATTGTGGAGCTGTTGCACCATAAAGTGGAGTCTGAGCCATTATCATGTAGATTAAAAGTGCTAATCCACACCATGCCAATCTTACTTGCAATGAAAGCTTCTTTTTTGGTTTTGGTACTTGTGGGATGTAATTTTCAGCTTTTTTAATAACTTTTATTAGTAAATTGGTAGGTGTTCCCTCTACGCTCATGCTTTAGCAAGCACCTCGCCCCCAGCTTGTTTTATTTTCTCTTCAGCAGACGCAGAGAATTTTTCAACCTTAATCGTATAGGCATTCTTAGTTTGACCCCCACCTAGTAGTTTATCATAACCAAGTCCAGCAAGATCTATAATTTTTTTTCCACCTTCTTCTTTTCCAAATTTCGCAAAAAATGAATCCAAGTCTCTTACGCTTACCCATTTTTTCACTATGTTTGGGTGGGGAGGATGAGTGGAATCGTGACCAAAATGTCTTGGATCGGTAAGAAGCATCCTGATAAAATGGTGTTTATGCATACCGGATTGACCTAGGCCACCTTTATGACCACTAGATCTGTGTTGACCTATTTGCCCCCAACCATGGTTTCGTCCTCCCCTGAATCTTCTTGTTTTTCTAAGTCTTGTTGCCATTCTATATCATCTTCCTAACTTGAGCAAGGAGTTCCTTATGATGACCTAAAATCCCACCCTCACCATACATCTTCTTTGTATTTCGTTTAAACCCATTTTTTGGTGGAGATAGGGCAAACCATGGTTTCAGTGGTTTTAATTTTGAAAGCGAAGATGTACCTTCCACAAGCGATTTTGCAAGTTCTTCAGGATTTTTGAATCCTAATTTTGCGATGTCTTCAGCAGTAATTTTCTGATAGCCTGTTTTTCGTCCCTTTTTTTCTAGTAATTCCTTTGTAGTAGACACATCCAATTCCTGCCATGAAATATAATGCTTTATCTTATCTAGCATACCCTTGGTATTTTCTTTTGAAGGAATAATGGTAGCTCTGAATTTTTTATCCAAATGTAAAAGATCTAGTGTGGTTCTAGCCCAATGAGGTACGTTTACGGTTCCTCTCATTCTTACTACTAGAAAAGAATTTGGCATTTCATTCAACCTTGGCTAAATGTTTGCCTAAGACAGTTAAGAACAGCGCCAGATGTAGAAGTCATAGTGTTTGTAGATCCCTTACTTTTTGTCCAGACGTCTTTTAGTCCTGCAAGTTTCAAGAGATTTCTAATATTGCCACCAGCCACTAGTCCAAGACCCCTTGGACCTGGTATAATTTCAATCGTAACACTTCCTCCTCTACCACGAACCTTAAAGGGAACAGAGTGAGGTTGATCGCATCTGCATTCCCAACTTCCACAACCAAGTTTCACCGGGCTTATTGCAAGATATGCTGCATTTGTTGCTTTTTCAATTGCTATTCTCATCTGTTTTGATTTTCCTTGTCCAATTCCAAGCCATCCACTTTCATCTCCAGCTGCTACCAGTGCCTTGAATCTAGTATATTCACCATTTGTTGTTTGTTTTTGAACAATTCCCACATCAATGACTTCTGTTTTAATTCCTGGCAAAAGTTTTTTTATTATTCCTGATTCTTGAATTCGATAACCATTTTCATAAATTTCTTTCATTGATGTTATTTTTCCCGTGCTTACCATGACACCAAGGCTTGTTCTAGGAATCCAAACCTCTTCTTGTTCTTGTTTTTCTCTTCTTATTCTTTGTTCTGTTTGACTCATTTGGCTTTGACCTCACCATCTATTGCAGATTTTATCTTTTCAACATCATTTGAAACTTTAAGATGTTTGCCAACAAGTCTTTCTTGATCGGGAAAAGTTTCACCGTCTGCTGGTACTTCAAGACCAGCGTCTATCACTCCTTTTAATGCAGCAGCCATTCTTTGAGTGTATTTTCTTGTGCCACTGTATAGGACAGCATCCTTTGTTCCCCCAACAAGAGCTTTTTTTCCTGCAAGATAGCCGGTTAAGTACGCAGCAGGAATGCTTTTTCTCGAACCTTTCCAACCTTTATTTAATAAAGATCTAGAGTGCGCAGAAGCAAGAATTTGATCTCCTTGCATTTTTGGTTTGTGAATTTGGACTAGTGTATTCTGGTTTGAAATCTGAACTGTAACAAAGTCTCTCCTACCCATCAGGAGATTCTTTCTTTTTCTATAGTTTGTCTTCTCCTCTCTTAGTCTACGTAATATTTGTGAATATGTCATTAATTATCCTCTTTCACAAAAAATTTTGGTAAAGCTCTTATAAACGTTAGACTCGAAGCATTGAAATCATTAGAGATTTTTGAACATGTAAACGATTTTCTGCTTCATCCCAAACAGCAGATTGATTACCGTCAATCACAGAATCCGTAACCTCTTGTCCTCGTTTTGCAGGAAGGCAATGAAGGAAAATTGCATCTTCTTTAGCTTTTTTCATCAAGAAGGAATTAACTTGAAATTTTGGCAGGAAATCCTTTATCCTATTAGTTCCCTTGTGATGTATCGAAACGAATGTATCAGTTACAATAACATCGGCATTAGTTGCTGCAAGTACTGGATCATTTGATAATTCGATTGTTCCCATTTTTTTTGATTCTTTTATTACATTATTGTCAGGTTCGTATCCTTTTGGTGTTGCAATAGAAATCTCAATTCCCGTTTTTACACATCCATAGATCATTGAATTACAAACATTGTTTCCATCTCCTATCCAAGCAAGTTTCATACCAGATAGTTTTTTCTTTTTTTCTTTTATTGTCATAAGATCAGCTAATATTTGACAAGGATGAAATGAATTTGAAAGCCCATTGATCACAGGGATTGTAGAACTTTTTGCAAGTTTTTCTAATTCACCATGGGAATAAACCCTCGCCATTATGATATTTACATAACGAGAAAGTGTTCTTGCAGTATCCTCGATTGTCTCTCCACGGAAAAGTTGTAATTCTTCATGTGACAGGTTAAGAGCATGCCCTCCAAGTTGATACATTCCAGTTTCAAAACTTACTCGAGTACGCGTTGATGATTTTTGAAAAATCATTGCAAGTGTTTTATTTTTGAGTAGCGGTTTGCAGATACCAGATTTGAGATCTTTTTTCAATTTTATAGCATTATTTAGAATTTCTTCAACTTCTTTTTTATCAAGCTCATTTAATGTAAGCAGATCTTTTGTGTTTAGTTTCATTTCTTCCCCCAACCAAATAATGAATGCTTCTTTTTAGTTTTAGTCTCTTCTTTTTTCATATTTTGTTGTTCTTCTAATGACTCCGTTTTTGGTCTACCTTGTGAGATCCATTTTCTGATTTTTGTGGCCAATTCTTTAGCCTCTTCGTCGTTTTCAGGTGGTTTAATGTCAAACAATTTTGAATATTTCTCAATATCTTTAGTAGAAAGATTTTCAAATGGATCTTTTTGATCCAATGTTTGCAGATCTTGTTCTGACATAGGTTCAGCCTCTTGCTTTGTTTCCGTCTTGATTTCTGGCGAAGTCAAAATTACTTTTGGTTCTTTTATATCTTGTTCGATCTTGTCTATCTTTGTAACAATGTCTCCTTCTGGGTTTGTTTTCATTTCTATCTTGACCGGTGGCAAGTCTATGGTTTCTTGTGATCCAAATATAGACTCAAGAAATGCTTCTTTGTCAAAGAGTTTCAAATCTTTGTATTCCTGTCCCACTCCCAAATATAGAATAGGGGTAGATGTGATCTTTGCTATAGAAATCGCAGCACCACCACGCGCATCTGCATCACTTTTTGTCAAAATCGCACCTTCAAATTTGGTATACTGATGAAATTCTCGTGCTTGATTTACAGTGTCATTGCCAGCAAGAGAATCACCAACAAAAATTCTCAGATCAGGATTTACAACTTTATTAATTTTTGATATCTGATCCATTAGATTTTTGCTTGTCTGCATTCTTCCTGCTGTATCAATCAGTATGCAATCAATTTTGTGTGATTTTGCATAAAGAGCAGCATCACGTGCAACAGCAGCAGGATCTGAACCATAGTTTTGTGCTATGATTTTGAGATTCAACCTCTTTGCGTGTTCACTTAGCTGTTCAATCGCACCAGCTCTGTATGTATCAGCTGCTGCAATAACAACAGAAAATTTATTTTGTTGTAAGAGATATGCGACTTTGGCAAGAGTGGTAGTTTTACCTGTACCATTAATGCCCAAAAATAATATGATATATGGATTTTCTGTAACCTTTTTCTTTTGAATATTTGATAAAATATCAATTTTGGCTGTGGCATCAAACAAATTTGAAATATTTTCTCGCAAGCTTTGTTTTACTATACTTTCGATCTGTTCCTTTTCAACAGTTGTTCCAATTAGTTTCATTTTTAGATCAGATTTTATAGAATCAATTACTTCGGTAGCAACATCAGACTCCATCAATGCAATTTCAAGCTCAAAAAGGACTTCGTCAATGTCCTTATCCTTTAGTTCTTTTTGTCCGAAACTTTTGGTTGCGGCTGAAAATGCACTCCTTAATTTGTCAAACATGATGTATGCCTTTATTACTTTAGATTACGATGTTCTTGAATCAAGCGATTCATTTCTTGTTGACCGTGTTCTAGTCGTGCTGCTACTTCTTGTCGTTGAGCTGAAATCTGTTGTAGTGCTACTTCTAGTTCCTTAATTCTTTGTTCAATGTAATTAACTGCAGCAGCTTTATCCTGTTCTATTGCAGCTCCTGCTCCAATATTCACAATCATTTTTTCTTTAGGTTGAATTGTGGCCTTAACATATGTTCCCATTCCAAATGGCACAAGAGTCTCGTATGGTGTATCTTCTTTTAATGCCACCATTGATTCAATTGCGCCTGATGCTTCCTGTATAAGTTTGACTACGGCTTCTTCTTTTTGAATCAAATCAACCATGTAAGCTTCAAGTGCTTGCATTTGTTGCAACATTGATTGAGCTTGCTCTTCACTCATTTGCAAAAAATTCTTTTTCCCGCCTATAAATGCATTCTGAGGAGTGACATTGATAATTGAATGAGATTTTCTATTTTATTCAGTCGTAAATCTAAATTGATCCTTACTTCTTCAGCTGGTGTTTCCTTAATATTTCTATTCCCCAACAAAATAAAACAAAAAAAGAGAAGAGTTATGCTTTTGCTTTTGAAAGTCGGTTGTCTACTTCATCCCAGTTTACTACATTCCACCATGCAGTGATATAGTCTGGACGTCGGTTTTGGTATTTCAGATAGTATGCGTGTTCCCATACATCTAGTCCTAATAGAGGAACCAATCCCTTTGTTCTTGGACTAGTTTGGTTTGGCATAGTTGTAAATTCCACTTTCTTGCTTTGTTGGTTGTAAGCTAACCAGCCCCAACCACTACCTTGTATTGCACCAGTGTCTTTTGTGAACTTTTCTTTGAAAGTAGCAAAGCTACCAAAAGATGAATTGATGGCATCGGCCACGCTTCCTCCTGGTTCTCCACCTCCATTTGGTTTCATATTGTTCCAAAACAGAGCATGGTTATCATATCCTCCACCATGAAAATTTACTGCGCCGCTTACATTTTCAGGCACTTTGTCTATGCTGGATAGCAGTTTGGTCAGTTCCATATTTTGCAATTCAGTACTGAGACTTTCCAACGCTGTGTTCAAGCCATTCGTGTATGCTTGATGATGCTTAGTATGATGTATTTCCATTGTCTGAGCATCAATATGTGGTTCTAACGCATTGAATGCATAAGGCAATTTTGGAAGTTCATATTTTACCATACAAATCTCACGAACATATACAATTTATGGCTTTGGTTACATAATGAATTTTATCTGATGATATTTTGATAAGAAGATAATGTATACCAAAATCATATTTTGCTTGCTTGTTGTTTTGTGTGTTATCCTGCTTTTATCTAATTTAAAAAATAAAGAATTTGGAGAAATCTATCTTGAAAAAAGTGTTTCATTAATAGGAGCTGATCTTCCTAGAACTGAAGGATTTGAAGGTAATGGAATAAAAATTGCGGTAATAGACACCGGAATAGATTACAGTCATCACGATCTATTCGGTTTTGGTCCCTCTGGAAAAGTGCTTGGAGGATATGATTTTGTGGATAATGATGAACAGCCAATGGATACAAACGGTCATGGTACCGAAGTGGCTGGCATTATTGCCGCAGATGGAAATCTAAAAGGAGTGGCCCCAAAAGCAAAGTTACTTGCGTATAGGGTTTCAGAAACTGGAGAATCTGTCTCATCAGATTTCATAGTCAGAGCAATTCATCTTGCAATGAGAGAAAAGGTAGACATCATAAACTTAAGCCTAGGAGTAAACCGGACGAATGAAGAACTCGATAAAGCTGTAAGTGAAGCTGTTAAGAGTGGAATTGTCGTAGTAACAGCAGCGGGAAATAGTGGTCCTAGAAATCAGACAATTGGGAGCCCCGCAAAAAGTTATCATGCAATAACAGTAGGTGCTTCGTATAACAACATAACATCAAGTATTGTTTCAACGTTAGAAATAGAAAAAAAACAATACGAAGTAATTCCAATGCGTGGAACTCTTCCATTACCAGAACCAGTTATTGAAAAGGTGGTCTTTGGTGGCCATGGAAGATATCGTGATCTGATAGATGTAAATGTAAAAAATTCTATTTTGCTTGTGGAAAGAGGTAGCGACATCAAAGATGAAAAAGTGTTTTTTTCTGAAAAAGAATATAACGCTGCACAAAGCGGTGCCAAAGCAATAATAGTTTACAATAATGAACCAGGAATATTTTTTGGTGAACTTGTTCATCCGGACCCAAGCATAAATTACAAACCAAGAATACCTGCTTTGTCAATGTCAAGAGACGACGGTCTTGCCCTGAAGGCAATCTTACGAAATGATACGGTAGCGGACCTCAATGTATTCTATCATCCAGATTTTGTTACACCATTTAGCTCACGTGGGCCAGTATCACCCTTTTACATTAAACCTGATATGGTAGCACCTGGGGTGTTCGTTAATTCCACTTCCATCGAAAACAAATACAATCTTACTAGTGGAACAAGTTTTGCTGCACCTCATGTATCTGGTGCAACAGCAATACTTTTACAAAAAAACCCAGCACTTAATCCATCTGAGATTGCTTCATTGATTGCTACCACATCAGATCCAGTTTCAAATCCCTATGGCGAACTCTTTCCAGTAGAGATAACTGGGAATGGAAGGATAAATCTTGAAAATGCATTCTCTGCAGATCTGATCATAATACCACACAGCCTTGTTTTCAACCTCTCATTAGAAAATCTGACTGACATGAAATCATTACAATTGAAAAGCATATCTGGAAAACCAATCCATCCCAAGGTTGAAATTTTGTCAAAAGAAAAAGACATAAAATTTGAACATTTTATTGAGAATGGTATTCTTTATGTCAAGGCATTCATGGTAGAACAACGAGTTGGACATTTTGAAGGAATTCTAACGATAAATGATGGCACAGCATCGTATCGCATTCCTATCCTTGTGCATATAACAAGAGGTAGTATCAACGCTGTTGAAAAAGACGGATTGTTAAATTTCTTTTTATCATATCCACAAAATTGGGAATACGCAAAAATTTCTTTACTAAACAAAGACACCGAAGAAACTCTGTTAACGTCGATTACACCAATGAAGAGCTCTACACTCAATGTTCACAACGCCGGAGAATATTGGATTATAGCTCAGATTACTTCAAACAATACCATAGATAACGCCTATGAAACCATTATAGTTGACAGGCCATCAGAAAGAACAGGATTCCAGTTACTTGAGAAGTTAAACATTCCATTAAAATCGATTCTCATAACTTCTGGAATACTTTTAACCACTGTAATAATTGGCCTAATAATTAGGCGTTCATAAGAGACTTATTCAGAGATGGATGGACCTGCCTCACGAACTTCAAATGGTGTTTCTCCAAATTTTTTGAAGTTCTCCATAAACATGCGGGCAAGCTTTCTAGCTGACAAATCATATGCGTCTTTTTCTACCCAAGTGTTTCGTGGGTCTAGTATTTCAGATGGTACTTCAGGGCATGATGTGGGCACATCTAAATTGAATATTCCATCATGTCGAAATTTTACAATATCAAGTTTTCCTGTGAGTGCAGCGGTAACCATATTTCTTGTATATTTTATGTTTATTCGTTTGCCAATTCCATACGGGCCACCAGACCATCCAGTATTAATGAGATAGACAACAGTATTGTGTTTTGTAATTTTTTCTCCAAGCATCCGTGCATAAACAGATGCATGGCGTGACATGAATGGAGCTCCAAAACACTCTGAAAAAGTCGCCTTTGGTTCTGTAATTCCTCTTTCTGTACCAGCAAGCTTGCTTGTATATCCTGACATAAAATGATACATCGCGCCGTCTTTTGTTAATCGTGCTATTGGTGGCATCACACCAAATGCATCAGCGGTAAGAAAGACAATTACCTTTGGGTTTCCACCTAAACTTGGTATGACTGCTCCTGGAATGTAATCCAGTGGATATGCTACTCTGGTATTTTCGGTTATACTCCCATCATTAAAATCTGGTTTCATTGTGTTGTTATCAATTACAACATTTTCTAAAACAGCACCAGATCTTATTGCATCCCATATTTGTGGTTCTGCATCTCGATTGAGGTTTATGCACTTTGCATAGCAACCACCCTCAAAATTGAACACTCCTCTTTCTGACCATCCGTGTTCATCATCTCCAATAAGCATTCTATTTGGATCTGCTGATAGAGTGGTTTTGCCTGTACCTGAAAGGCCAAAAAACAAAGCGGTGTCACCATCTCTTCCGATATTAGCTGAGCAATGCATCGGAAACACTCCTCTATCTGGGAGGATGTAATTCATTACAGAGAACATTGCTTTTTTAATTTCTCCCGCGTAAGAGGTAGCTCCGATTAATACAATTTTTCTAGAAAAGTTTATCAGAATAAATGCGTCAGAGCGGGTTCCATCAATATCTGGAATAGCTTTAAAGTCGTTTGCTGCAATTAAAGTGAATTCTGGTTTGTGAGACTCAAGTTCTGTCTTTGATGGACGAATGAACATTTGTCTTGTAAAGAGGTTTTGCCAGACGTGATCATTGATGATACGAATTGGCAATCTGTTGTTTGGATCTGCACCTATAAATCCATCAAAAACAAATATCTCTTTTTCTTCTAGATGTTTTTTCATTTTTTCATAGAGTTTGTCAAATTTTTCATCAGTAAAAGGATGATTGACCTTACCCCAATCCACCTTGTTATGAGTTTCATTATCATCTATTATGTAACGATCATCTGGCGATCTACCAGTGTATTTTCCTGTTTGTACAGAGAGAGCACCCGTATCTGTGATCACACCTTCATTTTTCAATACTGCCAGTTCTATCATATTTTTTGCAGGCAAGTTTCTGTGTATCTTTTCAGTTCTAATTCCCATTTCTTGTATTTGAGAGAGGAATTGGTGCGTGATTGTTGATTTTAGGTCCTCAATCATGAGATAAAACACCGCCTCCCATTTCCTTATTATCTCTTACTGTATTGAAACCATCAACTTTGTTCCCAGAAACGTATTTATTTTAAATTTCGAACAGAGTCTTTTACATGCCGATCAATAAAGAGATCTTGGAGTTGAGAAAAAAGGTGACAATTCATAGACCAGATTTCATCAGACAAGAAAGTTGGAGATACGATAGGTTAGCAGAAACGTGGAGGAAACCAAAGGGTATTGACAATCATCAACGAAAACAAAAGAAAGGTTGGCCAAAAATTGTTAGAGCAGGATTTGGCGGGCCAAAGATTGCACGCGGATTACATCCATCAGGATACACTGATAATTTAGTTTACAACATAAAGGACCTAGAAAAACTAGATCCAAAAACCGATGGAGTAAGATTTGGACATGGCGTTGGAAAAAAGAAAAGACTCGTGATAATCGCCAAAGCCAAGGAAAAAAACTTCAAGGTATTTAACGCAAGGGTGTCAACAAGTGGTAGTAAATCTTAAAACAAAGAGACATTTAGTCTCGAGAATTTTAGGAGTAGGTGCAAACAGAGTTAGATTTGACTCTGATCATCTTGATGATGTTTCAGATGCTATCACACGCGACAACATACGAAGTTTGGTTACTGCAAAAATAATTGAGATAAAATCAATAAAAGGAACTTCACGAGGTAGAGCACATTTTAAAAAATATCAGAAACGAAGACGTGGAACAAAGCAAGGTTCGAAAAAAGGCAAGAGAGGAGCTCGAATAGGTAAGAAGGAGGTATATGTAAAAAGAATACGCGCAATGAGACATCAGATCAAAGTGAAAAAATCACGAAAAGAGATCACAAATAAAGATTATTGGGACCTGTATAAACAGATCAGTGGCAATCAAGTTAGAAATTTGGCCCATCTGAGAAATTTAATAGAAGAGATTAGTTCAAAAAAACATACTTAGAATCTATAAATAGATTTTTCCAAGTCTAAGATTTTGCCCTTCTTGATTTTTATTCCTTCATTTGATAACATCCTAGTTTTTACTTTTTGGCCCCAAGCGTATCCTCCTATTTTACCGTCTGATTTAATGACCCTATGACATGGGATAATAATTGGATATGGATTCTTGTTCATTATTCTACCAATCAATCTTTGACCATTATCAAGACCAACGGCCTTTGCAATTTCTTTATAGGTAGTTATCTTCCCTTTGGGAACTTCTAGAAGTTTTTTGTAAACCTTCTCGTCAAGTTTCAAATCTTTATCACTTCAAGATCTCTAGACTCCACAAAGTCTAATACTTTCTGTTTATGTTTTCCTAGACCACTCCAATCTAAAAGTGCAATCTTTGCTTCGTTATTCCGCTTTAGAATATGGGAGAAAAGTTTTTGATCTAAAAATTCCAAGGCGTGTTTTGGCATAATAGTTCCAAGAGCATACTTGTCTTCTAATAATACTTTTGTGAACTTTTCTGGATAATGAGTACCTCCAAAGCAAATGGCTACAATGTTTCTTTTTGTTTGATTTGACATTACATCTATGACGATCTTTGCAATATTCTTACATAATTCTTTATCGTTCCACTCTTTTTCAGTTGTCCCGATTTCAATAAATAAAACGGGTTTATCAAGTGCAGTAGGTCCATGATGAGTAGCCTCTAACGTGATTTCAAAGTTAGCGAAGTCTTTTCTTTTTTTCCACAGAGTTTGCAAATACGCTTTTTGTAGATGCGGATGTGGTATAGCTACTTGTTTCTTGAATCCACCAAAAAATGCATCTGAGAAATTTCCTGTACTGTGACAGGTGAGTGCCAGCTTGTCTGTTTTAGCAGCGTGTTTTGATAAAAATACAAATCCATCATAGTTGTATTTTTCTTCAAGCCAGTCTGCTGATATTGATGGGGTAGAGATTATCACAAGATCAAAATTTTTTCCGCGGTAGATTTCTTTATCCTGTTTCATATTTTTTGAAATAAAACTGGCCATATTATAGGCCGCAGGATCTGACCTGAAAGCAACAAGCAGCTGCATGTGACAAGAGATATAAGTACACTTTATTAATTTCCTCCCAATGGGCAATCCAAGACAAATGTTAAGGGACATGGCAAACACATTAAAACTTGCTAAAAAATCAGACAAGGAAGATTATACACAGCATCTCAGATTGGTGCTTCTTGGGATTGGTGCCATTGGAACAATTGGATTTATTATTCAGTTCGTGTTTACAGTGATTACTTTTGGGATATAGATGACATTGAGTCAAGAAAAATCTCATTTCTTTGCAGTCAGGACTACAGGAGGACAAGAGAAGGTAGTCATGGGATTATTAGAAAATAGGATAAAATTAAAAAAACTCAACATACAATCGGTCTTACTTCTAGAAAATCTCAAGGGATATGTTGTAGTTGAAGCAATAGATGCAAATGCGGCATTTGATGCACTGCAAGGAATCAGACACATACGTGGACAACTAAGAGGAGAATTGCAGTTTAAAGATATTGAAGGGTATTTAGTGAAAAAATCGACTGTATCAGAACTTGCTGTTGATAAAATTGTAGAAATAATAGGCGGGCCATTTAAGGGCATGAAAGCAACCATCACTAGGGTTGATCATGATAAAGAGGAAGCAACCGTGATTTTACTTGATGCCCCATACCAGCTGCCAGTAACTGTCGATGCAAATTATCTAAAACTTTCAACGTAGCAAGGATTAAATTTACAGTGTAGAGGAAAGAAAATTCATGGCAGACATTCAAACTGTTTCTGCACTCGTAACTGGTGGGCAGGCAAATGCAGGACCCCCACTAGGCCCATCATTGGGTCCCTTAGGGGTAAATATTTTGCAAATTGTGACTGCAATTAATGAAAAGACGAAAGATTTTGAGGGAATGAAAGTCCCAATAACAGTATCGGTTGACAAAGGAACAAAACAATGGACTGTAGAGGTTGGAATTCCTTCTGCTGCAGCACTTATTTTGAAAGAGGCAGGATTACAGAAAGGTTCTGGAACGTCAGGTGCAACATGGGTAGGTACAATCAATATGGATTCCATAGTGAAAGTTGCAAAATTAAAAATTGATTCATCCTATGCTCAGAACATCAAATCAGCTGCAAAGGAAATTGTTGGAACTTGCTTGCCATTAGGAGTAAAAATAGATGGCAAAAACCCAAAAGAGGTTACTGCAGAAATTAACGCAGGCAAGTGGGACGACAAACTAAAGTAGTTTTTATTCTGAAGTGTAAACTGGATCTTTTTCAGTTCGTTGTAATTCTACAAAAGTTTCTGTATTTTGGATTCCCTCGATTCTTCCTATTTTTTCAATCGCCACGGTGTGTAATTCTTCCAAGTTTCTAGCACGCACTGTAATAACAATGTCGAATCTGCCTGTTACTTCAGATATCATTGAGACCTCAGGCGTTTTCAATAGTGCTTTATGAATTTGATCTTTTAGTTTTGGATCTCGATTTATTCCCATCGTAGCTCTTACTCCTACTCCTAAAAGTGATTCATCTACTACTACTGTAAATTTTTTTATCAGTTTCTTTTTGGTTAGTCTCTTTATTCTACTATACAAAACTGAAGTATTAATTCCGAGCTTTTTTGATAGATTCGGAACCGAGACATTCCCATCCTTAGTTAATTCAGTAAGAATTTTCATGTCGAGGTCATCAAATTTATGCAAGGCTTTGCGATTTAGCTTCCTTACGATTTAATAAATGTAAGTTTCACGTTTAGATAATTTCGTTCTTACAAGACAAACTCTATAATATGAAAATTTTATACAAAGCCAAATTTTTGTGGTCTGCATCGGTAAACGATTTTAAATAGGCAATCCAGAAAAATGTGCGTAATGATTAACGAAAGTCAGATAACAGAAATGATCAAGGAGGCCAAGACAGGTCAGAAACAACGAAAGTTCAAACAATCAGTAGAGTTGATCATGGTTTTCAAAGATATTGATGTCAAGAAGGGTTTTGCTATCAATGAAACTGTCCAACTTCCAAAGAAACTCAGTCAACCAGCGTCTGTATGCGTAGTAGCCTCTGGAGATCTAGGTTTGAAAGCCAAGAGTGCAAATGCCGACAGAGTAGTAGATGGAGCTGAGATAAATCAAGTTGGTGCAAACAAGCGAGCATCGCGTAAGCTAATCAACGGTTATGACTTTTTCTTATCAGATACCCAACTCATGGCCACAGTTGGTAAGACTCTTGGTCAATTTATGGGCCCGAGGGGCAAGATGCCAACACCAGTTCCGTTTAATGCGCCGATCGATTCTATTTTAGAAAGATTCCGATCTTCAATAAGAGTTAGACTTAGGAATTCTCTTTCACTTGCATGTAAGATTGGGGATGAATCTATGAGCGATGGAGATTTAGCAGCAAATGCTCATGCAGTAATTAATATTGTAGAGAAAAAGTTGCCAAGCGGAGACAAGAACATTAAAAAGATTATGATAAAGACAACGATGGGAAAGTTAGTTAAACCATCACAAGGAGAAAAGAAGTAAGATGCATCAAAATAGAACCAAATATCCACAAAAGAAAGTTCAGATGTATCAACAAATTCAAGAGATTCCAAAAAAGTATAATGTTATTGCTCTTGTCAGGATGGAAAAGGTAAGATCATCACAGTTATTGCCTTTGAGAAAAAAATTCAAGGGCGAAGTAGAGATTATCAGCATAAAGGATAAGGTTGCACAAAAGGCATTGGCAGGAATAAAGATTCCAGGAATAGAAAAGTTGGCAGAAAAGTTAGTGGGGCAATGTGTTTTGATGTTTACCAATATGAGTCCGTTCAAACTAAACATATTGCTTGGAAAAAACAAGATAATGATGGCTGCTCGTGGTGGAGATATAGCAAGTAAAGAAGTGATTATCAAAGCAGGCAATACAGGTATAACACCGGGACCAATCCTTACTGATTTTAAAGAGGCAGGAGTAGCCACTAAGATAGATCAGGGAACGATTTGGATCACAAAAGATTCAACTGCGGCTAAGAAGGGGGATGTTATTTCTGCAAAACTTGCAACTTTATTGAGCAAGCTTGATGTCAAGCCAGTAGAGGCAGGGATCTCTCTGGATTCTGCAGTAGCTGAAGGGATCATCTATGCAAAGGACGAGATGGTGATAGATGTAGAGAAGTATCGCAATGCATTTTCTCAAGCACATCAAGAAGCACTAGCCCTTTCTATTGAGACAGGATATGTTACAAAAGAAAATATTAAATTATTACTTGCAAAGGGAGCTCAAGGAGCAAGAGCAATCTCAGTAGAAAGCGGATATCTTGCAGACGAAACAAAAGAACAAGTCTTGCAAAGAGCTCATGCACAAGCAAAAGCGCTTGCGTCGAGAGCAAAAAACTATACTGCTGAATAAATCAGACACTAAAAGTTAGTAAATTAATTTATGATTTTTCTTTTGCTTTTGGAAGATTCCAATTATAACGCATGGCCATAAGCCTAAGGGTTGTGGTAACTGAAATGCCAATTATTGTGGATGTATAGAATTCATTGATCACGTTCAAGAGAATGTAGAAGAACAAAATTCCAATAAAACTTGCAGAAGCATACAATTCCTTAACAAATACAATTGGCATTTCATTAACAAATACATCTCTTAGTATACCTCCCCCCACAGCAGTAAGCATTCCAGCTAATGCCATCGCAAGAAAATTCAAACCAAATACATGATATGCGAATGTGGCTCCAATGATGGTAAACACACCAAGCCCCAAGGCATCAAACTTGAGAAATAGATTCCAATGTTTGTGGATTTTTGAGTATAAGAGAAATATTATGAACCCTGTTGACGCGGTGATAATTACATACCAAGGATCAGAAAGAGAGCTAGGCGGGAACTTGCCTATAATAATATCTCGAATAGTGCCACCTGCGACTCCCGTCATCGTTGCAAGAATTATTATTCCAACAATATCAGATTTATGTTCAATAGCTTTGAATGCTCCTGTTACAGCAAATGCCATTGTTCCAAAAAGATCTAAAGCATAAAGAAGCGTCTCTAAGGACAGTGATAACTCTACCAAATTATCATTTATTAGAACTCATAATAAATAATGTTTAAAAATAGAAATTTATGACATTTGGAAATTTGTTCTAGCCAAACAGTGCAGATAGGCCTTCCATTGCCTGTTCTTCTGTTTTTGCAGAGGGTGTTTCGACTTCTTTTGACTTCTCTTCTTTTCCACCAGATGTTGGGGCTGCAGGTGCTGCTGCAACTGCTACTGGCGCAGCTTTTATTGCCTCATCAATATTAACATCAGCAAGGGCAGCAACAAGTGCTTTCACTTGAGCCTCTTTAACTTCTGCTCCAGAAGCTTTGATTACATTTGTAATGTTAGCTTCGGTTATCTCCTTTTTCTGTTTATGTAAAAGTAATGCCGCGTATACGTATTCCATTGTAAGCGAGTTTTGCTATAGGCATAATATAAAACTATGGAAGATAGAATGAATCAAACTCGACTGACAGATTACTCTCAGATCTTCTCAGTTGAGAATCTTTAAGCTCCTGCATATAGAATAAAGATATTTTTTTAAGTCTTTATCATATAATGTATCCATTCTTTGTTTTAAAATTCTCTTTGCCTGTTCCTTTTCAGAGCCGTCAGAAAGAGAAAGCACATTATTTATCAACTCAGGAAGCGATTCTCTGACCCACCCATCAATTACTGCATATATTTTCTTGTGTATCTTTACCACACGATCTAAACTTAGATCTAATACTCCAGTAAAATTTTCAAATTCAACCCTATAAATCAAGGCAAATACATAATTCTCATAATTTGGATTTTTTAAAATCTCTGCAGACTTTGGGCCTGCCTTTCCTTGAGAAACTTTATTTTTTAAACCAACAGGATTTATTATTATACCGTTTACCCCTATTTTTGAACCCTCTACGCCTGTTGCAATGCCAACTATTACTTTAGTGTATTCTCCGTCTGGCTGTATTGCAAATACATAATCGCCTTCTCTCCAAGTCTTTTTCCCAAACATAACAAATTTTCAAAAATGATCATATTTAATTTGTTGCCTCAAAATACTTAATATCAGTCAAAGTAAAGGCCTCTCAAAGATGGATAAAGAACAGATTCTCGCAAAGTTTTCTGCAGATCCCAACAGGTATTACAAAGTATCATTATTTGAAAAAGAGGGATTTCAACGAAAATCTTGTTTAAAATGTCAGAGATTTTTTTGGACAATTGATAATGAGCAGAATCTTTGCCCAGAAGATGCTGAAAACAATTATTCATTTATAGGAAAACCACCAACAGGAAAAAGATTCGATTATGTTCAAGCATGGAAAGAGGTAGAATCGTTTTTTGTGCAAAATGGTCACAGGTCAGTAAGCAGATATCCAGTGGTATGCAGGTGGCGCGATGATCTGTATTTTACAATCGCATCAATAGTAGACTTTCAGCGAGTTATGGGTTCAAAAGTTATTTTTGAATTCCCCGCAAATCCACTAATTGTACCACAAACCTGCCTTAGATTCAAGGACATTGAAAATGTAGGCGTCACTGGTAGACATTTTTCTAGCTTTTGTATGATTGGCCAACACAGCATACCAAACTCGGAGGGATATTGGAAAGACAAATGCATGGAACTAGATTTTAGACTTTTAACTGAAAGATTTGGAATTGATAAAAAAGAAATAGTGTTTGTAGAGGACGTTTGGGCAGGTGGGGGTTCATTTGGATCTTCATTGGAATATTTTGTACGAGGGCTTGAGCTTGGAAATGCAGTATTTACGGAATTTCAAGGAGATTTGACAAATTATTCAGTGTTAGAACAAAAGATAATAGACATGGGAGCTGGACTGGAGAGATTTGCTTGGATAACTATGGGAACTCCAACTGCATACGATTGTTGTTTTGGTCCTATAATAAATAATTTAATAAAAAGAGTTGGCATAGAAACGGATCCTAAGATATTGTCGTCATATTTTACTGCAGTATCAAAAGAATTGGGAAAACATAATGATTTAACACAAGTTAGAAAGAGTGCATTAAAACAAACAGGGATAGACGACACAATATTCAACAAGATGATAGTCCCTCTTGAAGGAGTATACCTGATTGCAGATCATCTAAGAACTTTAGTGTTTGCAATTTCCGATGGAGCTCTTCCAAGTAATGTAGGCGGCGGTTACAACCTGAGAATGATCTTGAGAAGAGTGGTTGCCACTATGGACAGACTCGGTTGGAATTTTGATCTGAGAGAATTAGCAGATATGCATATTGATTATTTGAAATTAACTTATCCCGAGCTTCAGGAAACTCGGGAGGATGTAAAAACAATCATAGGAATAGAAAGAGAAAGATATGCAGAATCAAAAACTAGAATGAAAAGTATAGCAAATACAATGAAAACACAAAAGAAAAAATTAACAGTAGATGACCTGATAAGACTATACGAATCTGATGGTATCACTCCAGATTTTCTAAAAGAAGCAGAGATAATTTCAGAAATCCCATCTACTTTTTACGAGAGGTTGTCAGATTTGCATCAATCGGAAAAAATTGAAAAGAAACAAATTCTGAATATTGAGGGAATTCCAGATACCACACCACTGTACTATAATGAAGATCCTATGGAATTTGAAGCAAAAGTTCTCAAGGTTATTGATAAAAAATTAGTTATTTTGGATAAAACATCATTTTACCCAAGAGGAGGTGGTCAAGAACCTGATCATGGTAAGATTGGGGACTACGATGTAATAGATGTAAATAAACATGGGAATGTGATTGTGCACGAGTTGAAAGGAGGAACCCTAGAAGAAGGTAAAGTGGTAAAGTGTAGAATTGATAATGTCCGTCGTAATGGTGTGACAAGAAATCACTCTAGCACGCATGTATTAAATGCATCAGCAAGGAACACCTTAGGCTCATGGATATGGCAACATTCTGCATTTAAGGAAAGAGATTACGGTAGACTAGACATAACACACCATTCAACCCTAACAGAGGATGAGATTGTTGAGATAGAAAGTTTTGCAAATCAGACCATCAGAAAAAATCTACCAATTTTAATCAAAGAATATGAGAGAGGTGAGGCTGAACAAAAGTTTGGATTCAGGATATACCAAGGAGGTGTAGTCCCAGTCAAATCAGTCAGAATCGTAAACATCGATGGTTTAGATATAGAAGCATGTGGTGGAACTCATGTAAAGAAAACGGGAGAGATTGGGTTGATAAAGATAACAAAATCAGAAAGAATTCAAGACGGGGTAGTAAGATTAGAGTTTGTTTCAGGGGAAGCAGCTGTAAAGTACACACAGGAACAAGATAGAAAAATTTCACAGATTGTGAAGTCTTTAGGTTCTAGTAAAGAGAAGATATTAGAATCATTTGAACATGTTATGACAGATGCTGACTCCTCCAAGAAAAAACTTAAACAACTTGTAAAACGAACTTCCACGTCAATTGCACAGGATGCAATTTCAAATGCAAAGGATTTGGGAAAAATAAAGATGTACTCAATTGTAGACGAAGATCTTGACGAAGAATTCCACATCGCAGTAGGTGAGCAAGTAATAAAACTTGATCCTAAAGTGATATACTGCGCTTTGGTTTTAAAAGATAATGGAATAAAGATAATCATATTTGCAGGTCCAGACGCAGCAAAGATAAAAAAAGCAGGAGATTTGGCAAAAGATGCTTCAATTATTCTAGGTGGCGCCGGAGGTGGCAATGATAGTTTTGGTCAAGGAGGTGGAAGGGATGCCTCAAGGATAAAAGATGCACTTTTGATTGTAGAACAATCAATTTTGGAAAAGTGATTTTTTGATAGACTGGTTTTCAATAGAATCTAAATGGCGCAAAATATGGAACGATGAAAGATACTTTGATACAGATCCATCTGAGAAAAAGAAATTCTTTGTGACTGTGGCTTATCCTTATCCAAATTCACCACAACACATAGGACATGGAAGAACGTACACATTAGCTGATGTTCATGCGCGATTTATGCGCATGTGTGGATACAATGTACTTTTTCCAATGGGGTTTCATTATACAGGAACTCCAATTCTTGGCATGGCAAGGCGTGTTCAAGAAAATGACAAGGAGCTAATAGAAGCATTTAGAACAATTTACAAAGTGCCAGAACATGATATACAGGAGTTTTCTGAACCTACTAAAATTGCAAGATATTTTCATCAAGAGATAAAATTAGGAATGAAAGAGATGGGATATTCCATAGATTGGAGAAGGGAATTTACAACAATTGATCCAGTTTACAAAAAATTCATAAAATGGCAATTTATGAAATTGAAAGAGAAGAATCTCGTCATACAAGGTTCTCATCCAGTTGGTTGGTGCCCAAAAGATCAGAATCCAGTATCACAGCACGATACTTTAGGAGATGTGGAACCTGCTTTTACTGAATATGTACTTATCAAATTCAGATACGATAAATATGTCATACCGACAGCTACACTTAGACCAGAAACAATTTTTGGTGTTACAAATCTGTGGATAAATCCTGATGTTACATACAAAATTATTGATGTGAATGGAGAGAATTGGATTGTAAGTGCAGAGTGTGCACGAAAGCTAGAGTTTATGAATAAAAGAGTTATTTTAGTTAGCGAGATTAGAGGTTCTGATCTTGTTGGCAAGAAAGCAAAAATTCCAGAAAGAAATGAGTACGTAACTATACTTCCAGCTAGATTCGTCAAAAGTGAAAATGGAACAGGCGTGGTAATGTCTGTGCCAGCTCATGCGCCATTTGATTATCAAGCTTTAGAAGACATTAAGAAAGATTCAAACAACTTGGAACAAGATGTCTTGAATTCTATTAAAGAAATAAATCCAATATCAATAATACAAACTAAAGGATATGGAGAAATTCCTGCAAAGGAAGTCATTGAAAAATTCAAAATAAAAGATCAAAATAGTTCTCTTCTTGAAGAGGCTACAAAGGAGCTTTATGGAAAAGAATTCTATGAAGGAGTATTAAAAAACAATACAAACCAGTTCGCAGGAAAAAAGACCTCTGAAGTTAAAGAAGACGTAAAAAAATGGATTTTACAACAAAAAAACGCAGATATTCTTTTTGAGATAAATGATGCCCCCATCAGGTGCAGATGTGGAGCTGAGTGTGTTGTAAAGATCCTAAATGATCAGTGGTTCTTGGATTATTCAAACAAAAATTGGAAGAAAGATGCACATTCTTGTATCAATGAGATGAAGATTCTCCCAGAGGACATACGTAATGAGTTCAATTATGTAGTAGACTGGTTACGAGAACGTGCTTGTGCAAGGCAACACGGTTTAGGAACCGAGTTACCATGGGATAAAAATTGGATAATAGAAAGTCTTTCTGATTCTGTAATTTACATGGCATATTATATTCTTGCAAAATATGTTAACGCAAATCAAATTATTGCTGAAAATCTAGAAGACGAATTTTTTGATTACATATTCTTGGAAGAAGGAGATGCTAAGAAAGTTGCTACAAATTGTAAGATTACAGAAAATCTCTTGGAAAAAATAAAAAAAGAATTCTCATATTTTTATCCTGTAAATGCAAGGCACTCTGGTCGAGATCTTGTTCCAAATCATTTGACATTTTTTGTATTTAACCACATTGCAATTTTCCCAAAAAAATACTGGCCAGAAGAAATTGTTGTAAATGGT
Organism: Nitrosopumilaceae archaeon; assembly: GCA_052389415.1. Lineage (GTDB taxonomy): Archaea > Thermoproteota > Nitrososphaeria > Nitrososphaerales > Nitrosopumilaceae > UBA8516. The sequence continues at coordinate 28,316 of JBQTHX010000039.1, forward strand.
TCTGTTTTGATGGATGGTAAAAAGATGTCAAAATCTATGGGTAATATCATTCCTCTTCGTGACGCGATACGAAATTATGGTGCAGATCCTATTCGACTATCAATATTAATTTCTGCAGAACTATTGCAAGATGCGGATTTCAATCTTGAAGCTGTGAAAGGAATTAAAAATAAGTTAGAGAATATGTTGGAAGACTGTTCTAAATACAGATTAGACAAGCAAGCAGAATATCAACAAGAGGATAAATGGATTTTAAGTAGATTGGAACAGCTAGTTTTAGAAACAACATCCGCTATGGAAAAAATGAGGTTACGTGAGGCACTACATTATGTGTTATACGAATTTGATTCTGACATACAATGGTACCTTAAGAGAACTATTGCTAAGAATAGAACAGATATCTCAAATACACTTCACCAAGTATTGTCTGCCAGAGTGAAGATGCTTTCTCCCTTCGCACCACATATTGCAGAAGAAATGTGGGAGAAATTGGAAAACACTGGTTTAGTTTCAAAATCACTTTGGCCATCAACGCATAAAGAAGATGTTGATAATGCGTCATTAGAATCAGAAAATCTTTTAAAGTCAACAATGGATGACATTAGAAATATCATTAAGGTAACTAAAATTACCCCAAAGAAGATCATAGTTTACACGTCAGATCACTGGAAGAACATAGCTTATCAAAAAATCCTTTCTAATGTAATGAAAGGTGAAATGAACATAGGAATTTTGATAAAATTACTTATTTCTGATAAAGAAACAGAAGTTGTAAAAAAAGATCCAGAATTTGTAAAAAAAACTGTTAATGACATACTTTCTGAACCGATAGAATCTCGCCAAATGAAATTAAAAACAAACATCATGAATGAGAGGGAGATCCTTTCAGAACTTGACTCTCTTGTCCAAAAAGATTATGGAGTAAATGTTCATGTATTTTCTGAATCTGATCCAGAGAAATATGATCCCAAGAGCAAAGCAAGAACTGCAAGACCATTCAAACCTGCTATATTGATCGAGTAGGTAACAATTCCTAAAGTAAAAAAAGAACAACAATTGAAAACATCCTTTTATTAGGTATTTTTAGAATAAGAACTATGAAGATAGCAGTTGTAGGTATAGGAGTTGCCGGTGGATATCTTCTTTCTAGATTAAAAAATGAACATGAAGTAGTCGGATTTGAAAGATCTTCATTAGAGAATCATGACTCAATCTGTGCATGGGGCACAACGAAAGGACCAATGCAAAATTTTGCAAAAAAATGTGATCTTGATTTTAATGATTATGTGATACATGATGGAAAAAACATGTATGTTGATATGAATTCTGAAAGATTCAGTATAAAACTAAGTGGTTTGTGTACTTATGACAAGATTCGTCTAATCAAAGATATGTCCAAGGGATGTAAGATCCATTACAATACAACCCCCAAAATTGAAACCCTGGATTCAGAATTTGATCTTGTGATTGATGCAACTGGTTTTTACAGAACATATCTTCCAAAACCTGCCAGAGATTTTTACCTACCCACATACCAGTACAAAATAGAATATGAAGATCAAGTACCATTTGATGATTTTTATTTGAAACCATTCTCAGGAATTACTGGGTATTTTTGGTATTTTCCCTTGGGAAAGAAACTTGCTCACATAGGCGCAGGTGATAGAAATAGAAAGCATGTTGAAGAGACAGATGCATTTTTAAAAAAATATGGAGGTAAAATAATAAAGACTGTAGGCAGACCAATACGTCTTGCTACCCCAGATATGTGTGAACCTTTCTATCATGGCAAAATAGTTGGTGTGGGAGAATCAATTGGTACTGTTTATCCTCTACTCGGCGAAGGAATTATCCCCAGCATGACTTGTGCTGACATATTTATAGAAAATATTCACGATAAAGAACGATATAGAAAACAGATTCTTGAAAAATTTTCTATCTATCCAAAGGTATTAACATTTGTCAGAAACAAAATGGATTCCAAATTCGGATTGATAAAACATTTTTCTGATTTAATATCCATTTACAGATATATGAAAAAGAATGAAAAGAGATTCGGAATGGAAATTCGCATTGGTGATATGATGAAGGTTGCAAGAGCTTAGAATCCATAAATAACAGAGCCAAAATTTTCTCTAATTGTCCTATTTGAATTCATGTTGTATCCATATATGATTTTAGAATATTCTGTCAGAATCTCTTTCATTGGATCTAGTGATTTTGAGAGATAAAAACCAGGACAATCTCCAGTAAACTGAAAAGTGGCGTGTACACGTGCCAATCCTTTTTCATTCTCAAGCCAAGACGAAAATGGATATAGATGACATACACCAGGCCTAGCAGGATGCAGACTACAGTAACCTTTGTCATCTAGAAATCTACATGGGATATGTGTTCCATCCTCGTTGATTGTTTCGTTCTCTTTTCGTTTTAAGTTAATCATCGTCATGATCGTATTCACATTATCAGAAGGACCAATTTCTTGCCATGTGGCTATATTAGTTTCTTTTTTAATAAAATCAGAAGTTTTTTCATATTTGAGACTTTTACTAATTGTAATAAGATCATTTGATGTTAACGGTAGTCTTCCTTGTCGATTACAACAATTATGACAATCAGGCCAAAAACATTTCCACACAATGTAGCTGGTTTCCTTTGTCAGGTATGGAATATGAAAAATAACATCATTAATTTTTATTGTGAATTCTGAGACATCATCACGGTTACCTAAAATGAAATCTCGTATTATTGGATTTACCTCCCAGTCTTTTGATAAAAGTTCAAGCGATTCCTCAAGTTCCTTATGCATTAATTAATAAATTACAATTCAACTTTTGAACGTTATCAATCTTGAAAGAAAAGGGAAAATACGCTTCTGCCACTCACAACAGAAGATTAGTTTGGGAAAAGGTCATGTGGCCTCTAATTTTAGAGCTTAATAATGTTAGTTTTACGATGGAGCAATACAAGAAAAAAAGAGATGCAATCTGTAAAGAATTGGAAATAGCACCATCAAGAATTGCGGGGGGCTTTGTTTCTTTATTATTGAAAGGAATGTTATACAAGGAAAAAGATCTTTATTCAATTCATTATAGACTAATTCCATACATGCGCCTCAAAGCAGAGTGCGACTATGCAACAGCCATACGTGAAACTAGTGTCAAATAAAAGATCTCGAAAAAAATTAATTATTAAAATTAATTTGAAAGGAATAATTATATTCTGAACCAGTCACATTCGTTTCTGTAGCCCGATAGTCTAGTGGCCAAACAATTTTTGGGTTAGGGATCCCAGGCTCTGGATCTTATGAGAGGATACCTGGGGACGGCAGTTCGAATCTGCCTCGGGCTACTCTTTTTGTATAAATACAAAGTTTTCTTCTATCTTGAAGCCATAGCTATTCTTTCAAGCTCATTCTTTTTCTTAACTGATGGTGCATTCATATCATTCGCTGCAGCCAATATCAAATGTTCTGCAAGATTTTCTTCCATTGCCTTTGGATTTGAAAATGACGCATCGCGTACACCTTCAGCAATAAATCTTAAAGCTAGATCGACTCTTCGTAATGGAGCAACATCAACAGATACATGATAAACAGTTCCACCATAAACTATTCTTGTGGTATCCTCATTTGGTGCTGAGTTTTCAATTGCTTTTACTAATATTTCTACGGGATTCTTTCCAGTTTTTAAGTTTATGATTTCAAATGAGGCTTTTACTGTGTTAAGCGAACGCGTCTTCTTACCTCCCATTCTACCTGTGTTTTTCGCATATTTTTTTCCAAAATGTAATAGCTTGTTTGCAAGTCGCTCCACTATGTTGACATCAGCTTTGTTGAATCTTTTAAGCGCTGAACGACCAAAAGTTAGAGGAATTATTGTCTTTTTTACAGATATAGCATTTTTCAATCCAGGATCTTTTATTGCAATATTGGAGAGATCCCATTTTCTAAATAATAAAAGGTTACTTGTTTCTACCAAATCTATCGCCTAGGTTTTTCTTTTTTTCCATATACAAGTTCTTTTAATGAAGTTCCATTTACTTTGAAAACTTTCCATCTAACACCAGGAATATCTCCCATCGCTCCACCCATAGTTGCGCCCATTCCTTCAACATGTACTTCGTCGTGTTCATCAACAAAATTCATTGCACCATCTCTTGGTAAAAATGCAGTCACCGTTTTGCCATTTTTTATGAGCTGAACACGAACACATTTTCTAACTGCAGAATTTGGCTGCTTTGCTTCAATACCTACTTTTTCTAAGACAATTCCCCTTGCTTGTGGAGCTCCCCCCAATGGATCCGCTTTTTTATTAAGACCGAGGTTTCGTCGTTTGTATGTTCCTATAGACCAACGTTGTTTCTTTCTTTTATCCTTGAGAACTCTTCCTGAAAACAAGCCAAGTGGTGATTTTGCCAAATCCTTTTTTACTCCAATATTTTTTCTGGGCTTTGTATCAAAACGCTAGAAATTTGGAAGTATCGCTTTGCTAGAAGACGTGCTTTTTCTGCATTACGGCCTTCCCGTCCTACTACAACTCCTTTCTTTTTTTGATCTACCATCACTATTGCTTGCATAGATCCATCCAATCTTTTATTTATTTTAACTTCAGATATCAGTTTTGGATTTAGCATATTTTTCAGAAATTCTATTGGATCTTCTGCATACTCTACCAGCTCTACATTTCTTTTTACAACATTTTGGAGATTTCTTATGGTAGAACCACCTTTGCCAATTGCTAGACCCATCTTACCTTGATTGACAACAAATATCACTCTATCAAGTTTTTCATCTTCAATACAATCTCTTGCAGTTGCACCTGTAACATTTTGAAATAGTGACATTAATTTAATTTGATCTGTAGTAAGTTTGATTGTTTCTGTCATGTTGCGTCTATTTTAATTTCGATGTTCTGTGTGGCTCATTTAAAGCTTGATAATAGTCGAAAAACAAGCCATTTATTCTTGAATCTCTTGTTCTGATTCCTTTAATATGGATTTGAGATTTACGTCACTCAGAGTTTTTAATGAGATGGCGGATATTCTAAATTGTGTTCCACATACCCTTCCAAGTGCTACGGATGAACCCTTGAAATTAATGATTGGTACTTTCGAACTTTTTGCTGTTTCATTTATTTTTTGAAGCATATTTTTTGGAACAGAATCAGAGAAAATTACAAGTTTAGAATTTTTTATAGAAGTTGCTACTTCCTTTGCACCAAGAGCACATTTATTGCCTTCCATTGCGTCTTTAATTATTTTTTCTAAAAGTTTACTCATTTTTTATCACTTTCATATAGAGATCAACTGTTCCTGTCCCGACAGGTATGTTCGCACCAACAATGACATTTTCAGTAACACCTTTTAGTTGTTCTACTTCTCCCGCTAATGCTGCCTCTGCAATTGTAGGAACAGTTATTTCAAATGCAGCTCTTGCCAGAACGCTAGTTTTTGTTCCAGCTATTCCATGTCTACCAATTTGTTGCATGTATCCTCTTGAACACATAAGATCTGCTACAAGCATGATGTATCGAATATCTACTTCTAAACCTTGATCCTCTAGAGTTGTGCTAAGTTCATTTATTAGTGCATTACGAGCTGCTTCAATTCCTAGAGTATTTGCGATTTCAAATACATTGTTTGTACGAATATTTTTGTTATCAATTCCTTCAACTTCAAATACTTTAGCAATGTTAGAACCTGATGTTTGAATAACCCATTCATCATCCTGTTGTACAATTGTAACTCTTTCCACATCAGCAACGCCTTTTACTTTTGTACCAAGAATTTTGTTTCTAAGAGCAAGTATTGATTGTGCGTCTGATTCCTCAGTAAGAGTAAGGGTAATGGAATTGCCACTTGTTTCTATTTCAAATTTCTTTTTCGATGATTGTAATGCTTCTTCTACATCGGCAATTGTGCATGCTCTTTCCCTTAATTTATCTGGATTAAGATTTAGTTTTATTTTTGTCGAATAATCAGTCTCAGTGCTTGATATTAATGCCATGATTTTTGTATGTAAAATCTCACGAGCCACTTGGATGGCTTTTTCCTTGGATTTCTTGAATTTTGGTTCAAGATAAATATCCATGGTGGGAGTAAGGGGTTTTTTGCGTGCATCTACAAGCTCTATGAGTCTTGGTAGCCCCAATGTCACGTTTCTTTCTCTTATTCCTGCAAAGTGAAATGTTCTTAACGTCATTTGTGTTCCAGGTTCACCAATTGATTGTGCCGTGACGATGCCTACTGCTTGACCCGGTTCTACCTTTGCCTTTTCGTATAATTCAAGTGCCTTCTTGCACACTTTCTCTATTCCTTCTTTACTTAATTTTGCTTCAAGCAGGGCTTCTTGGACCATTTTCGTAAGCCTGGGATTGAAGGTTTTTGTGTATTTTTTAGCAAATTCTGTAATCTCTTCTTTTGTTGCTTTCTTTCCAGAATCAACAATAGTTTCAGATTCGATAAGCCTTTCAATTCTAAATGCTTCACCATGATCACTTTTTGCAACATCAATTCCATCTTCTCCATACAAGAATTGTATTATGTGGCCATGCGGATCTCTTACCGTTCCATCATATTCTAGTTTGAGATGTTCTAATGCATTAATCAATCTTCTTTGCATGTAACCACTTTGTTGTGTTCTTACTGCAGTGTCTACAAGTCCTTCACGTCCTCCCATTGCATGGAAGAAAAATTCTAAAGTGGAAAGTCCTTCTCGGTAATTAGATTTTACAAATCCTCTGGCATCTGGATTGGTATCATTTTCTTTGTAGTGTGGAAGCGCCCTGTTATTGTATCCTTTATGAATCCTTTTTCCACGGATTGATTGTTGACCTAGTGCACCTGCCATCTGTCCTATGTTTAATGATGAACCCCTGGCACCTGTAGTTGCCATTATTCTACCAGCATTTGTTTCATCAAACGATTTATCAGCCATACCTCCTGCTTTGTCTCTTGCTTTTGAAAGTTCATTTACAATATATGCTTCTAGTGCTTCTTCCGCAGAAAGACCTCTACTAAGTTGTAATGTTCCTTTCTTTGCTTGGGATATTAAATCATAGACTTTGTTATATGTCTCATGTATTCCTTCAACAATAGTTTCCTTGGTTTTTTGTGAGAGTTCAAGATCAGAATATCCGTAACTGAATCCGTAATGGGTTATAAACTGTTTAAGCATTACAAGTATAGAGTTTAAGAACTTCTTGGCTTCATCATATCCGTAATCCTTTGTAATTCTATGTAATACACTATCTGGTTCCTCAGCACCTATGGATGCTTTATCAATAACACCGCTGATTAACTGACCATTTTTAATTACAACATCTTTGGTTGGACCTTTTGTTCCCTTGGACCATTTTGATGTAATAACATAATTGAAATCCTTTGGCATGAAAAGAGAGAAGAGCTGCTTTCCTGTGAAAAGTACACCGCTTTTATTTTTGATTGAGGGTTCCGGAAATGTCCCCTTGTACCCAGCTATCATTGCAAGATTCGCAAACTCTTGAGCTGTAAGTGTTGTTCCATCCTTTGTCAACAGATATGCTCCAGTAATAAAATCACGCAAAGCTCCAATTATTGGACCTCCATATCTTGGCGAGATGAGTTGATCTTGCACTCGCATCAATAGAATTGCCTCAGCTCTAGCTTCCTCACTTTGTGGCACATGTAAATTCATTTCATCACCATCAAAGTCAGCATTATATGGCGGGCAAACAGACGGATGTAATCTAAAAGTTTTCCCTGGTAGAACTTTAACATAGTGAGCCATGATGGACATTTGGTGCAAGGATGGTTGTCTGTTAAACATTACAATGTCACCATCTGAAAGATGTCTTTCGATCAAGTAACCAATCTCTATGTTGCTTGCAATGGTTTCTCGATCTTCTACAAAGTCAAGTCTAATTTTAACTCCATCAGGTCTTACAATATAATTAGCCCCTGGAAATTTACTTGGTCCATTGATGACAAGTTTCTTTAGCCTTTCGATGTTCCACTCAGTCACGACTTCTGGTATAGTAAGCTTAGTTGCCACAGCCTCTGGCACACCAACTTCTGATAGATCAAGATTAGGATCTGGAGAAATAACAGTTCTACTGGAAAAGTCAACCCTTTTACCTGAAAGAGAACCTCTGAATCTTCCTTCTTTTCCCTTCAGTCTTTGTGTAAGAGTTTTCAATGGTCTGCCTGATCTGTGATGCGCTTGTGGAATCCCTGAAACCTCGTTATCAAAATATGTAGTAGTATGATATTGCAGCAAATCAACTAAATCCTGTACAATAAGTGGCGGAGTCCCCGCATCTTTACTTTCTTTGAGTCTTTGATTTACTCTTATAATATCGACAAGTTTGTGTGTCAAGTCATCTTCAGATCTGATTCCTGTTTCCAAAATGATAGATGGCCTTACAGTAACTGGTGGCACTGGTAATACTTGGAGAATAAACCATTCCGGTCGTGCGGTAGTAGGATCATATCCTAAGAGTTTCAAGTCATCGTCAATCATATGAGAGAATCTTTCTCTGATTGTTATCGGTAGTAATCTATTCTCTCCAAGTTCTGTCTTTTCTATAAAAATTGTTGGTTTTGTAAATATCATATCGTATTGGGATTTACCACAATGTGGACAAGTTTTTTCTTTTTTTGCCTTTTCAATTATTTCATCAGGAATATGTTTTATCGAAATTACCGTATATGCTGCTTCCTTATTTTTTATCCTGTGATATTCTTCGAGATCTTCTTGTGAGATTTTAAGTCTAGAACACGACCTACAGGTAGTCAGAAGCAGTTTGTAGATATTGTCTATAAATGCGATATGTAAAACTGGTTCGGCAAGTTCAATATGACCAAAATGTCCTGGACATCTTGCTGCTGTATTCCCACAAGTTACGCACTTCTGGCCTGGTTCCAAAGTACCTAGTCTTCCATCCATTAATCCGCCTTGTACTGCCATACCATCCTCATCATAAGTTTCAGGAGCCGTTATTTCAGCAACGGAATATTTTCTTATTTCAGAAGGTGACCAAACAGAGAATCTTATCCCATCAATTACTTTGATTGTTTCAAGTGCCATTATACTCTCTCCTTAATCAACAATCTTGGAGCAACATCCAAGCTCATCATTTCTTGTAATAATAACTTGAATGCGTATGCAACTGATATTGAGGTTACTTTTGCCTTATCACCACAAACACGGCAAACAAATTTTCTTTGTTTTATATCGTAATACGATACAAGTCCACATCTCTCACAAATGTAAATGTCAGCTTTGTCAGATTCATCAAGCAATCTGTCCTTAAGCATCATTGAAGCTCCATACGCTATTAGACAATCTCTTTCCATTTCTCCAAATCTTAATCCGCCTCCACGGGCACGTCCTTCGGTTGGTTGTTTTGTTAACATTTGGACTTGTCCTCTAGCTCTGGCATGTATCTTGTCTGCCACCATATGATGGAGTTTTTGATAATAAACTACGCCCATGAAGACTTCAGCCTCAAATGCCTTTCCTGTTCTTCCATCATACATCATCTCCTTACCAGAATATTTGAAACCGGCTGACTCTAGCACTCCTTTTACGTCTTCTAATTTTTCACCAACAAATGCAGAGCCATCCATTTTTGTTCCTCGCAAAGCTGCAGCTTTACCTGTTACAGATTCAAGAAACATTCCCACTGTCATTCTAGATGGGAATGCGTGAGGATTGATAAGAACATCAGGTACCACACCATTCGCAGTATATGGTAGATCTTCATGGTGAACAAGCATACCAATCACACCTTTCTGGCCATGTCTAGACGCAAACTTGTCGCCAATCTCCGGGATTCTGGTATCCCTTACTCGAATTTTATACATCTTTCCTCCGTCGTGTGATTGAGTCATAACTACATTATCTACAACTCCATTTTCCGATGGTCTAACACCAATAGATGTGTCTCTTCTATAGGGGCCTTTAACTTCAAACTCTCTATATTCTTCCATAAATCGTGGAGGACTGGTTTTTCCTATCAGAATGTCACCTCCTTGAACCATTGATTCAGTAGCAATAACGCCGTCTTCTTCTAACAATCGATAAGCCTTGTCTCCTCTAAATCCTCTAATGTTTCCCTCTGCGTTTGGAATTTCAAAGTTGTCACGCATTCCACCAGGATATTGCTTTGCTTCTGCTTCATAAATTCTATAAAAGAAAGTTCTCCCTAATCCCCGGTCTACTGATGATTTGCTAAGAACGATTGCATCTTCGATGTTATATCCGTCGAAAGGTAACACAGCTACAATACAATTTTGTCCTGCAGGTCTGTCCTCAAGACCTAAAAGTCCCATAGCTTTTGTTGTAACAATCGGGATTTGAGGATACAGCATAAAGTGCTGTCTTACATATGTACTAGCATTCATCAAGGGTGTAGAAAATCCAAGACTTTGTTTTGCCATAGCAGATTCGTAAGTATTTCTTGGGGATTGATTATGTTCTGGATAAGGTATTATTGATGCACCAGCACCCAGTATTGCAGATGGAAAAATTTCCATGTGCGTATGTTTTTTAATATTCTCTTCATCCATGGTTATGTAGCAGTTTTCTTCCTCATTTGCATCTACGAGCTCAATTATTCCCATGTGAAGAAGATCATTCCATGAAAGGAATTTTTTATTGACTTTGTCTATAAGTTCTTGGGTTAAGAGAGGTTTGTTATCTTTAATAACAATTAATGGGCGTAAGACTCTTCCAGCATTACAATTAACATAGAGTCTTTTTGTCGAACCTTCAATATTAGACTGAAATAGAAATATTCCGATATGAGGGTGAATCTTAAAATTACGTCTAAGTTCGCGTAGCGAATCAGCTAATTTTTGTCCATCTTTATAATATCCAATCAACCTTCCATCTACAAAAATTCTTGCTCCATCTTTTTTGAGATCATCCTTTGCTTCTGAAACATAAGTTACCCCGAGATCATAAAGTTTCTCAATAATATCTTCAGATGGGACATTTACTGAAATGATTGCAGATAATGCTAGGTTCTTTACCAAACCACAGTTTGAACCCTCAGGTGTTTCGCTTGGACAAATTCTTCCAAAATGGGTTGCATGCAAATCTCTAGCCTCAAAGTTCGGTTGGCTTCTGCTAAGTGGTGATTGAATTCTTCTAAGATGACTTATTGTTGAAAGATAATTTGTTCTATCCAAAAGTTGTGTAACTCCTACTCTCCCTCTTCCCCAGTTTCCAGTTGCAATTGCGTTGTTTAGTTTATCGGTAACTATGCCTGGTCTTACTGCAGCTGCTACAGCATTTATTCCTCTTTTTTGGCCTGATCTCTCGAGTTGATATTTCATATCACGTACTAAGTTACGAAACGCTGTTCTGAACAAATCAGCAAGCATCTGTCCTGCGAATTTTATCACTTTGTTTCCATAGTGATCCTTGTCATCAGGAGTAAGCCAACCAAGTTTTAATTCAATAAGCTTACAGGCAGCCTCACCCAAAAACTGTGATTTTTCTTTTCTATTATCAGGATGCTTACCAAGATGTGGAAGCAGACCCCAATCAAGAAGAGTCTCTGCTCTTTTTATTTGGAATTCTTCAAGCATTCCCGGAGCAATTCTTTTGCTAATATACACTATTGCGTCTTTGGCTGTTGGTACGTCGCCTGATTTTTCAAAGGATGCTTCAAGTTCATCTTGAATTTCGTCAACAAGTGAAACTGCTGCTGCGATTTCTCTATCTGATTCAAGCCCAAGAGCTCTCATCAATGTAACTACCGGAATGTCAACAGGTGAACCTGGAATTTTTGCAACAATCAATCCATCATTTTTCATAATGAGTTCTAGCTTTGCACGATAACCAACAATTGAGGAATATACTTTGGCCTTGAATACAATGTTACCACCGACGATTTCTTTATCTACAATAATTTTGTTGTAAGAAAGATCCTCCAAGCCTACAATAACCCGTTCCGAGCCATTGATAATGAAATAGCCTCCAGGATCATTTGGATCTTCTCCATGCTCAACTAATTTTTGTTCAGAGAGATTATGTAGTACACAAGCATTTGATCTTACCATCAAAGGCATGTCACCAATGTGAACAAATCTGGATTCCAGAATTTTTCCATCTTCTACCACACTTGCCTCAAGCATTACCGGCGATGCATATGTAACATTTCTTAATCTTGCCTCCATTGGAGCAATATGTGTAATCGAACCATCAAGCTCCATCATTCTTGCTTGTTGAAGTTTTAATTTTCCAAGTTGAATTTTGTATGGATATTCTGCACTTTCAATTTCTATTTGACCTACTTCATCAATTATACTCTGGAGACCTCGTTCTAAGAATTCATCATAAGAGTTAAGATGTTGTCTAGCAATTCCTTCTCTTTTTAATATATCCTGAATAATTGGCCAGCGTTTATTTGAAATATTTACCATTATTCTTCAACCACGTATCTATAATAGATGCTTTCGCCAGCTGTTGCACTTTTTCTAGTTATTCTTATCATGTCACCTGGTTTTACTCCCAATCCCTTAATTGCTGGATCATTTACGTAAATAAGCGGCATTTCAGTTGGTTTTGTATGAAACTTTTCTAAGACTTCTTCAGCCTCTTTTTTCGATATTATCTCATGTTTTGGAACATAAACATGATCGGGTACTAGTATGTGATCTTTTTTTGTTAACAAATAGAAAATCCCCTTTGAACAACATTAGCTGTAAACATATCAGTAATCCACAAACTACGAAAATTCCACCGAGAGGTTAATATATATGTAATCTAGGCGTCATCGTTAAATTCTGTTTTTTTGTCAATATTTTTTTCCGTAACCTTAAATAGTTAAAAGAGAAGACTCCAAACAAGATGAGTACTCGTTTTAAGGGATATGCTTTGTTTGCAATTCTGTTAGCAGCTATAGCAGCCACTCCAGCATTTGCTCAAGTAGATCCTTTGGACACAGTACCAATAACTGTCACGACAGATAAAGAATCGTATGATGACGGAGAGACTATCATCATCTCTGGTGAATCTAAAGATTTCATCTCTGGAGTACAAGTCAGCATCGTTGTTACCAATCCCATTGGCAACAGGGTAGCGATTCAACAATTAGATCTAGAGCCTGACAAAACATATTCTACTGAAATTACTGCAGGTGGACCTTTGTGGAAAGCTGCCGGAATGTATACAGTAATTGTACAATATGGAAGCGACAACAGATCAAATGAAACAACTTTTGAATTCAGTGGCTCTGAAGGAGATGGAAAAAAGATTAGTGTTGAAGGCACAGACTTCGAGGTAAGCTACAGCATTACTGGCGGTAGAGTTCTAGGAATCACAGCTGATATTGAAGCAAAATCTCTTCTTGTATCAATTGAAACTACAAGTGATGGAACACTTACCATTACATTGCCAAGAGGATTGATAGAAGCAAAGACGAATGGCAACGAAGGTGACGATGATGTATTCTTTGTCATTATAGATGGTGAAGAGTCAGAGTTCGAGGAAGAGAAAACGTCTTCGGATAGAACATTGACAATTCCTTTCTCAGATGGATCTGAAGAGATAGAGATCATTGGTACTTGGATAATTCCAGAGTTTGGTGCAATAGCAGCTTTAGTACTTGCAGTTGCAATTATATCAATAATTGCTCTTTCTGCAAAGACAAGGCTTAGATTAATGCCAAAATACTAGGAATTTCAAATTTTTCATTTTTTTGTATCATTCCATAGCAAAGGAAATATACGACGATGGA
>JBQTHX010000040.1:0-6602 GCA_052389415.1 Nitrosopumilaceae archaeon
TCCATCGTTACTGCATCCAGTGACATTGCATTTTGCACCCTTTGCTATGATGCCCATGACGAACCGTTATACTCAATATTATATATACTTGCAAAATCTTGCTTTGGAATTTAAATTCTCAAACTTGATAATGATGTCCACAAGTAAAAAGCTTGAAATTCTTTTTATTGTTTATGGTAGGATTTGAGAAAAACTGTCCTGTGTGTAATCAAAAATTTTCCAGTCTGCTTGGTTATACAATACATGTTGGTAAAGATCACAAAGATATTCCGCCTAACAAATTGCACGAGTTGGGAAGAGAGAAAAAAGAACACTTGAGAGAATAATTTCTTGGTTTTTTAAAAAAGCAAAATTACCTTTAAATGGGAACGACATCTCTCAAAACAGATCATGTCTACTATATCACTTAGAAAAGATCATGATCTTATTGAGAAGGTCCTAAAATCAATGTGGACAGCAGTCACTTTATTAAAAGAGGGGAAATCCATCCCTGAATCTATCTTACTTCCAGTGGTTGATTTTACAAAAAATTTCACAGATGTATGTCATCATGGAAAAGAGGAAAACTCTCTCTTTCCAGAACTAGAAAAAAAGGGAATGCCAAGAAACGCTGGACCAATAGCAGTCATGCTAATGGAGCATGAAATTACAAGAAAGATCTCAAATAAAATAGAAGAATCATTACAAGTTTATCTAAAAACTGCAGACTCGACACAGCTTGTAACTGACATGACCGAGTACATCAATCATGTAATGCAGCATCTGTGGAAAGAGAACAATAGATTGTTTATGATGGCAGACATGGCGCTGCAAGACAAGATACCTGAAGTGAATCAGAGTCTCTCTCAAATGGAAGAATCCAAGCTCAAGGAAATTGGAAAGAGCAGAGAAGAATATGAAATGCTTGCAGATAACCTTGAAAAGAAAATCTCTGCCGTATCTTAGGGTCAGAACATATTTTTAATGAGATAATTTATTGAGAATCGGGTGTTATTAGGTGCTAAATAACTTTAGAGAAAAAATGAGACCTTCTTTGCAAAAAATAGGAATTTTTTTTGCAGCAACTGGTCTTTCAGCGAATTTCTGGACAGGAGTTGGTCTTGCATTTGCATTTGCATCTGCAATAGCATATGCCTGGAGCTTCGAGTATGCATTTGTAATAGGAGGGATTCTTCTTCTTATCTCTGGATTTTTTGATATCGTAGATGGGCAAGTAGCTCGCATTACAAAAAAGAGTTCAAAAAAAGGCGCGTTCTTGGATTCTGTCTTTGACAAGATTGCCGAGGTTGCAATATTTCTTGGAATAATGATTGGTGGATATGCAGATGGATATCTTGTCCTGTTGGCAATCTCACTATCTTTACTTGTTAGCTATACTCGTGCAAGAGCAGAATCTCTTGGCGTGCAACTGCAAGGAATAGGAATTGGAGAAAGAGCAGAACGATTGCTAGTAATTGCAATAATTGGATTGGTTGGATTTCTAAATTATGCTGTAATAATTGTTGTAATAATTGCTGGAATAACCTTGATTCAAAGAATTGTAGCCACTGCTAGAAACATCAAAGAGTAATTATCGCAGTCTGCCGTGATTTCGTCTAGAGTCTGCAGATCTGATCTTTAGTATTCCAAAGTGAATAGCGCAAGAAATGCAGTACCATTTTAGAACAGTGGGCGCAGCAATGTATGCTCCCTGTGCTCTCAACTCTTTTGCTAGAGTATGTTCCACTAGGTTTAATCGCGAAGTCACTTTTTTTGCCTTGTCTCGTGGAACTGTAGCGCCACAGTTTGTGCACTGGATACGACCTGCTGATCCTTTGCCGCCTTTTTGTCTTCCACGACTAGCTCGCTTTAATGGCATATACCTAGTCTAGAAGTGCCTCTTTATATCTTGTATAGGGACTGGAATTCTTTGGATTATGATTTCATGTCAGCTCTAAGGGTTCATCTTTACCAATCCATTTGATACAAGATACTGGATTCCAAAAACAAACTCATTGTCAGATATCTCTCCTTTGTACCACCATTCTGCGTTGTTTTTCACCCAAGATGGAATACTTTCTGTTCTAAAAAATTGCCCTTCTGGCAATGATACGATCTCTTCACTAACTAGATATTTTAGATTACCAAGGAAATTTTTATCATCAAGCTCACCATCTGACCATTGCTTTGCATTATTTTTCAACCACAAAGGTATCTGGACTGGCCTATCAAGAATCTGACTTTTTACGATTCTCGATTGTGTAGAGGAGGTTTCATCAGTTACGCTAAATGAGAATGCCTTTTCATTATCCACATATCCCATGTAGCTAATCTCTACGAAATATTGTCCCTTTTGTGCGTTCTTGTCAAATACATGCGGGATCTCAAAAATTCCTTCACTTGAAGGAGTAACCGATAATACTTCGGGGCTAAAGTCTGGTCTTGTTATGATAAGAAATACCTTTTGGCCTTTCTTGTATAAATCACTTGAGACTTGGCCATAGAATTTTTCTAAATGTGGTTGGTATTGTTTTATTGATATAACTTCGTTTGATATTCCAAATGATTCAATAGAATTTACCGAAGTAATAGAACCTGTGATGAGCACATCAGAACGCTCTTCCGAGTCTTTGGAGAATGCAAAAAATCCATACAGTCCGTAAATCTGTCCAACCTTTTCTATATCGACATCCTTGATAGTACGTAAAGTAGGATTCTCTGGTGCTGGAAACATGATGGAGGGAATCTCTTCTGTCCCTTTGTACCACGCCAGATTTACCTTGTTGTCATCTGAGCTATAGTGGCCTAATCCTAAGGAGTGGCCAATCTCATGCCGTAATGTGCTTCCCATGCTTGCAGGTGTTCGAAGTGCATCATCCTTGTAGCATCGTTGTGTAACTTCTTGTGTTTGGCATGTTCCAATATCAAGATAAAACACCTTGATGATATTATTTTGAAGATATCCAAGATACGAAAACGAGTCCTCTGGATTTGGTTTGTCTTGGAAATAGATTTGAATATCACAATTTGTTGCATTGTATTTCTGCCCTACTGGCACTGTAACATACTTCATATCCCATCTGTCTCTGTGTTCGTTGTTTGCATTGCCAAGCATTATCTTCCAATCAGATACTGCCTTTCCTGTCTCTTCCATCCAAAAATTGATAACTTCTGGAGAGACATCAGGCAGGTCTGGCTCTATGCCACAATATGTCGGGATACGGGTTACTCTGTGATTGTTTACTGGAAAATTTACAGTGTACGCAATGGCATCATCAATGAATGCAACAAAGACAACAAGAACTAGCAAGAAAATAATGAAAAATTTCATGAATTACTCATCTCCTCAAGGATCCCGTTTACGAATCTTCTGTACCTTGTCTTTGCAATCTCCGCCTTTGCTAGTTTTGAAAGCGTGGTTTTCAATTCTAAGTCTTTATCTAAAAACAACTTTAGAGTATTGTAATGTGATAATACCGTAGAATCACTTTGTTCTGATATTATTTTTTTGTAGAGTTTTGTCCCTGTCTCAATTCTTGTCTTTGAGGGAATCTTTGGAAAACAATGCTGTAACACAGCTCCAAAAATCTTCTTGTGACCATCACCTATTGTACAGTTGATTCTAAATTTTGGCATGTCAGATATGGTCTTGGTGATATCTTGTAGAGGATCATCAGAATGGACGCAAAACCTTGTCACAAGTGGAAGAAATTGAGAAAATGTGGACTGTTCAATCTGATAAGGAAATTCCAATCCGCGACTAGCCTCAATTGTCGATTCCGCCACAAGAAAGAGTAAAGATAGAGGTTCCAAAGTTTGGCGCATGCTGTAATCGAGTGGATATTTTACAAACATTTGATTTAATCTCGATAGTGTATTTGCAAGAACGATGCTTCGCTGATGATTCACCTTGATTTTTTTTGCTAGCTTGAAGATAACCAATAGAAACAGGAGATAATTTTTTATGCTGACATTATTTGGAAGGTTGGTCTCAAAATCTTCTGTAAAACTCTCTATTATTTTTAAGATCCTTTCTTGCTTGTCCATTCTCTTTAGATCAAATTTTTTCCTAGACTCTTTGGTCTTTGAGATTTCTAAATCTGTTGTGATTTTTTGGTTGGAGGAAAATATTTCTCTTCCAAGTTCTAGTATGTGTAAGATATCACTTGATTGTCCTGAACTACTCTTAGAGCCAAGTAAACCTTGGACTGAACTTATCAACTCTTCTGACATGATTTATTTTCAAACAAAACTGTATTTGATGTTTGTTTGAAGGAGAGATTTGTCAACTACCTCTCAAACTGGACAAAATTATAAAATCTGGCTAGGCTGATTCTCAAGTGGCTTCATATCTGGAATCTTTTCCAGTGTTTCTATATTCTTGCTAGATTTTAATTTGTTAATAAAAGGCCTGGCCAATAACGGCGATAATATTGTAGTGACAAAACCAATTGCCACTGCGATAGAAAATAGATTCACATCCAATATTCCAACACTGAATCCGATAGCTGCAATTGCAAGCTCCATCATTCCTCTGCCGTTCATTAAAGCTCCAATGGCAAGACTTCCATCGTTAGAAAACTTGGAGATCTTGGCGCCAAGGAATCCCCCGCTAATTTTGCTAGTGATAGCTATGGCAAGTAACACAACAAAGAGTGGAAGCAAGTTTACTATCGAGTTTGCATTAAACTCTACACCAATGAATCCAAAGAAGAGAGGGGCAAAGAAACCAAATGTTAGAACTGAGATTAATCCATATGTGCGGTTGGACTCTTTGTGTGGCAATATCTTTCTTCCAAAAAAAAGACTGGTCAAAAATACTGCAATGAACGCTCCTACTTTGATCATAGACTCGCCAAAATTAACAGTATCTAGAGTGCCGCCAGCTGCAGATAGCTGGACTGTAATTCCAAGCACAGCTATTGCCATGATATCATTTATGACTGCAGCTGCAATCACCGTATTTCCTATCTTGCTTTTTAGAATCTTAAACTCCATCAAGACCATGGCACTAACAGGAAGTGCAGTAATTGATAACAACAATCCCATAAAGATTGACTGGACTCCAGTCAGTCCAAACAATGATGCTGCATAAGCTCCAACCTCAAAGGGAACAAAAAATGCAATCATGGAAATTATTATTGCTGACTTGCCAACCTTTTGGATATCTCTAATGTTCATCTCAAGACCTGCAACAAGCATTAGGAAAAATATTGCAACAGTAGTAAGAATCTGAAAACTAGAATCAGTGTGTACTATTCCAAAAAGCGATGGACCAAGAATCATACCAGCAAGTATCTCGCCAACAAGTGCAGGAAGTTTCTTCCTACGAAAGATCTGGCCAAGAATTCTTGCAGATGCAAAGATGACAATGATGGACAAGATAATTTGCAACAATTCCATGAAGACAAGGTCTGGTTTGTAGAGTAAATCGATTTGTCATTTCTAAATCGGACTTACACACACATTGTTTCATCTTTGGAAACAATGTCTTGATTTTAGGGTGATTTTTTCAAGAAATTTAAACCGGGAAGTGATAAATGGTACCATGAAAGGCTTGTGTCATACATGTCTTGCCTCCAACGTTGAATTGGTAATAGAAAGGGGCAAGATACTATGCCGTTCTTGCTTTGAGAAGAAACAATCTAAAAAAGACTAAATTTGAACCGCTTTTTAGAAAATTAGATGAAGATTGCAATTTTTTCCCACTGTACAATAGATGAGATATCAAGAAGTGGTACAGTAGTAGAGACAGCGGGTGGTCCACCATGTTATTGCGGATTGACTGCAAGAAACTTCAAGTTTGATGTCGAGCTTTACACAAAGATTGGACCTGATTTTACATACAGAGAACTGCTAGACAAAAACAAGATCTTTATCACTCAAAGATCCATCACAGAAACTCCTACTACGAGATTTGCACTAGAGGTCTTGGGAACAAACAGAAATCTTTACCTGAAAACAAGATGTTTGCCAATAGAATATGAGAAATCAGATGCTGATGGCTGTATAATCAGTCCTGTATTTGATGAAATATCGCATGATACTTTTGAAAAACTAAAAAAAGATTTCAAGTTTACCTTACTAGACCCTCAAGGATTTTTACGACGAACAGACGAGAAAAACAAAATTTACCTGCAAAGAACAGAGATGGACTTGACAAACATCTCTGCAATTAAAGTAGACATGGACGAAGCTTATTCTCTAACTGGACTGGAGGGAAGAGAAGCCATGAAGTATCTGCAAAAAAAAGGCGTCGAGCATGTGATGCTAACAAACAAACAAGAAATTACAGTTCTAGTTAAAGACAAGCTCTATTTTTTAAAAATTCCAAACATGGATGTTTATGACACTACCGGTGTTGGTGATATCTTTTGTGCCACATTTGCATGCACCTATCTTAAGGAAAAAGACTTTTTCTGGGCAATGTGTTTTGCAGTAGGCTCTGCACAAGCTGCCCTTGAAACAAGGGCAACTGGTCTTGAGAAAATTCCACATCGTGGAGCCATTGAGACAAACGCCTCATACCTGTATAATCTGGTGAAATATACACAGATCTAGGCTTTTATTGTACAAAATCTGAAATTTATCATGCGCGTTGCCATCTCAAGCCAGGAACCAAA
>JBQTHX010000041.1:0-8570 GCA_052389415.1 Nitrosopumilaceae archaeon
CTTAGATCATAGTGTGCATCAAAGACAACATATCCAGTTTCTTTTGGAAAGCCCATGTAGGTGCCATATGTCAGTGAATGTTCTCCACCAAGTATGAACAGTTGTTTATCTTTTGGTACAAGTTCACTGGTTATTTTACCAACCATGTCAATCATTTCAGTTACTACAACGGTATGTCGGATGTTTCCAAGATCCTCAATTCCAACGTCTTCCAAATCTATGTTAAATCTGTTTGAGAATATCTCAATGTTGTTTAGTGCCAATCTTATTGCATCTGGACCAAATCGTGTACCTGGCCTAAACGAATGGGTGGAATCAAAAGGTACTCCAAATATCAGAGCTGAAGAATCAGCATTCTCGTTTGGATTTATTATTAGAGGACTCTTGCTTACATACAAGTCAAGAAAGCTCATTTTTTAGAGAATCCTCTAACCACATATAGATATTTAGCTGAAAATTGAAAATAAATCTAGTTTGCAACGGCAGACTTGCCTAGTAGATTACACTCCGAGTGTACTTGCTCTTCGCTAGCCCTGCCGCATCCTGTGCAGACAAATCTCGTCACTATCTTGCACACAGGACAGGATTGAAATTCTTGCATTCCGGTCCCACATGTCCTACATGAATCTATTCGCATAGTTACAAAAATTGCAATTACTAGTTATAAATTGTATGAAAATTAGCATAGCCTAATTGCACCAAAAAGTAGAAATTATTACACCTAGTTCCAAAAGAACTGATCCAGTCCCGTCTGTTTTGGCGCACCAGTCAGGGAACCAAAGTCTAGGTCCATAGAAGAAAGAATCTGATCAAATGTGCTTTCCATAAACTCCATGTATTTTGCAGAATCAATCTCGTCTGGTCTTGCCATCTCTACTGGTTTTACACCTGGCTTGTTGATTATTTTTACATATGAAATTATGTCTCCTTTTTTTATTTCCCGCATTGATTCTAAAAGTTTAGCAGCTCGAATGTGTTGCGGAACTGTTTTTACATACTCTGAAGGTGCCTTGCTTATCATTACATTAAATGTAAGTTCAGCAAGTGGAATCTCTTTGGCTTTGAGTTTTTTTGCATAAAGTGAGATCATGTTACCAATCCTTTCTTTGGATTTCATAAAATCATCCACTGTTTGTACCTTGGATAGAATCTCAAGTATTTCGTAAAAGAGAGATTTGATAAATGACGGCGTGTGTGATTTTTTCCCCGTCAATCCTTTGACATCTACCTTGCCATCAGTCTTGACACCAAGATAGTTTTTCTTCCTATTACTTAGGACAACATATCTATACTCCTTGTCAAGATCCAAGTCTACTCCAAACTCTTTTTTTGCCCATTCTATTACAAGCTGCACCTGCTCTTTTGTGGGACCTTTCAAAAAGATAGAGTCAGTGTCGCCATACAACACCTCGATTCCACTTGACTTACATTTTTCTATTGTTTCCAAAATCGTATATCTTCCAACTGCAGTTGTTGCCTCTGCTACAGGAAGACAATACAATGGAAATATTTCAGCACCCATTACACCATAGCTTGCATTTAGTATGACTTTGAGTGCTTGGCTAACAACAGTGTATAGCTGCCTTTGATCCTCATTTAGTGAGGCATTTTTTGAGAGATTCTTGTAATAGTTTACTCTCAAGTCTCTCAGTGACCCAATAAGCAGTGCCGTTAGCCCATTTTTTAGGGTACAAACCCAGTGACTAGTCCCAGGAATTGTATTTTTCTTGCATATTTCATGTGGACAGCGAACCGTTTCATATGAAAGGTTTCTAACCTTGATGATACTAGGATACAGGCTGGCAAAGTCCATAACTACAACATTGAAATGAATCCCTTCCTGTGGTTCTACAACTAGCCCACCACGATATTTTTTGTCTTTTATTATTGCATCAGTTGTTACTGCAGTAGACTTTAGATCAAGCTCATCTCTGCGCGGTATCAGCGCATTATTTTTTCTATGTTCAAAGTAAAAGAGACTGCGAATCCATTGCGACACACCCATTCTTGAAATGTCGTCTATTGGCATTCTACCTATACGAGTAATTACAACAAGAAGATCCATCAGCAAATCATTGTTAAAACTAGTAAGATTGTGTGTTAGTCTTGCATCATTAAAGCAATAATTTGCAAGCTCATACAAGGAGAGATCATCTAGTTCGCCGTCATATTCTATTTTAGATTCATTTAGCAATCCTTCGGATACACTGTTTAGAGAAAAATCAGTGTACTTGTGACTAAACGCATAGATTTGAAAAGAGCGGTTTGAAAAAGTTCTGTAAAGATCAAGATGAACCCCATGCTTTAGTGTTGCCGAGTCTCGCATCATTATTAGAGGAATCTCTCTTGTTTCAATTCCCAGTCTTTCTGCTCTGTTATACACATATGGCATATCAAACTCATCACCATTGAAGGTGATAACAAAAGGATAGTCTGTCAAAAGTTTTAGTCCATCTTTTATCATCTGTTTTTCCTGATCCTCTTCATAGAATGTTATCTTGATGTCTGGCGAAACTTCGTTTGTTCCTAGCTGCTTTTCCTTTCTCTTTAAAACAAAAACTTGTTTGAGACCGTTGCTTCCTGCAAATCCCATGGCAGTTATCCGTTTTTCAGCCACCTTGGGGTCAGGGATTCTTCCTATTTCAGATTCTACCTCAATGTCAAAACTTATCCTCTTGATTTTTGGGATTGGCTGGTTAAGCAGATGAGCCCATTCAGAGATATAATTTTGAAACTCTTTAGAGTCAATAATTCCCTTGTTTGTAACTTTATCCCACAATAGACCTTTTAGGGCAAGCTGAACTTCATCTGGTATGTCATAGCCAAACGACTCCATCTTGCCATCCACTATTTTATAGTATTTACCAACAACTAGTAAACGATCGTAAAGATAATTCTCATAATATTTTATATCCGACTCCCAGGTCTCCATCAGATTTCTAATACTTTTGTCAGTCTGCGTTCCCCCTATAGCAAGTGGGTCTGCTACAACAATCTTTGTCATCTCTATTGTCCTGTCTTTTAGCAGGTCTTTTCTCTGGGTTTTTTCAAGCTTTAGAACATCTTTTCTTTCTGATAAGAATTGAAGTTCTTCTGGGGCAAGTTTGGAGTAACAATATGGTTTATGATCAGTGTTGTCAGTCCAGAGGAGAACTTTTTGTGAAACCGGTTCATAGAATTTTAAGACTGCTGCTTTTTTAGCGCTGTCATATGTTGCAGAAACAAGCAATGCAGGAGGCATTGTTGTTGTGACTTCATCAACTGCACCAAGGATGTTTTGTTGCATGGATTCACTCTATTTTGGAATTGGATTTACTTTTGGGTTCTCAAGCAAAACATGTATCCAGTGTTCGATTTTTTTCTTATCCAAAACAACTACCTCTAGTCCAGCTTCTTTTAGCAAATCAAAATCCGTTTCAGGGTACGAACCAAGACAGACTATACGTTTTATTCCAATCGTAATTGCCATCTTGCTACATTCAAGACAGGTCACAAAGGTAGTGTAAAGTGTTGTGTCTTTAGTGCCAGAGCCAACTCCTAGGATAGCACAGTGCATGATTGCATTTGCCTCTGCATGATTGCAGATGCATCTGTCCAATCCTTCTCCAGAGGCCATCTTTCCTTCTGCTCTTAAGAGACATCTCTTACACCCTCCCTCAAAGCAATTTTTTACACCAGGTGGAGTCCCGTTATAACCAGTAGCAATCTGTCTGTGATCGCGAACTATGACAGCCCCGACCTGCCTTGTTATGCAATTAGAACGAAGTTTGGCCAGTTCGGCTTGTAACATAAAGTATTCATCCCATGTTGGACGATCAAATGACATTTTCACACCAGTCAAGTGATAAGTACCGCAATATAAGAATTGAAAGAAACTTTTTACTTGGACAAAACAAGATTGTTGTGTGGCTTCTCAATATCTAGATCACAAGCTTATCAAAAAAGATTCTATTGAGCACAGAGATTACCAAATAAATTTAGCAAATCAAGCCATAAAAGAAAATTGTCTAGTTGTCCTCCCCACAGGTCTTGGCAAGACTGCAGTGGCATTACAAATCATTGCTGATTTTTTATCTAAAAAAAAGGGCGGCGTTTTATTTCTTGCACCAACACGAGTTTTAGCACATCAGCATTATGAATTTTTAAAAAATAATTTAAAGATTGACGACACTGCTTTAATTACAGGAGAGGATCTTGTCTCCAAAAGAAAAAAACTCTGGTTAAACAGTGTCATATGTGCTACCCCAGAAATTACAAAAAATGATCTTGACAGACAGATTGTTTCTCCACAGCAATTTAGTCTGTTGATAATTGATGAAGCACACAGGACAATTGGAGATTATGCATATTCAGGAATAGCAGAGAGATTTAGAAATATTGAAGTAAGAATAGTTGGCATGACAGCTACTCTTCCAAGTGAGAAAGAAAAGGCAACTGAGATACTGCAGACCTTGCGAATATCAAGCATTGCTCAGAGAACCGAAGAGAGTCCAGATGTAAAGCCATACGTACAGCAAACAGAAACGCAATGGATTACAGTAGAGTTGCCACCAGAGATGCGAGAGATTCAGTCATGTCTGAGAGTAGCATTGGATTTAAGATACCAAGAGCTAAAAAGACTGGGTCTAAATCTGTCAGACACCAAGTCATTATCACAGCTGTTAAGGGTGCGCGAGTTTGTAATAAGGCAAAACAGACGTGCAGCAAAGCCACTCTTTACAGCAATTCGAATTACACATGCGCTTAATGTTTTTGAATCACATGGAGTAACTTCGTTTTTACGATTCTGCCAACGAACTCAGGAAAAAAAAGGAGTTGGCATAAAGGATCTTTTTGAAAATGATCTAAACTTTGCCAAAGCAATAAGACTTGCAAAAACAGCTCAATCAAAAGGAATCGAGCACTCTAAAATTCAAAAACTAAAAGAGATTTTAGAACCAATTTCTGGAAAGGCTCTTGTCTTTACTAGTTACAGGGATTCAGTTGAGATAATTTATCAAAAACTAGTTGAGATGGGAATAGCTGCTGGATTCTTGATTGGAAAGGCAGGAGAATCAGGTCTGAAACAAAAAAAGCAAATAGAAACTGTTCAAAAATTTCGTGACGGAGATTACAAAGTTCTAATTGCAACACGTGTTGGTGAAGAAGGCCTGGATATTTCCGAAGTCAATCTTGTTGTATTTTTTGATAATGTCCCAAGTTCAATAAGATACGTTCAGAGAAAAGGACGAACTGGAAGAAAGTCCATTGGCAGATTGGTGGTCTTGATCGCAAAAGACACTTCGGACGAGACATATTATTGGATTGGAAAAAGAAAAGTAACCGCAGCAAAGAGCATGGGAGAAAAAATGTCTAAAATCTTGGAGAATCAGGCTGGAGAAAAGACAGGATTGGATGCATTTTTTTAATCACTTAAAGATGTTTTCTCTGATTTCAGGCACCATTTTGTAAACAACATTCTTTATTCTCATAAGATCCTCCGATGTGGGAATTGCTTGTTTGAATGTGGTTACTGCTGCTGTAGCCATACCAAGACCCATTCCCATCACAAGACCATATACAAATTCATTCTTGTCAGTTACTTTGAGAATCTCTTTGCTTGCTTCCACTTCATAAAGATGTGCTGGAATGGACTGTATCGCACCCTTTATTGTTCTTCTGACTAGTTCTTCTAATGTTTGGTTTTCGTCCATGAATACAGTGATTTATGCACAATAATAAATCTACAATTTTTAAATATGCATCAAATTCAACAAATTCAGGACACAGATGTACAAGAAAATCTCAACCTATACCTTGTTTGCATTTCTAATAACATGTGTATCAGCTAATGCAATTGCCCAATCAACAGATGGAATCGTTGCTTCTACTAACAGTATATCGTATAAACTAGGAGAAAAGGTAACCATAACAGGAACTGTAAAAAATGTAATTGATGGAAACCCAGTGACGATCCTTGTCAGAAGTCCTGTTCAAAATGTTTATGCTATCGGACAAGTAGAGATAAACAACAATATTTTTGTGCATGACTTTGTCATTAGTGAAAACTCAAAACCTGGTACGTACACAATTGACATAAAACATGGAGAACAAACTACCAAGTTGCAATTCTCGCTGACATCAGGAGTCTTACAAAATATACCAGTTGAAACCAGTTCAATCAAAGTTAGAGGCGATGTACTTGGTTTGATAAAATATGAGAATGTTGTTGTCTCACTAGAAGAAAAAAGCATTACAATACAGCTTGATATCGAGTCACCTATTGATCCAATTCCACAGGAATTTGAAATACCAAAAGAAGTAATTGATTCAAGGCAATCTCTTGTTGTTGAGATAGACGGAGATCCACTTGACTGCTCTGAAACTAAAACAGTTGAAAACACAATATTGAATTGCTTTATTCCCAGTAATTCGCAAGAGATGAAGATAATTGGTACGTCTGTCATCCCTGAGTTTGGTCACCTCGCAGTTTTTGTTTTGCTTGTATCAATTATCAGTTTAACAATATACATAAGGACCAGACAGCACTTTTATTAGCAAAAATTTCTAATCCAAACACATGATTGTGTACATTTTAGCAACATGTGTGCCTGGAAATGAAAAAGATGTGATTGCAAAGATAAGGTCCTTACCTGAAGTAGTTGAGGTGAATGGCATAATGGGAAGATACGACGTATTCATCAAGATTTCTGCTGAAAACCCACCAAGAGTAGACTCTACCATTACAAAAATAAGAGAAATTCCAAACATTACAAGCACATTTACAATGTCAGCTATCTATGGACAGGGCGGTACAATCGACGATGAAAAATAAAAGATTTGAAAAAATAGTTTTTTTTCAATAAACAGATCTTTCAGAGTTTATCTAGGACAGTTTCTTTGCTACGTTTAATGCCTTTGAATGCTCTTTTTGTTTTAGTTCATTCATTGCTTTGACATTCTCTCTGTCTGCTTTGCCGACTGTACTTGGATACTTGAAGACCTTGTCTACTTTGAATACTTTTTGTGGTTCTTGGAATATCTTGTGGGAATCTCTAGAGTCAACTAGTTTTTGTGCTCTTGTTTTTTCTGCTGAGACTTTAATATAGAACCCATCATCGTGTCTTTCTGATTTACCAATGTAGCTGCCATACTGTACAAACTCATCCATTACTGGAGTCTGGTTCTTTTCCAAGTTTCCAAACGAATCATATGTTGCCATATCTCCATCTGCATCTATTACAAACTGGTTCCAGTCTGGATTCTTGTAGTATGGAATCTCTGCTGCGGCCACACTAGATTCTACAGATGTTATTGGTTCACCTTGAATCTCAAAAGCTCCAAAGACAATAGTGTTCTGGTTGTTTCTATACTCGTCTTCTGAGTTTATTACAAGATCGGTAATTGGCATTGGCTTTTGTGGCGTGAATACAAAGACTAGAATCATCTCTGTCTCTGTGTATGTCCTGTGCACTTTCACATCACCAAAGAATCCATTTGGATCAGATACTGTTAATTTCTGTCCATCCTCTTCATACATAAAGTAAGTATCTGCTTTCTGAATCGCTAGATAGTCAAAGAACATGTTTATCACTACACGTTTGACCGCGGCAATTCCGTTGTTGTCATAAATGTCAACTTGGAGTCGCTGTTCTACGCCAGTGTTCATTACTTGAGTTGGAATGTCATTAGAGTATGATGCGAGTCTTCCACCAAATTCTTCAGTATCTGTTCCATCTTGTGTTGATGAGAAGCTGATTCCGTTTGTCATTGGAGCAGTGACATCAAATGATAGTCCACCTCTTCTATTCAAGAATGGCTCAGTTGTTGCTGAGACCTCGTTAGTTTCCTCAAGAGGACATTCTTCGTCACCATAAACTGCAACTACAATGTATGTGTACTCTGTATTTCCATCAAGTTCTGTATCGGAATATTCTGTTGTATCAGCACCTACTGAAGCAAGATAGACAAAGCCTTCATCATCTGGTCCCATTCTGTAAATGTCATATCCTATCAAGTCATTGCAAATTACAGTTGGAGCATCATTCCAATCAAGAAGTATTATAGTTTTATCCAAAACCGTGGCAGAAAGACTAAACACGTTAGCTACTCTGCTAAGTGTTGCAGCTGCGGTGTTTCCATTTCCTGAAGAATCTTGTGCCACATCTGCATCTACATCTACTGATACAAGACCGTTAGAAGAGGGTGTGACATCAAATGTGTATACACTTGGTCCACCTGCAAGGTTGCTTGCTACACCGTTTGTTACTGTAATGTCTCCTAGTTCGAATCCTGATACATCTTCACTAAATGTTGCTGTGACTGGGATTGGTGATATGTTTGTTGGATCTGATGCAGTTGTTGATAATACGACAGATGGTCCTGTTCCATCATAGGTTATGCTAAGTGTTGCAGCTGCAAAGTTTCCATTTCCTGAAGAATCTTGTGCCACATCTGCATCAATGTCTACTGATACTAATCCATCAGATGATGGTGTGACATCAAATGTGTATACACTTGGTCCACCTGCAAGGTTGCTTGCTACGCCGTTTGTTACTGTAATGTCTCCTAGTTCGAATCCTGATACATCT
>JBQTHX010000042.1:0-8213 GCA_052389415.1 Nitrosopumilaceae archaeon
TGTTTGGGTTAAATAAATGACGGATGAACAGTTTACCAATTTGATATTGGTCTAACTGTAAAATTTGAGAAGAATTCAAGAAAATTTAATTTGTGTGGTTAAGAGATAGTGGGCGCAATTTTTGCAAGGAGTCTAATAGACATCTTCCCAATTTTGGCAATTTCATTTTCATAAATTATGTAATTATTTTTGCATAGATTTATTTATCAAGGTTTTTTAGAAAATTTGTGAACAAGACATTTCTATTTGGAATTTTGTTTGCAGCAATCGTTGTGATATCTTTAACAATCTCACCAACATTTTCAGATAAAGATAAAAAATTGGCAGTACAATTTGCATTACCTGATATCGAGTCTGCGGTACTCAGTGATGTCGTAAAGGCAGATGGCAAAAATGCCTATTGGGAATTGACAGCCGCTCTTGATGGAAACTTGGTAAAATCTACCAAAGCATTGGAGGGAGACAGTAAGGGTGCTGGCATATTGATAAAACCTGATAACGATCATGTGTACACAGTGGGAGTTCACACTTACAACAACTGTGAAAATATCGATTGTGGGGATTACAGAGTTCATGGCCATGCTTCACGAATAGTAGAATCGTCTGCAACCTGTTCAGATGCAGGTTATGAATTTGAGAGTATTGCTGGTTCTGTTCATGATCTAGGTACTGGTCATATAACTTACAAATCAGGCCAGGACAAGACCATCATCAGTCTTGTAAATATCGACGCCACTCTAAACGAGCTGGTAGACCCAGCACAAGTATGTGACAATTCTTCAGATTCAGATGTTGGACTAGTGTACTTGTTCAACACCAGAGTGATTAGCGATAATGAGAACAATATTCATCTTTGTGTCCATCTATCAGAGCCTGAGACTCTAGAAAATGCAAGTATCAACGGATTCACTTTCTCCAAGACACCAAGCTTGTGTCCTGCACCATAGACAAAAAAATCAACTAGGTAAACGTTCATTTAAAAAATCGGATTTTGGATTCTACAAATTTGTTTATATTCTTTTATTCATAATTAAATATACGACAAACAAAATTTCATTTCCAAAAGGGCATCTTGTAGATCTTAGTTATAGTTATTCTGCAAAAACAATTTATTGGCCTACAGAAGATGGTTTTAAAATCGATGGTGAGTTTAGTGGCATTACTGAAAAAGGATACTACTATTCCGCAAAAAAATTTTCTGCACCAGAACATGGAGGAACTCACATGGATGCCCCAATTCATTTTGCAAAGGATGGAAAAACAGTAGATCAGATTCAATTGGAGAGTCTCATTGGGCCTGCAATTGTAATCGATGTATCAAAAGAGGCACTAGCAAATCCTGATTATCAGATAACAGTGCAAGATTTTTCAGATTGGGAGTCGTCTTTTGGCAAAATTCCGGATGGAATCATTGTGTTAATGCGTACTGGATATGGAAGATACTGGCCAGACCGCCTCAAGTATCTTGGAACTGATAAAAAGGGAAAGGAGGGATTAACTAATTTACACTTTCCTGGATTGCATCCTGATGCTGCAAGATGGCTAGTTGAGAATCGAAAAATAAATGCAATCGGACTGGATACTCAGAGTATAGATTATGGTAAATCCGAATTTTTTGAAACTCATCGCATTCTTTGTGCCGAGAATATTCCTTTTTTTGAAAATGTTGCGAATTTAGATAAAGTGCCTGTCATTGGTTCCATAGTTATTGCACTACCGATGAAGATAGAAGGAGGAAGTGGCGCGCCTCTGCGGTTGGTTGCTATAATTCCTTAGGGGATAATCAACGTTGGAGTTACAGTCATAAAGATTCTGTCTTGTTGCAGTCTGTCTTTCAGTGTTTGTTTGTAATTTGCAAACCATTCCAAATTTTCTGTCGTGTTTGGCACAACAACACAAACTCGAACTAGCACCTGGAACAGGATGGTTCACGCCTCATTCAGAAAAGTCGTAGCGTTTGATCTTTTGTTCATGGGGCTGGGAGCAATCATTGGTGCATTCACGGTTGCTGGACTATTACTCCAGTAAATCATATCCCTTTTTTTAGCGGGTTTTTTAATATTTTGGCATGACAGACCTTTTCAGTCAAGCAGCTGAGAATTTTTTAGAGCTAGCTAGTCATCAGAGATTACAAATCATATTCAAACTCCTTGAAAATAAATCAACACCAACTATAATTGCACGGGAATTAAACGTTACAAAACAGGAAGCACACCGCAATTTTTCACGACTAGAAAAAAGTGGTTTAATCGAAAAGGATAATGATGGAAAATATATCAAAGTATTAGTCAAAACACTCGAAAAGTGGAAATCGATTTACAAAAATGCCAACGAGTACATTTACGAAATTCTTTCCGAAGTGCCACTAGATCTTTTAGAACCACTGGTCAAGCAAATAAAAAAAGGAGTAAAGTTCCAATACATCTTTTCAGAGTCTGTGATAGTTCCAGAGGGCAGAAAAGCATTGCTGAAAAAATTGGGATTTTATAAATTAATTGAGAAGGGTATAGTAGAGAGAAAGATGATAAAAAATGTGCATACGGTACTAGTATTGAATGAGAAATAGGCCTGTGT
Source organism: Nitrosopumilaceae archaeon (assembly GCA_052389415.1). Taxonomy (GTDB): domain Archaea; phylum Thermoproteota; class Nitrososphaeria; order Nitrososphaerales; family Nitrosopumilaceae; genus UBA8516. The sequence goes on from JBQTHX010000042.1 coordinate 2,575, forward strand.
TCTGTTTTAGCCCGGATGGCGAGCCGGATCTAAGTGAAATGTTCTATGGTGATGACACCATGTTTCACGAGTGGTGCCTTGACTATTTCCGTTATTGCTGGTATGGATCTGATGTATTCAAGGAAAGCAAATTAGAAGAATAAACAAGTAGGGACCTTCCATTTTTTATTTTCTAAAGATTACTAAAAAACAGAAAAACTTGGACAAGCTTTAATCTTTAACCTAACTCAAAAACTAAAACCATGATTTGTGAATGTTGGCCTTGATTTTTCCCTTCAGTTCTTCTGTGATATCTTCAGGCTTCATTCCATGATCCTTTGTTGCATGTGCTGCACACTGTGACAAGATCTCATCTTCTGTCTTGCCCTTTGCTTGAAAACCACAGTCGAATCCAACATCTTTGCATTTGAATTTTAGCATGGTTTTTTTTATTTTCATATCATTATAAGCTTTGAGTTTGATGCCAAAAGGTTTCTTGCTTGTCTAAAACAAAAAATAATTAATGTTGCACTTCGCCTGCATTGGGTGCAGATTCAATTTTTCTCCTGCTTGACACCACAGCGAGGACAACTGATGCCAGCGAGATAAGGCCGGCTATAATAAAAATCAGACTATACGCGGCTTCTGTAGGAAAGCTCCCCGAAATTCCATCTATAGTACCTTGGTTCATGTCCTGGATTATTCCGGCAAAGACTGGACCCACTGACATCCCCACCAGGTTGAGCAGCAAAGTCATGCCTAGTGCTATCCCTGCCATCTGCATCGGCACGGAAACAAGTATCAGGTTAAACCCACCAGCTGTCGACAGCGACAGGCCTGCAGCAATTATGGTGAGACCAACAGCAACCATAATCTCTGTGGAGTGGAACATTACCAGGAAAAGGAATCCTATTGTGCTGATGACAGTTCCAATCATCGTCAGCTTTGTATTCTTGACCTTGTTGAGGATGATACCTGAAACAACTGTCATTATGAGAAACACGATCATAAATGGAAGCTGTACACTTGCTACAGCAAGGGCATCTCCTCCGAACCCAAACGGCGCGGGACTCCTGACCATGACGGGCACAGTCAGATAAACCGTGAAAATCGATAGAAAGACCAGCATGAGGATGATAGTTGGCGGAAGGAAGCTCCTACTTTTCATCAGTTTGAAATCAAGCAACGGAACTCGCGTCTTTTTTTCGATCACAATGAATCCTGCAAGGGATGCTGCCGATGCGGCAAAGAGACCGGCGATTTGGTAAATGCTGGTGTCACTTTCCATAAAAGTGAAGCCAGTCAAAAAGAAAGTTATTGTGGCAGCAAGAGCCAGCGCTCCTTTTACATCAATCGTCCTGTCAATTACCGCACCTTCTTTACTCTCTGCCGAGCTTGGAACATGCACAAATTTTAGTATCATTATCCAAAGTGCCATCGAAAGAGGCAAGACAGCTAAGAATGTCGATTGCCATCCGAAACTTTGGATTATGGCCGCACCACCTACAAGTCCGATGACAGCGCCTGCTGGGAACGTTGAGCTAAATATAGTCTGGGCCATGGCGAGTTTTTTCTCAGGAAAAACTTCCCTGATAATTCCAAAGGCAACTGGAAACATGGCCATCCCCACGCCCTGCAACGCCCTTGCCATGAGCATGAACTCTATGTTGGTTGCAAATCGCCCTAGCAGGACACCGACTGTGTAGACTGCCATCACTATTAGCAGTATTTTTTTCTTGCCGTAAATGTCGGAAAGTTTTCCGGCTATTGGCGTCATGACTGCTGCCGCAATTATGTAGGCTGAGAGCAGCCACGATGATGTGCTATAAGAAATGCCAAAGTCACGTATAAAGTCAGGAATAGCTGGCAGGATCATTATCTCGTCGAAGAGAACAATGATACCGATACAACTCAGGATGACTAGTGTTCTCAATCCCGAATTGCTAGTGTCTTGTATGCTTTTCATTATAAATCAGTACCTAGCATGGTTCTATTTGACGTTGATTTAGAGGTTGCTGATAAATTGTATTTTGATTTTGTTTGTAATTTGTGCAAAAAAATATTTCCATGTACCAGATGGAATGTGTATCATGATTTCTGTGAAAGTATTTTCTAGTTCACATCATAAAAAAGTTTAATCAAGATTCGTCTTCAAATGCAGAGGATGAGCCTTTCTGCCACCTCTCTCGATTCTCTCTTTTGACAAGTGTCGCACAAGTAGAGTTTCGGCCATCTCAACTGCACGTCGTGCAAGCTCTTTTGCACCATCCTGAAGATCTTTGCTATTTGCAACATATTTGATGTTGTTTTCCATGTCTTCTGCAGTCCATCCACGCGAGTGGGCGATAAAAGGAAAAGGTGGAAAGACAAATCCAAGCTCTGAAAAAAAGGCAAACATCTGACCTGCTACTGATTGCACGTTATCCTGGCCACCAGTTATGATAAATGCCGCAACTTTGTTTTGTATCAGAACTCTATTTGCAATTGTTATCTGGTTTTGGATACAGTTCATTCTTTCTATCATCTTGTAGTAAAGCGAGCTTGCTGCTCCCCATCGAATTGGAGTTGCAACAAGAATCACATCTGCCCAGTGAACTAGTGCTTCATAGATTTTATCCATCTCATCAGATGTATCCATCTGGGTAATAGAACAGGGCCATGTGCAGGCATGTGCGCTCTTTGAATAGTATCCTTCGCAGTTACGGAATTTTAGCTCGTTTAGTTTGATTATCATTCCCTCTGCCCCAAATGCAGTTTTGGCATGATTTACTGCAATTTCTAAAAGCTTGTCAGAGGTAGAATATCTTGGATTTTTTGCATCCATTATCGTAGTTGATATTCCAACTAATCTGATTGGTCCTTCCTTTCTTTCAACTGGTCGCTCTAGCGGATGTGGTGGATGTGGCAATTTGTTTCGTTGACTGACAGGATTGGTATTGATAAACAGATGTTCATCTTCTATTTTTAGTTCAAATTGCTGAACTCTGTCGTCCTCAAATCCTGGTTCACCAAAACCATTTTTTCGATTAAACTTGTATTGATGCCAAGGACAAACAACAAACTCTCCATCAAGATGACCCTGACCAAGTGGTCCTCCCACGTGATTACATACATTAGATATTGCGCCAAACTCTCCGTTGGAATATGATAGAGCAATTGCTGTATTGTCAATCTTTATCTCCTGTATGGAAGATTCTTTTAGAGACTTGACAGGACCAAGATCAACCCAATTTTTTTCCAATGTTAATTATTGAAAAGGTAAAATTAAAAGGATTTGTGGTATTTCATTTCTTTTTTGGTTTTTCTTTTCGCCATTTTATAACCCAACCATCCAGCCGTTCCAAAATTTTTCCAAGATCTCTTGCTTGCTTTGTTAATCTATATTCTACTCGTATTGGCACTTGAGGATAGATCTTTTTTGTAATTAGACCATGTTCTTCAAGCTCGTGTAGCCTGTCAGACAGCACGGTGTTGCTTATCTGAGGTATTGCTTTTTTTATCTCATTAAATCTTGTAGTCTCGTTTTCAGCAAGTTTTTTTAAGATCAACAGAGCCCAAGTCTTGCCAAGAACGTTCCATATCTCATCAGCTTGGCACTCGATTTGGTTACGAACCCTATTCTCTTTTTCTGATTCTGTTTCCATACCTAGTAGCAAAATACTAGCTAATTATAAAAGGCGGTTGCGGGAAAGACGGCTGGTCTTTGTAATTGACGAAGGTCATCTTAAAAGTCAATTTTGCCCATCTTCCCACTGTTGTAATCTAGTATTGCTTGTCTGATCTCTTCTTCTGTGTTCATGACAAATGGTCCGTAACGAGCAACTGGTTCACCAAGTGGAATACCTGCAATCAAGAGCAGATCCAATGGTGATTTAGTATCATCTGGTGCTTTGATTGCCACTTCGCTTCCGTCTTGCTCAAAGAGGACGACTTGTTCTTTGTGCGCAGGTTTTTGTTCATTGCCAAACAAACCCTCTCCATTTATCACATATACAAATGCGTTATAGTTTTGTGGAATGGTCTGCGTAACTTTGGCACCTGGTTGCAAAGTAAAATGAAGATACATGATTGGAGTTCTTGTTTCAATGACTGCTTGCTTTCCCATTGACTCTCCTGCAATTACTTTAACCTTGACGCCATCATTTTGCACTATTGGAGTTTTGTTCGCTGGTAGATCCTGATAGCGTGGTTTCATCATCTTGTCTTTTTTTGGCAAATTGACCCATAGTTGAAATCCATGCAGTGTGCCTCCCTTTTGTGAAAATTCTTTTTCTGGCATTTCAGAGTGGATTACGCCAGAGCCTGCAGTCATCCATTGCACATCCCCAGGATTTAGTTTTCCTGAATGTCCTTGCGAATCCTTGTGTTCAAAAACTCCGTTTATCATGTAAGTAACTGTTTCAAATCCTCTGTGCGGATGATCAGGTGCTCCCTTTGCCTCTCCTGGAGGTGAAACCATGGGCCCCATTTCATCTAACAAAAGAAATGGATCAAATTCCCTAAGGTTGTGATTTGGAAATGCCCTGTGTACCAAAAATCCTTCGCCTTCCGTAGCGGTTTTGGCATTGATTACCTGAAATACTGAACGATTCTTTGTATTGCTTGCATCATTTCTTACTAGATTTTGGTTATTTGTTGTGTTTTGATTCATGGTATAGTATACACAGTATGTTATTTAAATATAGTAGTATTTACCTACTTAGTAGGATAAATTAACCATACCAAGTAAGAAAAAAATTACTTGTCATCTAATAAAACCTGGTTCTAGTATCTTTTCGTATTTTTTATACTTGGATTAGACAGATACGAAAGAAAAATAATTCAATTCTTTATTGAAAAAAATTTTACCTGTTCCTGTCCCAATGGCAATCGCAGTTACAGCCTTTGGTACATTTCATCCTTTTACAGTCAGAGCACATGTTTTGCCTCCAAAAATGGTCTTCATCCATGAAATTAACCCCTGCATTTAGTTAGACTGTTTGATGTCATCATAGAACAATCAATCTTTATCTTCTGTTTTCCTATCCCGAACCTTTGATTTTTATTATTTAATTTTGCCATTTTTGTTTTATTCCTTGTATTCAGGAAGGCGATTCAATAAAGGTATGACGGTATCAGTTCTTGGTTGTAATTCGTATTTGTTGTCTCTTTTATCTATATGCATTAGAACATATCCGAATTCTCCATCCATCCATAGAACGTAAATTGGCTTTTCGGACTTGTCCCTTTTTCCCTGTTTGATTTCATTGTAAATCTTAACTTGATTCTCATACACGTCTTTCAGATCAAGATACGAATTCTTGCCATACTCGGTAATCCCAATCCCGACAATTTCCTGACCATTTCTTTTAAGTGACGTTATAATGCGCAAACTCATATAGAAACTAGAACGATGAACTGAGATTTAAGCCAAGACATGATATGTTTGAGAACAATGTGATGCATTGGCTAAATTCATGGAGTAGCTTGATTTGTTATCCTTGCCATAATGTCAGATGGATTTTCCACAGTCAAACCACGTTTCATAAAGAAACGCGTGATATTTTTGATATCTCGTTCAAGGAATTCTTTAGCATTTTTGTGTCTAATGTCAACAGCGGATCCTAAATCAAAGACAACCAAGCCATCTCTAGTTTTAAAAATATTGTATTCTGAAAAAT
>JBQTHX010000043.1:0-20870 GCA_052389415.1 Nitrosopumilaceae archaeon
AGGGCGTGTTACAAACTTTAAACTAACACTTGAGGAACGTCCCAACAACAACCAGCCATAGTACAAGCATAAATACTTCCCATTTAGGTATGTGAGGTATTGAGCAATCTTGTTTCAAATTATGAAGTGTTAAACAAATCGTTGGATGGTAATGACATATCAAAAGACGAGGCATATCAAATTTACCAAGAATTAGAGAAAAATCCATCAGAAATTTATCACGTAGCTCAGATCCTAAGAAACCAAAACAAAGGAAAGACTGTCACCTATTCTAGAAAAGTTTTTTTTAATTTGATAAATCTTTGTAGGGACACATGCTCGTACTGCACTTACAAATCAGAGCCTGATCAGTCAAAGGTTTCATTGATGTCGAGACAAGATATTTCCAATCTTGTAGAAGTGGGAAAGAAATACAGGTGCACTGAAGCATTATTTGTTACTGGAGAACGCCCTGAGCAGAAATATCAAGAAGCAAGAACGTGGCTTAAAGAGAATGGATTTAGAAGCACTGTAGAATATCTTGTGCACGCTTCGGAAGTTTCTCTAAAAGCTGGACTTTTTCCACACACAAACGCTGGTAATCTAACCAAATCAGAAATGAATGAGCTAAAAAAGACGAATGTTAGTCTCGGTTTGATGCTTGAAAATTCTAGTGATCGCCTTACTGAGGAAGGTATGCCACACCAATTTGCTCCAAGTAAGAACCCCAAAGCAAGAATTCGTGTATTGGAAGATGCTGGAGAGCTCGGCATACCTATGACTACTGGAATACTCGTTGGTATAGGAGAGACTTCCATTGAGGTTGTTGATTCACTATTTACAATAAAAAAAATTCATGAAAAGTTTGGACACATTCAAGAGATAATTTTGCAAAACTTTCAACCAAAGACTGATACAAAAATGAAAAATTTTCCTTCAGCTCAACAAGTCTATTTTAAAAACATGGTAGCACTTGCTAGAATAATAATGCCCAAGGCAAATTTGCAGATTCCGCCAAATCTTTCTCCTGATTCATATTCGGAGTTTCTTTCTGTCGGGATAAATGATTGGGGCGGAATATCTCCTATAACTCCCGATTATGTGAATCCAGAGTTTTCTTGGCCTCCTATTGAGATAGTTGAAAAAAATTGTGCAAATGCAGGATTTACCCTCAGGGCAAGACTCCCTGTATATCCAGAATTCATTTCATTTGTAGACAGACATCTAATGGAAAGAATCTATGACATAGTAGATTCTGCAGGACTTGTAAAAAAGGAGTATCTGGCATGACACTGCAGACATCATCTTTTGATTATTTCTTAAGACAGGCCGATCCTATAATAGCATCTACATTAGACAGAGCTCTCTCGGAAAAAGAAATCTCGGCAGAAGAAGCCGCTGTACTTTTTTATGCAAAAGGCATCGACTTTCATCTAATCGGAATAGTTGCAGACGAATTAAGAAAAAGAAGAGCAGGTGATAATGTCACTTATGTCATAAATAGAAATATCAACTTTACAAATGTCTGTATCAAGCAATGTGGTTTTTGTGCTTTTAGTAGAGATTTTCGTGAAGAGGAAGGATATTTTTTGCCTATTGAGGAAATAGTCAGGAGAGCAAAGGAGGCCAGAGACCTTGGAGCATCAGAAGTTTGTGTGCAAGCAGGTTTGCCGCCAGACATGGAACCTGATACTTACGAAAAAATTTGTAGCGCAATAAAAAAAGAAATTCCAGACATTCACATTCATGGATTTTCTCCCGAAGAAGTGCTTTATGGAGCAACAAGATCTGAGATTTCAATAAAAGAATATTTGCTGAAATTAAAAGAGGCTGGAGTAGGCTCCCTGCCTGGAACCGCCGCAGAAATTTTAGACCAAAAAATGCGAGACAGGATTTCCCCTGGAAGAATTAGTGTCAAAAACTGGATCGAAGTTATCAAGACAGCGCACAAACTTGGAATCCCCTCTACCTCTACAATCATGTTTGGGCATTTAGAAACTCCAGAGGATAGAACTAGACACATTGCACTAATACGTGAGATTCAAAAAGAAACAGGAGGCTTCACCGAATTTGTGCCTTTAAGTTTCATACATACGGAAGCTCCGATGTACAAGCATGATCTTCATGAAGGAATAAGGGGCGGAGCTAACGGCAAGGATGTTCTTTTGATGCATGCCGTATCAAGAATAATGTTAAACAATTTCATAAATAACATCCAAATTTCATGGGTGAAAGAAGGCGGCAACATGTCACAACTTTTGCTTGCGTGGGGCGCAAATGATTTTGGTGGAACATTAATTAATGAAAGTATATCCACTGCCGCAGGTGCAACCCACGGTCAGCTTTTAAGACCAAGACAAATTAGAAATTTCATTAGACAAATAGGAAGAATCCCTGCCCAAAGAAATACACTTTACAAGATAGTCCAAACATATGAATCTGAAAAAGAGGACGTTTTGGATACAATTGATGACACATCGCAATTTGGTTCTTATCAGGAATTGATAAAATTAGGCAAGTATAGATTCAAAAGCAATAGGCGATAATACTTGTCTGCCTGTGATACAGCGCTTTCAAAAGCTAAAGCATTACACATTGATGAATGCGAGACATTCTTGTCAGAAAGAAAGATAATTACGGTCAGAATTACAGACTCGGAAATAGCTGAGATAAAGCAAAATCAAGAAAAATCTCTTGCCATAAGAATAATACACCAAAAAAGAATCGGTTCTGCCACTACATCAAATCTAGAGAAAAACGATGCAATAGAATCAGCATTGAAATCAACTTCACTAGTAAAACCCAAAAATTACTGGAGATCTTTACCTCAAGGAGCAAAGTTTCCTTTGCTACAGGGAGTGTGCGACAAGAAAATTGAAAATATTTCTGGAAACCAGGCTATAGATCTTGCTAATACCATGATTAACTCTGCAACAAATGACAAAAGAGTGACAGCTGTATCTGGTTCACTGAATCTAGTTTTTGAAAAAATTAAAATTATAAACAATAATGGTTTGGATTGTGAAGATGAAGCTTCCTATATTGCTGGTACCATAAATGCGGAATCTACTACAGGAAGTTCTCCGGTAAGTGGCATTGGAGACATGTCTTCAAGAACGATGAACGGATTCAATGCTGAATTGGTAGGTAGAGAAGCGTCGGAAATGTGTGTAGGATCGATAAATCCGGAAACATGTGAGCCAGAAATATACAGTATCATTTTCGAGCCATATGCAATAGGAGAGATGCTTGCATATGTTTTTGCGCCAAACTTTAATCTCAAAACATATTCAGAAAAAAGAAGCTGCTTTGCAGATAAGATTGGTGAAAAAATAGCCGATGAAAGTTTTAGTCTAGTTGATGACCCACATCGTCCTGAAGGCATTGGAAGTAAACCATTTGATGATGAGGGAACGTTAACCATCCCAAGACCCCTAATAAACAGAGGAATTTTTTCAGGTACATTTTCCGATTCTTTTTATGCTTTCAAAGAAGACCAAGAAACCACTGGTAATGCAAGCAGAGCCGGGTCACCAGTGGGTAGATCAGCTCAGCCAATTCCATTTCCAGCCCCCCATAATCTCATGGTGAGTGGACATGGAACTTCAAAGGAAGATATGATAAAAGACACAAAAAAAGGATTGCTTGTTGGAAGGCTATGGTATACTTATGCGGTAAATCCAGAACAAGGAGATTTTTCTTGTACAGCTAGAAGCGGAATAAGAATAATAGAAAATGGGAGAATCAAGAGTCCTGGTAAATCGGTTCGTATTGTTCATAACCTTCCTATATTACTTCAAAATATTACATCGATGGGAAATGACACCAGAAATGTTTTGAACTGGCATTCACTTCCCACGGTCACGCCATCAGTAAAAGTAGACGGAATTAGGGTAACTTTGATCTAGAGGCTAGGAAGTATTGACTGTACTCCTATTCCAATGATATACAAGATTAAAAGCATAAGACCACTTTTCAATCCCAATTTGTTTTTTAGTATAGGTATAATTGCAACAAGTGTTATCACGGTAACCAGTATCATTTGATATTCCAAGAGTGGAGTACTTGGAATTCTTTCAGTGAATCCACGAAATGATATTGCACCAAAAACTGCAATTGCTAAAAGGAGTGTATTGTTTAAAATTTTTGAACCAAGTACGTTTGCTACTGCAATCGATGCACCAGTCGCGCCTTTTCTTGCTAGGATCATCATAGATATTTTTTCTGGCATCTCTCCTGCAATTGGTGCGATTATGATTGCCAAGACAACCACAGAGATTCCGCTTTCTATTGCCACCCCTTCCAGCGAATGAACAAATGGTTCTGCACCTATGAATATACCAGCAGTCCCAGCTGCAAAGATCAAGAGTGAGCGAATAAAGTGCTTTTTGGATTTCTTTACTGTATGCCCTTCATATACTCCATTTTCTAGTTTTTCGGCCTTTTCGTGTTTTATCTCACGGAATGCAAGGTAAAGATATACTGCAAACATGGCAGAAAATATTATTCCATCAATAATTTCGAAACCATCAATAAACATTATCGCTCCAGCTATTGCTGTCACTACAAGCAGTATAGTATCAAGCTTGAATTGTTTAACATCAATATACTTCATGGGTGCTTTTGAGAGTCTGGTTGTTGCAATGATCAACATTATTGCCAAACCTAGTGTCATCATCAAAAGATTGCTTCCAAGTGCGGCACTTATTGCAGTATCATAGGACCCAACCTTTGCGGCATATGCAACAATAGCAATTTCTGGCAGTGTGGTAGCAATGCTTAGCAATGTCCTACCTACAAACCTGGCGCCCCATCTTTCTGCAAGATGTTCCGCACCATATGACAAGACCCAGCTTGCAAAGATAAGTTCGGCCAGCCAGCCTAACATTAAAGGTAAACTTTCTGCCATTTGCTACTCTCTAATTTATCAACACATTATAAGCCAATATTTTTGGCAATCATTGATCCTTTACAATTATCATAGTGAGGGTAGATTTGACACCATCTAATTTTCTTATCTTTGTCGTGATTGTTTCACGCAAGGTCTCCATGGATTCTGCCTCAATTTCCATCAGTATGTCGTATACACCATATACGCCATACACTTCCTTGACATGAGGAATCTGCCTTAGCTCCTTTACAAGTTTATTTTCTGTACCTAGTTCTGCATTCATCAGAACAAATGCACTATGCATATCAAGCATTTCTGCGACTAGCATAAAAACAAATTGTATTTGTTGAAAAAAAGATCATATCAAGCTCAAAAAAGTTTCAAGTTAAAGTTAATAAGGTAAGATACCGTACCATTACGGTAATATGAAAACCCGTATGACTTACATACCATTAGAGGTTGCAGAGCAATTCTCAGACTTTATCATAAGCAAAGACGAACAGGTATTGGATTCTGTCAAAGCCAGAACACGAGATTTTAGTACAATTTCGCTACTAAAACTACTATACCAGTTAAGGTACAACCCTATGACCTTCTCAGATCTTTATACAAAATCCAACATTAGAATGAAAAAGTCATTTTTGAATTACCTGCACCTTTGTGTAAAGTATAATTTTATCACAAAAATGGCTGCTGGATCAAATATGATTTATTCTATAACGGACAAGGGCAAAACTATGCTTGATCTATTTGTTCAACAAAACAATTAGAAGATGGTCTAAGAACAAGATACCATTCCGTGGATGACTAGATCGATTCTATTTGGTAAATTTTGATTGTGCTTTAAGATACTCGGCCACTTTACCAAAAATGTCATTTACACTAATATCTATGAAATTGATGGTTCCGTCATCTTTAACAATCTGTTTTTCAAATTTTTCTTTGATAGCAAAGATAACAGAGGACCAATGAAGCACTCCCTTTAATTTTTCTTGTACTATGGTGTCAGTATCTGGAAAATGAAATGGTTGAAAGACAACTCCATTCGCCCAGTTCATAGTGGGGATTCCTCCGCCAACAGATTTGCTACCAAAAGTAATTTGTTTTAACCAGTCTTCAAATCTATATTCAATTACTTCATGAATGACAAGCTTTTTCCATGGTTCGATTATTATTTCCAAATATTATCTCCCTTTAACTTTTGTAGAGCAGCATCACATTATTTCTATCTTACATACGCTTATTCATGTATGATATGTTATATATTATTTATTATCATTAATCTTTAGTACATACAAATTCTTTTATTTAAAAACTATCGAATCTGAGACATTGGGAATCACATACAAGGATGCAGGAATTGACATTAAAAAAATAAAAAAAAGCCAGGCGGTGATCGGTAGACTAGTCTCATCTACTCACAAGATACAAAAAAAAGCAAAAATTACTTCAGGATTTGGTCATTATGCGGGAATTGTAGAGATCCCAGGAGGAAAACTTGTTGCAACACATACCGATGGAGTAGGTACCAAAGTAATCATATCGCAATTAATGAAAAGATACGACACCATTGGAATCGACTGTGTTGCAATGAATGTCAATGACATTATATGTATTGGTGCTACGCCAATATCATTTGTAGATTATATTGCCGCAAATCAAAACAATCAAGAAATTTTTAAAAAAATTGTGCAAGGCTTGGTAAAAGGAGCAAAAAAAGCAGAAGTGCCTATAGTTGGCGGCGAGACTGCCATAATGCCAGATGTCATTTCAGGAAAAGAGTTTTCGTTTGATCTTGCTGGAATGGTTGTTGGGATTCTTTCAAAAAACCAGATGGTTCTTGGGGATATGATAACACCGGGGGACATCATAATAGGAGTAAAAAGTAGCGGATTGCATTCAAATGGATATTCACTAGCAAGAAAGATCCTTCTTTCAAAACATTCAGTAAAAGATAGGATAAGAGGGATTGGAACAATTGGTGATGCTCTTTTAACACCAACCGAGATTTACGTAAAGCCAGTTCTTGAAGCTCTTGAAGAATGTGACATACACGGACTTGCTCATATCACAGGTGGTTCTTTTACCAAATTATTACGTCTTAAGAAAACTGGTTATTTGCTTGACAACATGCCAGAGCCACCAGAGATATTCCAAGTGATCGAAAACGAGAATGTAGAAAAGTCAGAGATGTACAAGACCTTCAACATGGGAATCGGGTTTTGCCTTGTTGCTCCTGAGGAAGATGGGGAATACATAGACGAGATATTCAAAAAACATGGCTTGAGGAGTAGACAAATTGGCTCGATAATAGAGAAAAAGGGAGTATTTGTCGATTCACTTAGAATCGCATAAAAATTCAAGTTTGAAAAGTGGTTTAGCATTATTGTCGTTTAAAGGATTTAATACCCAATTTTGGTCCTAAAAAATAATGCAAAAAGCAAAAACGACCTTTGAGGATGCCTGTAACGAGATTTCTAAAAATCTTTTAGCAATGGATAATCCAACAAGAAATGATGTAAAAAAAGAGATCAAAAAAATTTGTGTCAAATATTCCCTTGAAAGAATTCCAAGAAATTATGAGATATTATCTGAAGTTCATGGTACGGAATTTATGAAATTACAAAAAGCATTGATACGAAAACCTGTAAAAACAGCTTCAGGTGTTGCAGTAATAGCTCTTATGCCAAAACCTTATGCTTGTCCCCACGGGAGATGCACCTACTGTCCAGGCGGAATAGAGTACAACTCCCCAAATAGTTACACCGGAAGAGAACCATCCACGCAAAATGCAATAGAAAACAATTATGATCCGAAAAAACAGATACTGGACAAGCTTGCAAAATTGCAGGCATATGGTCATGACAGATCAAAGCTTGAGCTTGTTATAGTGGGTGGAACGTTCCTTTTCATGCCACAAGAATATCAACATGGTTTCATAAAATCATGCTATGACGCAATAAATGGGAAAGATTCGCAAGATTTAGAATCTGCAAAAAAAACCAATGAGCTGGCAAAGATAAGAAGTGTTGGTTTTACTCTAGAGACCAAGCCAGATTATTGCAAAAAACAACATGTCGATTGGATGTTAGATTATGGGATTACGCGAGTCGAGATAGGAGTGCAAAGCCTTCATGAGAGAGTATATGAAATTGTCAATCGCGGCCATTCCCTTCATGATGTTATAGAATCATTTCAAATAGCAAAAGATGCAGGTTACAAGATTGTTTCTCATATGATGCCAGGTCTTCCTACAATGAGTCCAGAAGAAGACATTTCTGATTTTAAAAAACTGTTTGAAGATCCATCGCTCAGGCCAGACATGCTAAAGATTTATCCAACACTTGTTCTTCAAGGAACGCCACTTTACCAATCTTACAAAGAGGGGAAGTATGTCCCATATTCTGATCAGGATATGATTAAAGTTCTGACAGAGATCAAGAAAATTATTCCAAGATGGGTAAGAATAATGAGAATGCAACGAGAAATTTCATCAGATCAGATAATTGCTGGACCAAAGCTTGGAAACCTGCGTCAGATTGTTCAAGGAAATCTAAAAAAACTAAACCTGTCTTGTAAATGCATAAGATGCAGAGAGGCAGGATTGTCAGAAAACGAGATCAACGTTGGTGACATAAAACTAAATAGAGAAAACTACGAGTCATCAGGAGGCCAGGAGGTCTTTTTGTCGTATGACGACACGCAAGACCGGATTTTTGGATTTTTAAGATTACGAAAGCCTAGCAAACAAGCACATAGAAAAGAAGTAACACAAGATACTTGCATTGTAAGAGAGCTTCATGTGTTTGGCAAATCCTTGAAGCTGGGTGAGCGAGATAATGAAAGCATTCAACACATGGGATTAGGTAAGAATCTCATGGCACATGCAGAAAAAATCTCTAAAGAAGAATTTGATGCTAAAAGATTACTTGTAATAAGCGCAGTTGGTACTAGAGAATATTACAGAAAGATTGGGTATTCTCTTTTAGGGCCGTACATGTCAAAGGAATTATAACAATGGAAGAACAGGAGATCATAGGAAGAGGAACATGGATAGACAAGCTTGCTCACGAGCTTGTACAAAGAGAGAAGGAACTTGGCCGCAACCTAAGTAACATCAAGGTAGAAAGTGGGCTTGGCGCATCCGGCATACCTCACATTGGAAGTCTGGGAGATGCAGTTAGAGCATATGGAGTAAAGCTTGCCTTGGAAAATTTGGGATACAAGTCTGAGTTAATCGCATATTCAGACGACATGGATGGATTACGAAAAATTCCAGAGGGGTTTCCTGACTGGCTACAAGAACATATTGCAAAACCGGTATCCTTTATTCCTGATCCTTTTAGCTGTCATGATTCTTACGGGTTGCATATGAGCAGTCTTCTCCTTGATGGGCTAGACAAACTTGGTATCAAATATAGATTTCAAAGAGGAGTTGATACGTACAAGAATGGATTGCTAAAGGATCAGATTCACATTATTTTGATTAACAGTAAAAAGATTGGCGAAAAAATTGCAGAACTTGTTGGACAAGAAAAATACCAAGAATCGCTTCCATACTTTCCAGTTTGCTCCAATTGCGGAAGACTGTATACCGCAGAAGCTTATGAATACCTGGCTGATGAGCGAAAAATAAAATACAGATGCCATCAAACAACAATAGGGTCCAAGACATTAACCGGTTGCGGCCATGATGGAATTGCAGATATCACAAAGGACCTTGGGAAATTGGCATGGAAGGTAGAATTTGCTGCAAGGTGGCAGGCCTTTGATGTCAGGTTTGAGGCATATGGAAAAGATATCATGGATTCTGTCAAGGTAAACGATTGGGTTGCAGATGAGGTTCTTAGGTTTCCTCATCCACATCATGTCAGATATGAGATGTTTTTAGACAAGGGTGGCAAAAAGATTTCCAAGTCACTAGGAAACGTTGTCACCTCTCAAGCTTGGCTGAAATATGGAACTCCAAAATCAATTTTATTGCTGCTCTACAAAAGAATAACAGGAACTCGTGAAGTAGGCTTTGAAGACATTCCTGCTTTGATGGATGAGTACAATGAACTTGAAAACATTTACTTTGGAAAGATAAAGCTAGATAATGAAACAAAGACAATTCGCGCCAAGGGCCTGTACGAATACGTAAACCTGTTGAATACTCACAAAGAGCCAAGTAAGTATGTCAACTATAGATTACTAGTACAACTTTGCACAATCTTTAGAGAACAACGAAACCAACATGTAATAAAAAAACTAATCGAATACGGCACAATAAAAGAATCATCTCCAGAAATTGAAGCACTAGTTAGTCTAGCTGGAAATTATGCAGATGATTTTGATAAACCATCAAAGGTAGAGATTCAAATTGATGCCAAAACACGAAATGCGATTAAAAGTCTAGCTGACCTACTTTTGGCTGATGACGAGCTGCCAGATCTTCAGAATTCAATTTATCAGATTGCAAAAAACTCCGGTCTTCAACCAAAGGATTTTTTCAAGATTTTGTACCAGATCATTCTTGCATCAGACCGTGGTCCAAAGATAGGTCCTTTTATAATTGACATTGGTAGAAAAAAAGTCGCACAAACCCTCTCTGAGCACCTTTAAAATGGCACACAACGAACACAATAGGATAAAAAACAAAGGAAGTTTTGTGCTGATCTTATTTGGCGCATTTCTTTTCATCTCAGCTGTGCTATTTTTAGAGCCTGGTTCTGATCTAGGCAAAGTTGCGATAATCCTGGGATTTGTGATAGGCGGAATCGGCTTTTTCCTTGGATTTGCAAAAAAAAGAAATCCCAGTCAATAAAAATGCCCAAATTATAAAATGTAAAAAGTTCTAAGGAATAAATTGAAAGGCGACTTTTCTATATACTAGAATAGGCTGGCTATAATCATGGGAATACTAAAGCGCTTAAAAAAAGAATCAAAAGAAGTAACTGGGAATGCAGATATCAGTAAAGACTCGGAAATTATAGAAAAGGTCGAAGTGGATACCGTAAATAAAGAGCTGGACCATGCCAGAAAAGAACTCCAAGATACTGTTACAACACTTGATGCTACAGCTCGCAAATTAGAGCATTTGAAAGATGAATATGAAAAAAAATCAAGAGATTTTGAATCTCTAACAAAAGAATTAGAAGAAAAAAAGAAAGAGATAAAATTGGTTAAAGAAGAACACGAGTATATATCATCACAACTAAGGTCAGCAAAAGACGATCTTTCTTACACTAAATCACAATACAATGAGGAGGAAATTGAGGATTTGAAAGAAAAGAGCCAAGCTGCAAGAAATGAAATTGGTTCTATAAATTCTCAAAAAGAAAAAGCGAGAATAGAACTAGATGATCTGAATTCACAAATTGAACATGTAAGATCAGAATTACGTTCTTTGGAATCACAACACGAGACAAAAAAGAGAGAGGTTGCAGATACAAAAAAAGAGCTAGAATTTATAGAAAAACAATTGTATACTGTTGGAAAAAGAGAAGATTCAAAAAAAATAGTGGAAGCAGCAGGATCTGTTCTAGCTTCACTGAACTCTAAATACGATGCTACCAAAAGAGAACTTGAAATAGTAAAAACTGCCCTTGCTAGAATAAAAAATGATTATGACGTTACAAAAGCAGAGCTTGATCTGCTCAAGAGTATATCTGAAAAACATATTTCAGGAGAGTCAACCATATCTGAGGAGTTGACATAGATGAATTATTCTTTTCAAGTCGACACCCCATACATTCCAAATGAAAAAGGTTGTAGATTAATCTGGAACTATGATGACGGACAAGAAAATGTCATCTATCTAAGACATAAAGATCTATTGCAATTAGGAGAGATTCTCTCTCATGACTCTACTGACAAGATAGAACTTGAAGATGAGGTAAGTTCCATAATGGTAAACTCTGATACAACAGAATTTTTTATGGCAGGCATGAAGCCCTTAGAGATTCAGACAAAGACTCTAAAAGAGAAAATAGCAGAGTTTTTAGTAAAAAACCCTGATGCATAAACGCACTATTTTTCTAGTCAATGAATATAGATATTTCAAGACAGAAATGCCAAAAAACATTCCAAAAGAAACCCGTGTCTGGCCAAAAGGATATGTTCCAAGTAAAGAGATTGCGATTGACAATAGAAGCGACCTTCTTAATGTGCTTCTAACATCAAAGATTCCTGAAAAAAATGTCAATACTGATTTATTTTATGTAATGTCAACGCGACGTTCTACTAGAAAATTTTCGTCAAGACAGGTAGAACAGTGGAAGATTGATAAGATACTTGCTGCTGCAGATACTGCTCCTACGGCAGGGAATTTCCAAGGCTTTGAGATTTTTTATGTCAAGGATTCAAAGGTAAAAGAAAAGCTAGTTGAAGCAGCAAATAACCAACCCTATGTCAATACCCAAATAGTTTTGGTATTTTGCATGAATCCAGATCGCGTCAAGCTGAACTTTCCACCTGATATTCTTGCAAAATTTTCAATACAGGATGCAACACTAGCGGCTGCATACTCTCAGCTAGTAGCATCTGCACTGGGATTGAGCTCAATTTGGATAGGGATGATAGATGAGGATAAAGTCAAAGCTGCATTAGGCACGAAACTTAGACCGTCCTCTCTTTTATGCATTGGATATCCTGAGCTAAAACGAGGTCCCAAGTCACGGAGAAAATTGAAAGACCTTATACATGTAGTTTAGAAAGAAGTTTTTATGAAATGGTGTTTTATCTTTTGATATGTCAAAAGTCAAAGATATTGCCAAAGTGTTTATTTTTCTAATAGGAGGAATAGCGATAGTAATAGTAGGCGGATTTATGATGAGAAGTATTGCAAGATTGTGGGAACACAAAGATACTGATAAACAAGGTATCCCAAAAAGAAAGTACAGTTTCAAATAGTAAAATAAACGATTTCAGAACATGCATTACGATTATTTAAAAACCATTTTGAAACAGGTTTTGGAGTGCTATGAAAAATTAAAGGAGGTAAGAGACAGACCAGGGGATCTCGACGTCATAAAAAAAGAGCTTGACAAGATTCAAGGCATAGTAAAAGTGTTAACACGCAAAATAGAGAAATCTGGAAATTATTCTGATAGTTACTCTGAACTTTTGAAAGCATCAGAGTCATTTCTTAGGGATCATAATTTCCATACAGAAATTGAGAAACTCTCTTTATTGTATTCAGAAGATTCGTTTAGAATAAGAAATATGAGGTTGTCAATTATTTATGCACTAGAAGAAAGCAAACTGATTCCAAAAAGCATCGAGTTATTGAAAGTATTATAGAAAAACTGTTGCTACTTTTTCTTTATTAGCAGCGTTTTTTGTACCTCATTCATACTGCTAATGAACTTCTTTTTTGCTTCCAGCTCGTCAGATACTTTAATCGTGACTTCAGATGATGAAAGCATCACATCTTTTACAACCAATGGAGCGCTCAGACCAAGTAACTCGCTTAGTATATCAAATACGTTTTTGAATTTTGCACCATCTCTATACTGGTATATGGTGTTACCATCGCTGAATCTTGGGACTGGATCTAGAGGAATTACTATATCTGGGGAAGTGATGTCTTCAATGAATTTTTCAATATCTTCTTTGATCGAATTCTCCAGTTCTTCTTTTTGAGAAATTAGCTTGTCTCTTGATTGCTCCAGCTCTGCAAGCTCATCATTGTATTCTACACCTATCATCTTTGCAAAAGTAGATTCTGCGACTCGTTTTAGTGGAAGTTCGTGTATCTTTGCCTTGACATCTAAAAGTACATCATCAACATCATCTAGATGTTGCCTATTTGTCTTGATTCTTCCTGCCAGCACTTCTAGGGTCGGAAAGTCAGACATATCAATAACCCTTAGCTAAATTGGTGAACTACATCCATCAAGCTTTGTTTGAATTCTTCCGTGGTCAAACCCCATTTTCCATATTCTTCCTTGTATGCATCCCATGATTCTTCTGCTTCACGTGCAAGATCGAGGATCTTTGGACCTATAGCTTTGGTGTTGACAAGAATTGTGATGTTAGCTTGTTCACTTTCAAGTATTGGTATTTTTATGAATATCATTCTTGAATCCTCGATGTTGAATCTTTCTTTGATCAAATTCTTCAGAATCTCTCTTTCTCTTTTATCAAAATCACCTTTAATTTTCACAAGAGCACAGCAAGAGTCCTTTGGCCCACCGTGATTTCTGATGTCATTTTCATCAATATCAAACAGTATAGCATCCTCTCTTTTCTTTATGTGATCAATTATACTGTCCATCGTGTTAGTCTTTCCTCCTGGGATGATATTTTGTCCCCACTGAGCTACTTCTGGTACAAGAGGAATCACCCATGGAATGGCAAATCTTGGCCTCTTTGTAGCAAGCCAAGTTCTATAGTTTGACATGTCCCACTCTGTCTCTCTTGCAAAAGAGGAGACAAACATTGAGATTGCATTTGCAGCTATCAAGTTCATGCCTTTGTAATCCTTCCAACCAACCTCTTGCTCATGTGGAAGATCATCTATGATTGAAGGAATCTTTTCTAACTTTTTCTCAAACTTGTGTGCTAGTTCCCGCAATCTCTTGTTTGAAAACAAGATAGAGCAGTCACTGTATTTTATCTGGTATTCCAAATTCATTACGATATTAATTGCAGCAGCCTCCAAAATTATTGGATCCCATCCAAACTCTGGTAACAGACCCAGAGTTGCAATAGTAGCATGCTCTTTAGTATCCTTTTTAATGAATTGAATAAACGAGCTTGCAAATGAACTTCCAGTTCCACCACCCATTGCAAAGGGCACAGTAAAACCTCGCACTGGTTCTGGTGAGAGTGCAGAAAGTTGTTTTTGCATATCAAACTTTGTACTAACTTCTTTGATGAATCTTGTTCTTCCTTCTGCCCAGTTTCGTGCAGCTCCTCCTGCACCATGAATTACGTGCTTGTCTCTTAATGCGAAAAGATCTGGATATGATTGGAGAATTAGATTTGCTGCTCTTGGATCCAAATCCACTAGTAAAGCTCTTGGAATAAGAGGAATGTCACCACCAGAGTATCCGCTTGGAAATCGCAATATGGTGCTGCCATATCTTTTCAAAACTCTAGACTCATCCTTTTCAGTTTTCAGAGTGGGTTTTAGAGGATTTGCACCAACATCAAGCAAGAGTCTTCTGTATGATTCTGCACCAAGACCTATTCCACAATGACCAAAACAGGTCATCAGAACAGGGGCAGGTGGTAGAGGGGCAAGCTTTGACAAGTTATTCACCAAAACAGATAGGAGCCTGTTCCCTATTGAAGCATAAATAATGTATCATAGTTAATCGTTCTAGAATCTCCTTTATATTAATACATTTAAGATTTTAGGAGAATTGATCCTTACTAGCTCTCTTGAATGATCTTTTTTAGAGCTTGAAATTCCTCTAAGGTAATTTCTCCTGATGCTAGTCTGTTCTTTAGAATTGAGAGAGCTCCACTAGGTGCTTTGTTGGTATCGTGCTTTTGTTTTGTATCTTCCTTTTTTTCTTCCTTCTTTACTTCTTTTTTTGATTTTTTCTTGTCACTCTTTTCTTCTGTCTTACTTTCTTGTTCTTCTTTCTGAGAAAAAAGATCTTCAAGATATCTATAATCTGAGAAATATAACGGAGTCTTTTGTTTGATTGTATTTAGTATTTCATGCAGTCTATTTAGATCTCCTCTACCTGAATCAATCAAATTTTGAATCGATCTTATCATATCTTCTGACATGTATATCGTATCAAGATAATGGATTTAATAAAACATGGCACTGAAATTTTTCTGCATTTAAATAGAAAAAAGATTTTTTGAGAAGGTTACTTTAATATCTCAATTCCTAAATTAGTTTATGGCACAACGATGTAGATTTTGCAAAAAGACTCTTGGATCTTGTGCGTGTGATGAAAATGCATTGGGAGAGTATCATAACAAACCCAAAGTTCGCGATGATCCATATGGTTAACAGAGAGTATTTTTCAAGCTGAGATCCAATTTTGATCAGTATTAATTTGAGGTAAATTATTAGTATCAAATTAATTTTAATTTTCCATATGGGCAGATTAGAAATAGTGTTATACCTTGCAGCAGCTACAACAACAGCTGTCGCCGGAATTTTGCACTTGGTGATTGGCCCAAACAGTCGAGGATTTAATATCAATAATGGAATACTTTTCATAGTAGGCGGAATTGCTCAGGTATTTTGGATAATACCTATCTTAAGAAAATGGGGCACGACATGGATTGGTATCGGAATCGGTGGAACAATTGTGTTAATCATGTTATGGATCATCACAAGATTTCCTGGAAACCCCATAACTAGCAGAGGTGGTGGTGTCAATACAATGGCAATCTTAACAGAATCATTTCAGATTGCATTTGTTGCCTTGTCCATCGTAATTCTCGTTTATCAAAGAAAGATGCACAAAGTTGAAGAAACTACTCTGAAAGGATCAATAAAGAAAAGGAGAGGTACACTTGTCCTTACGGCAATTGTGATTGCCATAATTTTGGGTGGATTGATTATACCAATGGTTTTGAACCAAGGAGAGGGAGATCAACGTACAGGCAGCCCACAAGGTCAGTTTGGAAGTGGGCCGCCCACTGGGAATAATACGTCACCGACTGGATCACAGATTAATCAATCTGGCAACGTAACTACAAAACCCTGAGTTATGGGACTGTTGAAACAATAGATGATTAAATAATTAATACTACAAATGGCCTTTTAGTATCATGCCAGCTAAAGGCCTCGTAAGAATAGGATGGCAGATTGTTTTCATATTTATCCCATTCGTAAATTTGTGGGCATTTTACCGAATAAAAAAATTAAGAAAATTCCTTTTGATGGTCTGTATTCCCGAAGGTGTCATATCACTTGCAATCATACTTCCTCTGGTGGTTGAAAATGTGCAGCAAACTCTTGAGGGAAATCCAATGATGAGTAATGAGTCACTTGCTTCAACTATTATTCTATACGTTGTTGAAATAGGTTTTACACTACTTTCAATTTATCTTATTTACAAATGGTCAAAGGAATGGAATAAACAATTTTCTGGTACAAGTAACGTTTCAGTCTGATGTTGTCTAGCTTAGGACAAGATTTTTGTTGGCTTGCCAAAAACCTCTTTGTAAGTTCTTGGCTTGCCATCTTTGAATATGGTTTCACAACAGTACTTCATGGAAAAGGCTGCCATCTGTTCCACAATAGGCTTGAGAGCATTTCCTTTTTCTGTAATGCTGTATTCTATTCGAATTGGGGTTTCAGGATAGACATTTCTTGATATCAATCCACTTTTTTCCATCTCTTTTAGTCTGACTGCCAGCGTCTTTGGGTTTATTCCCTCTACTGATTCTAGAAATTGGTTGAACCTTGTCTGACCAAGCATAGTCATGTTTCTCAAAATATGAATCGTGAATTTTTTCCCAATTATCTTAAAGGTGTTATCAACTGGACAGCACATCATCCCATCCGAAATTATTTTTAACTTTTGATCTATCAACTTACTAGATTCTCACTTACTTTCTATGAAGTTACTTTCTATTTTATATACTTACCTTTCTATAGCTACTATAAGAAAGTAATATGGAATGCAATACAGAATCATGCTGCACAGGCCATGAAGAGACGTGTGCTTGTGGCTCCGATAAACCATACGAAAAGTGCTGTGGAAATGAACCAATGGATCCAGCCCAACATGGAATCATGATGGGACACAAGGCTTTCTTTGCAGCACTAGAACAGGCTCAGACAGAGAGACTCAGAAAAAAGATAGAGGCAGGCTTTGGTCAAGTTCTTGACAAGGAAACAGATGCTATCTTTGAAGCGATAGGAAAGATCTGGAGCTCTACTGTCATGCAGTCTGATGCAAAAAAAGAGCTTGCGGCAAAACTGCAAAAGATATACGCAGACGCAAATCGAAAGTAGTCAATACTTTCCTCCTTCTTTATTTTTAGTTATGCTTTCCTATTTTTGAAAAAATAACTATGGACTAGAATCAGTAAGGTTGACCTGAGGAACTGTTGTTAGGGCTTGTTCTGTAGCTTCATATGGTGTGTATGTAGACATGCCCCACGGAGCTAGCCCAAGAAAACCGCTCTGATTGAAAACATTATTTGGAAAAGTCCTCAGGTGTGTGTTAAAATCCCTAACTCCATCGTTGTAATAGGTTCTAGCAACTGCTATTCTGTTTTCCGTACCAGCAAGCTCATCCATTAATCTTGTAACAGTACTGTCTGCTTTGAGATTTGGATAGGCTTCATATGTTAGAATAATCTTGCTTAGAGCTTGCTCTATCTGATTACTTAGTTGTACTCTGGTCTCACTTGAAGATGAAGACTGCCATTGTGATCGTAGTCTGGTAACGTCTTCTAGAACTTGTTTTTCAAACTGCATGTATCCTTTGACTGATTCGACTAGATTTGGAATCAGATCATATCTTCTTTGCAGCTGTGCCTCTACATCTGCTGCCAGTTTTTTTACATTCTCGTCTTTTCCTTGTGTAGCATTAAACCCTGAAAAATACATTCCGTATAGTCCACCAATTATCAATACGATGATGCCAACACCGATGCCAATTGCAATAATTTTTTTGTTAACCATTTCAGATATCGCAGATTAGAACCTCTTGAATATTACTTTATTGTAGAATATTTTCATCTACCAGCACCTCCTCCACCAGAACGTCCTCCGCCACCGCCAAAGCCTCCTCCACTTCCTCCCCATCCACCACCATATGGTCCATAATATCCTCTTCTTCTTCGTCGCCTACTACCAAGTATTGCCATTGTTATGAAGGCACCAAAAAAGAGGACAAGAAGAATCACTGTCATTGGATCAATCTCATCTTGAAAAAAATCCTGGATTGGCTCTGAAGGAGCATCTTCACTAACATATCCAGCTCTTTGTGCCAACGATATTACAGTGTCAACAAAGGCTTTGTCAAAAGCTGCAATATCACCAGTCTCTTCATATGATTCTCTCGCAGGTACAAGATAGGAATCTAAAATCGCGCCTGCTGTACCGTCAGTAATATCTCCCTCCATGCCTCTTCCGATCTCTATTCGCATAGAACCCCCTCCAGAGTCGCGTTCAAGGGAGAGCAAGACAAGAATTCCATTGTCCTTGCCTTTCTTTCCTATTCCTGTAATCCCATCAAGTTGTACTTCATTGAAGAGATAATTTGCTAGCATGTCTCTTTCCTGGATTTCCTGACCATCTTTTTTTATTCCATGACCAATGTAGCTTGGAATCGTGTAGACTACAATTTCAACCGTAGTGGCATCATCTACATTTCTAAGATATGAATCAAGGTAAGACTGGGTCTGATCGCTGATAATCTCTGCAGTGTCATAGATGTATCCTGGTCTTGATCCTGCTGCGCTTACAGTGGAAAATATTGATAATGCAAATATGAGAATCAAGAGTGCAGAAAAATATCGGTGCAACAAACTCTGTGAATCTTTTACCAATCTTAAAGATTTGTAATTTGATTTGTGTTTTGGGCTCTAGTTACGTTCTGGATTAGAGTAATCCATTTGTTATCTTCAACCAATTGATTATTTTTGTTATGCATTTCAAAATTCAATCTAATTTTTCCCACTCTATAGTTTTATGACAGTTGCAATCACAATCATCCCCACAACAAATTTCAGCGCATCCACTACATCTAAGCTTCAAGAGCCAGATCGCTGCCTCCTCACTATCGTTGCATTCCAACCTTACATAGACCTATCCTGCAGTTATGACAGACATAATCATCTGCTGTATTCTGACATCCGCAACTGCAGGTGCAGGTATAATCATTCATCAACTTTACTACGTCAAGGTTACATATAACAAACACTTAGAAAAGATAAATCACGATCGTAAATGATCCAAACAAGGAATTTTCTTTTTATACTTTGAAATTCATTATAGTTCCATGTGTAATGAAATTGAATATGCCATGCTAGAAGAATACCTGGCTAAGATAAAACCAAAAGAGTCCAAGGAGAAAGAGCCAGAGAAGAAAGTCGTAGAGATTGTGGCATAGTTAACACATCGAAGTCAGACAGATACACCAAGGTATCTTATTCTCGTCCGATTAGCTTCATGATTTTGTTTGCAGTCTTGTCAATGTCTACGTCTGGCTCTGCTGATACCAACAAAACGTTAGAGTTGAGTGGAAAACTGAGCACGACCGCCTTTTCCCTTCGTGAGGCAGCATATTTTACCTGACCTAGGCTGTAATCAAAGTCCTTTCTCATCGAGACTCTTAATGCAAGTTCCATGTACATTTTCCTTCTTTCAGCTTCGTCTTCCAGTGGAGTTATTCCGGGTTTAAAGCCGCCAGCTACAAGGTGACCCATGTTGTTTATGAGCCCAGCGAATCTTATCTCGTCTATCTCTGTAAGCTTTTGGCATTTTTGATCATAAATCAAATACTCGTTTGCCTTTTGCACCTGTTTGTTCATCAAGTACTCTTAGGCTATCACCGGATAAAAAACCGATCATAAAGGCAAGAATTAGTATTGTAATTTTATTTCTGATATGACATCAAAAAAATTCGATAGTCATAATAGAAACGTGTGTCCTTACTAATTAGAAATGCAAGGTGACATATCAAAAATCCTAGTTAAAGACATTATGACAAGAGCGATAGTGTCTGTAGATCCATCAACGACGGTCTACCAAGTAGCAAAGATGATGGAGCAAGGAGGATTTGGAGCAATAATAGTGAAAGAAAATAACTTGCCAAAAGGAATAATCACTGATAGAGATTTTGCTGTCAAAATTGCCGTGAACAATCATTCTATGGATACTCCTGTGTACAAAGTGGCATCGTATCCACTACAAACCATAAACTCTAATGAATCAATCGTGGTTGCCGCAAATGTAATGTCTGCAAAAAAAATTCGAAAATTGATTGCAATCGATGATGACAAAGTGGTTGGAATAATTACGTCCACAGATATCGTAAATCAGCTAGCGAAAATGGATAATGCTTAGGTAGGAAAGTATTCA
>JBQTHX010000044.1:0-5926 GCA_052389415.1 Nitrosopumilaceae archaeon
AGTTGTTGCCATAAATTTTGTTCTACCTTGCTTGTCTTTATACTGACTTCGATACAGTCCTACAAGCTTGTCATTTAAAATTCCAACAAAGTCAATGAAGAGATCTACCTTGCCCTTGATTTTTTCTTTGGTCGTGATAGTTAATTCTTCATTTTTTTCATCTAGACTTGACTTGGCATGTAAAGTTTTTCCTTTCACAATAATAAAACAATTTTTTATTTTTATTTCAGAGCAATTCAAAACTAATTTGTTTGTTGATTTATCAACCTCGACGGATATTCTTTCCTTTCCAGTAATCGTAAAATTTCTAAAATTTGGCTCAAATAAAATATCATAATTTTTTGGTCTAACTAGTCTCATGAAACTCTGTTTATTTTAGTGGGCTAAGTAAGTCTATCGGAGATGTAGGTATCAAGCAGTTGAGCACAAGATTTTTCTCAATTCAGCATTATGACTTTATCTTAATTCTTCTAGGTTTTTGTAAGGATCTTTTCGATGATCCTTAAACAGAGTGATATGATGATATACTCCAAATGAGAATATCGCGTAATACCAATTAAATAAAATGTCTACAGGATGTCCCTCATAATAGCTTTCATCAATCGTAGCAAGGAGAAATCCAGTATCTGCTATCGCCTCAATTACTATGGCAATACACATCAATGACCATAATAAGTTGACTTTGCCTCCAAAAAATAATGAAAGGCCGATTATAGCCGGTGTCAAGAGAATTGCATCACCTATTGGGTATGCCATACCAATAGCCAATTCAATGGGAGTTAAATCCCCGGCTTCAAAACTCACTATGTAAAGTGACAGAATCAGTAATGAAGCAGAGATTGTTGTGGAAAATAAAATTATTTTTTTCGTAATAGTAGATTTTAAGGGTTTAAGATACCATAACATGAAGCAAAACAAGAATGGATATCCAGCAAGCCAAAAGGCATCGGCTTCTGATGGAAATAGTTCCTCACCTAATATCACATTGTGGTATAACGTAATTCTTTCTGCAATAAACCAAAGTACTGCAAAAGTTAAAAATAACATCCAGGCTTTTCCATGCGCACCTTTAATTCCAAATCGTTTTGAAATAATGACGGATAAAACAACAAGAGAAACGGTTACAGGAATGTAGATTGATAACGACATTGATGTTGCCACTTCTTGTCCACTCAAGTTTGCAGCTGAAATTGCTATTGCAATTGCTACCAAGGTAAGGAGCAAGAGTTTTGTCAGATTTGATTTCTTAGTACTTTGCAATCATTAGATTTAATTAATTAGAAAATAAGAGAGTTATGAAAATCAAGATTAAACAACAAGCATAGAATTTCCCAACTAAAAAACCTAATATAATACATTGTAATACATATGAATATAATGTTATGGGTTCTAGGATTTGGCCTAATTTTTATTGTAACAATAATGATCATACCACAAACTACAGATGTCCAATCAGATTTACCAAAAATGTATGGAATTGTAACAGTAGTCTTAAAAGATTCTTCAGGAAACATTCTCTTTGAAAATGTTATTCATAACCAAGTTGTTGACACTGGAACAAGTTACATGTTAGATCAAACATTTGGCGATGGTGGCACTGATGTTGCCAACGCAGACCAAGTGGACACAATCTGTGTCACAGATGCATCAGCTCCAGCTGGAGCTACTGATGATACTGCTACTGCCACAAGTTTTAACACAGAAAATACTCTAACTAGCACCAACTGCATAGGAAGCATTTCATTTACCACTGCAGCTACAACTGCAGGTTCAGGAATACAGACTTTTTCAGCTGGCACTCACTTTCCTGCTGGAACCGTTGTGGGAGGCATTGGAGTTTGTGGTAACGGAGCTCAAGGTGCAGGCCCCTTCAACGACTGTGATACTACTGTCAGCCAGGCACCCCTTCTTGCAGTAGTAGATACAACAAACGTCACTGTCAATACTAGCGAATCAGTTGACATAACATACACCCTGACATTAGACTAGATTTTTGTGAAGATATTACATTGAATTTTTGTAATACATTGTATTATTATGAAAAAAGAATAAAAGAAAAGATCCTTGTTATCCCCAAGCTTCAGTCATGATTGTTCTTATTTTAATAATATCAATTTAGGCATAACCAGAGGTAGTTGAGACAAATTAGCGTTTATACATTATCAAACCTAATTATTATTCATATTCTTTAGGACAGATTATGCTAAGGATATGAAAAAACTAAAACGGCCTATTGTTTTTTTATAATTTCAAATGAAAAACTTTTTTTCTCGTATTTCGCAGATACGATCTTATAACCAATTTCAAGCAGAATCGAGTTCAGAGTAGAAACTACGTAATAGGGCCAATTATTTCCCAAGTTATTCTCAACTATTAAAGTGAGTTTGTCGTTACGATTTATCAATCTATAAGCGACATGGATTTTCTTGAAATACATTTCTGTTTCCTTTACCACTGAATTTATGGTAATTCGTCCATGCACAAAGGTAATCAGTGCTTTCAAATCTTCTTTACCTACAGTTTGAGCGAGTTCTTTTATTTTGTCCCTATCGATCAAATCCATCAGTTCCATATAAAAAGAACGAAGCATTATCATTAAACCAAGCTTCGAGCCAAATTCATCCCAAGCAAAGTGATCTTCGAGAATTCCGGTTATTAGTTTGTTTACAGTGATATCATTTTCTTTGCTAGTATTTTCAAGTTTTTTCTTCAAATCCGAATGTAGACGAAAAGATGTAATCACCGAACTTTTATCATCTTTATTGATATTTTTTTTTGTTGATCTTTCGAATAACTTTTTCGTATACCTATATCTACTTGACATCATTAAAGCTATGTTTTCAACTTTTAAAAAGATTATGAGTAGATACTTACACCACTGATCAACCTGATTATTTATCGGAGCGATGGATTCAAGGATTAACCATTTAATTAAGAATCAGCAGAACTATAAAATACAAACCAATGCTAATTCCCTTTAAATTATTGCTGGGGTAAGGCGTATAACTAAGTTACAAAATTTAGTATAAATTGGTCGAGCAAGCAAATATTTTATCCATATTGGGCATCTCATTAATAATTTTCATGCCAATTTGGATTTTTCTGATAGTTCCAGAGGTCACAAAACTACCTTCAACCTTTTATCATTATGAGGAGCAGACAGGAACTAACAGTATTGCTCCATACGTTGGTGCAGAGTTACCAAAGCCATTCACACATCGTGACGTTCAAGAGATAAAGGTAATCAACATTGTTGGAAAAGATTTGAAAATACAATCTACTCTACGGGCAACGAATACAAACACAGGTGAAGTATTTTTGGATGAATCTAGATTTTTTGATGTTGATAGTTATACAAGATCTCACACATCAGTTGAAAAAGGATATTTTTGTTTTCCTCCTAACACTCAACGCCAAAACTATTTTTTGACATTTCCACTAGCTTTTTCACATGCAGTATTTGCTTTTCAGGGCATTGACATTGTTGAAGGATTAGAAGTTGATGTTTATAATTGTCAAACAAAACCTTATGACATTTCTTCAGCGATATCAAATTTTGAGGATCTTCCTGCTGAAAGTTTTTACACTTGTAAAATTTGGATAGAACCCATAACAGGAAAACATGTAAATTTTGAGTTACAGTGGGAGACATTTGTAAATGATGGACAAAACATACAACTTATAGAAAAAGGAGAGAAACGTACGGACCAAAAATACGTATCATTGTTGGTTAAAAAAGCAAAAGAAGAAAAAATAATCTATCAAATTTATTATCCAATAGTTCCTATCGGCTTGTTACTTTCAGGTGGGGTAATCTTATTATTTTCTAGAACAATGTCAAAAAAAAGTGAGAAAACAGAGTTTAACCAAAACATTGTAAACTTAGAATCACTCATGAAAAAAACCACTAATGAAATCGTTAAATCTTCAAAACTGATAAGCGTTGGTAAACTTGCAGCTAATCTGAGTAATGATATTAGAAATGCATTACAGACTATAGCTACTACTTCAATAATGCTTCAAAAGCGAAAAATGGAGTCTTTGACTGAAAGAGATAAGGCCGATTTTAATCAAATTAGAATGTACATTGATAAAATATCGAACCAACTTAATGATGTGCTTGATTTTGTCAAATTATCACCTCTAGTCATAAGTGAATATTCGTTAGTAAATATTGTTGATTCTGCGTTAGAAAGACTTTCAGTACCGCCTACCGTAATTATCAATAAACCAATAGATGACGTCAAAATTTCTTGTGATAGAATGAAAATGGAATCTGTGATCATACATCTTCTTTCTAATGCATTACAAGCGGTAGGTAATGATGGGAAAATAACCATTTCAGCGCAAGCCGATGGTGACAAAATCATAGTCAGCATTATTGATTCAGGCCCAGGCATACCTCCAAAAGATCTTAAGAGGATTTATGAACCCTTATTTACAACAAAGCCAGATGGAACAGGTCTAGGACTCACAGTATGTAAAAATATTATTGATCAACACAATGGTACTATAGAAATTCAAAATAATCCTACAATAGTTACTCTTTCCTTACCTTTAAGAAATAGAAAACAGTCTAAACATTTTGTGTAAATCAGAGAATCTTTCAGTCATTTCTAATAATTTGAATCAATAAGATAATTGCATCAAAACAGCGATCTATACAATTAGTTGATAATTTTATTTTTGTGTCATAAAATTGTTAAAAATATAGTCAAATTACTAGAAATCAACAAAGCTATAGAGCAGATCAATATCTGTCAGTAGGTTTTGGATTATAATGCTATTAGAAATTTTTCAATTGGTTTCTGATCAATGAATTCGTCTAAATGTTTGTGAATAGATTTTACTATATTCAGATAACCTTTTCCATATAGGTCTTTGAGCACTGTTGTAAGATAATCAGGATGATCAAGACAATCAGGAATATAGCAATGGTAATTAGAATACAAAGAACGTGTGACCTCCTCAAGTACAGGCGCTCCTATCTCAAGCAATGCTTGTTCCACTGATATTGTTACTAACGCTTTTTTGATTTGGATGTCTGTTGCCTCTAGCATTACCATTTATGGGAATTTGATGATTAAATCAGCATGTTTGTAACATTCAGGACTAACATCTCTCTCATGTACTAACAAGGTTTTATTCGATCTTTGTACCTATGATTAACAGGTTAAGTACGATTTTTGATGAATTATTCATTGCATCAGTTAGATAGGTGAAAAGCGTACAAGATTTGTCAATCTTTTCAATTTCAATATTTGTTTGAACTGGAATTTTCTGAAATTCTTCGTTAGGACCAAGCATCATCTTTGAAATTAACAGTAAAAGAGACATGTCGTGTGTTGTTCCCTTAATTTTGTATTCTGTGTCACCTACAGAATACACACCTCCTCTAGTAGTAGGTCTGTTTACTGGCATTGCAGATTTAGTGATCACGACATCTTCTAAAAGATAGATTTGATTTCGATAATGAATCCGATATTCATGCTTTGTAGAATTACGTACTAATTCTGATAAAATAGTTTCTTCAAGATCCATGATGTGTTGTTGTTTTTTTTACTTTAATTGAATGTTGCTTCAAATATGCACTTGTGATTTTATTTTCGGTTTTTTTGAATTTATTTTCTAGTGTTTGATATCCTTTATTGGAATAGAATTTTGCAGAATAAATCTCGCATATGTTATACAGATTAGATTGTGTGAGGTTTATGCGCACCTTCTTTTTTATAGCTTGATTTTAACCAGAGAGGGGTTATTATTGTAGTTGCTGCAACCATTATCACAATAGTTGAATAGACATTAGATGTGAGAACTCCTGAAGCTGCTCCAACTCCTGCAATAATTAATCCCACTTCTCCTCTTGAAATCATTCCTATTCCCACCTGCATTGATTTTCTTTTATCCTTGAGAAATAGCATGGCAG
>JBQTHX010000045.1:0-3010 GCA_052389415.1 Nitrosopumilaceae archaeon
CCAGAGGAGATTGGAATTTCATGCAAGCTAGATTATTTATTCAAATTCGAATATCATGTGCCATACAAGAACATTGGATCTGAAAATGAGATCTGTGGTACACTAATTGGCATAGTAAAAGATCCGACAAAAATAAAACTGGTGAAAGACGAGATTGATGCAATAAAATGGATCTCCCTTGATGAACTTTTAGAAGAGATTGAAAAAACACCAGAGGTTTTCTGTCCATGGATGATATTGGCGCTGTATTTTTTGCCAGAATCAAAAACAAATATCTTGCCAGAACACAGAACAATTTTGAACGTGTGGAATAGATCAGATATCAAACAAGTCCTTGAAAAACCACTGGAATATCATTTTCAAGACAAACAATGGGAGCTAAAATAATGTCATTAAATTCAATTAAAAAGACTTCTAAAACAGTAAATTCCTTTTTGCTCTCTAGACTGGAAGGTAGTCCTTCCCAGCTCTATGATGCTGCTTCACATCTCATAGAACATGGCGGTAAACGACTCAGACCATTTATGGTGATAAAAAGCTGTGAAATCTTGGGAGGAACCGCAAAACAGGCACTAGCTGCAGCTGCTGCAGTTGAGATGATTCACAACTTCACTCTCGTTCATGACGACATCATGGATAACGATGAGATGCGTCATGGTGTTCCAACAGTACATACAAAATTTGGCATCCCTGTCGGTATTCTAGCTGGAGACGTTTTATTTTCTAAAGCCTTTGAGACTATTTCATCTGGTTTACCTGAAAAAATTAGTCTGGCTCTCGTTAGCAAACTGGCTCATGCATGCGTTGATGTTTGTGAGGGTCAGATATTAGATATTTCCATGGCAGAGTCTCAAAAAATTCCTTCCGAATCTCAATATATTAAAATGATTGAAAAAAAGACATCTGCTCTCTTTGAAGTTTCATGTGCCATGGGTGCCATTTGTGCCAACACAAAAAGAAAAGATGTGGAAAATCTTTCTTCATTTGGAAAAAACTTGGGAATTGCGTTTCAGATTGTTGATGACTTGATAGGCATTATTGGCGATCCTAAAATTACCAAAAAACCAGTAGGCAATGATATCCGGGAAGGAAAAAAATCTCTTCCAATTCTGCTTGCCATAAACAAAGCAAGTGGAGAAAAAAAGAAAAAAATCCTTGAAGTCTTTGGCAATCCGTCGGTTTCAAAAGGTGATATTGAATCAGTAGTCAAAACGATCAGTGCCATGGGAATAGAAAATATTGTTAGAAAGAAAGCACTACAACATTCCAATGCTGCAAAAAAATCCTTATCATCCTATAATGGAGCAGCAAAAAAGGAGCTCGTCTCGCTTTTAGATTTTGTTGTAGAGAGGAATTTGTAATTGGATGACGATTTAAGAAAGGCGATACGTGGAATCGCCCTTCAAAATGCTTCTGAACATGAAGGAAAGACCCGTAATGAGACAGTAATATCAAAAATACTTGGCTCAAGACCAGATCTTAGGAGCAAAACAAAGGAGATCATTCCTATTATTACAGAAGTTGTGGTGGAAATAAACAGACTATCAGTTGCTGAACAAAAATCTGAGCTAGAAAATGATTTTCCTGAACTGACTACTGCCAAACCAAAACAAGAAAGAATTGGTCTTCCTCCATTGGAAGGAGCAGAAAATGGCAAAGTTGTAACAAGGTTTCCTCCAGAACCAAATGGGTATCCTCACATTGGTCATGCTAAAGCTGCAATAATAGATGAAGAATATTCAAAAATGTATGATGGAAAATTAATCCTTCGATTTGATGACACAAATCCCGAAAATGAAAGACTAGAATATTATGCTGCAATCAAGGTTGGACTAGACTGGCTTGGAGTGAAATATGATCGTGTAAAGAACACGTCGGATGATCTTGAATTGATTTACAAAAAAGGGATGCAGATGATTGAATCAAACTATGCTTATGTTTGCACCTGCAATCAAGAAACAATTAGCGGTAACAGAAGAGAGATGAAACCATGCAAGTGTCGTTCAGGTGATCTAGATAATAATACAAAAAGATGGCATGACATGTTTGAAAAATACAGTCCTGGAGAAGCTATTGTCAGGTTTCGCGGAGACATGCAATCAAATAATACTGTAATGCGCGATCCAGCATTATTTAGAATAATTGAAGGGAGTCATCCGTTGCTTATGGAAAAATACAGAGTATGGCCAAACTATGACTTTGCAGTAGCAATTGAAGACAGCATTGATGGTGTGACACATGCATTTAGAACAAAAGAGTATGAGCTTAGAAACGAGCTATACTATGCAATTTTGGATAGATTGGAGATGAGAAAACCAAAGATGTTAGAATTTTCTAGATTAGAGTTTGAAGGAATGCCTGTCTCAAAAAGGGTGCTAAAACCTTTAGTTGAAGAGGGTCAGGTATCTGGATATGATGATCCAAGGCTTCCAACACTTGAGGCCATGCGAAGGAGAGGAATCGTTCCTGAAGCAATACGAAAGTTTGTTCTTTCGCTAGGTTTTACAAAATCAGACACATTAGCACCATTTGACACTCTTGAATCCATAAACAGGAAAATAATCGATCCAGTCAGTGTCAGATTATTTATGGTGACAGAACCAGTGAAACTAGTTGTTAAAAACAATAAATTATCACATGTGGAGCTTGCAAATCATCCACAAAAAGATATTGGAAAAAGAAGAGTTGAGATCGATGGAACCTTTTATGTTTCTAGGAATGATGTAAAAGATCTAAAAGTTGGAGACCAACTCAGACTGATCGAGTTATATAATGTAAAAATAACGAAGGTAGGATCAGATATAGAGGCAGAATATTCTGGTGATGATTTTAAAGCAGAATTTCCTAAAATTCAATGGGTCACACAAAAAGATTCTACAAGAATAAACATCTTGATTCCAAAGATACTTTTTGTTGACGAGAAATTTAATGAGAACAGTCTTGAAACAATTCAAGCTTTCACAGAAAAACACTACTTAGAATTAAATGAGGGTGCAGAAATTCAGTTTAT
>JBQTHX010000046.1:0-1840 GCA_052389415.1 Nitrosopumilaceae archaeon
CAAACAACCCACCTGCAAATTGTTTGATTCTTCTATCTTTTGTGGCTGCGTGATATTTTGTAAGCCTCTGATGCATCCTGAATTGCCTCCCTAATGTTATGAGCTGCACCAGAATTTTTAGATGCTCTGACTGTTATTTTTAGTTCGTCTGCCAAGTCTTTGATAGAACCTATCATTTCCTTAATGGAAGTGCCTAGTTGTGGCAGGTCTTTATCGTTTCTTCCTATAGATTCCATGGTTCCTTTTGCTGTCGTCATCAAGCCCTTGGCTTCACTTATGACTCCTGTTTCTTCGAGGCGATTGAGTGTGTTTTGCATCTTTCCTGAGATCTGATTAATGTTTTCTGAGATTAGACGGAAATTTTCTATGTTTTTGACCATCTCGGGAGTTTTGAGTTCTTTAATTATTTCCTTGGCAACCATGACAGTGTTTACTAGCTTGCCAAAGGATTCTTGCACTTCAGGTGTTCTGAACTGGTGCAATATTTCTACCGCACCAGAAACAGTTTCCTTGATTTCTTTTATCTTCCCAGTTTTTTTTTCTTCCACAATAATGGAAAAAATTTCTGAGATATTAATATCACTAACAAATTATACTTTTCAAAAATTTTTAGAAAAAAGATCAAAGCTACGCTTTCTTTATTTATCAAAATCAACTTTCTAATTTTAATGACTCTAGAACCAATGAAACAAAAAACTGGCAAAAATACTGAATATGCATACAGCTATTCAGCAGAAAAAACTGTTGAAACAATAAAGCACATTGCAGAAAACATCAAAGAATATTCAATGATGGTAA
This sequence comes from Nitrosopumilaceae archaeon, assembly GCA_052389415.1. Classification (GTDB taxonomy): domain Archaea; phylum Thermoproteota; class Nitrososphaeria; order Nitrososphaerales; family Nitrosopumilaceae; genus UBA8516. The sequence continues at coordinate 799 of JBQTHX010000046.1, forward strand.
GAACCACATCAAAGACTTTACGTGAAAGTGGTGCAATCATACAATTAGCAGGAGCTATACGTGATGCCGCTTCCGCAGCTCGCGACACTGCAAAAGACATTCGACAGACTGCTTCTGAGCTAAATGAAAACGGTGCAATCCGTGATACAGTTCGTGCTGTAGAAGAGACCAAAAGAGCTACACAAGACACAATCCACACAGTATTGGATGCAGCGCAACACGCAAGACACCAATTGAAATAGTACCATATTTCAATTGATGAATTGATGTTTGGCTACTGTTGCCAGTAAAAACAAGAGATTTTTTTATTTTTAGATTTATTAGATTAGAAGCGCCTGGAAGGTTGTTTTATAAGGCCATTCTGCGCATGAGAGATTGAGGCAAAATTGCAAGAGCAAAATGCAGCCAACATAGATAATGTCCTATTAGCGAATTTTGAAAAAGAGATATGGAACAAAGTTCCACACCTTGAAAAATCTAACGAATCAGGAGTAATTAATCCGACTCCATTGATTGACATTACTGAAGATTTGAGAGAATGTGCAAGAAAGGAATTTGGTTTGAACCTTTCCAATAAAGATCTCAAAGTCTTTGGCAAGTTTGATTCTAAATTACTTGGTGGCTCAATTAAGGTAAGACCAGCAGTTAACATTATCCATGATGCAATTCTCAAAGGAAAATTAAAGAGCGGTCAGACAATATTTGAAGCGACTTCGGGCAATTTTGGAATTGCACTAGGACTGTTATCAAAACTAGGACTGGATGTAGTTACACTGGTTTCAAGAAAGCTTCAGGAGGGAGTTTTTGAGGAACTAAGAAATGAAAAAACTCGAATCTTAAATCTTGACATGGATATTTGTCCTGCCCCTGGAATGAAAGACAATCAAAGTCTTTTGATGGCAAAAGCAACCGCTGCCAATATTCGCTCACAGTTAGCAGAGCTTGGATTTGATCCTACAATGTTTGATAATGCAAGTACTGAAGCATTATCACTTTTAGCTGCACAAGACATCATAAACTTGGCAAAGCTTCTTGCAAAAAT
>JBQTHX010000047.1:0-5884 GCA_052389415.1 Nitrosopumilaceae archaeon
CAACCTCCACGCTGACTGTCCGCTCACAGAATATGGCAGGTGGTACAATAACAGGTTACTGGACAGTCTTGCAACAAGGAACAACTACGGTTGCCACAGGCTTTACTCCGGTGACTTTTACTCTAAACAACGGTGTACAATACTCGGTTGGAATGGGAGATTATGGTAGTAATTACTTTGATCACTGGTTAGATAATGGCTCTACTGTAGAGCCAAGAATCATATCCATCTCTTCCAATACAGAGATTGTTGCTGTCTATAGAAACACTGCAACACCAACTGCTTCGATATCTCTCAGTCCGACATCAGGACAGATAGGAACTGCAGTCACTGTCACAGGTGCCAATTTCTTGTCAAACACTGCCATCACAATAAGATATGATGGAAACATTGTTCCAACAACTCCAACTATAACAAGCAGCAGCACTGGAGGATTTAGTACATCATTTAATGTGCCAACATCCACAGCAGGAGGACACTCTGTCTCCGCAAGTGATGGAACAAGAACTGCAACAAGTACATTTACTGTAACTACTGCTCCTTTACTACCAAGTACCACTACAATTTCATCTGGAAGTAATCCTTCCGTTACTGGTCAATCTGTAACTTTATCAGCTACTGTAACAGGCTCTGGAGGAACACCAACTGGTACTGTTACATTTTATGATGGTGCAACATCTATCGGAACTGGCACACTTTCTAGTGGAACTACATCCATTACAACAAGCTCCCTATCTGTTGGGGCTCATACCATAACCGCATCATATGGAGGAAATTCGGCTTACAATTCAAGCACAAGCTCATCCATCTCACAGACTGTAAACAAGGGAAATACTTCCACTGTAGTAACATCAAATATCAATCCATCTAATGTTGGACAATCCGTAACCTTTACAGCTACAATATCTGCAGTTTCACCAGCATCTGGGACAAGAACTGGTACTGTAACATTCCGTGATGGAACTACAACGCTTGGTAGTAGTACACTTGTTGGTAATGTAGCAACATATTCAACATCATCGCTTACTGACGGAACACATAGTATTACTGCTGCATATGCAGGTGACGCAAATTACAACTCTAGTACTAGTCCAGTACTTTCACAAACGGTATCAAGCTCACCTAGTGTGTATCCAATAACACACATGCAAGATACAACAGTTAGTTTTGCAACTCTAGTTTCTTCTCAACGACAGATAATTGGAGAGTATGTTACTCCAACGTCCCAGCTTGTTGGCGACAAGATTGACAGAGTTACGTTGCAGCTGCAAAAAGTCAGATCACCAGTTGGAATTGCACAGATAGGTATATTCAATTCTGATCTTACTGCAAAGAGAATCATTGGTACCATAGATGCTTCTACAATCTCGACAACTCTTACAAACTATAATTTCCAGCTACCAAGCTCTGACCCACTCTATACTATACAAGCAGGTGACATCATCGGAATAAAATTCATAGGTAACTACAACCAAGGTGGTATTAACCTGACAGTAGATAGAACCGGTTCAGATCCATTTGATGGTCAAAATTCTTATCGAGTAAGATATGAATCAAGTTGGATTACAACTCAATCAAACGATATGTATATGATACTGCAGCAGACTCATGGATGATAGCTCATATTCTTTAAGGAAATCTTTTCAGTTTAAACAAGATTGTTATACTAATCAATAAAATTAAGAGTGTTAACGATACAAAAGAACCAAAAATAATTTCAATTATGGCAAATATCTTTGTATGATATTTAACAAATTCGTAGCATTCGTTTGCTTTGCTCTTGAGAGATTTACAATTTATCAGTAAATGCTAAAAGAAGATTTCTGCCTTTTCTATCTAATTGAGACAAATCCCACAAAACCTCTTGATAATAATCGGATTCATTGTTATAGCAATTGTTATCTTTGCAGTATTCTCAGTTTATTCTACCAAAGTTCCTGCACAGCGTCAGGTAATTCATGTTTTTGACAACCCAACTTTGAAACTTGAAAATCCAAACGGTTTGATAAAAATCTCTGAAATACAACCAAATTCAATGAATTGGTTCTGGTATCCAGATCCTGACAGATTTTCTGACAGGGACGAATTTGATAGATTTCTTCTAATTAGACTTTCATATCTAGAAGGGGGTGGAGCAGACGAAGTCTCGTCATTTAGAGCATATAGTGCAATTGACCCGTCATCCCACTGTCTTTTAAGATATTGGCCAGAGGAAGGACGAAGAATGATCGAAGATTCCTGTAGTGGAAACATGTACGACCCAGTTTATGGACAATTAGTAAAATTGGGAGGAAGTCCTATCTTGACATCCGACAACTTGGGCCTTCCATACCTTGGCCTTTCTTCAGATAAAGAGGGATTCCTGTATGTTGAACCGCCAATATGGACTGAGGATAAGAACGGCGTGATTGGTATTGGAAGAAAAATTCCAGAAGTTGATATGAAATCAATTAATGAAACTATAGAAAGAAAAGAAAAAGAGATCAAATCAGCTCTAGATGGATTTTATCTTCCTGAAGAATTCTCAACTGGCGACAAGCTTGATTCCAGGGAAACTTATGGAATCCAATATGAGGCGTATTATCTTAATCCTGCATCTAAAGATCCCACTCTTACTATAACATATGAGTATTGCAATTGTACAATTTCAAAAGAGAGATTGGCTGATGAAGAAATGACAAAAAGGCACAGCCAGCTCTTAGAGATAAACAAAGTTCCTATAGTGGCATATCCAAGAGGCATTAATTCTCTGACAGGAAATCATACAAAGTATGTCTTTGTTTTTTATCAAGATGAATTGAGAATCAATTTTTATACAAATCTGGAGTTTCAACCAGGCTTAACTCTTGTTAAAGAATTACTTGAAAAAGACAAGCATCTTGCACAATAAATTTGGATATAATCTAACAGAATCTTTGATTAAACTGATCAAGCATTTTTTCTTTGAATTTTCCAAAAAATTTTCTCGGCGAATTTTATACCAATTATTCCACAAATTACTGCAGGGCCTATGACAACAGGAAAGACTAGTGGCATTATCTCAAAATAGACATGTGCTGTCGCACTACCAGAGACTATTTTATCATAAACTACCTCATTGTATACATGTGTAATCAAGGGAAAATACAAAAAATAAAATGTTGAACCAAGAATTCCACCCACTGCTATGGCAGCTAGGGGCTTTTTACACATCGCAAGAATTACATCTGATACAACAAAAGGAATTATTGTCATTAAATAAAATGGAATGGTATCTATTAGTGCAGGATTTGGAATAATAGAATTTGCAATATTAATTATCAACAATAAGGTTCCAGTGCTGGATAGTATTCCAAACTTGTAATTTGCAAACTTTGATGATAAGAAAAGAATAGTTGATGTTAAGAGAGGCATTGAAATTGTTGCAAAAACCGCAGCAAAGTAAATGTCTGGATTAAAATCAAAATAATTTGTTTGTGAGAAAGGTAAGGAAAAGGAATACAGAAATCCAGACGAGACCATCCATACTGGCAGCAAGGCCAGTACCACAATAAAGTGATGGATTGAGTATGATCCGGTCCTAAACGGAGTTCCAAAACGAAGAATCGAGATCATTGAAGCCGTTGCACACAAAAACATTCCAGTAATTAATGTCAAGTGGGGAGGACTGAGTAGTCCATCTAGTCCAAAATTGGCATGCCATGCAAAATCAAATGGACCTGCAGTAATCAGTGTTACAATTCCTGCTAGCCCAAGTTTTACGAAAAATCTGTACTTTGATTTTTCTTCCGATGGTAACTTGAACCACCTTGACAAGACCAATAATGTTCCTGCAAGGGAGATAGCCACGCCAGCATATAACAAGGCATGTGGGGGAGAAAAAAAGGTCTCGGGCCTGTTTAAAAGATGGTTTGTGATATCCCATCCTCCTCCAATCGCAACTAGCAATATTCCAAAGCTTATCACAAGATTGAACAGGAGAAACATGTTGCTAGAAAAATCTTTTAACAAAAAATTCTTTTCTGATCTTTCCATGAAGTCGATTTGATATTTTGTATAATTAAGGATTAACCATTACATTATACACTTCAACTAGTTCTTGCTGAGGATCTAAAAACCCATCATGTGGGTAGTGAGAAAGATCAGTGCTGTGAGGTATGGCTATGGTTTTTATGTAAATATCAAATGAGCCTGCAAAGGGAGGAGAAATTCTGAGTGAGATGCTATAGGATGAGTCTGGCGGAGAGTTTCTGCTGTATGCTTCAATTGAAGGATATTCCGAAGTAATCATCTCTCCGCGAGTATAACCAGAGTTGAGCTTTTCTCCAATTTTGATATATGCAGGTGATTGTGTAAAGTTGTAACTAGTTATCTTTGTTTCATTTCCAATATTTTGTAGATTTGGAAATGCAACCGAAGTGATAAGAATGTCTGCAAAATCATTTTTATTTTCTGTAACAATATCAATGTCAAATGATTTACCAATTGTAATTTTGTCATCAGATAATTTTACAGTGTGTATGGGTTGTGGATTAATAACTTGGTGCAGTAAATATTCTTGAGGAAAAATGAGTAGAGTCATAATAAAATAACCACAAACTGCTATGATAATTCCAGAGACGACTGCGACTTTTTTCAATATTTTTTGTATCACTCAACTCTATTTCTGTTAATCTAAGATAAATCAAACAATTCATGTAGAACAGCAGGTTCAAGTTGCAGCTGATCTTGTCAACAATCAAAACAGAGATCATCCATTTGCATATCTGGTACAGGTACAAAATTCTGATGGAGTAACTGTCTCATTATCCTGGATTACTGGAACTCTATCATCAGGACAGATGCTCAGTCCATCCCAGTCCTGGCTTCCAACAGAGGCAGATTCCTAGTGTACAAATCTTTGTGTGGGAAGGAATTGACAAACCTGATGCACTATCTTTACCGTTATCCATGGAAGTAAATGTATTAAATTCAACAAATGATTTGTAATTTACAATAGATACCTAAAACAAGTTACCAAAGATATCTTACATGGACACGAAGCATGACAAAATCTTGAATTACAAATAATGAATTCTCTGGTGTACCTCTAGCTCGCCTTCAAACCTTGTGGAAAATCCACAGTGAGAACATGAAAAAAAGGAATTAGTTGGTATAGATTCTTCCTTGTCTATTTTTCCATAGATTGATTTTATTACCAGTCCATCGCCGTTTGATATTACAGCATAATTTGTACCTTCTCCTACTGATTGCAGATAGTCTTTGATGGCAGTAACAACTCTGCCTTTATCAATTATTTGATTTTCTTTTACAGGTGATAGTACAAATCCATGTTTTTTCATTGTTGGCATTGCACTAAGCATGTCAGATACGTAAACAACAAGTTCATACTTTTTTGATTCGATATCTCCACAGTCTATCTCAATCATAAGTTAGGGTAACTAGAACTCTATTTTAATTTGGGGAAATTTTTCCTAGATGAAAAATAAATTTAATTACTATTGGAACCGATAAGAAACAATGGCAACATTACAAATACCAGACTGGAAGATAAAAGCAGATTATGTCGAGACCTGTAACTGCGATTACGGTTGCCCATGTAATTTTAATGGCTTCCCAACATATGGTTTTTGTCGTGCACTAGTTTTGTATCATATCCAGACAGGAAGTTATGGAGATGTCAAGCTTGATGGTCTGGATGTTGTTTACGCCGGTTCCTGGCCAAAGGCTATACACGAAGGTGACGGAACATGTCAGTTATTTATAACAAAAAAGGCAGATGAGAGACAAAGAGGTGCTATTGTTAATATTTTTTCAGGCAAGGCAAAGGGGGAGGGTCCATTTGCCTTGTTTGCTGGAACAATAAAGTATTTTCTGGATCCACAGTATGTTGATGTCAATGTAA
>JBQTHX010000048.1:0-2255 GCA_052389415.1 Nitrosopumilaceae archaeon
GATGGCAGTACGTGCTTGATGTGTTATCAACTAGCCTGATGAAAAGACGATCTAAGAATACTTGCCCAACAAATATTTTCTAAATTATATGTGATATTTTGAAATTTTTTGAATAATCAATTTTCGACACAGAAAAAATACTTTTTTTACGAATAATCTGGTAATCCTTATATAATTTCTATTTTATCGTATGAGGATGGCGGGGTTGGATGGCTTTGGCGTTGCAATTATTGGGTTTCTTATTTTATCTCTTGTTGTAGGAACATTAACTTCTAGACTAGTTAAAAAAAGTAGCAAAAGATACATGGTTGCCGGCAAAAGTCTGCCTTTGTTTTTTGTAGGAACCATGCTTGCAGCTCAATCAATTGACGGTAATTCATCACTTGGTAATGTTGCGCTTGTTTATCAATTTGGATTCTGGGCAGGTGCCGTAATTCCTATTGGACTTGGATCATGCTTGATTCTTACAGGCTTGTTTTACTCAAAGACGCTTAACAAATTATCAATGTTTACGTTGCCAGATTATTATTACAGACGGTATGGGAATGCATCAGAAGGCATCTCTGGTGTTTTAATGATAATTAGCTTTACTGTTCTAGTTGCAGGAAATTTTGCGGCAAGTGGTTTTATTTTACAGACAGTTTTTGGTATAGACTTTCTCTGGGGCATTCTTATTGCAGCTCTAATTGTATTGGTCTATACATATGCAGGTGGTCTATTCGCCTCGGCGTACACAGATATTTTCCAGATTTATCTTGCCATAGGTGCATTCTGGGCAGCGTTTATCTTCTTTGCTGGAGGATTTGCAGGAGTTGATTTTGGAACAATTTTGGGAAGTGCGCCTCCAGGTTATCTGGACCTATCTGGACTAACGGATATGGCAAATGGTGCATTGATAAATTGGGCTGGAATAATGGCCCTAGCATTGGGTGATATTGTTGCATTAGACTTTATGGAAAGAGTATTTGCTGCAAGGGATCCAAAGACTGCTCAAAGAGGTGCATTCTGGGGAGGAGGATTAACACTATTCACAGTTATTCCAACAAGCATGTTGGGGATTATTGCATTATTCTACTTACCTGGTATAGCGGATCCGTTTACTGCACTTCCAGAACTTGCAATAAATCACATGCCTTTTGTAATAGGTGCGGCTCTGTTGATGGGTGTACTTGGGGCTGCAATGTCAACTGCAAACGGAGGTTTGCTTGCAGTATCTAGTGTACTGTCTAGAAACATCCTTCAAAGAGATATTTTGAGAAGATGGTTGAAAAAAACTCCAATGAATGATAAAAAATTACTTGTAACGACACGATTATTCACTATACCGGTGATGGTAGGTGCCTTCATACTTGGTTATCTTATCCCTCAACCGGGAGTTTACTTGATCTTGGCATTTGATATTGTCTTTGCTGGTGCATGGGCACCACTAACACTAGGTTTGTTTTGGAGAAAGGCAAACATGCCTGCAGCTGTTACTTCACTTATCGTAGGCTCTGCATTAAGATTATCAATGTTCTTTGTTATTCCACCAGAGTTAGCAGGACTAGATACGATGATACCTCCACCAATATCATTTGCATTATTTATTATAGTGGCCTTAGCTACTCAGAAGAAATATCCAGGTAGGCAAAGACACGGTATCAATGATTATGTTCCACCAGAAGAAGATGTGATCACAGGTGAAGATCTGAAAAATTTTACAGGTTCTGAGGGTGAAGGAGCAGACAACATAAAAAGAAACCCCGTTTGATATTCTAAATCGGGAACTCCTAAAAATCTTATTAGACTGTCGTGCTGAAACTCTTTAATGAGAGGAGCAAAGCAGCATATGTTTGCTGTAATTTTATTACTTTTGGGGGTTGGTTTAACTCAGTTGCAGCCTCCTCAACCTATGTACGTTGGTGCAGGATATGGTACAATCGCCATGGGTGTTGTATGGATTGTAATTATAATAATTCGTGATTATAAAAAATAGTCTTTGCTATTTATTGAATACATCTGTTTGATTACTAATTGCTAGATTGCAAATCTAAACCCTATTCTCTTGAAAGATTTTAAACCAACTTCATTACTCACAAAATCATGCCGACTAAGGGGTATGGAACTATTGGATTAAAACCTGCAATTCTATCAAAATTACAAAAGGCTACAGATGAATATTATCCTGGCATGTTCCTTCCAAGTGCATTAATAATTTTGATGAATGAAATTAAACGTGAATATTATTCTGTAGAAATGCACAATATGAAAGTAGA
>JBQTHX010000049.1:0-3042 GCA_052389415.1 Nitrosopumilaceae archaeon
CAGTATTCCCAGGTGCAACAGAGACTGACAACGGTGTAGATGATGATTGTGATACTCTAGTAGACGAAGGATTTGATGGTGATTCAGATACATTCACTCCATTTGGTGGAGACTGTAACGATGCTGATCCGTTAATCAATCCAGCCGCAGTAGAAATCCCAGGAAACCCAGTGGATGAAAACTGTGATGGTATAACAGCACCATAAATTTTCTATTTCGCTACAATTACAGTAGTTTTTCTAAGTGATTAACGTAGATAAGAAGTTCTGTAAATAGCAGATTTTGTAAATGGACTTACATCAGACATCTGTTTCGATTTCTTTTTTCTACCTCACCTTTAAATTGTATAATCATGTAAAAATATCAAATGGCGACACAGATGAATGCAGCACGTAGGGGAATTACAACAGAAGAGATGAAACAGGTTGCAAAAGATGAAGATGTTGCATTAGACTGGCTTTTACCAAAAATTGCAAACGGTTCTATTATAATTCCACATAACAACCAAAGAAAACAAAAGATTCACCCAGTAGGCATTGGAAAGGGAATGAGAACCAAGGTAAACGTAAACATTGGAAATTCCACATTGTCAAACAATCTAGAAGAAGAAGTAAAGAAAGCCAAGATGGCAGTGAAACATCACGCCGATACTATAATGGATCTATCAGATGGCGGAGATGTTGGACTGTTTAGGAGGACTCTACTTGAGGCAGCTCCAATAACATTTGGCACAGTTCCAATTTATGAAGCATACAACTATGGAGTAGAAAAATACAAAGACCCATTGCATATCACAGAGGACGATTTTTTAAACGCCTTTGAGAGAAACATCAAAGACGGTGTAGATTACACTACGATTCATTCAGGTATTACAAAAGATATAGCAAAAAGAATTCTTGCCGTTAAAAGACACGCGGGTATTGTATCAAAAGGTGGCACGATAACTGCTGCATGGATGCTAAAGTACGACAAGGAAAATCCATACTTTCAACACTTTGATTATCTAATTGAGCTGGCAAGAAAATATGATGTTACGTTTAGTCTAGGGGACGCACTACGACCAGGTTCCATCTTGGACTCGCATGACGAGCTACAGGTGCAGGAGATGATCAACATTTCAAGACTGACAAAGCAAGCTCACGAAAAAGATGTTCAAGTTATGGTTGAAGGACCAGGACACGTTCCACTAAACGAAGTTGCAGCAAATGTAAGATTGGCAAAATCGCTGATTGGTGAAGTTCCATATTATGTTCTAGGACCGCTAGTAACTGATGTGGCATCAGGTCATGATCACATTGCAAGTGCTATTGGTGCGGCCATTTCAGCAAGCGAAGGTGTTGATCTCTTGTGTTATCTTACACCTGCTGAACACTTGGCATTGCCAACAGCTGACGAAGTAAAGGCAGGACTCATCGCATACCGAATTGCAGCACATGCAGGTGATCTGGTAAAATTACGTGAAAAAGCAATTCGCTGGGACATGGAGATGACAGAGGCAAGACGCACACTAAACTGGGAAAAACAGATTGCACTCTCTATCGATCCCGAAGAAGCAGCCAAGATTCATGGTAGAGTTGGTCAGATAAATGGAAATACTGTTCCATGTACGATGTGTGGGGGCGCATGCGTGTACATCATGCTTCCACAGCAAAGAAACAACATCCCAGATGATATAGCCAAACTACAACAATCTAGCTAGGACTTTATCAAGACTGGGTACTGTCTTGAAGTTTGATAGTTCATCAGGACTAATCCATCTGTATTCAGAATTTTCCCAGTTTAGTTTTATCTTGGATTCCTTTACAGTAAACAAAAAGGGATGAATTATCCAACAGTGGTTAGAGTATTGGGAGGTCACCTGCATCTGGTTTGCAGTTCTTGTAAGAACTAGACTGGTTTCATCCATTCCCGTCTCTTCAAATATCTCTATTTTTGCCCTGTTAAGAGGCTCTTCACTTCCTTCTATGATTCCACTTACTCCTCCCCACAAGCCTCTCATGCTTTTTACATTTTCACTGCGCTTTAAGATAAGATATTTTTCTTGATTTGATAAAAACGAGGTAACTATTCTGGTATGGTGCAACTATTTCTCAATTGCATTTATCATGGTAATTAATTTCTTGTAAGAGTCATCAAGATCCACATTTTTGCCTAGTCTTTCCTTAACTGTTGTAGCGTATCGTATTATTTCTTCTGACTTGTTTTCCTGAACTAGTGTAAGCATTCTTCCAATGTCCTTCCAGAACTCTTCAGCGAATTTTCGTATTTCTGGATTTGAAATGATAGTCTCTATGAGTTCTGGAGATTCAGTCATGATGCTTTCTGCCAGTATCTTTTGTGCCTTGAATGTAGTTCCAGCCATCTTTTCAGTAAGACCAATCTTTTCGTCCTTTGATAAAATATTGGCAAAGGCCAAATTTATCAGATGAGTCATTCCTAGAATCACTGCAGTTTTTTTGTCGTGTTCTGAGGCATCTATTGAAACAAAATTTGCCTCACTAAAAAGGGATTTTGCCAGAGCCAATTCCTTTCGTGCATCACGAATAGGAATTGATATGATATTTGCACCCTTGACTTTTTTTGTTCCAGGTCCAAACATCGGATGAATGCAGATTGGAATTACCTTGTCTGGAATCTTGTAAAGTGAAGAAACAACTTTGGTCTTCAACGATGAAATATCAATTAGACACGAATCTCTTTTCATCTCTTTTGCAATCAATCGTATTATCTCTGGCGTTCTCTTTGTAGGTGTACACAGTATTACATAGTCAACTGCCAAAATTGCACCCACAAGAGACTTTGCCTTTGTCACTGATTTGTTTAGGATCTCTTTTTCAGCATCATAGCCGATTACCTCAAAACCTTTCTCGATAAAATATTTGGAGAACCACTTTCCCATATGTCCCTCCGCTCCAATTATGGCAATTTTTTTCTTCATTTATTCAAAGCCCTTTCAATTATTTGCATTCCGTTATCTAGTAATTTTTCTGGTTGACAAGCAGAGATTCTTACAAAGTTTTGATAATTTCCAAACGCTTCTCC
>JBQTHX010000050.1:0-3952 GCA_052389415.1 Nitrosopumilaceae archaeon
GAATTTAACGCAAAAAAGATTGAAGAAACAGTCAGAGAAAATCTTTCATCCCTTGATATTGAGAAACTAATTTTTGACTCTCCAAATAAGACAAGAAAGATTGCATTCATTGAAGGCCCTCCAACAATGAATGGAGTACCACATGCAGGACATTTGCGTGGTCGTGTAATCAAAGACTTGTGGTACCGATACATGACTCTCTGTGGAAACAAGGTAATCTTCAATGCAGGATGGGACACTCAGGGATTACCAATTGAATTACAAGCAGAAAAAGAACTGGGCATCGAGGGTAGCAAATCTCAGGTAATAGAATCTGCAGGGATTGAAAAAATAGTTGCAGAATGTAAAAAGATTGTTCATAGTTTTAATGAAAAATGGATCCAAGCAGACAAGATGCTTGGGATGTCATTTAATCAAGAAAAAGCATATTGGACTTACAAGGACCAATATATCGAAAGAGAATGGCAGTATCTCAAAAAAGCCCATGATAGTGGAATTCTTTCTGAGGGTTTTCGTGTTGTTGCATATTGTCCTAGCTGCCAAACATCACTTAGTCATTCTGAAGTAAATCAAGGATACGAAACAGTTCAAGACCCTTCACTTTACTACAAGGTCAAAGTGCAAGATGAGGATCTTTTTTTAATTGTCTGGACAACAATGCCATTTACTCTAGTTACTGATGCAATGGTCGGAGTAAACCCAGATGAAGATTATGTACATGCCAAAGTTGGAAATGAGACTTGGCTTGTTGGCAAAAAGAGATTGCAAGAATTTATGAAAGAAGTAAGGATAGAAGATTACACAGTCACAGAGACTCTCAAAGGCTCTGAGATAGAAGGACGAAAATACATTCATCCACTGCTTGATCAGATACCAGAACTAAAGGAACTTGCCCTAAAGAATTCGAAATTTCATACCACTGTGGCAGAAAGTTTTGTTGACATTCAGACAGGCAGCGGTCTAGTTCATCTTTCACCAGTAAATGGTGAAGAAGATTTTGAGATTGCCAAAAAAAGGCAAATGCCATACAATAATCCAATCAATGATGAAGCAAAATTTTCGGACAAGGCAGGAGAATATGCAGGGTTGTTTGTAAGAGATGCAGACGAACGAGTAGTTGAAGCATTGCGAGACAGAGGAGCTCTTGTCAAGATTGGTAAGATAAAACACCAATATCCGTTGTGTTGGCGCTCTCATCACAAGCTTTTGTGGCTTGCAAGGAGAGGATTTTTCTACTTTTTGGATAGACTAGGCGAAAAAGCAATAGAAGCAGCTAGCAATGTAGAGTATTTTTTTGATGCGCCAAAGAACCGATTTTTAGAGATTATCAAAGACAAACATCCGTGGGGAATATCACGAGAAAGAATCTGGGGATGTCCTTTACCATGCTGGTCTTGTAAAAATTGTGGGAATAGTGTATGGTTTTTTTCAAGAAAAGAGATTATCGATAACGCATCCAGTCTTCCGGATGGAGAAAACTTTGAGCTTCACAGACCCTGGATAGACAATGTAGTAATAAAATGTAAAAAATGCAACTCCAAGATGGAGCGAGAACCGTTTGTACTTGATACATGGCATAACAGCGGTGCAGCACCATATGCATCGCTTACCGATCAAGAATATATTGAAAACATTCCAGCAGTTTTTCTAACAGAAGGAATAGATCAAACACGAGGATGGGCATATACTCTACTTATGGAAAATGTTATTTTTACCAACAAGTCAATCTCTCCTTTCAAATCATTCTTGTTTCAGGGGCATGTCTTGGACAAGAATGGAAACAAGATGAGCAAGAGCTTGGGAAATGTCTTGGACGCAATAGAGTTGATGACAAAATATCCAGTGGATCTTATCAGATTTTATTTCATTTGGAAATCTAGTCCCATAGAACCGTTAAACTTTAGCACAGACGAATTGATGTCAAGACCTTACCAAGTTCTAAGTACACTGTATCACTTGCATCTGTATTTGAAACAAAACAGCGAGTATGACAAGTTTGAAAAATCATTTACACTAAATCATGCAAAAGAAAAAGACCTGATAAAGTCACCTGAGATTTGGATCCTCTCAAAACTTCAAAAACTTGTCTCATTTGTTGCACAATCACAAGACAAATGCAGATTCCATGAGGCAGCCAAAGCACTAGATGATTTTATCATAAATTCCGTTAGCCAAGTATACATTCCTATTACGAGACCAGAGTTGTGGGCAGAAGATGAATCACAAAAAGATAGAAGATTTGCCATATACGCGACCTTGTTTGAGATTTTAAGGGTCTTTGATATCATGCTTCATCCAATCTGCCCTTTTACAACAGAATATCTTTATGCAGCAATGTTTGGTAAAGAAAAATCGATTCTTTTGGAAAATTGGTCACAACCTCAAAAGGAGCTAATGAATGACATCATTGAAGAGTCGTTTGATCTGATGAAAGAAGTAGTCTCTGTTTCTGCAGCTGCAAGAATGAAGGGCAAACTAAAAAGAAGATGGCCACTAAATGAGGCAATAATCTGTGTTGAAAATTTTCAGAAGGAAAAGTTAGAGTCATTATCTAGTCTCTTACTTTCACAGCTAAACGTTGAGAAATACAAGATAATAGAATTTGAAAAGAAGGAAGGATTAGAGCTTGTTTCACAATTACTAGATTCTAATCTTCCAATAATTCCCAAAGTTGAGTTGGAGCGCAAAAGGATTGGGCCTAAAGCAAAACAAGATCTGCCAAAATTATTGATAAAATTTTCCCAAACAGATCCAAGAAAAATAGTCAACGATATCCTCCAAAATGGAAAATGTGTTTTCGAACTAGATACGAACAAAATAGAATTAGACAAGGAAGATTTCATTGTTGATTTTGTAGAACAGCCAGAGTACGCAATGGCAAGACGCGATTCATTTACAGTGTTTGTCTCTTCAGCCAGAAACCAGGAAATGATGGCTCGCGGTTTGACACGCGATGTAGCAAGAAGACTGCAGGCTTTGAGAAAGGAACGCGGCTATAACCCAACTGAGGTTTTGGAGACAGCATTCATTTTAGATCTTGATGATGAATCTCTTTTGATGCTAAAAGAAAGACAGGAGGAGCTTTCCTTCCTTGTGCGAGTAAAGAAGATATCCTTCGAAGACAAGGCAAAGTCCTATAAAGAAGACGATATTGATGGGCAAAAGATCCGGATTTCAGTAGAATAGGCTTTACCATAAATGAAATAAAAGAAAAATAATTACGCTCTCAGAAAGAACAAAAAATCTAATCACCAGATGAAAAGGAAATAAATGAGTATCAAGAATAATCTGGAATGGTAAAAGAGAATAAAGCAACAATTTCTTACGTTCAGCTACTCAAGGAAGATCTTGTAACTTTACGAATTGTTCCAAATGATGGTATCATCCCTGATTACGAAGCTGGTCAGTTTCTTACACTAGGCATTCCAGTAGTATCTGAAAATTACAAAGTTGTGCGCAGAGCTTATTCGATTGCTTCACATCCTGAAAACAAAAAGTATTTTGAATTTGTTATAAGATGGGTAAGAAAACCTCTACCAGGTCGTGTAACAACTGCATTATTTTATGCAAGTGAAGGTGATCAAGTAACTTTGGGAAACCCAACAGGAAACGCGTTGACAATTAATCAGACATTGCACGATGGGAGAAAAGATGAAAGGAGAATTGTTTGTGTAGGAGGCGGTACTGGCATAGCACCTTTTGTTAGTTTTGCCCAACACCTCCGTGCTGTTGGGGACAAGAGAGAGATTGTGGTTTTACATGGAGCCAGTTATGTCGATGAATTAAGCTACAAAGGACTCTTTACTAAATTGGAAGAGGAAAGTCTTGACAGAGGAAAAGACAAGTGGAACTTTAGATATCGTGCTTCAATAAGCAGACCAGAAGAATGGTTTAACAGGTCCTGGAAAGGTCAGACAGGAAGGGTAGAAAATTTCCTAAGATCAAAAGATGG
>JBQTHX010000051.1:0-14620 GCA_052389415.1 Nitrosopumilaceae archaeon
CAACTGATTCTACCTCAGATTCGACAACTGATACAGCTACAACTGATTCTACCTCAGATTCGACAACTGATACAGCTACAACTGATTCTACCTCAGATTCGACAACTGATACAGCTACAACTGAACCTATCCAAGAAGAATCAAATTCAGCTGACACAAGCTCGACTGATACTTCCTCAGATGTAACAACAGATACTTCGAATACAAATTCTGAAACAAGTGACACTAGTTCTAATGAATTACCAACGTCTGATTCTACTTATTCAGACTTAACAGAGACAACTGCACCAGCAGACACCACGACTGATTCAAGTCAAGATGGTTCTACAACAAGTGATTCTGCACCTGCTGAAACTACAACTGATTCAAGCACAACGGACACTGCATCACCAGAATCTAATTCCACTGATACAACATCAGACTCGAACTCAACTGATACGACAACAGAAACTACAGAGTCAACAGATGCATCATCTGAAACTAGCGAATCAACTGATACCACAACTGAACCAGCAGCTTCAGAACAAGCTTCAGAAACAGCAGCTTCAGAAACAGCAGCTTCAGAAACAGCACCAGAGCCTGAAACCGTTGATACAGCAGCTTCGACCAATTCTACTTCACTAGATTCTACTGTTACATTAGAACATGATTCCATTGAGATTGGCAATCCAGTTACCTGGGTTCAAACTGTAACATTATCTGATGAAACAGAGAGTGTTCGAGTCGAGCTTCCTGCTGACGCAGAAATTATTGCAGTCTCTACATCTGATGGACAAGCCATTTCCTCAACAGATATAGTTGAAGAGGCACCACAGACAGTTACTAGTGATTCTGCTCCTGTTATTTCATTAAATGATGTTTCTGAAACCTTGCAGGAAGATGCTGATACTAAACTTGTTGCAATTGACGAACCTGCAACCGGATATGACATCGCATTTGAGACTCCTGCTCCATATACAATAGAAGAGGATCATTCCACTCCAGATCTATACCAAAAAGATGTTACCGTAACTCATGATTCCGCTCTACACTATACTGATGTCAGATCATATTCTAGTCTCCCAGAAGATTTGGTTTCACAAGGTGTAGAGTTTAAACTATACGGGATGGTTGATGGTGTCAAGACTGATGTAACAACTGATCCTAGATTTGCAGTCGCTTTTGTTGATACTGATGGAAATGGAATTGTTGATCAGATGCAGTGGACTGTACCACAGTTATCAGAGCAACAGTTTGTTATTGAAGCTCAAATCACAATTCTTAATGTTCAATCATATCCAGTAGTAGGTGGAGAATGGATTGTTAGATTTACAACTGTAGGTACTGCGGATCTTACTATTACAGCTATCAACGACACAACATTTGGAGAAACAGCTCCGGATGATCTAAAATTCTTAGAGTTAAACGATGGCACGCAGACACTTATACCAGAGATATCTGGAAATTCTATAATTTATCAAAACTATTCTAGTGATGCTGAAGGCTTTGAGAGGTCCCTTGTTCTAACCGAGGGAATACATGATTTAGAATTTAAATTTGGAAATGTTGTACAATTTGCACACAATCATGCTACAGGTAATCCGCCAGCGGCGCCTTCACTTGACCTTCTAACAGTTTTATCATCATCATCGATCAAATTAGATTGGAGCAGCGGTTCAATAGAGGATGGAGGTCATAATGTTCAAGTTTTTCGCTGTTCACCACCTCCATCCTGTACTCTCGGATTAATAGCTACTACAGCCAATAACGCAGTTACTTTTACTGATACCGGCCTTTCTGCTAGCACAGCTTATCTGTACGCCATTAAAGAAAGGCATGGGGCAAGTAATGTTAGTCCTTTTTCTAATTCCTTGTCAGGAACAACATTAGGTGTTAGTACCTCAGCTGACCTTTCAATATCAAAATCAGATTTACTTGATCCAGTGGACGAAGGAGATGCCATAACATACACAATTGTAGTTACTAATGGTGGCCCAAGTACAGCAACTAGTCTTACTGTTACAGATACGCTCCCTGCTGGAGTCGCATTTGTTAGTGCCACAGGTACAGGCTGGAGCTGTGGAGAATTAGGTGGTATAGTAACCTGTACAAGAGCATCTCTAG
Source organism: Nitrosopumilaceae archaeon (assembly GCA_052389415.1). Lineage (GTDB taxonomy): Archaea > Thermoproteota > Nitrososphaeria > Nitrososphaerales > Nitrosopumilaceae > UBA8516. The sequence continues at coordinate 2,104 of JBQTHX010000051.1, forward strand.
CTGTTGGTGTAGCACCTGATATTACAATTACAGTTACAGCTCCATCACAGGGAGCCTCTTTACTCAATAGTGTTTCAGTATCAAGTTCCACTACTGATCCTACTCCTGGTAACAATTCCGATAGTGAAACTACCGCAGTTACAGGCGAAGCAGACGTTGAGGTTTCAAAAGCAGATGATATCGAGCCAGCTCTAGCAGGTATAGACACCATAATTTACACAGTTACAGTTACCAACAATGATGCTGATGATGACGCAACAAATGTTGTTGTCACAGATGTACTCCCAGCTGGAGTCACATATGTCAGCGATACACCATCACAAGGATCATTTGCTTCTGGTACTGGCATATGGACAGTCGGTACATTAACACCGGGTCAAACTGAAACACTAGACATTGAAGTTACTGTAGATGTTGCCACGCCAAGTGGTATAATCACAAACACCGCATCTGTAGTTTCAGACAATGATCAGACTGCCGGAAATGATTCAGATTCAGAAGACACTACTATCATAGGCGAAGCAGACGTTTCAGTAGACAAATCAGGATCCTCCTATGCTATTGTTGGCAACGATTTAGTTTACACCGTTTCAGTTACAAACAATGATGCTGACGATGCAGCAACAAGTGTTGTTGTTACAGACGTTCTCCCAGCTGGGGTCACATATGTATCTCCAGCAGTTCCAGACATTTGTACTGAAGGACCAGCAGGCACTCTGACATGTGACTTTGGTTCAGTAGCAGCTGGTGCAACTGAGAGTGTTGACATTACAGTAACCGTGGACGCAGATACTATAGCTGGTACAATAACAAACACAGCATCAGTTTCATCAACTAATGACCAGAACGGTACAAATGATTCAGACAGTGTATCTACTACCGTGTTACCGGCAGTCTTGATTACAAATGGAGCTGCATATCCTGGATTTGATAAATTAAGTGATGTTGCAGGACGTCAGTTCAATCATATACTCACTCATTATGATCAAACCTACTACAAAGTAACTGCCACCAACCCAGGACAATTCTTTGGTTACTTCTTCTTTGTAGGTGAACCAGGATCAGAAATATCTGCGACCGAGTTAATTACAACCCTTCCATTCCCATTTGTTACACAAGGAGCTGAACCAATCAAAGTTTATGATACAGCTGCTCTAGTTGATGGCTCGATTCAGCTATCTGGTGATACGCCATTTACAGTTTCAGGCACTGACACAACAACTCCAAGTGGTGCTCTTGCAGTAGAATTGGCAGATTATGATCCACAAGACTTTGGAGAAACAGTACCGCTTGAATTTACAGGTACAGTACCAAGTTCAGGATTATTTGCAATAAAGGTCAAACTAGATTGGGGACTCAAGGCAAGCTACTCCTATCTACCAGACATTCCAACTAATGATGCTGTAGGACAAGCACCAAATACTCTAAGAATAGTTCACCTAGATGACTTTACATTCGTACTAACAGGTGATGTTTCTGGTTCTGAAACTATAGAAAATAACAACATCTTCAAGAATGATCCAGGATTTGCAGGACTGGTTCTAAGCTCTTCTGACAACACTCCAGTTCCTAACGTAAAGATAGAGTTTTGGACCTCTGGTACTGGAGCAAAGAAACTTGGTGAAACCTTTACAGATGAGAATGGATACTATTCTTACTATTACAAGCACACAGGAAAGGCAACCACCTATATCGTGAAACTTCCAGACTATGGCCAGCAACAATCAGTGACACTAAAATCCAATCAATTTGCAATCTTGCAATTTTTTGTATCTTAATTCAAAACAATAGATAAATCATTAACCAAGTTTAATTAGCACAAAATCATTAAACCTGCACAATGAGCAAGAAAGGCACGATAATAGGTATAATAGTTGCAGTTGTTGCTTTAGCAGGAATCCTGACTTATACCAACATTTTCGAGCTAGCAAAACCTGGAATCGAGTCAGGAATAGATTCTGCAAAAGACGCCGTCTCTCAAATAGAGGGAAAAACAGTGGTAGATGCTGCTGACAAAGTAGCAGACAAGGTCAAAAACGTAACTGATAAGATCGAAGTAACAAACCCACTAGCACCGTAAAAATAATTTTTCTAAACTAAAAATAGATAATTTCCAACTGGAGCTCTAACATGATAAATCAGACAAATTGATCTTTGAAACAGATCCATGTTGAAGATCAGCTATGTTGTTGTAAAGAACAATTCCTTCCACAGATTTATTAACAAACAAGAAAAGCTGCAATTATGGAACAAGCATTGACATGCGCAAATCACACAGAGGAAGTGGTCCTCAGACAGATAGGATGGAATCATTTTAACTGTCCCAAGTGTGGAAGCGACTATTCTATAGGAAGAAAGGTAGTACTGTTAGATCCAGAACCTGTCCAACATTTTAAAAGACAGTTTCCTAAAAAATCCTAAGACCTAGGATAAATTTTTGGCATTTTCTAATTTGGCAGAGGCTATTTTTATATCAAAAGTTCCAACCTGATTTTGCTTGTTAAACAATCCAGATGTTGCCAAAGGTGTTCAATTAACCGATAGTGTTACAAACGCAATAAAGATAGAAAAAGGAGACATCTCTTTTGGTGCAATAAATCCTCAAACCAACGCAATCTACCTAGGGTATAGGGACTCGAACATGATTCTAGCTGTGGATATTTTCACCAAAGTCTTGACAAAGGTTCCCATCTTAAAACCAAAGTACATTCAAGTCAATCCACAAACAAATATGGTCTATGTAATTACAAATGGTACTGTCTCTATCATTGACGGTGCCACAAACAAGCTAGTCAAGGAAATAGATGAGGACGCACCATTTGCAAAATTCCTATCAATCAACCCATCAAAGAATTTGGTTTATGTCACCTACAGCAACGCATCTGACAAGTCAAGGAAAAAAGATCCGATTGATAAACTAGCCGTATTTGATGCTACAACATTTTCAAAAATTAAAGAGACCAGTCTAGGATTAAAGGAACCTTCAGGGTTGGCAGTAGACTTGCAATCCAATCTGGTCCATGTGGCCAATTCTAAAATCAGCTCCATATCTGTACTGGATGGAATCTCGCTTGCTCTCACAGACACTATATCTGTCCCAGGTGAAAAGCATGGGTGGCTGGCCAACAACTGGCAAAGATTAGACAATATAGTAATGATAAACAACAATACAAAATTATTGTATGTCGTTGGAACCACCGGCTCGTCTGGAGATGGAGGGGGAGCAGAGCAGTTTTGCATTTATGTTGTATATCTTGACGATAAACAGCTAGTGCACAAGCTGACCTTGGATGGCAGCGCATCAGAAATTTGTTCAAGCGTTGTGATTAATCAACAAAACGAGAAAGTTTACGTAAGAAAGCCAACAAAGAATGCAATTCAAATAATGGATGGTTTTGCAAAGGCAAGCATGGCAGATGTCGAGTTGACAAAGGTGGGATTTTTTAAAAAAATGTTTTCTGACAAATCTGATCCAATAATTTTCAATCCATCCACAAGCAAGTTGTACCAGGCAGACGGTAAATCTGGACTCTTGCTTGAAATAGATGGATAAGAAATTATTTTCCAAATAATGATTATCTTAGTAAAACTATACTAGAATCTAATCCTTGGAAATTATCAAATTATTTTATATCATTTATCTGAGTTGTTGATGGGACATTTTCTAGGAATAAAATGTCTCTTTTTGGGACATTTTTGACAAAATCTCATCTTTGCTCATTTCTTAGGAACAAATACGCATCTTTTTGCGCGTTTTCGAATTGAAAAAGAATCTAGTATCTTATGGTTCCAAAAATTTTGGTTCTTCCAAGGATTGCAACCATTCCTATTACAACTGCAATCACACCAATTACAGCAACAGGAAATTCCGGTATTACCTGAGTCCCAATAACGGAAAACTCGTGAGTACCAGCTGAGTACTCCAATTCTAGTGTTTCTCCTAGGTCATCAGTGGTAAATTCTTTAGTCTCTTGACCATCCACCATTACAACAAATGGCCCTTTGAGTACACTTCCTAGACCTAGACGAGTCTTGCCATATTCGTCTCCATCTGCCGTAAACGATATCTCCTTGTTTGCCTCGTCTAATCCAAATTTAGTAACTGAAGAAGAGCTCTGCACCATGACATCAACATTTTCTCCACTGACTGAAACTGGAATGGTTCTTGCTTCTAGTTTGATTGGCTCTGTAGGCATCGGTGTTTCAGGTGGACTCTCTATTCCTATTGCATTTGAAATGTTTAGAGTCTTTACAGAATCATCAAACTTGCCAACAGCTCCATCATACTCTGATTCAGGAGAGATAAACATTACAGATATCCAATGAGTTTCGGTTTGAGCTGAAATAATTTTTGACTTTGTAACGTTACCATCATCGTCAGTGCAGGATACTACAGTCTCAGTTCCAGCTGCACCGCTTACTGTTACTGATCTTGTTGATAGAGTATCACATAATGATTGTCCTTGTGACGGATCAGTTGGTGGCGAGTCTACTTTTGTTTTTTCACTCATCATCAGAGTCATGGCTTGACTTACCTCTCCTTGTGATTCCATTCCTCCAGGAGAGGCTGTAGCCATTGTTCCTTGTGGAGTCTCCATTGCTATTCCTGACCAGCCATCCGGAAATGTTATTGTGACTCCCACATCGTCGTTAGAATATTCTCCACTTACTTCTTCCATCTGAGGAATCGCTGGCCCTCCATATTGCGCAAATGCGGCGTTTAATGAAAAGGACAAAATGATTACAGATAAAACCAAAAACCCAGATCGCATTACAAGCAAGAATAATTACTGGTATAAAAATATGATCGAAGACAAAGTTAAGGAGGTATTGTACGAGTTCTGATTTGTCTTAAGCAATCTTTTGTACAACAATCATTGCTTTGTTGTGCTCTTTCTGTTTTAGATCACTCATTGACTTTACATCTTCTCTGTCAGATTTTCCAACGTTGCTTGGATACTTGAAGACCTTGTCAGTTTTTATCACTTGACTATCAAATGATTTCTGTGGGAACTTGGAATCAGAAAATTCTTGCGCTCTGACTTTTTCTTCTGCTACCTTGTTCCAGAATCCATCATCATGTCTTTCTGATTTTCCAATGTGGCTTCCATAAACGACAGACTCGTCATTTACTTGAGCTGGATTTACGTCAAGGTTGCCAAAGGAATCGTATGTTAGCATGTTTCCATCTGCATCTATTACAAACTGGTTCCATGCTGGATTCTTGTAGTATGGAATGACTGCTGCTGCTGTGATTGTTTCTTCAGATGTTAATGATTCTCCTTGAATTTCAAATGCTCCAAATATGATAGTGTTCTGGTGGTTTCTGTACTCGTCTTCTGCGTTAATTACTAGATCAGTTATTGGCATCGGTTTTTGTGGAGTAAAGACAAAGGTCAAGATCATCTCTGTTTCTGTGAATGTTCTGTGTACTTCGACATCTCCAAAGAATCCGTTTGGATCTGATACTGTTAGCTGTCCGCTTTCTTCTATATACATAAAGTAAGTATCTGCTTTTTGAATCTCCAGATAGTCAAAAAACATGTTTACTACAACTCGTTTGATTGAATCAATTCCGTTATTGTCATATACATTTACTTGTAATCGTTGCTCTACTCCAGTGTTCATAATCTGTGTTGGTATGTCATTAGAGTATCCTGTTAATCTTCCACCAAAGTTGTTGGCTGGTGCTCCCTCCTCCACTGAAGAGAAGCTGATTCTGCTGGTTGCTGGAGGTGTGATATCAAATGATAGTCCGCCTCTTCTAATCAATTCTGAATTTACTTGTTGGGATGATTCGTTAGATTCAGAGTTGTCTGCTACAAATGATTCCGCTTCTATGCTTTCATTGCTCTCTGATTCATTGATTGATTCTTCTTCAACTATGCATTCGCCAATATAGTCTCCATGTTGTTCTAGGTGTGCTGGCACTGAACTGTCTGCAACATCGATGGTCACAGGGTTTTCTGGGTCACCTTGAGGAAAGTGGCATATTGTTGTCTTGTTTTCTTGATTGTTACTGTTGCCAGATTCTTCATTGCTTTGTGATACATTGCTCTCTGATTCAGATTGTTCATTAACTATGCATTCGCCTAGGTAATCTCCGTGTTGATCAAGATGCGTTTGAACTGAACTGTCTGCAACATCGATTGTTTGAGGATTTTCTGGGTTTCCAGGAGGATAGTGGCATATTGTTGTCTTGTTTTCTTCTTGGTTATTGGATTGGCCATTTCCGTTACCTGCAGCATAAGCGTCAGTGAATGCAGACGGGAGAACTATCGTTAGTGCGCCGGTAACTAGCACTGTGGCTAGGACGATACTGAACAGGTTTGGAATTTGGTGATTTCCAATTTTGGTCTGCATAGTTCTGAAATTGGAAATTAGATATTAAAATACCCCCTGCCAAATTTGGAAATCAGGAATTTACGAACAAATTTCCAAAAAAGGTAATAAGACTTTGTCTGTTATTTATATTACAGCGATCATCAAGGTGATGTTCTAGAATTCATTCCTTTAGTCGTAAAGTTGATAAAAATACGAAGATCATCGCTTTGGTCCATCTTAAAGACAAATATCGCCGTTTGGAAAAATTCTATTTGAAATCAAATTGTATGATTCAATCATTTTAGATTTGAAAAAGCTTGGAAACAAGGAAAAGGCCAAGGTCATGTCTGGATTTTTCAAGACAGGCAAAGGTCAGTATGGGGAAGGAGACGAATTTCTTGGGATTACAGTACCAGAGCAAAGAAAGATTGCTAAAAAATATACAAAGACTAGTCTTGCTGATGTAAAAAAATTGCTTGAAAACAGGATACATGAATGCAGGCTGGTTGCATTATTAATTTTGGTAGAAAAATTCAAAGGCGAATCACAAAGAAAAAAGATTGTAGACTTTTATCTTGATAATGTCAGATATGTAAACAACTGGGACCTTGTAGACCTTTCTGCAGACAAGATTCTTGGTCAGTTTGTTTTAGACAAGGACACATCCATTCTAAAAAAATTCGCAGGATCAAAGAATTTGTGGGAAAGAAGAATAGCAATTGTTTCCACGTTTACATTCATCAAACAAAACAGATTTGATGAAACTCTGAAAATATCAAAATTATTAATTTCTGACAAACAAGATCTTATCCACAAGGCAGTAGGGTGGATGTTACGCGAAGTTGGAAAAAGAAACAAAAAGACAGAAATCGATTTTTTAAAACAATATTACACCAAGATGCCAAGAACCATGCTTCGATATTCTATAGAAAGATTTTCAGATTCTGAAAAGAAATTTTTTATGAAGATACATTAGACACGAATTATTCCCTTTTCCACAAGATACTGGATTCCTTTAACAAAATCATCATCAGTTATCAGTCCATCTGACCACCACATGGCATTGTTTTTTACCCAGTCAGGAACCTTTGTCTCTGCTACTCCAGAGGCAGGGGGAGGAAGGTTTGGAATTCTCATAATTCCCTCCTTTATCATGTACTCTATACCGTTTGTAAAGTCAGATTCTCTAATGGCACCTTCTGCAAACCACTTGGCATTGTCTTTAATCCAGTCAGGAATGCTAGTAGCTGCCTCTTTGCCAACAGAAGTTACATGCATCTGAATTGTCTCAACCGCGGGATCATTTTCAGAGTTTAGCGAAAGGTTTGTTATAAAAATGTCAGAAAAAGTAATCTTGGTCTCGCATTTGCCGTCCTGACATACTGCCAGACTTGCAGTCTTGATATGTTTTCCACTAACTGAACTCTCAAAAAGTACAGGAGAGGATTTGTCTATTTGCTTGTGTATTGTAAGTTTGTTATCTTCTCCTGATTCAAGTCTTACAGAACCAGATACAAAGTCTAGATCTGATTCATTGTACTGGACAGAATACAACTGAATCCATCCACTTTCTCCCAATATGGTAGACTCGCCATCAATCCCATCTAATTTCAAAAAATAGTCTACTTGGGCAGAATAGGAATTGGCCAAAAATGAAGAACTAAACAAAACTGAAACTAGAAAAAAAACTGTCTTTCTCATTTATTCAACTACTTTTTGCTGTCTATTAAACAATAAGTTCAATTTTACGAAGAGCTTAATAACATCAAAAAATAATTAATTTTGTTGAAGAATCTCTGGCTTTTACCAATATTATTTGCAATCTTAATTACATCAAGCTTTTCTAACGCATTTGCAGCTTCAGATTATTTCCTAAAAATTGAAGGAGTTGAAGGAGAGTCCACTGATGACAAACACAAAGGCACTATCGAGATAGATTCTTTCTCTTGGGGCGTTTCAAATGCAGGTTCTATGGCTAGTGGAGGCGGAGGTGGAGCTGGCAAGGCAACATTTCAGGATATGCACTTTACGATGAAAGTTGGTAAGGCTTCACCAAAATTAATGATGGCAGTTGCTACAGGTGAACACATAAAACAAGTCGACCTGATGTTACGCAAGGCTGGAAGCACACAAATGGATTACTATACAATCACTCTAAGTGATGTTTTGGTAACATCCTACTCTACTTCGGGAGAATCGGGTCAAGTACCGACAGAACAAATATCGCTAAACTATGCAAAGATAGAGTTCCAGTACATTCCGATAAATCCAGATGGTAGGGCCGGTGAGGCAGTAAAGGCTGGTTATGACGTTAAAGCAAACGTGAAAATATAGATTTAGAAATAACTCTAGGAACCTATTTTGAAAAATTTCATGTAACACAAAACAAAATCTTTTTTTCAAATTTGGAAAATTAGTTTTTTTACAAAACCTTCCAACTAGGAACCAATTTCCCAATTTTGGAAGATCGTCCTATTATATTTCTTTGATTATATTGAATTATGATGGGTTACAGAAAATTTTTTGTAATGATTTTTGTGATATCATTGTCAACAATTTCATTTTATCATATATATGCACAAACTACTCCGCCAATTTTACTTGTATCAAAGTTTTATGATTCAAATGGCAACGGGCTATTTGATTCAGGAATAGACCAGCATATTACAAATTGGAAGATCTCAGTCAATGGGGAAATAAAAAATACTCAATATGTAACCTTCTCTACTCCTGGTACTGTAATAAAAGTAACGGAGCTTGATCCAGTTGAAAAAAATTGGATTGCAACAACACCAAAATCTGTCACCAACACAATGGTAACAGGTAGATTAACTCAAGTACAATTTGGTAACATGTGCATTGATGGTGGAAATGGTGAAGCTGTAGGATTTTGGGCAAACCAAAACGGTCAAACAATTATCAACGATAACAACGAAGTTGATTCTGAGCTAACATTGTTACAAAATCTAAATCTAAAGGATGGTACGGGTGCAGACTTTGATCCTACATCATATGATGAGCTAAAGGATTGGTTACTTGGAGCAAACTCTGAAAATAGCCCATACATGTTATCAGCGCAACTTGCTGCTATGGTACTAAATGTAGAGTCTGGATTTGTATTGGGGAATTCATATCTTGAATCTGAAGAGCCAGGCCCTTCAGATTTTATCAAAATAAATACCCTAATCGAAATGGCAAATAATTCATTGGCAGCTGGAGATCCAAAAGAGATCCAGGAGTCTCTAAAAAATGCATTAGAAGAGGGAAATAACGGAGGAAATTACATCCGACCTCCTCCCTGCCCCTTCACTTTTAAAAAGAATTCAAACTAAGGTTAAACAAATCTCATTTTATCCAGATAGTTATTGATAAAGTCTGCTCATCAAAGATGCGTGGAGATAATATTTGATTGATAGTCTTGAATCTCATTGGATATCAATTACAGATCAGTACAAGACCATATTTGGGAATACGTGGCTACTAGTGGATCTAAAGAAATTTATAAAAAAACTATTAAGATGATACAACTTGGCTAGATTACAATTAAAATTATTATTTGCTATTTCCGTTCTAGTACTTGGAATGGTCAGCATGGGAGGCACTGCCTATGCAGACAAGGGTGGAATTCCAAATGAAAATGCAAGCAAGAACAAATCAAAAAACCAAAGTGATGATGACGACTCGGATGACAAGGTAAAGCAAAAGGGAAAGAAGGAAAAGGAAGAAAAGAAAGAAAAAGACGAAAAGGAAAAGCAAAACAAGGGTAAGGATAAAAAACAAAAAGAGAAACAACACTCAAAGAAAGGAAAGAAAAAGACTACGATCTGTCACATTCCGCCAGGCAACCCATCTAATGCAAGAACAATCTCGATCTCAAACAAGGCAGTAGCTGCACACTTGGCACATGGAGATCATGTAGGCAGATGTACCGCTGAAGAAAGTGGTGGAGGTTCAGGTGGCGGATCAGGTGGAGGAAATAATAATGCCCCCAAAGTTTCTAGTGTCTCATCAACCAACCAAGACGGTTCATATCATGCTGGTGACACAATTGCAGTTACTGTCTCATTTAACAAAGCAATGACTGTAACCGGTTCACCAAAATTACAACTAGAGACAGGTGCAACTGATAGATCTGCAAATTATGTCTCAGGTTCAGGAACCAATAAACTGACATTTAATTATCTAGTCCAGTCAGGCGACATTTCTAGCGACTTGGATTATGTATCAACAAACGCTCTGTCCTTAAACGGAGGAACGATTAGAGATTCTGCAAACACAAATGCAAATCTTACTTTACCAGCACCAGGAGCTGCAAATTCTCTTGCGGCAAATAAGAACATCGTTATCACAACAACAAATCCTGCAGTGGCTAGTGTTTCATCGACTAATGCAAACGGTGCATATGTTGCAGGAAATAATATTGCAATCACAATAACGTTTTCAGAATCTGTTACTGTAACGGGTACTCCACGTCTTCAGCTGGAGACTGGGACAACTGACAGAACAATAAATTATGCAAGCGGTTCTGGCACTAACACATTGACATTTAATTATGTAGTTCAATCAGGTGACTCGACAAGTGATCTTGACTATGTATCTACTACTTCACTGACACTAAACGGTGGAACGATAAAAGACACTGCAACAAACACTAACAATGCTGTACTGACCCTGTCAGCACCGGGAGCATTAAACTCACTAGGCGCAAACAAGAACATTTCAATTGATACTGTTTCACCTGTTGTAACAAACGTCTCTGCAACAACTGCTAACGGTGCATACAACACTGGCGATACAATATCTATTACGGTAACATTTAGCCAATCAGTTGTTGTAACAGGAACACCACAATTGTTACTAGAAACAGGAACCACTGACAGGCAATCAAATTATGCGAGTGGCTCTAGTACCACTACACTAACATTTGATTACATTGTCCAGCCAGGCGACTCGACAAGTGATCTTGATTATCTTACATCTACCTCATTAACACTAAACGGTGGAACCATAAAGGATGGAGCAACAAACACTAACAATGCTGTACTTACTCTCCCATCACCTGGTTTAGCAGGTTCGCTAGGCGCAAATAAGAACATCATAATTGATGCTGTGGCACCAACCGTGACTAACGTCTCATCTAACTCCGCCAATGGATCATACAACGTAGGCCAGATTATTGCAGTCACGGTAACATTTAGTGAGGACGTCAATGTTTCGGGCTCGCCACGATTGCTTCTTGAAACAGGTACCACTGACAGATTTGCAACCTTTGTCAGCGGCTCTGGAACAAACACATTGACATTTAATTATCAAGTTCAAATAGGTGATTCTACAGCTGATCTTGATTATGTTTCTGCCACATCACTTGAGCTAAATGGTGGAACCATTAGCGATGCTGTAAGCAACAACGCAGTTCTTACCTTGCCGGTGCCAGGAGCAGTTGGTTCTCTTGGTCTAAACAAAAACATTGTAATCTAGTTTTTTTTGGAAATTTTCTTTTCATTTTAAATCTTAGAATTTTTAAAAAATCAAATTTGCAGGAAAACCAATTGAAACCCACAATTAATTTATTATTTTTCTAAAATTGCGATCAGATTATTTTTTTAGACAAATTTTATGAAATATTGTCTGATATATTTTCAGTAATGTTCCATTATTGAAAATAGTGTTACCAATTCCAGAAACAAGTTTCCCATTTTTGACACGACCAACTTTTATAGACGATTTGCTATCGCGGATCGTACAAGGTTATGTCTGGGGATAGGAATCTCACGAAATTACGAGGTATAATACTAGCTGTTATTCTAGTCAGCGGAGCTCTGACTATAACAATTCCATCTACAATTCCAGATGCATATGCAATTGGAAACAAACCATCAAAAGTTGAAAATCTTATTTTAATTATCTCTTCAACACAAATTCGTTTAATCTGGGATGAGCCAGCAAGTAATGGAGCGCCAATTACAGGATATCATATAGAGATCCAGTTTCCAGGAAGTATAGGATTTGCCGACGTTATTGCAAATACAGGCAACACAAACACCAACTATCTAGTAACTGGTCTGTCTGCATCAACTACTTATAGTTTCAAGGTTAGCGCAATAAACTCATTTGGTGAGGGACCATCATCAAATGAGAAACAAGGAACAACACTTCCAGCTCCTACTGTTACACTCTCATCTCCAGCTCCAGA
>JBQTHX010000052.1:0-1699 GCA_052389415.1 Nitrosopumilaceae archaeon
CTGCAGGTATAGTTTACAGCGTTAATAGGCTTTGATTAAATTTGAATTTAATCTAATTTTTGCTAAACAATTCTAAAATAAAAAGCATCTAATCAGTATTTTTACTTTCTAATTAAATATCTAAAAACCCTTTTGGTAGTATAACAATGATCAGAAATTTTGTGTAACTGTTTTATTTTTCCTTTTTAGATAATATCGTGTTATGAAAAATGCACCTAAAAATATTGCAATACCACTAAGCAAAGCAATTAATATCATTACTGGTTCACTTGCCAAAATTGAGGGCTCCGCAATTGCATCAGCTTGAGTAGACACATCGGCAGCTAACGACCCTTCAGATGCCGGACCAGATTCTGTAGCTTTAAGCATCATTTCTGGTACATTTTCGGTATCTGGCAATGTAACATCTGATGTAGGTGTATTTGCAATCTTTTGTGTTGCATAAATTATCGGAGCGCTAATCACTAAAGCAATAATGCTTGCCATGTATTGACGTAGTTTTAACAAGACTGATTCTCTTCGTGGTTTTGAGTCTGAACCATTAATCATTGGCTCCTCAGGAGGTATTATCACTAGTGCGGTCTTGACAGGACCATAGTATTTCATTTCTTTGTTTTTTGAGCTTAATTCTATTTTTTCTACCTTAACCAATCCTACGCTTAATAGACGATTGATATGCCAATTTATCAATGGCAATGAAATGTTAAGTGCCTTTGCCAGATCATTTGGACTTGCAATACCTTGGGATACTTTACCAAAGATTGCTCTACCAGTATCATTAGCAAGTTCTTCGCCTATTATCTTGATTCGGTCATCCTCTGTACTTATTATTTCAAGATATTCTTCCGCCTTTACTGACAGATTAGAATCATTACCATCTTCACTAGGATCTTCAGGCATCACTTTGTTATTGATCAACAGTTTAAAATATCTTCTTTGATGATAAGATATTTTCGAATCTATCATACACAGCCTTTTTAAATAGAGATATAAAATATGTTCATTAACAATTCTTTAGAGGAAGCCCAAACAAATCATTTATTCAGTATTTTCTGGCCCTATCGGCAAATAAGATTAAACATCTAAATCATGCAAAACCAGCTGGTAGTTGTGCAACAAAATTATGAAAAAATGCATTATTTGTGGTTGTAAAGAACATCCCCTACTAGGATGTACAATGCATTGGTCAAAACGCTGTAGATGTCACATAGAAAAATAATTGCGAGGCGTAGGCTTCATTTTATCGTGTTATCCTGATTGGAAGATAATGGTTAAATTTTTTTCTTTTCTAACTCTGTTTTTAATTGTATTATAGACCGCAGGAGTAAGCTAGACAATCCAAGATTTGCAGTCAGAAATCCTGCGGCTTCCTCCAACGCATTTTTGCCGTGATAGCCTTCATCATAAGTCATTTCTATCTCTCCATTATCAGTCTTAACAAGAACTGTCATCAGAGAATAAGGACCAAGTTTGGCATCATGTTCTTGAAGATAGAGACATAATTGAATCTCTTGGATAGTAAAACCTTGTTCAATAAAATTTCCACCTGACAACAATACAATCGTTTTATCAGGAGTTTTATTGATTCTTTGTGGATTTATGACATCGATTACTTTCACATAGAACAAAACAACATTGTGACTAAATAGTATTATTAGATACCAATCTGTTAGACGCAGAATCCGCCTTTTTCTTTATT
>JBQTHX010000053.1:0-1949 GCA_052389415.1 Nitrosopumilaceae archaeon
GTTGCAATTATATCAATAATTGCTCTTTCTGCAAAGACAAGGCTTAGATTAATGCCAAAATACTAGGAATTTCAAATTTTTCATTTTTTTGTATCATTCCATAGCAAAGGAAATATACGACGATGGATCATTTTTTTCTATGCATTATTTTTTATTAATTGCAACAATTTCTATTTTATTAACATGTATGGTTCCAAGTTTTGCCCAAGTTGCAGAACCTCTAATCACCACATCTACCGACAAAACATCTTACAAAGATGGAGAGACAATAATAATTTCAGGATCAGTAAAAGCCATTGTTGAAGGAACACCCTTAACTGTTCAGATTTTAGATCCGAATCAGAATATTGTGTGGGTTGATCAGAATGATGTTGCTCAAGATGGGAAATATACTACCACTGCCAAGGCAACTGGACCATTGTGGAAAAAAGACGGCACTTATACTGTAAAGGTACAGTATGGACCACCAAACGTTGTAGCTGAAGTAAATTTTGAATTTGAAAGCGCATCGTCAACCCCCACTTTTGAGATATTTGAGGTAGATGCAGGTGAACAAGGGACTTTCGATGTAGAATACAGCATTAGAGGAGGCATAGTAAAAGACATGATTATTGATTTTGAAGGTCTTTCTCTGATCATATCCATTGAATCTACAAATGAGGGAATAATCACATTAAAGATGCCAAGAGAACTTATAGACGCAAAAACAGCAAATGATGCAGATGATGAATTTATAATACTAATAGATGGAGCACAGATAGACTTTGACGAACAAACCACATCTTCTGACAGAACCATTACGATAAACTTCTTAGAAGGAGATTCTGATATTGAAATAATTGGTACGTATGTTGCTCCAGAGTTTGGTGCAATAGCAGCTTTGGTACTTGCGGTTGCAATTATATCAATAATTGCTCTTTCTGCAAAGACAAGGCTTAGATTAATGCCAAAATACTAGAACTTCGAGTCAACTTTTCTTTTTCTAATACATAAATACTCAGTATCCTCCATATTTTCCTAGTAAACATGGCTTTACGATATGCAGCTTATGCCCTATTAGTCGTCATAATATCTTCACTCGGTGCCACCATCCCAATATTTGGATCCAGTCATAACGTACCACCAATAAGCATTCAAACGGATAGCGATTATTATGAACAAGGCGATACGGTAGTTGTTACTGGTCTGATAAAGAATCCACAGGAGGGAATACCTATTACTTTGAGAATTCTTGACGCAAATAGCAAATTAATTCAAATAGATCAATTCAATCCGGCAACGGATGGAAGTTTTTCAAAAACATATATCGCTACTGGTCCACTCTGGAAACCTACCGGAAACTATACCATAATAGCGCAGTATGGTTCCGCACAAAAGGTAGATGCGTCGTTTATGTTTGGTGGTGGAGACGGTACAGGTGTTGTAGGTTCAGTGGAGAAAAAAGTTTTCACAATAGACATGGGTGATCTGGGAGAGTTTGATGTAGAATATGTCATCAGAGGTGGGACAGTAAAGAATATGAAAATTGTTCCAGAAGAATTGTCACTTGTGATAACGATAGACGCAGTCAGAGATGGCTCCATTACAGTTACTTTGCCAAGAGACATGATAGAAGCCAAGAAACCCGTTGAATTGACTGCTGATGATAAATTAGTTGGCAAGACTGTTGATCTAAAGGATCTGGAAGATGACGAGTTCTTTGTCTTAATAGGTGGAGAAGAGACTAATTTTAAAGAAACAAAATCAAAAACCTCTAGAACACTTAGTATAGGATTTACTGAGGATGATTCAGAAATAACAATAATTGGCACATGGGCTATTCCAGAGTTTGGTGCAATAGCAGCTTTGGTACTTGCGGTTGCAATTATATCAATAATTGCTCTTTCTGCAAAGACAAGGCTTAGATTAATGCCAAAATACTAGGAATTTCAAATTTTTTCTTTTTAAAA
>JBQTHX010000054.1:0-7882 GCA_052389415.1 Nitrosopumilaceae archaeon
ACTGCAGAATATGAAGACAATACACTTCCAAGTCCATACACCACAGCAGACGAATTAGAGATTGCAGCTACAACATTCATCGGTTCAATTGTCCCACCGCTTGAAAGAGCGCCGGCAAGCAACCCAAGGATTGTTGATGCATTTGGCAACGAGCTAGATACGGTAGATGTGGATCAACAGGTCCAGATCACAGCTGATCTTGCAAACGGTCAAGATAGAGATCAACCATTTGCCTACTTGGTACAAATACAGGACGAGGATGGAGTAACAACTTCATTGTCATGGATTACAGGATCGCTGGCACCAGGTCAAAGCCTGAACCCAGCACAGTCATGGACACCAGACTCACCAGGCGAATACAATATTCAAATATTCGTATGGGAGAGCGTGGATAATCCAGACGCACTGTCTCCACCGGTATCTACAACTGCAGACGTCGTATAGACTAGAAACTTCTAACTTTCCCTTTTTTCTTTTTTTTAAAAAATACTCCTAACGATAGTTATTTTTTGATAAAAATCATACACAAATTAGAAACCACATTATATGCCGCCGCTTGATCTCGGTCTACTCGATCAAACTATATGAAAATCTCCAAAACCTTTAAATAAAAATTTAGGTCCACGTCAGAGCATCCAAATGAAAAACATGCGCTATTTGGCAATATCTATAGTCATATTATTTGTCCTACCAGTTGTTACCATGGCTTTTGGTGAAGAGACCACAGAATACGTCAACAGAAGAGCAGAAATCTGGAACCTCTTTTTTAGAATGACAACTGCAGTCTTTGTAGTTGGTGCAGTAGTTTCTGGAACACAAATCTGGTTGATCTGGAGATTTAGAGAATCACATCCAAAAAACAAGACACCTACCAAGTGGGAGACAGGAGAGTCCCATTAAATGTCAGGACATTCCAGCTGGCCAGAATGGGTTTACATCGGCGTAGTTGTTGCAATTCTTGTCTGGGTTGGAGCAGATTCCTGGTATATTGAAAAGCTTGTTGATCATGCACCTGCAGATGCAGAAATAATCAAAGTGACAGGTCAACAATGGTTCTGGAGCTTTGAGCATGCAGACGGAACAAAAGAGGTTGGCGAACTACATCTAAAGAAAGGACATCCTTACAAATTTGAAGTAATGTCAAAAGATGTAATTCATTCTTTTAACATCCATGATTATACCGTAATGATGGATGCAGTACCGGGAAGAATCAACACTGTCTGGTTTGTACCAGAAGAAGCTGGAGAATTTCCAATTCAATGCAGAGAGTATTGTGGTCTAATTCATTACAACATGCGCGGAACACTCTACGTGGAGGAGACATGACAGTAAAACTTTTTATGACTTTGGTTAGGGAGGAGGAACTGTAATGGTTCTAGAAATTGCCAAACCAAGACCGGTCTGGCAGATAATGTTTTCAACACATCACACTGATGTCGGACTGCTCTACTTGATCACATCAGTTGCGTTTCTCTTTTTAGGTGGCGCACTGGCTCTTGCAATGCGAGCTGAATTATTTTTGCATGGTTCTCAAATAATTCAAGACTCGATGACGTTTCACAGATTCTTCACAGTTCATGGAACCACGCTGATATTTCTGTTTATTTTGCCATTTGCTTCTGCTATAGGAAACTATCTTGTTCCTATTATGGTCAGATACAAAGACATGGCATATCCAAAACTAAATGCAATAGCTTACTGGATGATCCCAGTTGGAGCCGCACTAGTCTGGCTTGGATTTGCAGATTTCACTTGGAACGCATATCCGACATACTCTATTTTAAGGGCACCTGGCCCTGCAGCAGACATGTGGATATTTGGCCTAAAAATACTTGGAGTCTCATCAATTCTTGGATCAATTAACTTTATTGTCACAATTCTAAAATGTAAACATCCCGATCTGCCATTAAGCAAGGTGCCGTTGTTTGCATGGTCAACACTTGTTGCTTCGGTAATGACTTTGGTTGCTGTTCCGACATTTGCGGCGGCACTGCTGATGCTACTGACAGATAGACTGGGAGTTTCTGGATTTTTCAATCCTGCCATGGGTGGCGATCCTATCGCATATCAGCATCTGTTTTGGTTTACATTCCATCCCGAGGTCTACATTCTAGTTCTGCCAGCTATTGGAATGATGTATGAAATAATTCCAAGATTTTCTAGAAAACCACTTTTTAGTACTGGCTCTGGAATTGCTGCATTCATCTTGCTTGGCATAGTAGGATTTGCATCTTGGGCTCACCACATGTATGCTACAGGTATGTCATTTACTGAAAAAACTGTCTTTATGATTGGAACACTGGCAGCGGTACCAGGATCTGCAATGCATGTGTTTAACTTTTTTGCAACAATGTGGGGAGGAAGGATAAGATTCTCAACACCAATGATGTGGTCAGTAGGTGGAATTGCACTCTTCTTTGCAGCAGGCTCTGGAGGAGTACTCAACACAGCAATGCCGCTTGACTTTATCACACACGATTCTTACTGGGTAGTAGGACACTTCCACCTGTTTGTATTTGGTACAATCGCGTTTGGTTCGATTGCATTTCTTTACTATATCTTCCCATATGTGACTGGAAGAATGTACAATGAAAAACTTGGGCAGTTGCACTTTGTTCTAGCATTCATTGGTGCAGTAATTGTATTCTTTACCCAACATATTCTTGGATTGTTTGGAATGCCAAGAAGAATCTTTGACTATCCTCCATTCCCAGAATGGATAGCTATGAACCAAATCGCAACAGTTGGTGCAATGATAATTGGAGCTAGCATGATAATCTTCTTGTATAACATGATCCACAGTTCTGCCAAGGGCAAGGAAGCCAACATGGATGATCCTTGGGGAATTGGAGGAAAATATTATTTCCCACACAGGGCAAAGACCCCACACCATTAGGATATCGATATGAGTCATACAGAACATGAAGAACCTATACTGAGAACATCTCCAGCAAGAGTTGGAAAGATGCTTGCAATTATTATTGGAATAATGGTTGTAGGTGGTGCAATCTTTTTTGCAAATTGGGATTTCTGGATATCAATGCCTCCAACAGTTTCACAACCAAAGCAGGGAGAAACAAAAGGACCAGTAGTAGCAACAGGAAAGGAGATCAAAATGTCATTGAAATTTGTTGAAAGCTCTGACTTTAGAACACTGGCATTTAATGCCCTTCCAGGAGAAGAGGGAAACAATCCTGAAATCTCTGCAAATGTCGGCGACAAAATAAGTTTTGATGTTATAAATACTGGAAAAATATTTCATGCGTTTGGGGTACTAACAGATTCCGAAGATCTAACAACTGTTATTTCAGGTACCACAGTTAAGGACGCAAACAATCCATTAAAACCAAATGAGAGTGGCCAATCAACATTTGTCCCAGAAAAATCAGGTACTTACTTTTATGTCTGCACAGTTCCTGGGCATGTACAACAAGGAATGATTGGAAAGATTGTTGTTGGTGAGGCAAAACCAGCTGGACAAGCAGCAGCACCAACAGGAAACAAAGTTTCTCAAGAACTTGACTTTGTTGAAAGCTCTGACTTTAGGACACTAGCATTTAACGCCTTGCCAGGTGAGCAAGGAAGCAATCCCGATATCAAAGTAAAATCAGGTGATTCTGTAACAATCAAGGTTCAAAATGCTGGAAAAATATTTCATTCATTTGGAGTTGTAACTGATCCTGAGGACCCAGCAACCTTGGTTTCAGGAACTGCAATCAGGGATGCAAACAATCCTCTAAAACCAGGTGAGGGAGGCGAGGTCACATTTACTGCGGGAGCTCCTGGCAGCTATTATTACATATGCACAGTTCCAGGCCATGCATTGCAAGGAATGAAAGGCAACTTTATCGTAGAATAATAATGATTTTAAAATATCTGGCACTTGCGTCCCTTGTCATTTTGTATTCTCTGATGTTTATTGGAGGCTATGTTTCTGCTAGTGGTCTTGGTCTTTCTTGTCCAGAGTGGCCTCTTTGTCCAAGTGGACTATTTCCAACGGAAGAATATCTGATAGAGTGGACTCATCGGTTTATTGCTGCAACAACTGGCGCGTTGATTATAGCAACAGCAGTTGTCAGTTGGACAACAAAAGGATCTCACAAAAAGATTAGAATCACGGGGACACTTGCCGCAATCTTTGTCATTACACAGATAACTTTGGGTGCTATTGTAATTGATCTGAAACTGCACGCATTGCTTGTTGCAATACATCTTGGTATTGGAATCTTGCTTTTTGCAATGACTCTACTTACGACACTGTTTGCATTCAGATTGGATAAAGTTTCAGTCCAAGCTAAGGCTTAGTTTTGATCTTTTTTCGTGAAAGAATACTCCAGATAACTAGTCCACTGCCTCCAAATCCCCCTGCAATAATAATATAATAAAAGATGTAGCCAAATGGGTTTAATGTGCTGATATTGAATGTATAGGTGATCACTCCGCCATTTTCTGCAATATCATATAGATCTACTCTGAAGATGTGAATTCCTGGTTGAGTAAAAGTATAATCAGTCTCCCAATGGCCATCGTCGTGATACTGCGCTGGAAAAGTATCTACTAGAACGTCATTGTAATAGATTCTCGCACCCATTCTAAATTTATCAACTTCAAGCTCGTTGTCATCTAGGACTCTAAAGAGAATCTGGGATTTTTCATTAACTGTCGGGATTTCTGGTAAGGTTGCAATCTGGACTCTATGTGAGCCTATCTTTTCTTCAGATGAATTAAACAAAGAATGAGCACTAGTATAATAGATAGGTGATATTATCACAATGGAAAGTAAAATCATCACGAAAATTTGTGCAGATCTTGCCATCGCTATTGGATTAATTTTCTTAAATATATTACAAATGGAATTTTGCTGGAAATTAGCAAAAGCTTTAAATCAAGTTGGGAAAGAAGTTGGAAATGAATGGCTACCGTCAGTAAAACCATTGATATCAAGGCCTCAGTTTCTAATGTATTTACCTATTTTGCAAGACCAGAACACATTGCTGATCAGTTTGAAGACAGGGTAGGAATGACCGTAGTGCCAATGGATGTCAAAGTAGGAATGGGTGTTGGAACTACATTTAGAGTAATTGGTGATTTTGATGGAAAAAGACTAGAGTGGGATTGTGAAACGACAGAGTTTATCCAGGGAGAAAGGATTGCTGCAAAAATGATCAAGGGGCCATTTAAGAAATGGGATATTGCGATGGAGTTCAAAGAACTAGGAGAAAAGCTAACAAGACTTGGAATGATAGTAAATTACGAAATGCCACTTGGACTACTAGGTGGAATTCTTAACAAAATTAAATTTGCAAAGATTGCAGAAAAGGGAATGGAAACTGCCCTGTACAAAGTTAGAGGACTGCTTGAAGGCAACGGTTCAATTCCCGTTTACATCACACTAGATGCATACAGAAAACTCTTGGTAGAAAAAGAAAAGATGAACAACGCACCAGTATCTACAGTTTTGACAAGAATTCTTGAAAAATACTCTCAGACCGAGACAGTAAAAAATTAAAATCAATTTCATTCTTACTCAAGTTTAAATAACGAAATTAGCGCCTGCTATTTTGCGGGTCTATGGCTCAGCCAGGTAGAGCGAGGGACTCTTAAGATTTCAGGGAAATCCCTATGCCGTGGGTTCAAATCCCACTAGACCCGCCTTCTTCTGGGTTCTTTTTTCAGACTCGAAAATGTAGCAAAGTTGCATTATCGAATTTCTCTACTACTCTTGGAGCCATAGATTAAACATGAGAAATGATATTCGATTAACAACTGAAGATATTAAAATAAAACAAGAAAATGCACTTGATTCATTCTTTAGTGGAATTAAATCAAAAGGAACAAAAGAACCGATGACACGAAACCTTAAGAAATTTCTTGTTGATGCTTGTGCAGATCTTTTAGAAGGAGATTTTGAACAACGTGCACAACGATTTGTAGATCTATCCAGAACAAACCAAGAAAAAGCCACCCACATAATTTTGGCATATATTAAACGCCTTAAAACAAGAACGACTTTGGACAAATCAGATCCACTATACCTGAATCCGTCAACCATTCCGAACAAGATTAAACCCATTAAGAAATTGGTGGAAATGAACGGTCTTGGGTTACCATGGAAAAGAGTCTATTCTACCTATCCAGAACTAAACAATACTCATCAAGGTAGAGGATATAGCCGCGAAGAAATTCAAAAATTATTAGAATATTCAGATGGACTAAGTACTGATTTTATTCTATTAGCATCAAGTTCTGGCGGTCTAAGAGTGGGGGCTTGGGAAAATCAATCTTGGGGAAATATCTTCCCAATTTACAAGGTCGGAGATGAATACAAGGTTGAACTAGAAAAAAATGAAACTGGTAAGATCGTATGTGCTGGCATGTTTGTTTACAAAGGCACGCCAGATCAATATGTTGCACTCATCTCAATTGAGGCATGGAACAAGCTTCAAGAATACAAAAAAATCTGGACCAAGAAAATGAAAAGAGCACCAATAGATTCAGATCCTCTGATTTTAGAGCGATTCTCAAAACCGATACCATTGAATGCAACTACTGTAAAGCGAAGAATTGAACACTTGCTACAAAAATCCGGATTAAGAACACCGCTTACCGAAGGTAAAAGAAGACATCAAGTTCCTGAAACTCATGGTTTTAGAAGATATTGGGATAAAGTTATGATGACCACACAAAGAAAACGTGGCACATTATCCGCACTTGTAATTAAAGAAAGATTGATGGGACATGAAGGACTAGTAAAGACTGACAAAAATTATTTCTGGACTGATGTTTTAGAACTAGTTCCAGATTATCTTGAAGCAATGCCAGAATTGATGATCAGTGAAGAAGTAAGACTACAGAAAAAACTTGAAGATGAAAAGTTACGATCAGAAAGACTTGAAAAGACTAACCACGAAAAGGAGGAATTACAGAAGTCGATGCAGGAACTCGAGGCAAAGGTAAAGAGGATATTGAAATATCATAAAGATCTTGTCTAGTAGGTTTCTTAATTCTCCATTTTCCTTTCAGTTTACTCATAACTCGTAACCGTTCCTTTTTACTTAATAATGGCAATTCATGTTTCACCGTTTTTAATGTTAAATTGAATATCTCTGGATCAATTTCTTCATAAGTTTCTGTTTCTCCTTCTTCGATCTCTCTCAATTCTTCTGCAATCTTGATTAATGGTTGGTTACCTTTGAACTTCTTCAGCTTCTTATCTGTTGTATCATCTACAGGTTGAACAAACCACAAGAACTAATCTTGTAGTACATCATCAATATGTTTTATGTATTCCACTGGCGTGTACTTCTTACCAGTTACCCTTCCAGATTCGATCTTCTTGATCTTCTCTTCGATCTCAGAAGAAAGTTCAGGCATTTCTTTTGACTTCTTTGTAGAAGACCGCATGTACTAACTAAGTACTAACTTCTTATTATTGGTATTTGTGTTATAAATATGGAATTTAGCACAAATCTCCCACAAGGCTGCCTGTGAATGGAACCTTGAATGAACTATATGGTGGTATATTCCCACTAGACACGCTTTCCAATTAATATTAATTTTTTATATGAAACTATTTGGGAAAAAGAACTTTCAAACAATTATTGAAAAATTCTACTAGATCTGAAGTTTAATGAATACACTGACAATCTACAAGTTTAGTATCAAACGTACAATCGTGCGGTCCTTCTGATGTTGAATCTATCGGAATCTTTTTCATACACTCTTCATGTCTTCCTTATTTGCAAAACCAACAACCTCTGGTACTATGAGATTCTGATTCCATACCTCTCTAAAATACAGTCACATCGCCAGGAGCTGGGGAGTGATCATGCTTGTTTTGATGGTACTCCATAAAGTCCTTATGAGTAGTTTCCTGATGTTT
>JBQTHX010000055.1:0-95713 GCA_052389415.1 Nitrosopumilaceae archaeon
GAGCACCTACAAAGCATTAATATTCTAACATAAGTTAAGCTCTACAGTTCAAGTTGGTGGATAGAAAAAATTTCGAAATAAATCCGCTATTAAAAGACTATAAGCAATATCTTGAAAAGATAAATGACGCATTAAAACGTGAACTTGATCTCTATTCTGCATCAGAATTTTTGGAACCTTTACAATACGCCCTCGATGGAGGAAAACGGATACGACCACTCATCTTGTTACTTTCGGCAGAAAGTGTGGGAAATTGTGATGAAAATGCATATGCTGCTGCTTGTGCAGTCGAATTACTTCACACAGAATCAGTCATTCATGATGACATTATTGATAATGAGACATTAAGGAGGAGAAAGGATCCATTCCATATCAAATATGGATATAACACAAGCATCCTCACAGGAGACTTTGTCCTTGGGTTAATCCTAAACATAGCATCAAGAATTAACAATCCACGAATAGCTAGTGAACTTGCAACAACTGCAATGATGATGAGTGATGGCGAGATGATAGAAACGAGATTAGAATCAAGCGAGGACGTTACATTTGATGACTATATCAAAGTGATGGAATACAAAACAGCCACCGCTTTTGAAGCGGCGTCAAAAATTGGAGCCATACTTGGAGGTGGAACAGAAGATCAGATATTGGCATTAGCAGAATATGGAAAAAATGTAGGAATTGCATATCAAATTCATGATGATTTGCAAGACTGGAATAATGAAGACAAATTATTCAACGTATTAATAAAGAAAAGCTCTGATCCGCGAGATGTTTTCAATCACATGGATTATTTGCTAAAAGATTATTCTTTAAAATCAAAAACTGGCCTGAGAAAAATAAAGGAAGGACAGGCCAAATCTCATTTAGAGAATCTCTTAGATTTAACTATGTTTAAGGTACAGTAGAAATCGTTGTTATGCTTGGCACTGCAGTTTGCGTGAATTGAATAATTGGATCTGGATAGACACCTATTGCTACCATAAAGATAATTGAAAATATCATAACACCTATTATTGATTTTGGTTCTTTTACTCTCTTATCTGATTCGCCTTCTTCAAAATACATCTTTCTAATAATCCAACCATAGTATGCTAGTGAAAGTGCACTATTTAGTACTCCAGATATGGCAAGATATGGAGCCCATGAGACAATTGAACCTGCATCGATAGCAGAACCAAATAACATTAGTTTACTCCAAAATCCATTCAAGGGGGGAACACCAGCTAGTGCAAGAAGTGAAACGACTAATCCAATTGATGTTATCGGCATTCTTTTTCCAAGGCCACGTATTTTATCCAGATGTGAAACAGCTAGAGTTGTGATTATTCCAGCCGCGGCAATAAAGGCTGCACCTTTCATAACTGAGTGATTTAGTATATGGAAAAGTGATGATTGGATTCCTATTTGTGAAAAGGGTGCAATGCTCAAACCTATCAGAATGTATCCTGCTTGTGCTATGCTTGAGTATGCTAGCATCCTGGTGAGGTTCTTTTGCATAATTGCTGCAATGTTACCTATTGTCATTGTCATTATGGCAATAATTCCAAGCGCAAATGTCCATTCCAAATTAAGTGCGACTGTTCCCATAACAATAACACGCAACGCAGCAGCAAATCCAGCTTTCTTTGTTCCCGCAGCAAGAAGTGCAGATATTGTTGTCGGTGATCCCTCGTATGTATCTGGCAACCACATGTGAAACGGTACTAGTCCCATCTTGAATCCAAATCCTGCAATGAACATTGCAACTGATAGTAGTGCAAGAGGCATCATATCGGATTCAAGCTGAGAGAATCCGGAAATTACTTCGGCAATGTTTGTTGAACCTGTAAGACCGTATGCAATGGAGATACCATAAATTATTATGGCAGACGATAAAGCACCAAACAAAAAGTATTTGAGAGCAGCTTCATTTGAAGTTGGATCCTTTTTCATAAATCCTGCAAGAACGTATGTTGGAATGCTCATGAGTTCCCAAGCAACAAATAACATTACCAAGTCTGTGGAATATGCAATAAGCACCATTCCAACTGACGCAAGTAAGATCAGAGAGTAGTATACAGCTGGATGTGATTTTCCTCTCATGTAATTAAACGAGCCAACTGTTGTCATGATTGATACTATAAGCATAGCAATTGCAAAAAACGCCCCAAACATGTCATCGACTAAAACATTTTCTGAAAATATTGCTGCGGGAATTACCTTATTCATTATTATTTGATATACAACAAAACCTATTGCAGAAATTAATGCACCAAATGTTATTGCACCATAAAATGAAGAAGACCCTTTGTCCTTTCGTATAACGCTAATTACTGGAAGAATTACACCAATAGTTCCCAGTATTATAGTTAGAATGATTGGTGTTGAAGTAAAGTCTATCATTTTTTTCTCCTAAATTAATAGCAATAACACTACAAAGAGTATTCCTGCTCCAAATACATACAAATATGATTGCGAAATTCCAGTTTGAGTCCCTTGAATAACTTTAGCGCTCCATCCTATCGCTTTTTCTGAACCCTTGTTCATACCATCTATTACAGTGCTTTCCAGATATCTCCAGATCCCTCTTGCAAAAAACAATGGCGCAGTTACAAATGACCAGTAAATTAAGGAATTAAGATACCATCTATTTAGGAAAAATTTGTGTATTGCATAGAAAAACAAATTTGAGTTTACAAATTTTACTGGATCTACAAATCGCCCTATATAGAAAATATATCCAAGACCAAAACCAACTGCAAATGCAATAAGCGATGCCATCAAAGCAATTGGGTTTATGCCCGACAAGAATCCTCCAAGAGCTAACTCTGATTCAATAGCAACTTCATGTTCTGTGGTTATTCCAAATGTGTGATCTAGATATTCAGTGAAGAGATGATGTATTCCCTCTTCTGCAGCCAGACCGATTATACCAATTCCTATTGTTAGTACTGCGAGTATGCCATAAGGTACCCACATTGATGCACTTGCCTCATGAATATGATGTCCTTCTTTTTCCATTTTTTCTATGTGTTTGCTCTTGTTTCCAAAAAATACCATCCCTATCATTCTTGTAGTATAAAATGCAGTTATGATTGCGGTAACAAGTGCAATTGCAAATATTGGCATTGCCCAAGTATTTCCAGATTCATAAACAGCTGCAAATATCGCATCCTTGCTCCAAAATCCTGTTGTAATAAATGGGGCACCCATTAGAGCGAGGCCAGCTGCCCACATAAACGCGTAAGTCTTTCTCATATGTTTTCTTAATCCTCCCATATCGGTCATGAATCTGGAACCTACAATATGTAACAGCGAACCAGCTGCCATAAACAAAGAGGCTTTGAACATAGCATGAGATATCAAATGGAAAAATCCAGCAGTATACCCATCAACAAATTGTTGTGAAAGTCCAGCTATTCCTAGTGCCATCATCATATATCCAATCTGAGAACCTGTAGAATATGCAAGAACTTTCTTGATCTCAGGAGAAACCATTCCTTGAGTTGCAAGCAAGAGTGCAGTGATGGCACCTACCCAGGCTATTATTTCAAAGAATTGGTCCATTGCAATTCCAACTGCTGCCAGTGCAAAGAATAGTGGTCCTAGTCTTGCTACTAAAAAGACACCCGCTTTTACCATCGTAGCTGCATGGATCAAAGCAGATACTGCAGTGGGACCAGTCATGGCTTCAAGTAACCATTCGTTTAACGGAAATTGTGCAGACTTGCCAATAGCACCACCAAAAAGTAAAACGGCTGCTGGCACCAAAAGGCCTTGGGCAGACATTGAAGTAGCCCATGTAGTGTCATTAATTAATTCTCTAAAGCCAAATGTTCCAGCAAACGCGAAAATTAAAAACATTCCAGCAAGCATCATGATGTCTCCGACTTTGGTCATGATGAAGGCCTTCATTCCTGCATGAGTTGGAGAGTAGTACTGCAATACACCAAGTGCAGAATATCCTTCGGTTCCAACATGATCTTTCTTTTTGTCTTGATACCAAAAGCTTATCAGAGCATATGAGGCAAGACCCACCCCCTCCCATCCAAAGAATAATTGTAAAAAGTTATCAGACAAGACAATAAGTTGCATTGAACCTATAAAGAACATCATCCAGAACCAGAATCTTGTGATGTTCTTGTCTCCTTTCATATAGCCAGTACTGTAAACCATAATCAAAAATGAAATCCAGCCAACAACGTTAGCCATTAAAACAGCAAGTGGATCAGCTAAGATTCCTGCTTTCAGTCCTATTGATGATATCCAAGGTATCTGATCATGTACTTCATTTCCTTCAAGTGCGGATGGTAATAGAGTTGCAGCTGAAATTGCACTCATCAGTGCGAATGCTACTGCGACTGCACTAGTTCCTCTCCTAGAAAACTTTGCAACACCTGGAATAATAAGAGCCGCAACAAATGGCAAAATCCAGATTGCCCAGCCATTAACAGCCCCCTCTCCTAATTCGTATCCTGCAATTTCAAAGGCCATAATCTAAACTCCTACCACTCCTTTCATGAAAGGAATAATTTGATCAAAGAAAATATCGGGATAGATTCCTACTACAATAGTGAATCCTGCCAATACCATCATTGGGGCAGTAATGTACCAGTTTGCTTCTTTTGTGTTTGAAAGGTTTTCTGGGAGTTTTCCAAAAAATACACGTTTCATCATCCACAAGATGTAAGCCATGGTGATCACGGTAGAAACCAAGCCCAAGCCAAATGTAACCATTCTAATTGTAGAGCCTTCTCCGATGGCTGTTTGTAATGCACCGTAAAATAGAGTCCATTCTCCCATAAATCCACTAGTTGGTGGAACTCCCATAATTGTAAGAGCCCCAATCATTGCACAAACTGCTGTGATAGGCATCTTTCCAGCCAATCCCCCTAGTTTAGCCATACTTCTGGTACCAACTTGTAATATTACAGCACCTGCCATCATGAAGAGCAAACCCTTACCCAAACCGTGTGACACATACATCATTTCTGAGCCTGCAAGTCCTAACGCAGATGCAGAACCAATTCCAAATAGCAGATAACCCATCTGACTAATGCTAGAATATGCAAATAATCTTTTGATATCGTCCTGCATCAACGCCATGGCACCGCCATAAAGCATTGTTGCCAATCCCCAGAGATTTAGAAATAATGAAAATTGTTCGTATTGTCCCGGTAAGAGCTGAACTACCAATCTGAAAATTCCGTATGCACCAATGCCGATCATTGCTGGTGATAATAATGCGCTTATTGGTGTTGGAGCTTCGGCATGGGCGTATGGTAACCATATATGAAATATAAACGCAGCAAGTTTTACACCAAGTCCAATTATTATTGCAACAGTTGCAAATGCAAGAACATCTGGAGGGACTCCCTCCTCCCTAATGTCAACAAAATCAAAGCTTCCAATGCTTAGTCCAATTGCTAAAAATCCTAACAGTAGAACAACCGCACCGACATGTGTCCAGAAAAAGAATAGTAATGCGATTCTTCTTCTAGCCCCATATCCATAGAATGCGATTAAAAAGAAACCAGGAATCAACATCACCTCAAAAAATACATAAAATTCTATTAGATTTGTAGCAAGTACAGTACCAAGCATTCCCATCGCAAAGACAAGATAAAGTGCAAAGTAGATTCCTATCTGATTGTTCAGATATTTTTTGAGAGCCGAGGATTCAAGGATTGCCGTGGATTGGCCATCACCTATCAGTTGTTTTTGATGGTGAAGCTTTTCTTCATATTGTTCTTTAATTTTTGCAACCATGTAAGGTTTTGAATAAATGGCTAGAACTGTGGAAAGAACATATATTATTATTGCAAAAGGCGATGCGAGTCCATCTAGTAAAAATCCAAATTCGCCAAACATTTTAGTCCAGGGATAATGTTCTTCGTAAGTTCCAGACAATACTGGAGCAATCATTATTGTTGTACAATAAAGCAGCAATCCAAAAGTAAACCAAGTTGCTGCATTTGGTCCTGATTTTCTCCCAAGATAATATGCTACTGGTGACAGTAACAGCGGTAAAAAGACCGCCTGCAACAATACATATTCCATTATCCTTTCAAACTCCTGAAATCTGCAATATCGATATTCTTGTACATTCTATAAGCAACTATGACTAGAGCAAGTCCTACAGCTACCTCAGCTGCTGCAATAGCAATAGAAAATAATGCAAACGTTTGTCCTTGGCTATTTGGAATAAATCTTGAAAATGCAACTACATTTAGGTTTGCTGCATTAATGATCAGTTCTATTGCGAAAAGCATCCTAATCGCGTTTCTCTTTACAGCTAATCCGTATATGCCGATGGCTAAAAGTGCCACCGAGACTAGGACAAATTCAATTAGTTCGTTGCTCATTTGTAACATCCTCTCTTCTAGCCAAAGTTAAAGCACCAATTACGGCAGTTGTCAAAATTAATGCCATTACAACAAGCGCAGGTGAATAATATGTAAGAAAGTCTTTTCCTATTTCTTTAAAGTCAATAGTAGGAGCATCGACTTCCATTGATTTTAGCCCTGAACCAATAATTATAGTGCCTATTCCAAGCATAATTACTATCATTAAGCCAATACCTGCGTATCTTCTGCGAGGATCTTCAATTTTGTTAAAGATAAGTTCTCGTCGCACAAGCATTACAGTAAATAGAATAAGAACGGCAATCGATCCAACATAAACTGAAATTTGAAACATCGCTACAAATGGTGCATCCAAAAGCAAAAAGAATCCAGCAACGCCAGATAGTGTTACCATTAATGCGATAGAACCATAAATCATTGAACGGATCTCAAGCGCGGCTATTGCAGAACCTATTGTTAAGACAGAGATTGCAAGAAACACAGCATCAGCCATGTGATGCACCTCGGTCGTCAATTTTTATTTCTACATCTTGATCTACTTTTGGCTTGACTGCAAGTTGAGACGGAGTATAGATTAATGCCTCTTTGCTAAATGAAGAAAGTTCATAGTCGTTTGTCATGTATAGTGCATAAAATGGACATGCGTCTACGCATAATCCACAAAAAACACATTTCCCATAATCTATCTGTGGCATGATTGATTTTTTATTATGTTTCCAAGTTTCATTTACCTTCACCATAGCTATTGCCTCAGCGATTCCTTCACATGCAATAGCACAGAGTTGACAACCAGTACATTTGTCATGAAATAATATGTGTCTCCCCTTCAACCCTGCAATTCCCACCCCTGTTTGAGGATCGAATTGAAAGCCATCTCCTATGAACTTTAATTTTTCTTCAGGATAACGTAATGTGAATCGTTTAACTGCTAGATGCTTTACACCAGAGTTAAGAGCTCTAATTATTCCTCCTGCACTTGTCATTGAATTACTCCTCCAGGACCCAAGATACCTGCATAAACCAATGCTAGAGCTATAAAGATGTTAACGAATGCTAATCCAATTAGCTTGTACCAGCCTGTGTGTAGGAGCAGATCTATTCTAATTCTTGGAAAGACACCTCTTGGTAACAAGATAACAAGAATAACTCCAATAGTTTTAATTGTAAACCACAATGTTCCGTTTAACATTTCTTGATCCAATAGAGGTAGTCCTGGTACAACCGTTGTGATAGGACCGACTTTGATTCCTTCCATGATAATTTCTTGCGGAAATGGCGGCCATACCATTGGACCATTCCATCCTCCCAAAAACAATATCGTAAACAATGCAGCAAAGGCGTATAGCTTTAGGTACGAGCCAAGTTGAACCAAACCATACATCATTCCAGAGAATTCAGTCAACCATCCAGCAACGATTTCGCTTTCTGCTTCTGGAAGATCAAATGGAATTCTTTCTAGCTCTGCAAGTATGGTGATAAAAAACACAATAGCACCAATTGGCATGAAGATAATCCACCAATAGTGTTGTTGTGACTCAACAATTTCTGTAAGATTTAATGTTCCTGTCAAGATAACAATTCCAAGTAATGATAAAATTAATGGAATCTCAAACGAGATCATTTGGTGAAGTGCTCGTATTCCACCAATGAATGGAAATTTGCTGTTTGCTGACCAAGATGAAAGTATCGTAATTATCGGGAAGAACCCAATTACTGCAAAAACCGCCAACAGTCCTACGTCTAGATCTGCCACTACCCATCCAGGGGCGACTGGAATTAATGAAATAAAGGCTGCTGCAGTTCCAACAAATAATAGAGGCGCAATCCAGAAGATAGGCTTGTCTGCTTTGGCTGGAATGATTATCTCTTTTGATATTAATTTTAGTCCGTCTCCCATAAGTTGTAGTATTCCCTCGATTTTTCCACAATAAAGTGGGCCTACACGAAGTTGCATCTTTGCAAGAAACTTTCTTTCTATGAAAATTGTTCCTGCTGCAAGAAGTGCTGCAAAACCAAACCCAGGAAATGCAGCTATTCTGAAAAAGTCAGTTTGCATAAGTGCTTTTATTATAGGCAGTGTACGTGACGGATCTGCTAGCCAAGTTAATGCAAGATATGGTGTAAGTAGTTTGCCGTCTATTACTGGAAGTTCAATGTAGAAAAGTACAATCAATACGATTGGCAAACCGATTAATGTAAAAATTACTACTACCCAAAAGATAAGATCCGTCAGAGAAGCTATAAATCTACTTAATCTAAATTCTGGTGCGATGGTTGACATTTACCTATCAGCCTCCACTGGCCAGTAGTTCAGACTCCAATAGACAGCTGGCATATTTCCAAGTTTTTCTCCTTTAAGCAAATATGGTATGCATATCAGGTTTCTAAATGAACCAACACTTATCTTGACTCGATATGGTTCTGGTTTACCATCAGATACAACATACATACCAAGAGAACCCCTTCCGGATTCGACTCTGCGGTAGGCCTCATCATTACCACCTTTTGGATTTGGTTTCAATTTTGTTCTTACTGAACCTGATTTTGGCATCTTTTTCAAGGCATCTTTTATTATTCTACAGCTCTCAAGCATGTCAAGATAAGGAACTCGTGATCGCGCGTATGAATCGCCTTCCTTGAGTACTTGGGTTTGGAAATCCAAATTGTCATAGACATCATAAGGTTCTTTTTTTCTTATATCAAAGTCAACACCAGCAGAACGAAGAACAGAACCAGTAGTTCCAAGTCTTATTGCATCCATTCGTGATAAAACACCAGTACCCTCAGTTCTTTGCTTTAAAACAGGATTCTGGTAGAAAATGTCTTCGTATTCTTTTAGTCTTTTTTCAAAATAATTTATTTGCCTTAGGCATCTTTCCTCAAAGTTTGCTGGCACATCGTTTCTTACACCGCCTGGAACAAAGTAAGCATGTGTTACTCTAGCTCCAGACATGGCTTCTAAAAGATCTATGCAGAATTCTCTATCGCCAGCAGGCCACATGAACATAGTAGAATGTCCCAAGAAAATTCCATAAATTGCAAGCCAGTAAAGAGTGTAAACACTTCGGTTCAGCTCTGATGCAATTACACGAATATACTTTGCTCGTTCTGGAACTTCAATTCCCAAAAGATCTTCTACTGCAAGACAATATGGATACAAAATGTTACAAGAATCATGAATAACCGGTCTTTCCAAATGGGGAATATTTTGAATATAGTTTCTATATTCTGCCATTTTTTCTTCCCCCCTATGTACATATCCTGGATCAGGATCGCATGAAACGATATAATCACCATCAACTTTAATGATAAGTCGCATGTGACCAGAACCAGGATGTTGTGGTCCAACATTTAACGTCATTATCCTGTCATCAGCTTTTTCAAGTTGAATTCCTGGAGGTAGTGATGTCGTCATATTATCTTCCCTTTATACTAAAGTCCTTTCGAAACGGAGGAATATCTGCCCAATCTTCTGGTAAGAGCAACCTTCTATTGTCTGGATGTCCTTCGAAATATACTCCAAGCATCTCAAAACATTCCCTTTCATGAAACTCTACACTGTAGAATACATCTCTTAAGGAAGGCATTCTTGTGTTATCATTTCCAGGGTTAGGAACATCCTCTCGCTGTATCCGTGTTGCTAATGTAAGTATCTGTTTTGCCAATAGTGGTTCAGTATAAGAACCAAGATGATAAACAACCTCAATTTCTTTGGTCTTTGGATAATCAACACCTGTAACTGATTCAGCGTGATCAAAATTCAATTCATCTCGAATGAATGTTGCAACATCAACAATGTTTTCCTTTTTTGCGTTTATTCTGATTCTGTTTGGTTTTAAAAAACCAATCGTTACTACTGTTCCAAATTTAGAAACTACCCTTTCTGCAATAGATTTTTCAAATTGTGGCTCTAGAGCAGATGCATCTTTTTTGACGACATCGGGTTTATTTGTTACAGTTTCACTTGATTTTTCGTCAATTGTTTGTTCAGAACTCATTATTACTTGACCTTCATTCTCTTAATTTTTTCTTGAAGCAACATGCATCCTTGAATAAGAGTTTCGGGTCTAGGTGGACAACCTGGTACATACACATCCACTGGAATCACTCCGTCAATTCCCGGTAGAACGTTATACGAATCGAAGTACAAGCCCCCAGTGATTGCACATGCACCCATAGCAATGACGTATTTTGGATCAGGCATTTGATCGTACACCATTCTGAGTCGCGGAGCCATTTTTCTTGTAATAGTTCCTTGTACTACAACCAGATCACATTGTCTCAAAGAACCAAAGGCCTCAATGATTCCAAATCTTTCTACATCGAATCTTGGACCTGATGCGGCTCCAAACTCAACACTGCAACATGCTGTTTCTATGTGCACAGGCCAAAGTGACCAGAGTCTACCCCAATTTAGGGCGTAACCTAATGGCTTGTCAATTGCTTTGATAAGAACGTCACCCAACTTTCCAACAAATACATTTGTTGCATGGGATGAGATTAGTTCCTTTTGCAATTCTTGTCCCTCCTGATTTTCTTAATCCTATTATCTGATTTAAGAATTACCAAATGTTTTTTCTCCCTGATTGATGTAATGCAAACGCAAATGATGCAAACATGATTCCTAAAAATGCAATAATTGGAAGTGTTGCAGACTTGGGAAGATTTAACAACGTGCTTCCCCATGCATACAGAAAAATAGACATCACATCAAAAACAACAAACATCAAAACATAAGCATAATACTGCATCATGAAATGAGTTCTTCCTTCACCACTAGGAACTTGACCACACTCCATGGGCAAAAACTTGACAGGATTACTTCTTTTTCTTGGAGCAATCATTCTAGAAAGGATCAGGGCAGGGCCTGTTGCCACGATAGCAAATCCAAACATTAGCAATACGGGGCTAA
Source organism: Nitrosopumilaceae archaeon (assembly GCA_052389415.1). Lineage (GTDB taxonomy): Archaea > Thermoproteota > Nitrososphaeria > Nitrososphaerales > Nitrosopumilaceae > UBA8516. Next base: position 11,263 of record JBQTHX010000055.1, read on the forward strand.
AGCTACTAGCTACCTCTCCTACCAAAGTAGCTAAAAAGCCGGTCGGAGAGTATAAAAATCTATGCACAATTGTCGATCGTCTTTAACTAAAAATTCTATTCTTCTAATTTCAGAGTATCAACAATTCAGTTGTGATATAAACCTGAAAAATACGTCTAATGGGAATGCCCACAACCACAGGAATCATGACCATGATCCATTTTTTGTGGATCTTTTTCCATACACCGAGAGCATTTGTCAGAACCAGTGGGCGAGAAGAATCCTATTCCACATGATATACATTTCATACTTGGCATATAATTACTCTATAAGACCAGTATTTATTCCATATACCAAGAAATAATGATTGATATACACCATATTCAAATTCAAAATCATGACAATAAATGTTGGAGACATTGCTCCAAATTTCACTTTGGTTGATACAGATTTGAAGATGAGAAGCCTTGATGAGTTTAGAGGGAAAAAAGTCGTATTATCCTTTTTTGTTGCTGCAAGCTCTTCTGTATGCACAAAAGAAATGTGTACTTTTCGGGATTCTTGGGATCAGATCTCTAAATTAGGGGCGCAGGTTATTGGAATAAGTAAAGACGGACCATTTGCAAACAAGGCCTTTGCAGAAGCACATCATCTTAATTTTCCAATTCTTGGAGATTATAAGAGCCAGACAATACGTGATTATGACATACTTATGCCAGATCTTTTACATGTCAAGGGATATGATGCAGCAAAGCGTTCAGTATTTATCGTTGATGAGAATGGTAAAGTAGTTTACAAATGGGTTTCTGATAATCCTTTAATTGAACCAGACTATCAAGAGATAATGAATTTTCTACAGAGATAGACGAAATAATTTCTATTCTATTTCCAGTAGAATATCGTTTTTTGCAACCGATGCACCTTGTTTTATTTTTATAGATTTTATTGAACCATCTTTATGCGATTTAATTGATACCTGCATCTTCATAGATTCCAAGACACATAATACATCTCCTTTCTTGACTTTATCACCTAAATTTGTGTTGATAGATACAACCCTTCCAGGAATCTGACTTCGTAAGCTTATTTGAGAATCACCTCCGCTCTCAACACCAGAATTCTTGTATACTATTTTATCTAGTTCAGAGTGTTTATCAAATGTGATCTGTAAACCATCTACTACAACTGTCATTTTGGCTGTATTGTTATCAAGATATTTTGCTACATGATATTGGTTATCCAGCATGAATTCTATTTTGTTAGAAGTCACATTTAGAATCTTGAGATTTCGCTCCCTTTCTTGTATTTTTATTATATATTCTGAATTCCCAAGACTCTGCAAAATTTCAGCATTCAATTTGCTTCCTATATTTTCTATTTTAAATTCCATTTCTATGCCTTGTCCAGTTGGGTTTTCCAACGAACTGTATTTTCTGTATGTGGTTTAACTCTGCTTTTTAGAAACTCAGAATGCATTATTGCAGCTGCAAGCGCAACATCAGTTTTTGCCAAGATTTCTTTTTTAATGTCCTCGCTAAGTCGATCTAAAATTCCGTATCGCTTCAAAAAGTCAGTAGACAGCTGTCCTTTTTTATATTCTTCAGTCTTTAGAATCGTTTTGTAAAGGGGAATTGATGTTTCTACTCCTTGGATGTAAAAATCCTCTAATGCATTTAGCATTCGTAATCTTGATTCATCAAAGGTTTGTCCCCATGTACAGAGTTTTGCCATTAATGAATCGTAAAATGGTGAAACTGAACATCCAGGATAAAGGTAAGAATCACAACGAACTCCCGGGCCTGAGGGTATTGTTACATCTGGAATGTATCCTGTTGAGGGTGCAAAGTCCAAAAATGTGTCTTCAGCATTAATTCTACACTCAATTGCATATCCATTCATTTTTAGATCTTTTTGTTTGAACGGCAATGGCTCACCATTTGCAATATCAATTTGTAATTTGACAAGATCTAAACCAGTTACAAGTTCTGTAATTGGGTGTTCTACTTGTAATCTAGCATTTATTTCTATAAAATAGAAATCACCATCTTTAGTTCTGAGGAATTCGGCAGTGCCAAGATTAGTATAATCAACTGCCTCAGCGGCCTTGACTACCAATTCTCCAATCCTATCTCTAGTTTTTTGATCTACAACTGGCGAAGGAGTTTGCTCAATAAGTTTTTGGTTTCTTCTTTGGATCGAACATTCTCGTTCAAAGGTATGAACTCCATTACCATGTTTATCTCGTGCTAATTGATATTCAATATGTCTAATTTGTTCAAGAAACTTTTCAACCAAAATTGCAGATTTCCCAAAAGCAGCCATTGATTCTCCTGTAGCAGATTCATAATTTTCTTTTAATTCAGCATCATTGTGAACAAGTCTAATTCCTCTTCCGCCGCCTCCGTAAACTGATTTTAAAAGAACTGGGTATTTTATCTCGTTTGCAATTTTCAATGCCTCATCAGCGTCCTTAACAACATCTGGACTCCCTGGAACAATTGGAACTTTAGCTTTTAACATTGCTTCCTTGCAACGCATCTTGTCTCCACAAAGCTCCATTGAATCTGCAGAAGTGCCAATGAAATTAATTTTATTATTCTCACATAGTCTTGCAAAATCGGGATTTTCAGAAAGAAATCCATATCCTGGATGAACCGCATCAGCCCCTGAAGCTAAAATTGTATCTAAAATTTTTTCTTGATTTAGATAACTTTTTTTTGGAGCACCTTCTCCAATATGATAAGCTTCAGTTGCCTGTTTTACATGAAGTGAGTTTACATCTTCATCAGAATAAACTGCGACGGTTTTGATTCCTAATGATTTACATGTTCTAATTACTCGAAGAGCGATTTCTCCCCGGTTTGCTATTAGAATCTTTTCAATCATAGAAAATCACAGGTTGATGTTTCCATGTTTTCGTGGGAGTCTTTTTTCTCGTTTGTTTGCAAGAGATTCTAGCGCTTTGATTATCATTGGTCTTGTTTCAGCAGGATCCAAAACTACATCAACAGTACCATACGATGCAGCAACATAAGGATTAGCAAACTTCTCAGTAAAGTTATCAACAAGTTGTTTTTTCAAAGCATCTGGATCCTTTGCAGCCGCAATTTCTTTTCTGTTCATTATTTTGACTGCTGCCTCAGAACCAAGCACAGCTATCTGAGCTGTAGGCCAAGCATAATTCATGTCAGTTCCTAGGTTTTTGCTTGCCATTGCAATGTAGGCTCCACCATAAGCTTTTCCAATTATCACAGTTATCTTTGGCACCGTTGCTTCGCAGTATGCATACAAAAGCTTGCTTCCATGCCTAATTATTCCACTATGCTCCTGTTGTGTCCCAGGCATGTATCCTGGAGTATCAACAAAAGTAACAATTGGTATGTTATAACAATCACAGAATCTGATGAATCTTGCTGCTTTATTTGACGAATCGATATCCAATGCACCAGCAAGTACCATTGGTTGATTTGCTACAATTCCTACTGTTCTGCCATTCATCCTTCCAAATCCTACAATAATATTTGATGCAAATAATTCATGGATCTCAAAAAATACATGATTGTCCAAAATTGAATGAATTATCTCTTTCATATCATATGGTTGAAGTGAATTTTCTGGTATGATGTTTATTAGATTATTATCCAATCTGTTTGGATCATCATTTGTTTGAACAATAGGTGGTTCCTCAGTATTATTTTGTGGAATATATGATAACAAAGTTCTTACATAATCCATACATTGATACTCGTTTTTTGAAACAAAATGTGCAACGCCGCTATTTTTTCCATGTGACATTGCACCACCAAGCTCATCAAATGATACTTCTTCTCCTAGAACAGTTTTTACAACCTCTGGTCCAGTAACAAACATTGTAGCCAATTTATCAACCATAATAACAAAATCTGTCATTGCCGGAGAGTAAACAGCCCCTCCAGCGGATGGACCAATACTGGCAGTGATTTGTGGAATAACTCCTGATGCAAGTTGATTATGATAAAAAATATTTGCAAATCCGTCTAGGCTAAGAATTCCTTCTTGAATTCTTGCACCACCAGAATCAATTATACCAATTACTGGACATCCAACTTTCATTGCGTGTTCCATTACCTTAGTAATTTTTTTAGAACCCATTTCACTAAGAGTCCCTCCTAGAACGGTAAAATCGTAAGCAAATAGGAAAACTTGTCTTCCTGCTATCGTTCCATAACCCGTGATAACTCCATCACCAAAGAATTTTTTATCTTGCATCTCAAATTCGTGATAGTGGTGCGTTGTAAGAGCATCGATTTCTGTAAAACTACCTTCGTCAAGTAAGAGATCTATTCTCTCTCTTGCAGTTAACTTACCTTTGTCGTGTTGTGAGAGAATTCTATCCTCTCCACCACTCTGATTTGCTTCCCTCCTTTTTTGTAAAAAATTTTTTATTTTATCGGAGTGCATTGGTTTCAATTAAAAACAAATTGTAGCCTATATTAATTTAATTAGATTTTTCCTAGGATTTCATTAGTCTGCCCTTGCTTGCATATCTTTTGTTTTGGGAGCTGGAGGGTAGAATCATCAAAAACATCAAATATTTTGGTACAGGTTAAATTTTGAGATTAAGAATAGGAAAATTTTTACTGACAGCTTTTTGATAGATTGTGAATGGATCATCCAAATTACCGCATTTTTTGCATATACACAGTTGTGACACTCTTGCTGGATCACAATCATCCCTAAATTCACATTTAGAACAACCGGCAGATCCTCCACAGACAAGACATCTAAGATCTACCACTTCTGCGCATGTAAGATGTTTTACTCCTATTCCCTTGGACCAAAATCCTATTTCGTTTATTTCAATTTTCTTTTTACATACTACACATGTACCTGAAAATTTTAATGGTATTTTCTGCCAACTCATTTTAATGCAGATATCTCCTTTTGCAGAATTTCATCATAAGTCTTATCAAGATTCAAGTCAAGAGTTTTGTTTTTCATACAAAATAAAAGATATGGAAAAAAGATTGTAGCAAAAGTGGATGTTGATACATGCGACTTTTTTGCGAGTATTGAGGTTATACTCTTTATTGCTCTTCCATCCCATCTTATCCTGTTAAGAATTGGCCATGATAGATTAAACTTTGAATATCGTACAGCTGTGCCTCCATTGTATAAACCAAGCAACACAGAATCCAGATATCGTAATAGTCTCCACTCCTGAGTTTTCATTATTTTTCCATAAATCAAATCTGCTTCAGAAATCACTTGAAGCATTCTTTGTTGATCATCTTTTGACAAATCACTTGTTATTATGCTAGCGTAAAAGGCCTGAATTTTTTCTCGCGGATCTATTCTTAACGAATAAAGAATAGCTCTTGCTTCATCGATAGATTTGGCCTTGAAGAAGGCGTTTATTGATTCCTCCACATCTACTAGTTGAAATGATTTTTCAGTTTGTGGTTCAAATCCAGTAACAAGAGATTGTGCAGAATTTATCATTGATCTAATGTCTCCTTTTGACGTTACTACTAGTCGAAGAAGAATCCCTGGACTTAGAGACGTTCCTTCTTTTTTTAGAATTGATTCTAAATACAATCTCATTAACCTTGGAGGTATAGGTTTAAGCAGAATTGTTTTTGTTGCTTTTTTTATGCTTTTCATTTTATCGGATTTGTCAGAATTTGCTGCAAGAACTATTGGTACCGTCGGTTCTTTAAGAATATCAAGAAGTGCTTCTACACCGCCAAAGTCAGATTTTCCATGAATACCATCTACCTCATCTACAAAAATCATGGGTTTCCCAAGAAGATTTGAATTTCCAAGTACTGGAGTAAGTAATTCTTGAATTCTTTGTTTGTTCCGAATGTCACTTGCATTAACTCCAATCATATCATATCCAAATTGTTTCGCGCAGAGAGTTGCAAGTGTAGTTTTTCCAGTGCCAGGCGGTCCCACTAATAAAATTGGTTTTATTCCTTTTATCCACTTGCCAAACCATTCCACAATCGAAACCTTTGCATCTTCATTTCCGATTAGTTCAAGAAAATTTTTTGGTTTATATTTTTCCGACCACATATTAATCACTTTGGCAGCTTAGCAGCAAATTCTGACCAAAGATTTTCTTTTTGGAGTTGATTGAACCAGAAGAGATTGTAATGTTCAACTGTGAGAAATAAGAATTCCAGAAAGTTTTTGTGTGAAAAGTTTTCTGGCAATAATTCAAGTGCAAGCTTTGCTTCATTGAGATATAGATTGCTTTTCGCTATTGTAAGCTCAAAGCCTTTTTTTATATCACCAGTCAGAAGACTGTAGTAAAGTGGCCAAGATGGAATTTTGATGAATTTATATTTGATAGAATCTTCAATCTCATTTCCACATCCAACTGATTCGGCTGCTTTTGCCATGCCAAGATGAAATATCTCTCCGAGTGGTGTTCTGTTCAAGGCCATGTTTCTTCCTGCAGTACCCATAACTGCTCTGTATTTTTTATAACATTGCATCATTTCTTCTTCAGATATGTTAGTAGGTTTTGTCTTTAATTTGAAATCAAGATATTGACCAATTCTCGCATCTTTGAATCCATGTTCAAATGTTTCAAGAACTTGGTTGCCCCCCTTTGCTATTTTGGTTCTTGCTAGATTTAGCAAATATGGATTCATGAGTTTATAGTCATTCAGATATTCTAAATCTTCATCTTTGTCCATGATTCTGTCCATTGGTTCACTCAAATCTATTGCTATGATATGGCCATCTATCACATTAGTTCTCAATTCCGAATCTTGTTTATCACCAAAGTATTCTGAAGATGCATCATATAATGCACTAAATACAGGTAATGTCATCTTAACAAAATTTGAGTTTAAGATTCTTGAAACCCTATCCTTTAGTATATCATGAATTTCAAGCCTAGTTTTTACTGTGGTTATTTGCTGTCGATCTAACATTATTTCACTAGAGCCAATTTCTTGTGCAAATTTTTCTTGTGTTGTAATGGGTGATGTGTCAGATTTAATTTCTTTTAATAAATCACTGGTGAATCGGTTTACAAAGTTTGAAAATTCTTCTTCTGATTCTTTTTTGTATTTGTCGAATTGCCTATAACCCTTGCTTTTGAATAGAGCCTGCTTTACGATTTCCTTACCAGGTTTTGTGCCCAAAAGTGCATCTTTGCTAAAGACTGATTCATCTTTACTACTCACATAATGGCAAATCTTGTTTTATTATTTATGCATTGAGTTACTGTGAAATTATTTGGAATAAATTAGGACGCAAGATAAGACCATTATGGAAGTTATTGACGTTTTGCTGGAAGCATCTAAACGAGTCTATGACAATGTGAAACATCTTGCGGGCACAAAAGAGTCTGGAGGAGACTATGGTCTTGGAGCAGGGGGAGACATTTCAAGAAAAATAGACATCGTTGCAGAAAAGACAGTTCTTGATTATCTAAAAGAAATAAATTTTGATTGCATAGTGCTTGGCGAAGAATGTGGTAAAATTGAGCTTTCAAAAAACCCACAGGGCTTCATAATAATGGATGCTGTAGATGGTTCCACTAATGCTGTAAGAGGGTTACCGTTTTTTTGTTGTTCGCTTGCATTTGCCAGAAACAATAAACTTAGTTCTGTTACAGATGGAGTAGTAAGAGATCTTTCAAGAGGGGATGCATATCACGCAACTAAAGGAAAGGGTGCATTTCTAAATGGAGAAAAAATTTCCGTATGTGATAATAAAAATCAAATTTATTTTGTTTTAGGTCTTGACATATCTGGGATTTCACCTAAAGTACTTCAGGCACTATCACCAATAATTGCATCCTCAAACCATATCAGACACTTTGGTGCAAACGCATTAGAATTTGGAATGTTGGCTAGAGGCCTTATTGATGTGTTTGTTGATTTGCGAGATAAAATAAGAGTTACTGACATCGCCGCTGGTCTTTTGATTGCGTTGGAAGCTGGAGGAATGGTTGTCGATAAGAATGGAACGCCTCTTGATTCTGATCTAGGTTATGATAACAAGCTTTCATTTATTGCATCTTCAAATAAAAAAACTCTAGATGACATAATAAACAGAATACAACATATTTAGTTAAGATAATGGTGTTGTTTCTAATTTTTAAATAAAGATAATGGCGCCCTTGGCGGGATTTGAACACGCGTCGAGGCCGTGACAGGGCCCCATTCTAGACCGGGTTATACGAGAGATGGATTTCTCCATACCCCACTATACTACAAGGGCGTCGAAGTAAGCTGGACAAAAATCTGAGTTTAAAGGTTTCTATTAAATCAAAAAATTTTGTAAAAGACTAAATTATACACAACTATCAGACTTCGCATTGGGTTCGTAGCTCAGCCAGGTAGAGTACCGGACTTTTAATCCGGCTGTCCGGGGTCCGAATCCCCGCGAACCCGCTAATTTTTTATCACGTACAATAAATGAATATCGACTATCTAATTTCTAACTGATTTTACGAAAAAACATAGAATTGACATTATAAAATACCTATACGCTCAAAAAATAATTAAATGGCTCTACCCACGTTCTAGTTGATCCCTACTGAATCCATAGGCATGAATTACATCTGAATCAGTAATACAAAAATAAAAAAGAGGACTAACTAACTTAGGTTCAGTTCTGGGAATTCTGCTTGTTTTACTCCCAAATCATGTTCGAGCGTTCTAATCTTTTTAGCGTATTCAGTCATTTTTGCGGTATCAGACTGCACTTTAGCAATCTTGTAGCCTCGCCACGCTTTCTTTAGTGCTCCCCATGTTTGACCCGTTGTGTAGTTAGTTTTTTCGGTTTGCGGGTGTACGAATTGAAACATACTGCATACCTCATTACGAGAATTTTTTATCTAGAGGTATGTGAATCAAAATCAATGGAAAAGTCAAGATTACTACATCAAAATCTAACTTTTATAGAGTGATTTTGGTAGAAATTGTCAACTAATCCTATATTCATAAATTATTTCGTTATTGTTCTAATCTTCGTAGTAAGATTTTCAAAAGTGGTTTTTATTCCGGTTGCTCTTTTAGTAGTTCCGTTCCTATATGCTTGAATTCTTTTTTTCCTGTCCAAAATCATACGTTCTTGTTCTGACCTGCCTGAAGAACCCTGAGACGTCCTTTGTTCAAGTGATGAATATGCATTCATTGATTGTATTATCCCATGTAGTTCTTTTAGGTTTATCTTATGCTTGGCAAGCGATTTACTGATTTCATGATGAGAGAGCGATGATAGTGGTTTTTTCAAATTAGAAGCCGTTTGTACTAGCTGACCTACAATCATATGAGCTGTCCTAAAGGGAATTCCTTTTTTTACCAGCAGTTCTGCAATGTCTATAGAAATAGAATAACCAGAGTCTATTGCTTTTTTCATTTTGTGTTTGTTAACCTGTATCGTTTTCAACATTGCATTATTCACTATGAGTGCAGATATCGCAATTTTTGAAGAAGGCCAAATCAGTGTTTTTATTTGTTGTAAATCTCGACTATATCCAGAGGGCAACCCTTTGATATTTGAAAGAATAGCTACAAGATATCCAATTATTTGTGCTGTTTTCCCTCGTGTAAGCTCCAAGATGTCTGGGTTCCTTTTTTGTGGCATTACACTTGAGGTCGAAGCAAATTTATCGGAAAGATCTATGAATGAAAATTCAGATGTAGACCAAATGATAAAGTCTTCTGAAAGCCGACTCAGGTTTGTCATGAGAATTGCAATCTGTCCTACATATTCAACCACAAAGTCACGAGTACTGGTTGCATCAATAGAGTTTTCAACAAGACCATTAAATCCAAGCATCCTTGCTGTGCTCTTTCTATCAATTGGTAGACTTGTTCCCCCTATTGGACCAGCACCAAGCGGAGATTCGTTTACTCTACCATAAGTAGCATAAAATCTGTCTAAATCTCTAAACAAGGCATCAGCAAATGCAAGAAGATAATGTGAAAAATACCCTACTTGAGCTTGTTGAAGATGAGTGTAAAGCGGCATTATTGTATCTTTATTTTTTTCAGCTAAGACAACAAGTGTTTCTATCATATCTAAAAGACACGAGCAAATTGTGTTAATGTCGTCCCTAATTTTCATCCTGATATCAAGAGAGACCTGATCATTTCGTGAACGTGCAGTATGCATTTTGCCACCAATATGTTTTCCTGTTCGTTTTATGATTATAGATTCTATTAACTCGTGAATGTCTTCAGAATCAGATTTGATTGATAGATTTTCTTTTTTTAGTTTTTCAAGAGATAACAAAATTTTTGCAGCTTCTCTTTTTGTAATTATTTTATTTTCATAAAGCATTATAGTGTGAGCTTGGCTTCCCCAAATGTCATATAGTGCAATTTCTTTATCATCTGAAATTGATGAAAGATAATCTAGAGTGTACTCATCCAAATTTTCTGTAAATCTAGACCGATACATCAATTTAGAAATTAGAATGGTTATATATAGCATAGACGGTTTTTTGTTGTGGCACAAGAAAGTCAGCAATTAAGAAGAATGATTTTTGATGAATTGACAAAAATTGTAGATCCTGAAATCAACGTATCCATAATGGAACTTGAACTTGTAGACAACATAGATATTAATGGTTCAGCTGTGAAGATAGATCTACACTTAACAAGTCCATTTTGTCCAGCCATATTTGGTTTTAAGATAGCACAGGATGTTCATGATAATTTGTTAAAGATCGATGGCATTGATGATGTAAAGTTAAATGTGTCTAATCATTTTATGGCTGAAGCCATAAATAACCAAGTCAATGCAAGCAAGAATCCAAAAAAACCGTAGTTATTTTCTAAATCCTAATAGATATCCTCGTAACAACTGTATTCCCATGGCAGGATCGACTCCCTTTGGACAAACTTGGCTACAAGAACCAGCAAAATGGCATCGCCAGATTCCGTGTGAATCATCTACTATCTTGAGTCGTTCATTCTTTCCTGTATCCCTGTTATCTGAAACGTACCGATAAGCTTGAGCCAGCGCTTGTGGCCCAATAAATGATGAATCTGTTGCCATAGTTGGACAAGCAGAATTACACAATCCACATTTTATACAGTATGAAAATTGAAGATATTCTTCAACTTCTTTTGGAGTTTGTAAAAACTCCTTACTGTCATCAGTGACTTCAGAATCATCTCTAATTATGTAGGGTTTTAATTTTTTATGTGTTGAAAAGAACTGTGTAAAGTCTACCGCCAAATCCCTAAGAATTGGATAGTTATTCATCGGTTCTACTGTGACTATATTTGAATTCAGTTCCGAAATTTTTGTATAACATGCAAGGGCTGGTTTTCCATTTATTTTCATCCCGCAGGAGCCACATGATGCTTGCCGGCATGAGTACCTGACTGCAATAGAGGAATCGAGGTGTTGTTTGACAGACAAAATTGCGTCTAACACAGTAGTCCATTTTTGAACAGGAACGTTAAACTCTTGAAACGTCATAACACTATCAGTTTTAGGATTAAATTTCGAGATCCTCAGAGTTATTGAGTTAGTGTGTGGATCAACGGTAGAAGAAGGTAGTTCACTAGAAAGCTGTGGATTTATGGCTGCCATATCACATTCCAAATCCTGCCATCAATATGGTCCTAGATCCATAAGCAACAAGTATAGCTATTGCAGCAATACAGCCATAGTTAACTGTCTTTTCATATCCGACACCTTGTTTTAGTTCTAGTAGAATTACTCTTAATCCATTAAACCCATGTACTGAAAGCAAAATGAGTATTAGCTCTAGCATAATTGCATATGGTAGAAATTGGTAATTTGCTATCACACTTTCATATTGTAATGATTCGGAGAAATTCTGTGTCATTCTAAAAAGAATATGAACAGATACAAGAACTACAGCACCAAGTGCCGTTCCATAATGTATTTTCATGATTACGCTTTCTTTCATTTTTATTCACCAAACAAAACTGCCAGACCATACATCATTGCTAAAGCTGCGAGTCCTATTGAGGCCAAGATACAAAGTTTGTGTCTTGAGTTTAACGATGCTGGTTTGTATGGATAATCTGGTCTGCCTGGTTTACCCACGCCCACACCACCATGTCCAAGCATTATTCTTATTCCGTTTGCAGTATGGAAGACACACATTCCAATAACTATAACAAGTATTATGTGACCCTCGGTTGTTTGAGTAAGGTCCAACATTTTTTGCCATGCTTCTTTTCCGTTAACTATTGAACTTGTTTCAAAAACATGCGCGATAAAGTATACTAGTAATCCTAGTCCGGTAAGACGCATAAGCCAATAGGCTAAACGTTCTAATCCATATCTGCCAGGGTTTAACCAACCTTTTATTCCCTCACGGTTTGTCTGTCTTTCCATTAGTATTTTCTCTCCACTGGCTTGTATTTAGTAATAGTGACAGGGTGTTCTTTCAGCAAAGGTTCCCTTGTATCGTAATAAGCAAGTGTGTGATGTAAAAAGTTCTTATCATCTCTGGCAGGATAATCTATTCTTGCATGAGCACCTCGAGATTCCTTTCTTTTGATTGCTCCAACTAATATAACCTCAGCAATTCTAAATATAGAATCAAGCTCCATGACATTTGTGAAGTTGGTATTGTATTCGCGTGCTTTATCGTCTACGTGTCTCCATGTTTTTTCTTTCAAGTCACGAATCTTCCTTAATCCATCAACCAGATCTTTTTCGTTTCTAAACACGTAAGCTTTTTCATTCATAATATCAGTAACTTGTTGTTTTATTTCATACGGATTCACATCACCATGTCCATGGAATAACCCATCATAGATTCTTTTTTCTTCTAGAGATACAAGATGTAATGGAAATGGTGATGTTTTAGCATCTAGTACATATCTTGCGGCAAGTTCCCCTGTAATTTTTCCCCAAACGATACATTCACTGGTAGAGTTGGCACCAAGTCTATTAGCGCCATGTGTGCTATTACATGCAGCTTCTCCGGCAGCCCATATTCCTTGTATTTCGGTAGCACCGTCAATATCAGTATGAATTCCACCCATCATATAATGACAGACAGGTCTAACATCAATTGGTTCGTTTCCAGGATCAACTCCTGAAAATTTCATCGAAATTTCTCTGATGGCAGCAAGTTTTTCTTTTATCACATTATCACCCAAGTGTCGAAGATCTAGTTTAAGACAGTCAACTCCTGTTTCATTTTTAAATCCACGCCCATCAAGCATCTCGGTCATCATGGAACGAGAGACGATGTCTCTAGGAGCTAGTTCCATCAAATTTGGAGCGTATTTTCTCATGAATCTTTCTCCATCCTTGTTGATAAGATACCCACCCTCTCCTCGTGCTCCTTCCGTGATCAGTATTCCTGAAGGTAGAATTCCAGTAGGATGAAATTGGACAAATTCCATGTCCTTTAGTGCGAGACCTGCCCTGAATGCCATGTCAAGACCATCAGGTGTTGAAGAAAGTGCGTATGTAGAATAGCTATAAACTCTCCCTGCACCCCCAGTTGCGATTATTAGTGCTCTAGCTTTAATAGTGTAAAAAGTTCCTGATGAAATTTCAATCGCAGTGATTCCACAAAACCTTTGACCATCATGTATAATTGAGGTTACAAACCATTCGTTAAAAAATTCAATATTATCGAACTTTTGACAAGTGTCGTACAATGTCTGCATTTCATAAAATCCAACTTTATCTTGAGCATATGTGGCTCGTGGAAAACTGTAACCACCAAAATTTCTTTGACCTATCCTTCCATCATCCCTGCGTGACCAAGGCATTCCCCAATGTTCAAGTTGATAAATTTCTGATGGCATTTCATGGACTAATCTTTCAACGACATCTTGATCTGCAAGAAAATCACTTCCCTTTACTGTATCATAGATGTGGGATTCAAGAGAATCTCCATCCTCAGGAAAGAGAACAGCCGCTGTTCCACCTTCTGCAGAAACAGAATGTGAACGCATAACTTGAAGTTTTGAAATTACTGTAACCTTGATGTTTGAGCTTATCTTCGCGGCTTGAATTGCAGCTCTTAAACCCGCAAGACCAGAGCCGACAATTAACAGATCCCTTTCTATGGTGTCGGTCATATGTTTAGACCTCTACCTTTTCAAATTAGATAAATATGTCTTATGAAGTCTACGTGCAAGTAATAATCGAGAATATTTTTGTGACGAGTTCTGGGACAATGACTGATTTTCATAGAACTTGTAATCGAATTATTAATATATATCGCTAGTGATATCACTAGTGATGATATCACAGTGGATACAACGGGTTGGAAGCGTAGTTCCAAGAGGTTTTTCAAGATATTTCATACTAGATACTTTAAAAAAACGGACTTGTACCGGAAAAGAAATAATTGATTTTGCAATAAAACAGAGCGAGGGAAAATGGAAACCTTCTCCTGGATTAATTTATCCATTACTTGGAAGACTCTTAGATGATGGCCTTATTGAAGAAGCGAAGGATGGTAAGTATCAGATAACACGGAAAGGTAGAATCATGACAGATGACCTTGAAACGCTAAACAATATTGTAAAAAATCAATTCGATGTGATGCTTAGGATAGGAAATATAGGAAAATTTGTATCCATGGATCTTCTTGAACGTATTACAAGTATAGGTAATTCGCTTAGCTCTAACCTATCAAATATGACAAAAGAAGAAACTACTAGATACAAAAGGTTCCTAGAATCTGAGCTTCATAAGTTACAAACCTCAGAAAAAAAATCGCGCGGTAAAGAAATTAGAATCAATTAAACCATAAATAATTCTCAATAACATTACCAGTGGTTGTCAAAACTTAGGAAATTACTGTATAATAATTCTGAGCCGCTGGTTGTCCCTGGAGTATATGATGCGATTGGTGCAAAAATTGCACAAAAAGTAGGTTTCAAAGCAATGTTTCAGACTGGTTATGGTACTTCAGCAACGCTTCTTGGGATGCCAGACTATGGATTTATTGGATCCACTGAAACGGTAGAAAATGCTCGTAGGATCTGCTCAGCAGTATCCATTCCCGTAATAGTGGATGCAGATACTGGGTATGGTAATCCTCTGAGTGTTTGGAAGATTGTAAAGGAATTAGAATCTGCAGGTGCGTGTGGAATTTTTCTTGAGGATCAAAAATGGCCAAAAAGATGTGGACACATGCAAGGGAAAGAGGTGATCCCAAAAGAAGAATATGCTGAAAAATTACAGGCCGCATTAGATGCAAGAAAAAATAGAGATTTCATTATTGTTGCCAGAACTGATGCCAGAGCACTAGAGGGATTGGATGCAGCAATAGACCGTGCTCTTTTATACAAAAAGATAGGAGCTGATGCAATTTTTGTTGAAGCCCCAAAATCTGTTGCAGAGATGAAAAAAATTGGAATGTCAATCGAGGCTCCATTAGTTGCCAATATGATCGAAGGAGGTGCCACTCCTCTTCTTTCGGCTAAGAGACTTTATGACATGGGATTTAAGTTAATTTTGTATCCACTTTCAATTCTATATGCTAATACATTCGCAACTATGCAGATTCTCCGCGAGCTTAGAAAAGCAGGTACGACCTCTAGATTCAAAAAGAATCTCGTTGCATTTGATCAATTCAACGATATTGTAGATTTAGCGAAGTACAGAAAAATGGAAAATAAATATAGTGATAAAATTTAAGAGAACAAAAAGAAAGGAAAAATCCTCTCAAGGTTTTCCTATGAAGTGTTTCTTCTCACTTCTATTTCTATGGTGGAAACGTTTCTTGGTCGTCCATCTTGTGATTGAAGTTGTTCTGAGCCGATCTTGATGTCTCCGATAGAATAGCCTGCATTTTCTGTTTTTCGCGCAACTATCTGTGCTACATCGACCGCACGTCCAATGCTAAGCCCTCTTGCCTTGATAGATATTTTCTGTTGGTTTGCCAGCTGTATTAGCGTAGAAGTAACATACGCCATCAGTGGTTTTTTTCCGATGAATATAGTCTCTCTTGATTCGGACATGTTAACTTCTAATATTAGAGGATAATTTAAATCTAAGAATAGGAATTTTGTTTAGATGAGGTTTTTTATTTGTTTTCTGGTTTTTTTTGGCTTAATTTTTGGCAATGCTTTTGGATATGAAGAAATAATCACGTCTAATTTCAAAGTAGTAAATACATTGGGTGAAGAGATAAAATCACCACTAGTAGAGCAACAGCTTAACCTACAAACTTCACTTACAAATGTAAGCGAAAAGGAAATAGATTGGGCATATATCGTACAAGTGATTGATTCGGAAGGAGCCATAGTAGATCTTAATTTCTCTACTGGTTCACTTGTAAGAAATCAAACCCTAACACCAGCTCTCTTTTGGACTCCACATGATAATGGAAATTATAAAATCGAAGTTTTTGTATGGGATAGTCTACGAAACATGAATGCGTTAACTCCAAAATCTATCTTTACTATAACAGTAACATAAACAGTTTAAGTTGATCATATTACTTTAATGTTAAAAATTTTCAATAAATCAGAAAGTGGACCGGGTGGTTTCTTCAGCCTCAGAGGATTTGGATTTGCGGTTTTGTCAGAAAAAATTTACACAAAATGGGCAGTAAGCTAATCGGAGTAGCTACAAAACTCCTTCACTATTTTTTATCAAGTTATGATTTATTGCAGATTGCTCCAGACTAATGCTGATGAATCAAATTCCCAAATCTAGTAAATAGAATCATTTTTTTCTTGGTTTTCTTTAGCAAGGATAAATGAAAGCTGTCGTTGCTGGAATTGTCACAGGCGTTCTTGTTTTTCTTGGAATACAAACTGTAACACCTTTTCCTTACGGCTTAATTTTTGGTGGTGGATTATCGGGTTTTATCATTTGGTATACACTAAAAAAAACCTCGGCAAATGAAGACTCACTAATCAGTTATAGACGATCAGATCCACAGACTGAAGAAGAAAAACGTCAGAATCTAGAAGCATATAGAATACTAAAAAAGAAGTTTTTAGAGGAAAGAATTTCAAAAGAGGAATTTGAAAGACAAAAAAAACTCTTCGATGTTGAGGGTGAATAAAAGTAAAAATTAGAAAATCTTTCATGATTGGAATAATCATACTGGTGTTCGGATTTGGCTCATTTGCCTTGCTCTCATACCTTTTAGATTATGGTTATTTGAATAATTTTTTGCCGACTGATAATGCGTTTATGTATGCTCGTGTTGATTTACCAAAGATTGTGTTTGAAGTAAATCAGTGGGGTTGGTTTGCTTATTTACGACTTGGATTTTTGATTACAGGATTTGCCGGTATTGGATACATTACAGTAAATGGACTTATTATTTTATTCAAAAGGAAAAAAGATTCCAGATTTGATTAGTCAGTGCCATCCTCTTTCTTTTAATTTTAATGCTGTATCCATCTTAACACATGCTCCTGTAGAAAAATCAGGCTTTACAACTAGAGTATATTCAGGAAATGGTTTCTTGCATTGGCCATTAAATGCCATTGCCTTACTAAATTTCTCTACAACAATTATGGATTGGCTTTCTTCTCCATGGGAATTGTCTGAATTAAACTTAATACCTTTTGTAAAAACAAAAATCCCTGTATTTTGAGGAGTGAAAGCAAAGGTAAAAGTTTTTGGCAATTCATTTGCTGTGAAATTTTCTGAATCCGTAATTAGTTTATTGTTGCCATGTATAGCATAACCTGCATTTCCACCTTCACTCTGACTGTTTGAAAAATTGTATGTAAAAATAATATTCACTTCTTCATGAGCTTTTAGTACTACCAGTCCAGTCCCGTTTTTCGAGTTAAAAACACTCTCTAATTTTCCACCATATCGAAAAGGATCAGTTTCAGCCCATGTTTTTTGAACAGTTTCAAAATAACAATTTGAGCTGCCAAACAGAGTTGGTGTAACACATGTTGTAGTATCATTTAGTGTTACAGTGTACGGCTTTCCGTTTACTTCAACTGTGGCATTAAATGATTGGTTATCTAGCTTTGTGGCATGAAATGTTGGATTAGTAGGACATGGCAGATTAAGTGCATTACAGATTCTATGTGCATATTCTCCTGTCAATGTAACTTGATTATCATCAGGTATGATTGTTTGATTTGGTAGCGTATCCCTTGCATCAAGAATTAATACAAATGATACTGCCCCAATTATTGCTATACCAATCACAGCAATTATGGATAGGTGAAGAGTTTTCACAATAATATACGTGTGATATTTTGTTTTTAGGGATTGCTTACAAATCGTAGGTATTAATCATGGGATTATTTTGAACCCAGTTCATACCTACATACCAAATTATTGCAACGATTTTGCTATTTTTACTAGATCATCAGGCGGTATGTTGCTGGTTCCTGTCAACCAAATGAAAAGGTTTCCGTCATGCATTCTTAGTGTTGGGCCATCTATCCAATCGTTTACAACAGCCAAATTTCCATTTATATCAACAAGGCTGAGTTGTATCTTTAACTCAGGTCTATCTTTTAGAATTGAATTGTATTCTTCAATAGCAGCTGATGTTCCGTTTACTTTTATTCCATTTTCTTTGTTAATCACGCTATTGTCTATAATGTGCAAAAGAATACTGCCTTTTCTTTTCCATAATTCATGTTCGCTTGGATAGAAATTATTCTTATCTACAGGTTGATTCCAAAAAAAGACGTATACTTCATTAGGGGAAAAAGGAGTACCACATTTGAACTCGTAACCAGGCGGTAAATATGACGGAATTTTTAGGAATAGCATTCTTTCTTTTGTTTCCTTGATAGACAAACAGTAGCGATTTTCATCAGCATCTGTCATTGGATCCAAAGTAATTGTGGCAAAGTTGCGTACCCTTGCCCATCCTCTCTGAATTAATTTACTTTCGGTCTCGTCACTTACACACGCTGGAGTACCCTCCCTTGCTTTGGATATCAATTGAAAACCATGTCTACACTCTATGTTACCAAAGTTCACGCCTTTCTTATGCTGCTGCAAAGGTGGAAATTCCTTTGTGACGTCACTCAGCTTTCCTGTGTCTGATAGAAGTGGACCTGAAGTGATTCTCCCTGATTCGTCTACCAAGAACTGCCAATCTATTCTAGTAGCACATGTATCATGATTTATCCAGTTTGAAACATCGGAATTGAATACCAAAGCATGAAAACGATATTGACCTTTTGCTATCGTATAAGGTATGTAGCTAATATCATAATCTGGAATGTATAGAAATTGTTTGTAGTTTACCGATTCATCAATTCGAAAAGTCTTTCCTGACTGTAAAATCCACGCAATTGATTGGTAGCCTTGATACAGACCAGCTGATGTTAGGTTATTCCCATTGTAAAGTTTGACCAAATAGGAAGAGTTGTTATTATTTGGTAATTCGGCGTGAAGATAACTGCCATGATTTGGACCAGCCACTACTACGAAGAGGTGACTCGAAGTTTTATTAATAATCCATTCTATGTTTCGTAAATCCAATTCTCCTGAACCAATTTTTGTATTCATATTACAAAAATCACTTGGGTTTATGTTATACTCTAGAATACCTTGGCCAAAACTGTGTAATTCCACAACTGCTCTGTCATTTGGAGGTGGCTGAGGTGGCAAAGTTCGTATTGATTCAAAAATCACAATAAAGGATAAAGTTCCAATAATTGCAATAGCTGCTAAAGCAATTAGAGAAAGATGTAAAGCTTTCATATAGAATCAAGGCAAATTTTCATTTTTAGAGATTGCTTACAAATTGTAGTTAAATCTTATTCATTTTGGTTCTTGAAATTATCAAAATAATTACCATGCTTGCAACCAAGGCTAAGATAACTATTGGAAATTCTGGAATTATTGTTGTGCCAGTAATCTCTATGACAAGTGGAGAATCTTTATGGGAATAATCAAGATTGATTATTGAATGGGTAGTATTTTTTTGCAATGAATAATTGAATTGAGTATTAATGTATGCTTTAAGATCACCATCTAGCATAGAATGCGGTATCAGTAACTCCATCTGTCCAGTTGTACCATCCTTTCCATTTACTAACAATGCTAAGGTCTTTGATTTTTTCATGAAAAATGGTTCATATGAACTAGAATTTGATGAAATGCTAAAATTTGAATCCTTATCCTCAGCTATCAGTTTGTAGTTTGAAGGTCCCCGAACATAGAAAAATTCGTTTCCTATAGGCTGCCCTGATGCACTAGTACCACCAGCTTGTAATGATGCACTTGCTTTGTATACGCCGCCATTAACCATAGATGGGATCTTCGTAGCTAAGAAGAACCTCCCATTTTCATCTGTCAATTTAGAATTACTAACTACAAGATTGTTTTGTGGATCGTGTATTTCTACTAGAATTGTTGCGTTACGCTGAATGAAACCTCCAACGGTATATTTTCCTTTTATCACTATGTCACTTCCTGGGTCATACCATTCTGTGGGAGTGTCTATGATTAATTCGTGAACACCAGCAGCCATTGACGTACCTAATAATTCAACTTCTTCAGACTGTGGACGCAAATCAAAACTATAAGTTCCCTTGGAACCAATTGCGAAAATCTCGTTTTTCATTTCCTCTCCGTCTTCAAGAACAAAGAGTTGCTCAAATTTGGGGCTTGAAATAGCAAAATTACCCGTGAATTTATACAGCCCAAAAGGGATAGCTAATTCTGCAAAACCAGGTTTGTCATTTGTATCGAGATTTAGAAGTAAACCGCCATAATCGTTTACAGTGATTTTTGTTATATTTCCATTTGTCATAACATAAGGAATAGTGTATTCTTTACCATCATGGATCAACTTGAAAATCTTAACATGTGGGTTTTCTTCAGGAGTTTGTCCATAAATTGTGTTCAGACTAAAAGCAAGTATGTAGAGCGAAAACGCGACAATGATGTGCGTTCCATCAATTGTATTCAGATTCATTTAGATTGATTGAAAATGCTTGACTTATTTCAGTTTGTATCATCAACCATATAACAAGTAATAAGAATTCAATTATTTTCATTTTAGATACGAATTGTTCCAAAAATTTACACATGGTAGTTGTGTATGCGTAACTAAAATATTCTGAAATGAATTCAGTATGGTTTGAATCCTGTAGGACCCAGCCACAAGTCATCTGATTATATTTCGTACCTTCCCTTCTTTATGACATATAGAAGTATCCTAGTAGTATCCACAAATGATAGTAATTTCAGTATCAAAACGATGGTATCATCCACGATCAGAGATAAGAGAACATGGAAAAAATGGTGCAAAGAAACGATGGTTTGTATTTTATTTCAATGAAGAAGAAAAATTGAGAACAAAAAGGATACAATGGTATCAGGTATGGTGGTACAAACTACAAACGACCCACAAAAAAAGAATGATCTGCATTCGATGCGGTAACAAATTTTTAGTCTATGTTCGTAATCTCAAGCAGGTTATAGAATGTCCTTACTGTTGAATCAGAGTTTTTCTCTTCAAGTTTCCTATGACTTGAGGAAAAAGGTATTTTGTAATATCAATATCATTTTCCTTGTAAGCAGGGTAAGGAGTGTTGACGTACTGACGAATTCTGCATTTTTTTGATCTAGAATGAGTAAAAGTTAACCAAAATTCTGGCATTCTTGGTATTCTTGTAGATTCTTTTACTTTGATAACTTTGAACCCTGTCGGATCATTCTCGATTTGTTTGACTATTGTTTCAAGTTCAGCAGATGATCTAGCATAACATTCCCATGTAGTTTGTGCCTTTACTAAATTCGGATTATTAATTTCAACGGTAATGGAATAGACAAATGGAATCTTGACATCATACAGTCTGAATTCTGTTTCTTTTTCAAATGCAATTGTAGCTTCGGTGAAAGTGTTTTTTGGTTTTCTTCCCACTGGTATAGTGTACCTTCACTTGTATAAAATCCCTAAATTCCATAGTTAAGGAAATGGTAACTAAAACCGAAGACAATTCAGAAATGATGAAAAGGGTAAATACTATAAATTCACACTGTAAATTCGATGAGGACTGCATAGTGCAGTCTGATGTGGGAAACAAAATGGCAAATATGAAACGTAATCAACCTGCCAAAACACTACTTTCAACAGACCCAGATCTTAGAAGATGGTATGACAACCTTGCGCGCGGTAGCCAGCTTACAGCAGACGTACGACTAAGACGATTGGTCCACTTTTGCAAAAAACATGATACCACTCCCTTAGATCTTGCCAAGCTTGCACAAAGTAACATTCGAGATGTTACTGATCTTATAGAAGACCATGTAACATGGATGGAAGAGCAGCAATTTTCACCAGGCTATGTAGAGGACACGATAAAATCTGTCAAGTCATGGCTGCGACACTTTGAGGTCGAGATAAAAAGAAGAATCAAGATTTCAAACATTGACAGCACACCGACACTACAAAACGAGCGAGTACCTAATGAAGAAGAGATCTCTGAGATGTTAAACAGAACATCGTTAAGAGAATCTGTTATCATTTCTCTGATTGCAAAATCAGGACTACGACCACAAGTGATAGGAAATTACAACGGCACAGATGGATTGAAGATAGGAGATCTGCCTGACCTTGTAATAGAAGAAAAAGAAGCTAGATTTCTCCAAGAACCTCCAAGAGTTGTAGTTAGAAGAACTATCTCAAAAGCAAGACACCAATACTTCACCTTCCTTACGTCTAGTGCAACAAGAAAAGTTCTAGCATATCTCAACGACAGAATCTCACGTGGTGAGAAATTGTCAAGAGACTCGTCCCTTGTATCTCCCGAAACAAGATATCGATACGGACGAGGAAAGAATGCAGACAAAAAGTATCTTCCAACCCAACGAATTTCACACCTTGTCAGAAAAGTGTTCAGACCAAGATTCAGCTGGAGGCCTTATGTGCTTAGAGCATACTTTGATACACAGCTATTGATGGCAGAATCCAGAGGAAAGATCGCCCATGATTTTAGAACATTTTTCATGGGTCACAAGGGAACAATAGAAGCAAGATACACAACAAACAAGGGAATAATTCCTGAAACTTTGTTACGTGAAATGCAAAACGCATTCAAACGAAGCGAGGAATTCCTAGACCTTGATCTTGTGATCACAGAAAGAGAGAAAGTAAAAACAGATGACATCATAAACAATGTTATTCAAAATGCAACTGCAGCTGATCTTGCAAACATGCAAAAACTTCTTCAGAGCTGGGCAAACGAAATACTATCAAGAAGATGATTCTGATCAAAACTAGAAAATTCTGAATTTTTGACTGGGTTCCAAACGGTATGTAGGAGTGGACCGGGTGGGATTTGAACCCACGATCTCACCCATGCCAAGGGCGTATCCTACCAGACTAGACGACCGGCCCAAATTTTTTATCAGAACATCTCTCTGATTTGCATTAACTTTTTTTGAGCTGTTATTAACGTTTAGCTGCATTTAGAAAATTTTTCTTGATTAAAATAGCATAAGATATTTAACTATCAATCATGACACATTTCGCGTGGTCGTCGATAATAAAGCGACTTTAACATATATTCAAGTACAAAAAGAAGATCTTGCAATTTTCAGAATAAAACCAGTGGAAGGACCAATTCCAGAATACAAAGCAGGTCAATTCATTACAATAGGTATGCATGTACCAAGTGAAAACAAGATTATTCGTAGAGCATACTCTATTGCTTCAAATCCGGAAAACAGAAAATATATCGAATTATACATAAGATGGGTACGAAAACCTTTACCTGGTCGTCTTACTACGCAACTTTTTAGTGCAAAAGAGGGAGATGAGATAGTTTGGATAAAACCGACTGGTGCTTTTACACTTGATGATAAAAAGGCCGATGGTTCAGATGACGATAGAAGAATAGTCTGCTTGGGAGGAGGTACTGGTTTAGCTCCTTTCGTCAGTCTTGCTCAATCTTTACATGCTGCTGGAAGCAAACGTGAATTAGTAATATTACACGGAGCAAGCTATGTCGATGAACTTGGTTACAAAGACCTTTTGACTGATTTAGAAAATGAGAGTCTAGATAGAGGCAAGGACAAATGGAATTTCAGATATAGGGCCACAATTAGTAGACCTCAAGAATGGTTTAACAGATCATGGAGTGGACAAGTAGGCAGGGTGGAAACTTTTCTTAGATCAAAAGATGGTGATCAGTCGCCTCTTGAAAAATTGGTAGGTGAGAAAATCACGAATGAAAACACAGTATTTCTAATTTGCGGCTGGCAAGGAACTATCGATGGTTGTATGGATTATCTTGGACCAAAAGGTTTTGTTACAGAAAGAAATAAACGACCAGACAAGAGTTTTGAAATAAAATACGAATCATACGGATAAGAATCTCTTTTGAAAAGATAATATTGTATAGATAGAGGCTGATCTACGGGGACGTAGGTCAGCTTGGCAGACTGCCAGCCTCGGGCGCTGGATGTCGTGGGTTCAAGTCCCATCGTCCCCAGTTGATAAAAAACTTACTTTGTTATTGAAATCGTTTCAGTTTCTATACATGCATTTCTTGGACTAGGAGTACCCATGTATCTGCCATAAACACATAGTTTTCCTTCTTCCGCGTCAGCTGAAATCCAAATCTGATGAGACCCCCTCATTGGAGATTCTCGTTTTGCGTTATTACCGGTATATTTGGGATCTTTAAGACTGAGTGTCTTTCCGATAAAATGCACATGCGATTCATCAGAGTCTCCAGCAAATGGATTTCCTTTGCCGCTTACTAGATTGACTGCTTTCCAACTTCCAGTTATTTCTCGGCTACCAACAGAAATAGAATATTTTCCCCACCCAGAAATCTTTCCTTCTTCTGGGTCGTATACACCATGACCGGATATCGTGATAGTTCCTCTTTTTACCTTGATTGCAGTATTATCAATTTGGAAATAGTGTGGATTTGAGATTTCTATTTGCTCCATATGTCTCATTTTTTCAATGCTCTTATTAGAGGACATACTTTTCATCGATGTTTTATCTTTCATTGACATCTGCTCGCCAGGCATTGCAAAACTAGAGGCAACTGGAATTAGTAGTACCGGTATAATTGATAATGCGAGAAGCATTTTGTGATTCAATTTCTGTACACAATCCAGACGTTGTAATTTATTAGTCTTGTGTACAAATTATCTGCTGTTACAATCATTCATCAAAACAGGGTTTTTACGAATCACCACATAAATCCAATATTTTTAAAATAATTGTGTTAAGCATTGAAATATACGGGATTTTTAATATGAAATACGATTGGCAGTTGCTATATATCTGGCACATCTGAATCCTGTGACAAAGGCCCATGTTGAAATTATCGAACATCTAAAAAGAACCAATTCAGTCAGAGTTTATCCTGTAATATTTAGTTTTAAAGGAAAGGAAATAAACAGTAAAAGTTTTCCTTTCACTTTCGAATTGCGTAAAAATATGCTTCATTCTGTTTTTGGGGATTCGATCTCAATTCAATCAAGCTATTCATTCTCTGCACCTTTCATTAAATACATGCCACCGCTATTTTCTCCTTTTTCATGGAGAATAAAAAAACAGATTCTGGAAGGTGTTTCTGATGATTATTTTACATATACTGGTGATAAAGCCGAAGGTATAGTACTAAAACTATATGGATTAAAGCCAAGGATAGGAATAAGAAGAACAATCTCAGCCTCGCTTGTAAAAGAGAAAATGTTCGATGCTGCTCTGGGTAAAGAATCAGATTGGGAAAAGTATGTTCCATCTGAGGTTGTAAAAATAATTCACGAGCATTGGGATGTTGTTAAACAATATGCGTCCTCAGATGACTTTACGTATAGATTACTTGGAATGAAATTTCCAAAAAATGGTTTTTGGTTAGAGAAATAGATTAATTATCGACTATTTCGTTGTTTAATATGAAATCTTTTCGTCCAAAATTTGCTTGGTTTGATGGTAAGTTTGTAAGATTGGAAGAAGCAAAGGTACCAGTTATGACACATGCTATTCATTATGGAACTTCAGTTTTCGAAGGATTACGTGCGTACTGGAATTCAAAAAACTTGAACATATTCAGATTAGATGATCACATCAAAAGATTCAGAAATTCAGGCAAGATATACTCTATTAATTTAAAATTTACAAATAAAGAAATTTCGAATGCCATAATTGATTTATGCAAAAAAAATAATGCAAGCCAATCATGCTACATTAGACCGTTTTACTTTGTTGGTGAATATGGAATAAACTTGAATGTGACAATGAAAACCCCAACACACACAGCAATTGTAATGTTTGGATTTGGTGATTTATTTAACAAAAATGGAATAAACGTTGGAATTTCATCATGGAGGAGAATTCACGATGTTTCAACACCACCTCTTGCCAAGATGGGAGGCAATTATCTTAATTCAATTTTAGCAACTCAAGAAGCAAAAAGAAACGGATATGACGAATCTATTTTGCTTGATCATCTAGGAAATGTAAGCGAGGCTCCTGGTGAGAACATCTTTATCCTAAGAAGGGGAAATCTCATAACTCCACCATCTAGTTCCTCGGCTTTAGAAGGTATAACAAAAGAATCTGTAATAGAGATCGCTCGAAAGCAGGGATACGAAGTTATTGAAAGAGAAATGCCGCGCACTGAACTTTATCTTGCAGATGAGGTTTTCCTTACAGGAACTGCTGCAGAAATAACCCCTGTGATTTCTGTCGACGGGAAAAAGATAGGCGGCGGGATAGTTGGAAATGTGACAAAACAAATCAGTTCAACATATTCAGACATAACAATGGGCAAGAATAAGAAATTCTCTCATTGGATGACGGCAGTGTATTAGGTTTGAAAGTTGTTCAGATAGGAATTGGAGGATGGGGTAAAAACCACGCACGAGTTCTTTCACAGTTAGGTGTCTTAACTGCCATTTGTGATAAAGACTACGATAGAGCAAAAGAATTCGGAGCAAAATACTCTGTGAACCACTTTACTTCTTTAGACTTACTTTTAAAATCAGAAAAATTTGACAGTGCTTTTGTTTGCACACCAACATCTACTCATTTCTCAATAGCATTAACTCTTTTACAACAAAGAAAGAATGTCTTTGTAGAAAAACCAATGACTTATCTTTCGAATGAGGGCTGTGAACTACATGATCTTGCAATTAGAAACAAAATGATACTCACATGTGGCTATATTGAAAGATTCAATCCGGCTGTCTCTCTTGTAAAAGAATATGTAAAATCAAAAAAATATGGCGAGCTTATTATGTTAGAATTCCACAGAGAAAATAGAATGCCGTTACATATGAAGGATGTAGGAATAATTCATGATACTTCAGTTCATGATATCGATACTGCAATGTGGCTTTTTGATGATACCCCAGAGGTTGTTTTCGCAAGATCTGGAAAAATAAAACACGAACATGAAGATTTTGCCAACATAGTACTTGGTTTCAAGAATAACAGAGTTGCAGTTATTTCCTCCAATTGGATAACTCCCACTCGAGTAAGAAAATTTAAGGCAGTATGTGGAGATGCAATAATATCTTCGGATTTTATTTCACAAGAAGTCAAGATTGAAACAGACGCAGGCATAGAAATTCCTCAAAAAGATTTTGAAGAACCACTAGTTTTAGAGATAAAGAATTTTCTTATGGCCTGTGAGGGAAAAGAGGATTCGTTGGTGAAACCCAATCAAGCAATAAACACAACAAAAATTGCTGAAGCGGCACTCTTATCTAGTCATAAAGGGATTCCGATTTATCTAGATCTAAAATGAATAGGAAAATGCTTGAGATACTTGCTTGTCCAATTGATAAGCATTTCCCGTTAGAGATTTTTGAATCAGATTCCAAAGACCAAATAATTTTAGAAGGAGCTATGTATTGCGCAAAGTGTTCCAGATTCTATCCCATTATTGAAGAGATTCCAATAATGTTGCCTGATGAGCTAAGAGATAAGTATCACGATATAGAATTTTTAAAGAAAAATCAGTCTTCTTTTCCAGAAAAAATAACTAAACAGGCAGCTCCTTGGCATTTGTGAATGATTTGGTAACAAATTTTATTTCAGAAAAAGCAAAGATTGGAAAAAATGTTCGTATATGGCACTTTGCTTATGTTGGGGATAACACGGAGATAGGAGATAATGTAAAAATAGGCTCACTTTCACACATTGACTATAACGTGAAGATAGGAGAAAATACGATGATTGAAGGTTTAGTTTACATCCCACCACTGTGTCGAATAGGAAAGAATGTTTTCATTGGACCATCTGCAGCATTGACAAATGATCCCTATCCAGCCAGCAGAAAGCTTGCTGGTATAACAGTAGAAGATAATGTCATCATAGGCTCACGTGCAGTTCTCAAAGCAGGTATAACAGTAGGTAAAAACAGTGTAATAGCAATGGGAGCAGTTGTCATAAAGGATGTACCTCCAGATGTAGTAGTGATAGGTGTTCCAGCAACAATTAGATACTCACGCCAAGAGTATGATGAAAAGAAGAAAAATTGGGAACTTAGTTAGTTATTTTTCTATGAAAGATCCAGTTTTTTATCTTTGTAAGCACGTAAATCCAGATAATTACTAAAATTATTGCAATTGCAGCTTTACCAAGAGAGGCATGATTTACTTCCAATGTGCCAATTGTAACAAATCCTTGAATTGATATCATTGATGATAGTACAACCAATAATCCGCCTCCAACAATAATTAAGATCCACATTATAAAGATAAAAGAGAATATTTCATAGTTTTTCATATTCTAATTTCCATCATTATTGCAGTGATAATTGCAAGTACTCCAGAAAATAATGCAAGTTTAAAAATAACTTTTGTAATTTGTTGTTCAGTCATCGGACCAGCTGAAAGAATTAAACGAAGAAGTGTAACCGGTGCGTCTTTTTCCTGTGTAGCCACAAGTTTAAAATCAGATGTAACGGCCGTTGGGTTTTTTATTTGCCTGTGTTCTACTATACGTTTTACACTTGATAAGAACAAAAATGAATTTACAACAGCGGGTAAAAGTGCTATTGCAGCAACAATTTCTACATGACCAAGAATTGCTATTACACCATACATTGCACCAAGAGTCAAGGAACCTGAATCACCTGGAAATATTTTGCTAGGAAATTTGTGATATTTGTAAAAAGCTAGTGAAACACATCCAAGTGAAAGACTAGCAATTGCAATTTCGTAGTTTTGCGTTATGAATAGAGATATGCTCAGAGAGAAACTTGCAATGGTCATGAAACCACTTGCAACTCCATTTAAAACATCGATTGAGTTGATAGTGTTTCCGGTTATTGGAATGATTAACAAAATTAATGCTAAATAAAGAACGGGGATTTTAAATGTGCCAAAAAGTGGGAATATCAAGTCCGTATCATAAGCCCCCAACAAGATAATTGGGATAGCCGAAAAAGCCAAACCTAGTGGTTTGAACCAGCCACCTAGAGACTTTTTATCGTCTATTATTCCTACTACAAAAGCAAGAATAGTAGTAACCATAATTGTAATTATTGCAGTCGTAGGAAAAAATGAATATAAGACTAATTCTGATGCAATAATTCCAATTAATATAGATGGACCGCCAGGTCTTGGTACCATTGTTCCATCTTTTCTATGATAATCTTTTACCACGAGGTTTCTTTTTTGTAGAACCTGTATTAGGAATGGAGTAATAAAATAAACTGAAAAAAATGATACGATTGAAGTTATTATTGCTGGGATTATCTGTTCAAGCATTATGACACACTTTGGAGTTGTGCTTTGATATTTTCCGCCAGAGTTGAACCTATCTTGTCTATTTTTGCCAGGTCTTTAATTGATATTTTTGACAGATCATGAAGATTTTTGATTCCATTCTTGTATAATATACGCGAACGTATCCTACCTACCCCGCGTATCCTAATCAGATCAAGAAGTTCCTCCTTGATTCCATAAGAAATTCTTTGTCTGAGAATATTCAATTCGTCAAGAAGATCGTCTCGTGATTCCAGTTTAGCAAGCTCATATAATGAATAAACAAGCCAATCCGAAGTTTCTACCATTCTATGCATATCACCTGATTCTACTCCAAAATTATCTGAAAGAAAGATCTCGTTTGATTCATTTATCCATGCATGCATTGCCAAAAGACTTCGTGAACATTCGTACTCTGAGATAGGCTCGATTAATTCCGATACATGATTTTCAATTAATGTACTAATAATTTCATAATCTTTGTTACGTAAGGAAAATTTAGGAAAGAAATCTTCACAGTTTGTTATGACATGAAGAAATCCAAAAGTATGATTTTTACGCTTTGAAGTTTTTTGTAAAGATTTTCTGAAAGAAACCGCGGTTAGTGGATCAATGTAAAGCATTGAGGTTTTTTTACCAAATTCAGTTGCTACAAACCTTTCCCCCTTTTCTTTTATCAGATCTTCTAGTGCAAGATAATCTAATGTAATTTGAATTTTGAATTTTATGGTTGGTTTTCTTATTTGAGAACCAGCAAGAGTTTCTATAAAAAAATCTATCAGTTCGTCCTTTTTTATTCCTGGATTTGAAGAGACTAAACTCAAAACATGCGTTCTAAGTGCCTTGTCATCAGTGAGTTTTGATGATATTGGTTCTGGAGTTCCATTTACATAAAAATCAAAGAGATCGTCACTGTTTGAGTTTCCAACAATTATTGCTTCACCAAAGTTGTCATATTGCGGCCTTCCTGCTCTGCCACAAAGCTGTTTGTATTCAAGAACGCTGATAGGCTTGTTTAATCCACTTTTTGTGTCATATCTATTAATGTTTGAGATAATCACACGTCTTGCTGGTAGATTTACTCCTGCAGCAAGAGTTGGAGTCGAGGCAAGTAACTTGATTTTCCTATTTCTGAATTCTGATTCTATTGTTTCACGACATTTCTGATTAAGACCAGCATGATGAAATGCTACCCCTTTTTTTATTAGCGTAGCGAGATTTTTTACAATTTCCGTATGTTCGTTAGATTCAAGAATTTTTTGTGATATCTTGTCAAGTTCGTTTTTTTCATCTTTGTTTAGATTTTTATTAATGACATCAGCTGCTTTGGCCGCAAGTATAGCGGAGCGAGCCCTAGTCTCTGCAAATAGAATTGTTTGCCCACCGTTTTTTATAGAATCTATGCCAAGATCTACTGAAGGCCCCCTTATGGTATTCTCAACTTCAAATTTCTTTCCGTTCTGCATGATTACAGTACCATCATCATAAACACCTTCCCATAATGGAATTGGTCGCCAATTATTTTCTACCAAATCACATCCCAGCCATACTGCAATTTCTGTAGCGTTTGTAACTGTTGCACTTAATGCAAGAATTTGTGGCTTTTGTGTCATTAATTTTAGTTTTGTTAAAATGATTTCAAGAGTGGGACCTCGATCCTGATCTCCAAGAAGATGTACTTCATCTACAATAACAAGACTTATGTTGTTGATCCATTCTGCCCCGTGTCGTATTAGCGAATCCATTTTTTCATTTGTAAGTACAATTACATCGTTTTGACCTAGATTTTTGTCGGCCTCATCAAATTCTCCGGTGGATATCTGGATCTTAATTTTTCTACCAAAATCTATCAAATTCAAATTTTGAAATTCAGAAAACTTTTCTGCAGATAAAGCACGAAGCGGGTTAAGATACACTACTTTACCATTTTTCTTAAAGAGATGATTCATGATGGCAAAGATTGCTATTAGCGTTTTTCCGCTAGCAGTAGGTGAAGATACAAGGACACTTTTTCCATCCAGAATACCTGCCTTTACACTATCTTCTTGAGGAGGATAAAGTTCTCCATATCCCATCTTTTCTAAAAATTCAATTGCTGGTTTTGGTAATTTGAGTTCCGATATTTTCATACACGGTTATAATGACCGGGTTTTGATTCATAAATAGCTGACTCACGTTGAAGTTTTTTAATATATTTGCGTGCTTCTTCTTCTGTAAATTTACCTGTTTTTATTAGCTCTTTAACAAATGTTTTTTCTTCAACGGGTCGTTTTTCATCTCCTTCAAGAGACTTCATAACGTCCATGAATAGTTGCATTTTTGATACCTCACTATGAGGTTTTCCTTGCAGTACACCCAAATCAACCTGACCAGTATTGACATCTACTCCAGCATCCTGTAACATGCTTTCAATTAAGAAAATAGCACGTTCCGCATCTTCTGCATCCACTTGATCTTTCATCAGCAACCTTGCCCTAGCAGTGGATAGTCTTATCAATCCCTCAAGTTGTCTGGGAGTCACAGTTATCATACCTTCAGATTCTACATTTCTCATTTTCATGTAATATTCAAGAATTTTGTCTTCAGCTTCTTTTGTTAAAACAGGGTCTATTTTTTTGACATATGATAGATATTTTGTAAGTATGTCTACGTCAATGAGTGATTTAGTATCCGCTGGTGAGCTTCTATGAAGATTTAGTATGTGTCTTGCTATTCTAGTATCCTTCTCTTTTGATGGAACATCTCTAACTACAAAAATAAGATCAAATCTTGTAAGCAATGGAATTGGCAAATTTACATTTTCTGTAATGTTCTTGAAGGGATCATATTTTCCATACATCGGGTTGGCAGCTGCCAAAATCGATGTTCTTGCATTCAGTGTAGCTACGATACCACCCTTTGCAATACTTGCAGATTGTTGTTCCATTACTTCGTGTAATGCACTTCGATCTTCTGGTTTCATCTTATCAAATTCATCAATACAAACTAAACCTTGGTCCCCAAGGACAACCGCTCCTGCTTCTAACATCATTATTCCAATTTTATCTCGAACAACTGCAGCGGTAAGTCCAGCAGCAGTTGAACCTCTACCAGAGGTGTATAATCCTCTAGGAGCAATTCTTGCACAGAATTTTAACATTTCACTTTTTGCGGTACCGGGATCTCCAACAAGAAAAATGTTGATGTCACCACGAATTTTTGTACCGTCTGTTAGAATTCTCTGTGTCGAACCTACAATCAAGAGTAAAATTGCTTCTTTGATGATGTCTTGACCGCTAATGTGTGGAGCAAATGATGCAACTAGTCTTTCATAATTGTCAGCGTTCTTTGCAAGTGATTTGATAATTTTTTCTTCATCAATGGATATTTCTTCACGTTCTATACTTCTGGAAGTTTTTGTTCCTCGACCACCAAGGAATTCAATATTATTACCTTGAATTCTTAATCTATAGATCCCACTTTTGCCTCGCATGGAGGGTATATGTTCTTGTTCAATTCGTACTATTCCAGTTAGAATGATACGATCACCTGGTCTTGCATTGTCAACAAGATCCTGTAATACTGTAACATCAACATAATGAGGCAATTGACCTGGCGGTAAATCTTCTGGCAATTCCTGCAATCTAACCATTTGAAAATCGATAAATCTACTTTCTTCTGGATTAAGCTCTAGATCTTTATGAGTACACTTTCCATCATCACATTTTAGCGGTTCATTAAATTCGAGTCCCTTCTCTTGAACTCTCTTAGTTCTATGACCTTCTGGACAAACATATACCAATTCTTTTGCAAGTGGTTTTATTTCCGATGATCTAACTACCATGCCAGATACGCTAGTCATCTTCCCAATTACTTCAGCGTTTATCTCACGCAAACTGCGTTGAGCAGGATAATTTGCAATTCTTACTCTAACATCATGTTGAATTTTTTCAGCGTACTGTGGAAATCTTTCTTTTAGAATATCTTTGATTGCAGTTGCAAATACAAGTAGCATTTCATCGGGTTTTGTATTAAAAACAGATTCTATTTCAGGATGAGATACTAGATCATTATAATCAACTACGAGATATTGTACTTTCTTTGCCATCATCTGGTCTATTTCTTCTACATACTTGTAAGCCCCTGACTTGTCTTTGAATTGAACCAAGAAGTCTTTTACTTGATCAAGACGTTTTCCTTCAGATGATACCGATTCTGAAACTAGCGTCATCTTTTATCACCTAAGATCTGTTTTTGAAATTCTAAACTTTGTGTATGTATAGCGTCAAATAAAACACGTTCTTCTATCGATAATTTTTTTGCAAGATCTGTTGTCATTTTTGATGAATTTGCCAATCCAATTATTTTTCCTTGTCTTTTTCTAACAAGAGTGTTTAACATACTTTCTACTTTATCCTTATCCTGTTGTGGAAGTCTTTTCATGTAAGAACGCACCTTAATGTAAAAATCGATTTCTAGAGTGGATAGATCAAAATCACCTTGGACATTTTCCTTGACTAGAGCTTGTTTTAGGGCCACTATCATATCCATGTCCTGCACGTCTACAAGTTTATCATAAGCAAGAATGTCTGCTACCCATCTTGGTATGCTAACAATTTCTCCATGTTTTGCGTCGATGGAAACATCTGATGCCTCGACTTTGATATCATGATTAAATGTAACTTTAACATCTTGTAATCCATATCCTAAAGTGTGCACTTGGATAAGTTCTGAAATCTCCATTGTGCATGAAACTCCATCCTAGGATTTAATGGGATCGATCGATCAATTCCTTTAACAACTAGCTTTGATCATTTGATCTTAGCCGTAATTTTATTAGTGAGAGAGAAAGGTAACAGCGTATGACTGGAAATATAATGTGGGTGGAAAAATATCGACCCCTAAAGCTTTCTTCTATAATAAATCAAAAAGAGGTGATTGGCAGCTTAAAAGCGCTTTTAAAAAATACGCCTGAAATACCCCATCTTATGTTTTCCGGTTCAGCAGGAGTTGGCAAAACCACTGCTGCCATGTGTCTAGCATATGAAATACTTGGGGAATATTGGAAAGACCACACTCTTGAACTTAATGCGTCTGATGAGCGAGGGATAAACATGGTAAGGGACAGAGTAAAAAAATTTGCCAGGTTTTCAGGGCTGAATACAAAAATTCCATTTAAAATAATCATTTTAGACGAAGCCGATGAAATGACATCCGATGCACAAACAGCATTGCGTAGAATTATTGAAGACACAGCAAAATATTGTAGGTTTATTTTAATCGCTAATAACATATCAAAGATTATAGAACCACTCCAAAGTAGATGTGCAGTATTCAAGTTCACAAGAATTTCGCAAGAGGAAGTGGTCTCACACCTAGAAGAAATTTGTAAAAAAGAAAAAGTAAAGTTTGACCAAAAAGGACTAGAAATGATAAATAGTTATTCGGAAGGTGATATGCGTCACGCCATAAATATTTTGCAGGCAGTAGCGAGTCTTGGAATTGTAAACGAATCTAATGTAAAGATGTCAGCTGGTCTTTCAAAAATAAATGATGTGGGCGAAATTCTTAAACTAGCAATTTCGGGAAGGCTATCTGATGCCAGAAATAAAATGATCGAATTGATCAAGGTATATGGGATGTCGGAATCAGATTTTCTAAAATATCTAAACGACGAGTCTTACAAGATAAAGACTGGAAAACTGGATGAAATTATAGAAGTAATTGCAAAATATGATTATAGATTAATTATAGGTGCAAATCCAGAAATTCAGCTTTCTGCACTTTTAGCAGAACTTGGTAGAATAGGAAAATAACGCAGAGAGAGGGATTTGAACCCCCGAGTGCTTGCGCACATAGGCTCTCAAGGCCCACGCCATGCCGGGCTAGGCGACCTCTGCGAATTTGCTTCATAAAGACTAGTTAAAATTTGTTTAAGATCATCATTAGGATGATAAAACTAGTTCATAGAGGGTCTGAAGGTCATGCACTAATTATGCCAGTTTTAACCAGATATTGGATTCCATTAGCAAAGGTTTTGTCATCGATTTCGCCGATGGACCACCATTTGGCGTTGTTTCTTATCCAGTCAGGAATTTTAACTTCTTTACTTGGTTCGTTATTTTCTGCTAGAGGAATTCTGATAATTCCTTCTTTTATCATAAATTGAATTCCGCCTGCGAATGTTTTGTCATCGATTTCGCCGTTGGACCACCATTTGGCGTTGTTTTTAACCCAAATAGGAATGACTATTTCTTCAGGAATTTCTTGCATCAGCTCACCTATCTGAATTTCTTTATGGAAGACAATCTCTTTATCAATAAATTGTGCCGGAGAATCTATGGATATAACAGTAGCTTCTATATTATAGGATCCATCAGTTAGAACATTCTGTCTTGCAATAATTTTGCTACCAAATTCACTCATATAGCCTCCCAAATACGTTTCCTGAGGGGCCTGAACAACAATCCTAGGCTTATCAAATAATTGATGTTTGAAATCGATTTCGATCTGTCCATTTTTATCATAAAAGAGAGCATTGATAAGCGGTGCTTCTAAGCCTTTTTGGATAGCCAGCTTTATTGTCACATGTTGAAAATTTTTCTTATTGGTCTCATCATAAAGAATAATTTTTAAACTAAAATCTTGTTTTGGATCAATTTTTTCCGGAACTACAAAATTCATTGTCGGTTTCCTATCTCCAAGTGTAGCCGGATGAACGTGAGGATCTTTGTTCTCCATTTGTGCAAATGTCGTTATCCATGTTTCAGAAATTAAAATTATTGACAACACCAATACAATTTTTTTCAATGCGAGATTTGAGATATCATGAACATTTATTAGTTTTTAGGTATCGCCAATGTTTATATCTTTAAAATGAAAATTTAATTCGTGCCTGAAAACAGATTGAAATCAATTTCCATATTTATACCTGAGAATATAGTTTGCACAACTTTAGAAAAAATTGGGTTTCTACAAACAGATAGTGTAACTACATCAAGTGACGGAAAGTTTTGGAAAAAGATACTATATGTAAAAGGAGAGGAAGTGATTTCTGTATCAGAAGAGCTTGGGGATTATTGGCCCAAAGACCCTGTTATATCAATATGTGGTTTACCCGACACAATTAAGACTATCCTAGGAGATTTGGATGCCGTCATTTGAATGCAATGAAACCCAGTTTATTGAAAATATTAGCCGTATTCTGGATTCTGAAAATAAATTCGTTGTAAACAGGCGAGTCCAGGTTTATGATGATAAACGATATGGACCAGCTGGAATGCCTGATGAAGTATTTAATCAATTTTCATCAATCCTTTCGAGAAAAGGTCAGAGAACGTCAGTATACGCAAAAACACACTTTCTAGATGATTATCATCACAAGATCTATTTTTTGCAAGACATGGTTCATTCTTCCTCTAAGATGAAGTACCCAGTTTTGCACATTCCTTATTACAAAGTAGAGTATTCCTTTAGAATTTTTGGCAGCTCATATCATCACAGCTTTGATGTGTTGTTCAAACCAAAAATTTCAATTGAACAGAAAAAGATTGTGAAAAAAATGAATCCAAAAATAGAGGAAGAATCAGTAATGCTAATTTATGTTCTGCAATTTGAACCTCCAAGTGAAAAAATGCTTGTAATTAATCTTCCAAAGAAAGTATTAATATTAGATTTTAAGAAATCAAATAATCCTCTAGAGAATTGAATTAAAAATAAAGGAAGAGAGTAGTTTAGTGATGTGCGTGTGGATTTGCAGAGCCAACATCCATCTTTGTATATGTTCCTGCTGCTTTTTCATGATATTCCAGATTTGACTGGTCTACTTTGATTGCTAGTGGCGGACAAACAGAAACACATGCCATGCACCAAATGCAGTCATGTTCTCTAATTGGATCTGCCTTGTCTGAGCGATCTAATTTTTCTTCTTTTACAGTTTTACCAGTTCCAGCAAATGTTTCGTTAATTGCTTGTATTGCTGGAATATCCTTTTCTGTTCTATACCATTGAAAAACTTGTACCGGACAAGCTTCAATGCATGCACCATCTCCGACACAAGAATCCCAGTCTACTGCGACCATTGTGCCACTAACACCAATTGGAACTAACTCTTCACCATGTGCTTTGTATGCTTCTATGCATGCAGGGTCTTCTGCTGCTTCAGCTTTTCTACCCGGACCCCATACAAAGTGAAAGTGTTCCCCATCAGTGTGTTTTATTTTTCCAATTACCTCATACCCTTTTGGAAAAGTCTCTACGATTGGCATGAAAATTTGAGACACAATATGTTATTTAAACCTAAACAAAATTAGTTCAAACTAATTAAGACGTGTAATCTCTTTTTGATGAATCTCTACGTTTGCCTGATCAACCTTTATTGCTTTTGTAGGACAAACTTCAACGCACGCCATGCACCATATGCAATCACCCTCTTTGACAGGATTTGCTTTATCAGTGTAGTCACACCGATCTCTTCTTAATATTTTTCCAGGATTTTTATACCACTCAAATACTTTTACTGGGCAACTCATAAGGCAGATTCCATCTGCTATACACGAGTCCCAATCTACTGCCACAAAAGTTCCATGAATTCCTATTGGTTTAATTTCTTCATTTATTTTGGCATAGTCTGCTTTCACATTTTCGTCAGAAGAAGCTTCTGCTAATCGGCCTGGACCCCATACGAGATGGTAATTTTCGCTTAGTGGATCCTTGAATTTACCTAAAACTGTATGGTTTTTTGGAAAGTCTGAATCAATTGGCAATTGTAGTTCAACTTTTGTTGAGCAATTAAAATGTATTTAAGATAAATTCATATCTTCACCGTCTTGTTTTTATTTAATGGGTATTTTCAAATACGACATTTATCGGAGTCCAAACATAGGAATTTTCAGCAAAGCTAATGATAGTTTTGTTTTTATTCCAAATGGATTTGCAACAACAAAAGCAAAAAACCTAGCAGAGTTCCTAAAAACAGATTATATCTTCACTTCTGTTGCAAACACAAGACTACTTGGACCTCTTATGGTAATTAACAATAATGGAATAATGTTGCCTCGTACTGCATTAGATGAAGAAGTTTCCTATTTGAAAAAATCGACAGGGCTTAACGTTGAAATATTAGATACAAAACATAATGCACTTGGAAATCTGATTTGTGTCAATGACAAAGGGGGAATAATGTCACCTATGATTCCATCTGAATTTGTGAAAAAAGTTGAAGACGTTCTAGGAATAGAAATTGTTCAGAGGAGAATAGCTAGATATCATCAGGCAGGTGCCATGGCTGTTGCTACCTCAAATGGCGGGATAGTTCATCCAGATACTGAAGAAAGTGACATTAAATTGATATCAGAAGTATTAGGAGTAGAACTAGAAGCCGCAACGATAAATGGAGGAATACCATTTGTTGCCTCGGGAATTTTGGCAAACAACAAATCCCTTGTAGTAGGCACGTTAACAAACGGGCCGGAGCTTGTCATGTTAACGAGGGCATTTAAAGTCAAAGATTAGAACGTGGATCATTTAATAACGATTCGAGAGGAATCTGTTTTTCGCTTCCGTCTTTCATGTTTCTAACCACTATTAAATTTGAAGAAAATTCCTTTGGAGCAATGATGATAGTAAACTGTGAGCTTGAGGCCATTTCCATCTGTTTTTTTAAGGGTTTTCCACTAAGATCAGCTTCAGCGCGAATTCCTTTTTGTCTAAGTTTAGATACAATGTTTAATGCAATTTTTTGCATTTCATCGCTAACAAATGCAACCCATACTTGCAAGGTTTTTGTGTTAATGTCTATTCTTTGTTTTTCTAAAGAAAAAGCAATTCGTTCAACTCCGCCAGCCACACCAGTAGCACCAAGATCTGAACGACCAAAAGCATTTGTAAGAGTATCATATCTCCCGCCACCTGCTAGAGCACCAAGATCTGAACTGCTATCAAAGACCTCAAAAACAATTCCCGAGTAATAATCGAGTCCTCTGACAATTCCAAAATTTATTCTAATATTATCAATTTGTCTATTTTTTAAAGAGGTAAATAGTTGACATAATTTATCCCAGTTTTTTAGTTGTTTACACTCAAATTTTCTTTCAATTTCTTCAGGCGTACCCTTAATTTGAGAAAATTCTAGTATTTTTTCCAGATTTGAAGAAGAATACCCCTTTCCTTCATATTCCTTGATGATCTCTTCTCTTTTCTTTTTTTGTATCTTATCTACTGCTCTGAGCATATCGTTTAAGACATCATGTGAGTCAGAGTTGAAAACTTGTTGTATGTACGATTCTACAAGCTCACGATCGCAAAAATCAATTACAATGTTTTGGAGACGAAGGTTAAAGAAAAATTTCGACGTGAATTCAATTATTTCTGCATCAAACTCAAGATTCGTTTGACCATAAATTTCCAGATCCCATTGATGAAAGAATCTATATCTTCCTTTTTGTGGTTCGTCATATCTCCAAACACCTCCAAATGAAGCAAGTTTTGCTGGAAGTCTCATTGATTTTTGTGATACAGCATACCTTGTTAACCCTATTGTGAAATCAAATCTGAGGGCCACATCACGATCTCCCTTGTCTTTAAAATGATAAATCTCGTTTTTAATGGACGGACCACTTTTTGTTTCAATTACAGAAATCAATTCTATTGGAGATGGTTCCATTAGTTGAAATCCAAAGAGATTCGCTGTTTCAATAAATTTCTGCCTAATGTATTCTATCTTCGAGGTCTCATCAAATCCAATATCCCTCATCCCACGCGGAAGTTCCAAATTCAAAAATCACTCTTGTTCCAATGCATTTAGACCTTACTATCATCAGAATGATGGAATAAGTTTCATTTACAATGAATTAATAAAAGTTGTTTTTACAGCAAATTATGGGATACAAATATCTCGAGCATGCTACAGATGCCTTTATTGAAGTTACAGCAAATACACTTGAAGAAGCTTTTGAACAGGCTGGCATTTCTGTGGTAGATACAATCGTGGATATCAAATCAATTGAGGAAAAAATGGAAAAGGAAATCCAAGTCACAGGAAAAGATATGAATAATTTACTTTACAACTGGCTTGAAGAAATTATTATAATTACCATCACAGAAGGATTTGTTGCAAACCGCTTTTTAGTTAGATTGCAAGAAAGCAACGGTTACAAACTAGTGGCAAAACTAAGGGGTGAAGAACTCGATATGGAAAAGCATCATTTTAAGGTGGAGATAAAAGCACCCACATTTCATCTCATGGAAATAAAAAAAAATAATCAAATATTGATGAGATTTCTGCTCGATTTATAAGTAAATTATTAAATATGAAACCCGTTTACATCTGATCTCCGCATGACAGACAAAGAAATTGATGACATTATGAAAAGGAAACTCGCTGAAATGTCAAGTCACAAGGAGCAAGAGATAAGAGAGTTGACTGATGTAGATTTTGACGATGTAGTTTCTAGCGACACACCAGTGTTGGTGGATTTTTGGGCTACGTGGTGCGGTCCTTGTCAATTTATGCTTCCCATTTTTAGTAGACTAGCAAAAAAGTATACAGCAATAATATTTGCCCGTGTGAATGTAGACGATGCACAAAGTGTTGCAGCAAGATATGGAGTTTATGCCATACCTACATTTCTAATGTTCAGAAATGGTCAAGTAGTAGATAAGGCAGTAGGAGCAGTTGGAGAACCAGGTCTTAACATGCTTCTACAGAAATATTCCTAGTAACCATACATTGGATTTAGTTTTCTCTGTATTGTTGTAATTTCTTGCAATACTTGAAATTCTTCAGGATTTAATTTGTGTGAAAATCTTTTGAGAAGAAGTTTTGCCTCAGGCGAAGGGGGAAAGGAATAAAAGATTTCTTCTTCTGAAATTTGTCTTCCTACAGTAATATTTTGAATTGAGACAGCTACCTCCTGATCTTTTTTTGCCAGATTAACACTTTTGCCATTGTCTTGAATCTGGTGCAAGGTTCCAATCTTTTTTCCTTCCGCATTCATTATAGCAACTTTTTGTCTTAAATTACCAACGTTAATTTTGACTCCAAAAACAGCTGGATTACTCTTTCTAAATACATATCCTTTAAGAAAAGTAAATTTACAAACTGGTGTAAGTTCATCAAGAATTGCATTCTCCTCATTTGCAGTATCCTCTTCTACCCAATGAGTGTAATTATCCACCAAACTGTAAATGACTTGATCTTGGAAGATCCTGACATGATTTGCCTCAGATTCTTCTTGTGCGTCATCTAAAACTTTTACATTAAAAGAGATTACAACGCCAAGATGTCTGTCGTTTTCTTTCACAGCCAAGGCTTCAACTACGTCACGTCTTGTAACAGGACCTATATCCGCTAGGGCTACAGGTATATTCTGACGTTTTAGCATGTCAGTTAATGCTTCTAGCGAACCTATTGTATCACACTTTAGAATGACTCCTTTAGTATCAGTTTTAATGAATACTGATTTCATCTCAGATTCAATCATCTTTTTTAAATCTTCAATCTCATTTTCTTTGGTTGTTGCATATACTGGGCTTCCTGGTAAAACACCATCAAGATCAGGTGAAACAATTTTGATACCTGCAGCAGCAATTACATCGTTAACAGGCATGAACTTGTCTCTAGGATCTCGCATTTCATCCAGCGGTTTAGGTAAAAGTAGTGCCTTGGCTTTGGTATTGATTACAGAATCGCGTTTGGCAACCACGATATTATCACCCTTTTTTAGCATCCCGTCAATTAAGATGATATTTGCAGTCACTCCCAATCCGACTTCGTCCTTGACCTCAAGAACTATACCTCTGGTTGATTTTTCCTGCTGTTCGAGTTTTTTTTGCATATATTGTTGAGTCAAGCCAACTAACACAGCAAGTAATTCTGGAATTCCTTCCCCACTCCTAGCACTAACTGGGACTATAGATATTTCTTTTGTAAAATCCTTAATTCTATAAAATGCTTCAGAGTTGTAACCAAGAATAGAAAGAGTTCCTACAACATTGTATAGGAGTTCATCAAGTGCAGTCTGCACAAATTGATCTTGTTCTTTTATTGACTGTGAAACAAACATTGTTTTTGGATTTTTCCAACCCTTGATCATATCTATCTTATTTAATGCGATCACAAATGGAACCTTTCTATTTTGTAATATTTTCAAACTTTCATTTGTCTGTGGTTGGAATCCTCGATTTACATCTACTACTAAAATGGCAATATCAGCTGCCGAACCACCACGTGCCCTTAGGTTTGTAAATATTTCATGGCCAGGGGTATCAATTACCAGTAGGCCAGGAATTTCATCTTTTCCTCCACTTAGTTTTGCAAAGAGAGATCCACAAACTTTTTTGATTGTTTCAGAGGGAAGAAAGCTAGCACCAATATGTTGTGTTATACCACCAGCTTCTCTTCCTTGGACTCCTGTTCCACGTATTTTGTCAAGTAGTGAGGTTTTACCAGAATCCACATGTCCCAGAACTGCTACAATTGGTTGTCTTATTTGCAACCTTTTTCACTTGAATACTATGGTTAATTCCTTTTCAAAACTTTCCTTAGAATCAGATGCATGAATTATGTTATCAGTAAATCCAAGTCCAAAATCTCCTCGTATTGATCCAGGAATTGCTTCAGAAGATTTGGTAGAACCAATCATCAATCTAGTGGTCGTGATAGCATCATTACCCTCTATAACAGCCGCTACTACTCTACCTGATGTAATAAAAGACACAAGTTCTTTGAAAAAAGGCTTTGAATTGTGAACAGAATAAAACTCCTCAGCCATCTCTTTTGTAAATGTAAACATCTTCAATTTCACCAACTTGAATCCTTTATCTTCAAACCTAGTTAGGATTTGGCCAACTATTCTTCTCTCTACTCCATCTGGCTTTACTATGAAAAGCGACTGCTCCGTCATTTTACTTTTTTACCTTTATTCCGCCTTTAACATATTTGTTAGTCCACTTGAGTCTTCTTGGATCTCTTTTGAGTACGAGCATGTTTTTTTTGCATTTAGAGGAACAAAACCAGAAAACGGTTCCATCATTTTTAATCATCATCGTGCCAGACCCTTTTGCTACTGGACGATTACAAAAACTACATGGTTTTACTAATACACTCAACTTACAATCACTTTATTTTTCGTGCTTCTCGTTCTGTTTCCCTTAACATCAAAATGTCAGACATTCTTACTGACCCTTTAACGTTTCTAGTAAGAATCCTCCCTTTGTCTTTTCCATCCATTATTTTCACTCTTACTTGAATTACTTCTCCAGCAATTCCTGTCCTACCGACAATTTGTATAATTTCTGCTGGAATTACTGTTTCAGTGGTGCTCATTTACTAGCTTGACCGCCTTTAAGGTCTGAAAGTGATGCTATTATTTGATCAACAATATGTTGTGCATCTCCTGCGTCCAGTATTGCAGCTGCTGCTGAAGTAACGTCTATTCCAAGGGCCTTTCCAAGCTCTTGTCTGCTTGGTACAAATGCATATGCTGCTCCATGTTCTTCACACAATATTGGAAGATGGGCAACCACCTCTGGCGGTTCTACATCTTCAGCAATTATCACTAGTTTGCTTATTCCTCGTTCTATCGCTTTTGTGACTTCGTTTGTGCCTTTCTTTACTTTACCACTCTGATGAGACACTCTAAGTGCTTCATAGATTGGACTTACCAGGTCCTCAGGTACTTGAAATTTTACATAATAGGCTTTAGCCACATGTATCACCCAAAGGGATCATTTCCATTCCTAAAGTGTTTCCAATTGGTTTTAAAAGTGTTATCTGCCAAGACTTGATTTTATTTTTTCCATGTATTTTACAAACAAAACGTCGAGATTTTGCTGCGAGTCAGATTCTGCATAGATTCTGATTATTGGCTCTGTTCCGCTTGGTCGTATCATCACCCAATTTAATCTGTCAAACAAGATTTTGATACCATCGGTCGTAATTTTTTTATGATTTTCTTTCTTGAGGATCTGAATTATTTTTGCAGCTTCCTTTTTTGAACACTCCAGCTTACCTTTTGTTGTAAACGAAGGTGGCAAAAGTGATAGTTCGTCAGATATTGATTTTGTAGAGGCCGCAAGTAAGTCTAACGCAATTGCCATTGTCATGGCTCCATCGCGGACTTGATTATGCTTGCCATACATGAATCCGCCGTTTTCTTCAAATCCTATAATAGCTTTAGAAGTAACCATTTCGCGTGAAACCTCA
Organism: Nitrosopumilaceae archaeon; assembly: GCA_052389415.1. Taxonomy (GTDB): domain Archaea; phylum Thermoproteota; class Nitrososphaeria; order Nitrososphaerales; family Nitrosopumilaceae; genus UBA8516. Next base: position 56,039 of record JBQTHX010000055.1, read on the forward strand.
ACACTTCCTACCTTTGTTCTGATCACTTTGGATTTTGTTCTTGATGCAATATCCTCAATTCGCGATGTCGAATTTATTGTCGTTACAATTTTAGATCTTGGATTTTTTTCTAATAGAAACTTTGATAGTAGTAGGGCTGATCTGTCCCCAGTCAAGATTTTTCCTGTGTCATCACAAAAGATACTTCTATCTCCGTCACCGTCAAAAGCAACTCCAAGATCTGCCTGTGATTTGATAACTTTTTTTGAAAGAACCTGTAGATTTTGTGGCGTTGGTTCAGAACCCCTACCTGGAAAGGAACCATCAATTTTTTCGTTAATTGTAATGACTTCACAGCCAAGTTCCTTGCACAGTCTTGGAGCGGTGGCTGCCTGAGCACCATTGCCTAGGTCTAAAACTATTCTAAATTTTCTTGATCTTATTTTCTGCGTATTGATCTGGGATTTTATGCCTTTGAGGTATGTTTCTATTGCTGTTTCTATCTTCCTTGTTATTCCCAATTTTTTAGCTTGTTTCCATTTTTTTTTAAAATAAATTCCCTCTACTTTAATCTCATCACCTCTTGAAATTTCCACTCCATCCTTTGCTGTGGGTTTTAATCCATTGTATGTTGGCGGATTATGAGATGCCGTAATCATTATTCCCCCTTGATATCCAAGCTTTTTTGTAGAAAATTGTAAGCAAGGAGTAGGAACCAATCCCGCAATTGCACAATCAAGGCCAGCTGAATTTAACGAAGAATAGACGATTTTTGAGACAATAATACTTGATTCTCGTCCATCATATCCTATCAGTATCGGTCCATTTCTAAAATAGGTTGCAAGTGATAAGGTGATTTCATACACAAAATCTAGCGTGAGCGTTTCACCAAAAACCCCCCTAATTCCATTGGTTCCAAATAATTTTGCCAATTTTCAATCTATCAATAATAGATAAATTTGTCTTAAAAGTCATGGTGCATGCGGGAGTTGCCAAGCCTGGTCAAAGGCGCAGGGCTTAGGACCCTGTCTTTTAGGAGTTCGTGGGTTCAAATCCCACCTCCCGCACTTATTTTATAATACAGAGTTGTTGCTCTTTGTGATTAGCAAAGTGAATATTGCAAAAGTCCTTTGAACATTCATAACAATGCCAATCTCCAATTGTAGAACATACTGAGCAGATTCTTACAGGATTGTTGTGATCATAACTATTACCTCGGTTACGATTTTTGCTTGAGCCTTTGTTTCTATCCATAATTTTCCCTCAAGAAGTATAAATTTGAAAAATTCAGGTTCTCCATTCACTCACGCATTATAAAATTTGATTGTATATTGCATATACACATTATCTAATTACGAGATATTCTAAGTGGTTATTTAAGCATTAATAAAGTACGATCTTCAAACAAAATTAGAATGAACAAAACAACAGTGGAAATCACTGTAATAGGAAGGGATCATGAGGGAGTAGTTGCGGGTTTTACTAATTTCATATTTCAAAGAGGTGGAAATATTGAGAAAATAAATCAAAATGTCATCAAGGGATTATTTGGAATGTATCTTGAAGCATCTTTTGTGAAAAAACTTGATATAAAAAAATTTGATCATGATGTAGAAGAGCTAGCAAAACGCTTGAAGATGGAAGTCAATACGCATCATGAAGCTGTTCTTAGGAAGAAAGTTGCATTACTTGTAACAAGAGAACCACATTGTCTTGAAGCGATTTTAGACGCAAGATCTAAAAATCAACTAAGAGGAGAGATCAGTGTAATTATAGGAACAGAGAATACTCTCGCTACATATGCTAGGAAAGCAAAAATTCCATTTGTGTTAGTAAATGAAATTGATCAATCAAAAGCTGAAGAAAAAATCCTTGCTACATTAAAACGACATAACATAGATTTGATAGTTCTTGCAAGATACATGCGCATTTTGTCTCCTAATTTTGTTTGGAGATATCCAAATAGAATTATTAACATTCATCCTTCGTTACTACCTGCATTTCCAGGTGCCTTTGCTTACATGCAGGCGTATGAACGTGGTGCTAAGATAGTTGGGTGCACAGCTCATTATGTTGTTGAAGATCTGGATCAAGGCCCAATAATTTTTCAAGATGCTTTTGCAATTGATTCAAATGAAACTGTTGAATCATTAAAAAAGAAAGGTCAGAAAATAGAGGCAAAAACTTTGTTGGAAGCAGTGCAAATGCATCTTGAGGGAAGACTTGAGGTCTACTGGGGCAAAGTCCACATCAAATCCAAGCGATCTAGATGACAGAAATAAATCATCTACAAGATCCTCATCTTAGGAATCTAATAAAAACTAGAAAACAAACTGCTCTCATACCAGTAGGCTCTATAGAACAACATGGACCGCATTTGCCAATATCAACCGATTCAGATATCATATCTGAGATTGCACGTAGAATTTCGAAAAAAGCCGATTTTTTGGTGCTTCCTACCATAAACTATGGAGTTTCGTTTGAACATTTTCCTTTTTTTAATCTAAGTGTTAGAGAAACCACTTTACAAAGAAATCTTGTAGATTTGTGCATTTCATTATGGAAAAATAAAATAAAAACCATCATAATTCTTAACGGACATCATGGGAATCAATCTGCACTCAATAATATTCCAAAAAAAATTCATGATTTCACAAATGGAAGGGTAAAAGTTTTTGTGTTTTCGTATTGGCACTTTATGAATATAGAGTTTGATCACGCGGGTTTTGTTGAAACTTCCCTTATGCTAGCTATATCAAAAAAAGTGAACATAAAAAAAGCTGTGAAAGGTTTTACAACTAGTGGACTCTCTGTAAAAGAAAAATTGCGCGTAAATAAACTTGCTTCAAAATCGTTCATTTCCGTTACGGGGAATGGAGTATGGGGAGATCCTAGAAATGCGTCAGCAAAAGAAGGAAAGAAAATCTTGTCAGAGGTTGTTCAAACTTTTTTAAAAGAGTCAAACTTGCCTTACTGACAAAACCCGAAAATTACACCAATGAAATTTTAATATATACCCTCAATACAGGTGGTAATAAGTGAAATAATTGTCCGTTGATATGGCAGTAAAAGTACTGGATGAGAGTCTCAACAAAGTCGTCCTTATCAAACTGAAGGGCGGCAAAGTAATAAGAGGCAACTTGCATGGTTTTGACCAACACATGAATCTGCTACTCGACTCATCAGAAGAGATCCCTTCTGAGGGCGAAACAAAGAGTCTTGGAACCATAGTTGTCCGTGGAGACAATGTGGTGATAATTTCTCCACCCCCAAAGTGATGATATATGACTAAAGGCACAACATCAATGGGGGGCTATACCAAAAAGCATCCGCATATTAGGTGTAGGAGATGTGGAAAAAATTCTTTCCATGCACGACACAAGCGATGTGCTAGTTGTGGGTATCCTGATTCAAGAATTAGAAAATATACATGGATCAAATGGTATACATAAATGCAAGAATTAGTACTTGTCCTTGGTTCCGTTGCTGGGGCCTGTACGGCGGTTGCAATAGATAAGATCCCAAGACGAAAACAAGAAAAATTTGTTGTTAGAGCAAATCCAGTAATAAAAAATCAAATTCAATCATTGGAAATAGAAAAAGATATTCTTACTAAGACCATCTCTAGATTATATCAAAATGAATCGGAGCTTTCTAAAATTCAACGCGACAAGCTCTTACTTCGATATCAAAATCAACTTGGTCTTGTAATAGCAAGAATAGAAAAACTTGAAGCTGCAAGCAAGCATCCTGACATTGGACCATTAGGAGATGGCCTAGTTACACTAATGGATCAAAAACTTTCTCAGCTAGATACAAGATTACATGAGATTTCCTCCAAGATATCAGCGGCCACAATTGTTACTCAAATGAAACAGCCAGAAGCAATCAAAGCCGTTGCAGAAAAACCCGAAATAAGAAAAATCATACCAAAGATTGAGCTACAAAAAGAAAAAATCTATTCTCCAATACCAGAATCTGAAATTCCCAACACTGAGCATCGCAGGTCAGTAGAACTGATTACACTCACCGAAATTCCAAGCAAAGTACCAGAATTTCCTCTAAAACTTACACCGCTGAAACCTGCAGAAGCAAATTCTGCTGTCTTGCAGAAGCAAATCAAAGATGAGATAATAACAAAGGATCACATAGAAATAGAAAAACCAAAAATTAGAGAAGTTGAACAGATAGAAATACCAAAATCTGAACTCATCCAACCAACGGTAGAAAGGAAGATACAGATTCCACCAGTGGTAAAGATTCCAGAGGAAGAGAAGCTAGAAGACGATGACAAAGATATTGATAAGATAAAAAATGAAATAATGAAGGCCCTTTCTAAACTTGAGCAAGTAGAGGTAGAATAGTTGACTGTAGATGATGCCATAAAGGCATTGTCAAATGAAGTATTAAACCTTGTAAACGATAATTATGTTCTAGGATTAGGAAGTGGAAGAGCAGCAACTGCACTAGTAAGATCACTTTCCATACATTTACACGAAAGAAATCTCAAAGTAAAAGCTGTACCAACATCATTACAAATCAAATTAGAAGCTGAAAAATGCGGTATCCCAATAATAGAAGCAGATCAAATTGAGCATGTTGATATTGTTTTTGATGGTGCAGATCAGATAGATGAAAAAAGAAACATGATAAAAGGTGGAGGTGGTGCACTCTTGCGGGAAAAAATTCTCATTAATATAGCAAAAAAAGTGATCATAATAGCAGACGAATCAAAATTTATGAAAAAACTAAATCGCAGTGTACCAATTGAGGTTCATCCTTTTGCTAGAAATATAGCGGCAAAGCAGATCCAAAAGTACGGAGGCAAATCCATTCTTCGTACAATAGAGCGTGGTTATCCATTTGTTACTGAGAATGGAAATATTATTTTAGACACTGATTTTGGCGAGATTATAGATCCGGAAGATTTGGCTGAAAAAATAATCCAGATTCCTGGAGTCATTGAAGTAGGCATCTTTACAAGAAAACCAGATATAATTTATAAAGTGAAAGAGAATGGGCAATTCGATGCTCTAAGCTAAAACTGGTCTTGAAACAAATTTTCCGTATCCTTGTTTGCCAATAACTTTGAAGTCTTCTGCAATGATTTGACCTCTTACAAGTGTCTTTACAGGCCATCCTTTTAGATTCCATCCATCAAAAACAGAATAATCAGAAAATCCATCAAAAATGTGGTTTGAAACCTTTTTCTCTTTTTTTAGATCTACTAGGACAATGTCAGCATCGGATTGTTTTTGTATGACACCTTTCCTTGGAAACATTCCAAATATCTTTGAGGTTTTTAGACTAGTTAATTCTGCTAGCTGAGGTAACGAAATTTTGTTTCTGTTTATTCCTTCACTAATCAATATTGGCAACATGGTTCCCATGCCTGGGAAACCTGCCAATGCACCCCACACATTATCTCCCCCAATCTTCAATTTTAGTTGATTCGCAACATGATCTGTTCCTATTGAATCAACAGAACCTGATATCACCTCTTTCCATATTGCATCAATGTCTTTCGAACTTCTAATAGGGGGCATTACTTTTGCAAGATATCCTTTCTGAGAATCAAATGAAAGTGTGAGATAGTGTGGACATGTCTCAACATGAATTTTTGTACCCTTCATTTTTTCATCATGTATGGCATTCATTGCTCCCTGTGAACCAATATGAGCAAAATATAATGTACAGCCGAATTTTTTTGCAATTCTTGAAACAGTTCTAATGGCCTTTATTTCAGAATCGACAGATCTACTTTCGGACCACGCACCTAAACCATCCTTGTTTTTTTCTTTTGCCTCCCTTATTCCACATGAGCACATTTGGTAATCCTCGGCATGAACTAAAACAGGACAACCTAGAGTTGCAGCAGTTGATACTATTTTTTCGATCATTTCAGAATTTATTTCAATTTTTTCTTCATGTAGTGAGTTGGTTCCCGGCACCATATCCATGTAAACATGTCCTATGTCATCGCCAAGATTCATGTAAAGTTTGAATGAAGTAATTCCTTTTGTAGTACAATATTGCATTTCATTTATTTGATCTTTTTGTAAAATTGACGCATGTATTGTATAATCAACAAAATGACTTTTTGCACTTTCATCAAGATGTAAATCAAGAAATTTTTTGTAAGAACCACCTAGTCTTAGCATTCTCATCATTGTTGTGATGCCACCAACGGCAGCAACTCTTGATTCAGTGACTGCGGCTTTTTCGATGGGAGAATAAACTCCATAATGCACATGAGGATCTATTAATCCAGGAAGAGAGACCAGTCCTCTTGCGTTAATTTTTTCATCGCATTGGGGGAGTTCATTTGTCAGATTTACAATTTTGCCTTCGTCAATTACAATATTTTTTTCTATCACACCAGTTGGCAAAACTACATGTGAATCAATAATCACAGTGTCAAAAGTCACTAGTAATTTTCTTTGAAAGCCAGTATTATTCTTTAGGTAAATGAATAAAACAGAGAAAGGTTCTCGGTATCAAAAGGGCCAGTAGTCTAGTGGTAGTGATGCCGCGTTCGCAACGCGGATGTCGGGGGTTCAAATCCCCCCTGGTCCACCATTATGGCGTTCATTTTATAGTTCCACAACTATAGTAATGCGTGAAAATACGCATCGAAGATCTTGATGAAGTAACCAGCGAACCAATCAAGCTCTTCTATGACGGGATAAAATCTAATGAGACCAGGGAAAAGTATACCAGAACTCTACGCAGAATCTTGTGTGATATTTTAGAGGATCTTTTACATGGCAGTTTTGAACAGCGTGCAGCAGAGCTTGTAAGAAAGGCAAAAGAAAATCCTGAATATGCTCTGAGTATTCTTCTTGCCATTTCAAGGAAGTTAAAACAAAGAACAGAATTACCAGAAACCAATCAAAATTATCTTAATCCTATATCTATTCCATCATATTTCAAACCAATCAAAAAGATCTTTGACATGAATGGTGTTGCTGTGGTCTGGAAACGTGTTTATGCAACATTTCCGCAATACACCAACAAGACAAAGGGGAGAGGTTATTCTAGAGAAGAAATTGCAAAAGCATTGAATTTTACAAATGGATCCATTGACAAGGCAATCATCTTGGTTGCTTGCAGCTCTGGGATCAGGGAAGGTGGATTCAAACTGAAATGGGAGGATCTGAAACCAGTTTACAAACTTGATGGAAAGCTCGTGTTTGATTTTACCGAATCAGAGAAGGAAAGAGCAGAAATTGTTTGTGCAATGATTTCGATTTATTCAGGAGATGAAGAAGAGTATCCTGCATTCATCACACCTGAAGCATACAAGGCAATTGAAGATTACCGATCTAGTTGGATTAAGGATGTTGGAAGAGAACCAAAACCAACTGAGCCAATCTTCAAACAAGCTGGTGATTTACCATTGATGCTAAAGCCTACTGCTATTAAGGCAAGAGTAGAGCGTGTTCTAAAGGAAGCTGGAATAAGGATTCCACTCCAAAAGGGAAAACGTAGACATGATATTCCAGCCATGAATGGATTCAGACGATTCTTCAATAAGGCAAACAAGGAAACACTATCGAAGGATTCTCCTCTTGCAGCTTTGATAAAGAAGGAATATCAGATGGGGCATGTTGGGTTGATCAAGCTTGATAGAAGCTATTTCCAATCCCACGTCTTCGAACTTGTTGAGGAATATGTCAATGCTGTTCCTAATCTTACAATATCTGATGAAGAGCGAATAAAGGCAGAAAATGTAAGGTTAAAGAAGGAAAAATCTGAACTTGAAAAGAAAAATCTTGAAATCGAACAACTAAAACTTGAACAAACGAAGATTCTAGAGGATCTCAGGAAAGTAAAGAAAAGACAGGAAAGATCTGAGAAATATCTTTTAAAACATGAACCGCTAGAATTTCATGATTAATACTCTGCCTTTACAACTCTTCTCGAGTTTGGTTTTCCTGGAAGGTTCAGGAACCATTTGGCGTTTGATAGTAGTTCTAAAGTCAAAGTTTTACATTCCTTGTATTCTATTGGGAACAATTCCGCAAGTCTTTTTTCTACATTATGGATAATTTTATTATCATATTCGAGTCCAAGTTCATGTCCAAAAAGATTTGGGAAAACTTCCCTCATAGGAAGTGAATTTTCTATCCATTCTACTTGTTTTATGTTTGAGTTTTTTTCAATATATTTGAAACTCTCAATATAATTAAAAATAGTATAGAATCCAATCATTTGAGTAAGGTTTAACAGAAACTTTTTGCGGTCATCAAATCTATTGGATCTTTGTAACAGAAAATCGCTTGCGTCTATTGCATAAAGCTTTGCTTGCAATGCGATGTTTTTTTCTGCCGTAGGGAAGAGTCGATACAGAGGATAAGGATTACCACGTCCTCTCCCAATTTTTATTATCCTTCGATTCTTAATCAATCTCTGTAAAACATAGTCAGTGCCTTTATGATCAAAAAATCGTATTCCATTTTCTCGCAACATATTTTCAATTTGAAAGTGTCTTGCTTCTCCATGTATCAAAAGATACTCCACCACCAATTCATCAGGATCTTTGAATTGGAAGGTTTTGGATAAATGATATTTTTTTCTACCGTCTATCATCACTTAGGGTAGTTTACTACCCTTTTATTAAGTTCATTGTCTCTATGTCATTCATGCAAAATACGACAATAACAGTCAGCGTGGAAACCCGAAATAGGCTGGCGAAAATTGGAAGATTTGGCCAAAGTTTTGACGAAGTCATTAAAGATTTGATACAGATCTGGGAGAATTCTGTATGACAAATCAGAGGTCTCCAATCTTTTGTTGCAAGTGTAAGGCAGGAAAACAATACAGGCTTTGGATTGATGGAGGAAGTTCTGGAAATTATATACTAGAATTTTGTGAAAATTGTTTTGATACAGAGGGGAAAGAATTTCTATTAAAGGAGGAGAAAATCATTTGAAGTTATTCTTCAACTCAATCCCAATTATTTTCACTAAAATAAGAGAAATCATTAGCGATTTCTTCAATTCGAATTTGAGCCAAACCAAATTTCTTTCTGAGGATTTTCCTCAACGTGAAAAAATGGATACAGGAAACAAGCTGGAGGGTATGGGGGCTCTATTTGCAGAAATTCTTTCAGGACATCTCTCTGGAATAAAGGAAATACATGACATAAAGATCAAAACTAATTCTGATTTACATAAGCATCTAGTTTCGTCTGGACACTCACAAGACAGAACCAACAAGGGCATATACCTTGAAATTCCGACCCCTGAACCTTCACTAGCTATTAAGATAGCAGTTTACCCTAGTACGATCCAAATCGACATAGGATGCAGTAATGAACCATTCACTTGTGATTCTACTGGAGCACTGAGGCTATCATCCCTTTTAGCACGAATAAGAGATTCACTACTTGAACTTTCTGCACGTAACGCAAGGATTCCATCCACTGATGAATGGATAGTCACACATAGACATTATGGAATTGATGGACAAGAAATTGAATTATCTGGTAACGCTCTAAACGTAACTGTTAATGATGAAATAAAGGGATTTAGACGCATGTATACAAAGATACTTCCTGATGGCAGAGTGATACCACGTGTGGAGAAGGTTGTTACTGCAAAAAATACAGTTTCGGAAGAGTTAGACCAGATTTCGAATGACAAGTACGATGTAATCAGACCTAGTGGCAGATTAATGGCAGGTGGCAGGAGCAAAATTGATTCTGATTGACAGAACAAGTAGGCTGTCCAAGAATCAGATATCAAGATTGAAAAATGTTATACGATTTTGTGATTTTGGAAAATTTACCATTGAGGAGTCAATGAAACGCATCAATTCTGGTGTTCTGGGCTATCATAAAACTACAAAGAATGGCACTCTTATTCCAATTACTATCTCTGAAAGAACTTACTACAGATATAGAAACCAAACCCAGGATCTAAATGAGGTCGAAAAAGAATTGAGAGATTTCATGAGGGAAGAGTACACCATCCAAATGCATTCAATCCTTTCAGTCATACGTGAATTATTTGCACTAACACAGCAAAATCTACATCAAGCAAAAACAGCACGTGACAGGCAATATATCATCAATAGCATGATCCAAAACTTTCCGAAATACACGCAGTATCTTGAGGTGATAAGAATTCTAATGGAAAGAGGAAAGCTTCCCCTTGGCGAGAGTTCTAAAGAAATCAAACATGATGTTAGTTGATAGTTAAGAAGTTCTAGCTTCAGTTGTTAGAATTCGTGATGCAAAATTCACAAATAATCTGGGCACCCAAAGTCTTCTAGGTGGATTGAAGACAAAGTGAGTTTTAAGAATCCATGAATTAGATTCTATAATTCTGTTTTTAGAATTATTTTGTTATTTTCTTCTGTAAACACCAATGTTTGTCCAACATCAATTTTCATATGTTTTCTAACATCTTCAGGAATGGTGACCTGAAATCGCACGGTTACTTTGCTTGCTCCCAAAATTTTAGCCATTTAACAAGTTAAACAAGATAACCAAGAATATACATAGCCATGAATACCAAGATTACCAAGATAAATCTTATATGAGAAATTGGTCAGTTTTGACTATGATGGTTCGGGCTAGGTTGGCGGGATTTATTATAATCACAGTTATCACTTTTAGTACAGTATATTTTACATCTGCGAATGCTCAGGAAAACAAGATTCCCGATTGGGTGAAAGGAGTAACAGGCTGGTGGGCTGAGGGAAAAATTTCTGAAAGTGAATTTATCAACGCCATGGAATTCTTAATCAACGAAGGGATCATTAAACCCTCTTCTATTATTACATTGCAGGATAAGGCAAATGAATTACAGGCGAGATTGGATGCTGCACAAAAAAGAATAATTTCATTGGAACAACAAATTTCTGAACCAGATTCTGGTTCGTCCTCTGATAATAATACTGCAGATTCGGATCTTCTAAAACTAAAAATTTCTGCGTCATCATGGGGCAAGAGTCAAATTAGTGATGCAGATTATTTCAACGAAATCCAAAAGCTGGTAGATAATGGAACAATAAAACCATTCGATGGTAACCAGAACAAAAATCCAGAAACAAACAAAGAACCTATCCCTAGGCTTCCTAGTATTCATACTTTTCAATTTCCATTTGATACATCAGAGCCAAAACATCTAACCATTTATTTGGGAGACACTGTAAAATGGATTAACTCTGATGACGAATCTCATACAGTAACAAGTGGAACAAAAGAAATAGGCTACGATGGAAAGTTTTTTGATAGATTGATTTCACCAAACGAATCCACTAATGCTAGTTTCTCTGGAACTGGGACATTTACTTTTTTCTGCAGGCTTTACAATCATAATGAAAATCTTGTTGTAGACGTTATAGCTGAATATCGTCAAGTCACTGTACCTCAATGGGTTAGAGATAATGCCAAGTGGTGGGGAGAAGGAACTATTGTTTACAGTGACTATCGTGCGGGACTTGCCTATCTATATGAAAATGGTTTCATAAACAATCCATGAGGATTAAGAGGCTGAAAAATGGATGAATAATGTTTTAGATGGGGGTCCTTGGGCTGTAGATTTTGATGATAGAAAGGCCTTTCCAACCTTCGTAACTCCAACCCGTACACTCTATTCATATTTCCAATGAGAAAAAATTGCTTAGCTAGAATCTTAGTTCTGCTGCGTACAAGATTGATTTTTCTTCGTGCTGCGGTTCGACTGACAAGATAAAAATAAAGAAAATTCATGAAAATCGTACTAGTTATGTAGGTTTTACAAAAGACCTAATATTTTTTGCTAATCTTGCTATAAAGATATATCCGCCAGGGAATTACAGGTTTATTCCATGCCTAAAAAATATGACAGCAAGTGGTGGATCTACGACCAAACTCATGAATCTCTGGATTCTCTTGTAGGGTTTTTAGAAAGCATGCTTAGCAGTAATAAAAAATATCAAATCGCTATGTTTTTACTGGTTTCTAAAAAGGATATTTTTGAATTATTTAGCTCAAAAAATTCATATCATTTCTATACTGATTTTGGAAATTCAAATAAGAATAACAGTATGTTATCCTTTCGCATAACAAAAAAGGATGAAAAAAAGATCAAACCTGATATATCTGGAAATGTTCTATTTGCAAGAACACCAAAAAGCGAGGTCTATCTTGCAATTACTGATGAACCAAGAGATTTTGTTCAATTTGTATTAACACCATTTCTCAAATCATACTATCCGTACATCTCTAAAGCCTTCTTGAGTGCAAATGAATTACGCCAAATTTTAGAAAGGCTGGAGAGTGTAACAGGTGGGCAAATAATTGCGGATAGGATCACAGCACATAGACGTATTTCATATATTCCAATGCAACGTGATGAATCAGGTTCAAAAGAAAATAGGATAGAAACAAAGGAATCTCATAGAGTATGGACAAAAAGACCTTTTCGTGATGCTTTCAATGAAGCTATTCTTAATGATGAATGGATTGATAAAGTAGAATTTCGACTAATCAATGATTCAAAAACTCAAATGGAAGCATATTTTTCAAGACACGGGTTGTTCAAATTTAGAGATTCGATTTCTCCATTTTATCAAACGTTATTGCCATTTATTATGGAAATAATTGAAAGAAAGTTCAACTTATATTCCCATAGATCGAGAAATGAAAAACCAAAACCATCTCCTCTGGTTATTGAATTAGATTCTGATATATTCAAGGACGATGCTCAGAATCACAGATTTATTGAAATTATGAAAAAAATGTCATATATTTCAATGAGCGTATATCACAACAATCCTTACATTCATGTCTCACTGGTAGATTATTTAGATGGATCAACATTCGATCTTTGGGTACTATCAACAAATAAAATTACTGTTGTACCACAGTTACGTGCTACAGAAGCATCCGTAGCACGTTTAATGAATCACATATTTGAAAGATTCAGAGAGGGGACAGTTAAGGAATATGAAGGATATGTCAAGACAACATGATCCTATTCAAAATCTATTAAAAGAAATAGATAATTATCGTCAAACGGTTGGAGCTATACTTGCACTAGGCACTATTCTCATTCGTTATTATAATTCAGCATTTCGTGTTGGTCATAAATTAAAACCAAGTCCACAAAATCGTATACAAAGTAACGAAGATGTGACTCCAGATATTCTTGCTCAGGGGATTAATCTTAATCTTATTGGAGAAGTGAAGAAAAGTTTTCCACAAAATGAGGAGTGGTGGTTATCTGATTTAAAACAGATCGAAAAATATGATGATAATTTGACAAATTGGGTAAATGGACAAGTTGAAAATCATGATCTTATGTTATTAACTCATATTTCTCGAGGTCCAAAACTCAGAAGTTTTTTAGAAAGAAAAATTGCAGAAGGGAAAATACAATTCAATCGACCACTATCAATAATTGAATTTACTCGTGATTCCCAGATTTCAACATTTTGGCATTTAAGAAAAAGTTGGGGAATAATATCAAATAAAACTTTAGATAATCACTTAACCGTAGAGACAATAAATCTTAATGGAGAAAATATTGTTTCTGAGCTAAGCTCGGTCTTGTTTTATGATTCTGAACCTATAATGCCTGATTTGATGAATCTCATTTGGATAAAAGTATTTCCTGATAAAGCCACAACAGAACGATATATGGAAGCAGCTGGTAAAAAAATCATTGAGTTAACATTTACGGTGGATGAGGTAGTAGACAAATGTAGACAATATTTTTCAATGCCAGATTCATCGCTTCCTAAAAGAGAGTGGATTAAAAAAGCGATAGAAGGACTTGTAAAGCTTAACCGAGCCAAAAAACTCGTTGGGGAAAATTATTTAATATATTATCATAAAATTGGTCCAGATACATTAAGAACTTTTGTTAAAGAATGGTTAGATAGTTCGCAAGATATTAGAGAATTTATACCACAACCAGAGGATTCAACAGACAATCAAACATTAGACTAGCTGTTCCATTGAGTTCCAAGAATTCTGATTTTGGCACAAAACGGATCCAGGATAATTCCAAGATGATATTCTAGTAACTGTGGATTAGGAACCAAAAAATGAACATTATGATCGTTATTCCCAATTGATTTGATCGCTCCATCGCAGGTAATCTCGCAATACCCCTGCTCTATTAAACCAAAAATATGTATGAAAATACCTTGGCAAAATCAATCCTACAGTACTATTGTGGCAACTGTGACGGCATACTCAAAGAGACAGAAGAGAGTCTCTCATTACCTCTCATAGAACCATGCCCATTCTGCGGCACGCTCTTGTCTGGAACACTACAAAGAAGATCCTTAAACCAGAGACCAAAAACGTCTTTCCCAGAATTTCAAAGGGCATCACATCTTCCAAGACTTACTCTAAACATACCAAAATTAGATTCAATTCTTCACTTTCTTACATTAGACCAGAAAATTTGCATTACAGGTGTACAGACTCAAAAATTGATTGAGAGAATATGCATCCGTGCACAACTTCCTTCCAAATATGGCGGGCTTGGTACCAAAGTACTGTTAGTCGATGGTGCAAATAGCTCTGACATTTACCAGTGTGTAGATTTTGCGCAGAAATACGGATTGGATGTAAAAAAAGCCCTGAAAGGAATAGTTACAACAAGAACCTTTACTGTATATCAGTTAGCTAATTTTATCATTTATGAATTAGAAAATGCAATCAAATCCCATGATGTAAAACTTGTCGTAATAACTAATCTCTTGTACTATTTTACAAATGATCCTTATCTTGATACAAGCGAGATGCAACAAATTATAAAAGAAGTAATAAAATCACTAGAAAAAATAAACAACTGTCTAGTAATTGTATCACTAGGATCTCAAACTAGATTTGATAATATGATACTTCAATTATTTTCTTCAACAATCAAAATAACACCACAAAATAATGTCTTGTCTGTAGATATAAACAATCAAGGAAGACAACACTCCATCACTTTACTAAACAACGAGCTAGAGAAAGTTCAATAGGTGAACATCATGGGAAGAACAGTTCCTTCTTTTCGCATTGCATTGTATCAAGAAGAAGTAAGATGGAAAAAGTTTCGTGCAGCACTGGATAAAAAGGAGAGAAAATCCTTTGATGAAATGTTTGCCATTGCCAGACTTTACATTTCAGCTTGCATGATGTCATGCCGACCAGTTAGGATACAACCCATACTTTTAGCCATAATTTTTCACCATTTCAAGCAAATTTCATGCCTAGGAGGTCAGATTGAGCCTATTTCCAAAGGATGACCTACTTTCAAAGGAGATAGAATCCTGGAAGGCATTTGAGGATAGCCTACGAGAAGATGATAGAAAGATATTCCATAAGATGATTCAACAATGCTATAGTCATATCAAGGCAATTAACACCAAAGGCGAGCCATACACCACTGAATCAATGTTAATGTCATTGATTCTAACACAACAACGGATGATTGAATTTTTATTAAAAATTAAAAAATGAAAACGGGATGGTTATTTGATGTATATCCACTACACGACAGAATCATTTTATGGATTAAAAACAAGAAGACTTTTAGAATTGAAAAAGAATGGACTCCGTTTCTTTATGTTGCTAGCAGTAAACACAAGCTAGATGCTTTATTAAAAAATCAAAGGATACTTGAATTTGTAAAATATATTGAATGGGTTGACAGAATCGAAAAAGTTTCTGATCTGAATACATCTAAAGTGTTAAAATTAACAGTAAAAGATTCTTCCTATCTTGTCAGACTGGCAAAAACAATTGAAGGAGTTGATTCGTTTGGAATCTACAGACTGTACAACGTTGACATTCCTCCAGAACAAACTTACTTGTACGAACATGATTTGTATCCACTAGCAAAATATGAAATTCAAGACACATGGAAGGAACTTTCTGATATTGAAGAGACAGATTACAAACTGCCAGCATTTTCAAAAATAAGATTAAAAGTGAATGCAAGAAATACTCAAAAACTTGCTACATTTTCTGATAAAATAAAATCCATTCAAATCGACAAAACAATACTAGAATCTGATTCAGAAGAAAAAATGATTCTTGATTGTGTAGATATGATTCAAGACATTGATCCTGACTATATCATTACAGAAAAGGGAGACTCGTGGGATCTTCCTTTTCTTGCACAAAGAGCCCATGAAAATCAGGTTTCCGATAGACTCGTTTTGGGACGTGAGAAAAATCACCCTATCTCAAGGCCAAAAAGGGACGGAACGTCATATTTCTCCTATGGCCAGATACACTTCAAGCCTACGGCTACAAAATTACTAGGCAGAATCCATCTTGACATGTCAAACTGTACTCTCTGGAAGGATGAGATCTCTATTCAAGGGGTTTACGAGGTCGCAAGAACCTGCAGACTTCCAATTCAGACGGCAGCAAGAGCATCGATTGGAAAATGCATGAGCTCAATCCAGTTTTATAACGCAACAAAACGTGGTTTGCTGATTCCATGGAAACCAATAGTATCGGAAATTGTAAAAAACAGAATGGATTTGTTAATTGGAGACCGTGGAGGACTGATACTAGAACCTTTAATTGGTGTACATGAAAATGTTGGCGAGGTTGATTTTGCATCTCTGTTTGGAAATATCATGCTTAAAAAAAATATTTCCGCAGAAACAATTGATTGCAAATGCTGCCCTGATTCTAACAATATAGTACCAGATCTTGGTTATCATATTTGCAACAGAAAGGGAATTGTTCCACAATCTCTTAAACTATTGCTGGACAAGAGACAAAAATATACAGAACTAATTGAAACAACAAAAGACAAGAAAAAATTAGAGACATACAAGGAAAGAAAGGCCGCACTGAAATGGATTTTGGTGACATCATTTGGATATTTGGGATTCAATAATGCCAAGTTTGGAAGAATAGATGCTCATATGGCAGTCTGTGCATTTGCAAGAAATCTTTTGTTACAAGCAATAAAAATATCCGAGAAAAATGGATTCAAAGTCTTGCATGGGATTGTGGACTCGTTATGGATTCACAAAAAGAATGCGACAAGATCTGATTATGATGATATCAGAAATAAAATTGCGGAAGAGACAGGATTTGATCTATCACTTGATGTGTACAACTGGATTGTATTTTTACCATCTAAAGAAAACAAGATTGTTCCTGTTCCAAACAGATACTTTGGCTCAAACCAAAACCATGAGCTAAAACTGCGTGGAATCGAAACAAGAAGGCATGACACTCCGGAATTTTTCAACCAATGCCAACATGAGATTCTAAACCTCTTTGCGTCTTGTAAAGGGGTAAATGAGATAAAGAGGGCAATTTCTGAGGCAAGGGGAATCCAGGAAAGGTATAGAGAACGACTTCTCAGACACAAAGTACCTCTTGATGACCTTGTATTTACCAACAGAGTCACAAGAGGTACTGGAGAGCACAAGAGCAATACAATCCAAGCCGATGCAGTAAACCAGCTCAAATGGGCAGGTCGTACCATATCGCCAGGTCAGAAAATAAGATATGTAATTAATGACTATACAAGAAGAATCTCAAAGCGTGTTGTTCCAATAGAGATTGCAGGATCGAATTACGATGCAAAAAGATATTCTGAACTTTTGGATGAGTGTTGCAAGTCAATACTAGAGCCATTTGAGAATTAAAATTCTCCCAGGGTCTTTTGATTCTTGTCAACAAAATGTAAAAATCAAGTGCGGATGAATTTCCCAAATTTGGGAAAATAAAGTTAATATGCTAATTACTGAAGAAATTAAGGATGACAAATTTCAAAATCGGAAAAAAGGCATTTGTCCTAAGTGCTCTAGTTGCACTATCACTTGGAATCATAACCTTTAATCCCACACACGCAGCTCCTGCGATAGTGGAAATTGGGCCTGGGATTGGCTGCACTTTATTTGACGGTGATGGCAGCGTGGCATTTGCACCTGACGCACAGGGAGTTGTAACGCAAAGCAATAATGGCAACATTAAGCTTACTTGCCATGCAGAAAACGTACCAAACAATCAAGGAAAAGCAGTTCGCTATGACAGCAACAACAATCCATTTGGTCCGGGACAACCATGTGTTTACCAAGGGGAGGCTACACTAAATTGGAAGGAAGTTGTTAGCGATAATGGCGATGGTACTGGCGACGCTACGCTTGTATGTCACTTCAAGACAGCCTAACCACACCAAATATTCTCTTTTTTTAAAATCCTAGTCTACGTTAACGTCAGGTTCAAGATTTTAGTAAGGGTTTAGAAATCTCCCAACGTTTTCTGCTTCTTATCAGCAAAACTCAGATTCTCAAGTCCAAGCAACCTTCTAAATTCATTTACAGAGCCCGGAGCAAAACCCTGAAAATGGTTGTTAAGATTTACATATGCAATTGGAACATTTGTATTTTTTAAAATATCAATCCATTTTTTCATTTCCTTTGTTCTATCTTTTTGAATTTTTCCAAATTGATCTTCAGGAATACTCCTGTCACCGATCAATCTAAGATAGACAAAATCTGTAGTAATTGGTGCTGGATTATTAACGCCATCAACTTCGTTCCAAATAAGACAGACATTTTTTTCTCGAAGATATTGGAAAACCTTATCGGAAAACCATGATTCATGTCGTCCCTCTAATGCATATCGAAAGGACTTTGGAAGGTGGTTTAACATTTTGTCTAATTTCTCTTTTGCCTCTTCAAATGATAGAGAGGGTGGAAGTTGGATTACAATCACATTCATTTTTGATTTCATTGGTGTTATAGCTTGGAGAAATTGATCAAGGGATGGTCCAGGTTTTAGTCTGTTGTCATGGGTAATTATTTTTGGAAGTTTTGCTGTGAAAATGAAATTTTCAGGAGTGTCATTGTACCATTTTTTAGTCATTGCCTGAGATGGAATGCGGTAAAAGGTAGAGTTGACTTCGGTAATATCAAAAATTCCGGAATAATGCTTCAAGTGGTATTTTGCATCAAGGGAATTTGGATAAAAAGGTCCGATCCATCCGGCATAACTCCAACCCGTGCATCCTATTTTTATCTCCAATAACAAAGAGTTTTTGAACTAAAATCTAAATCTTGGTTCTAAATCTGGAATCATGAACTGAACATTTTAGAACTAAATCTACAAGAGAGCAATATTATCAAGGCTAGCTTCAATACATACTCTGGAATATTCCAGACTTTCTGCTTTTGAACATTCATCTTTTTTTCCAAATAACTAATAATACCCTGGAGAATTCATTATAAATTCAGATGAATTTTATGTTAAAATCTAAAAACATACCACATGGAGTAATCTTAATCTCAATATTTTTACTAGTTAATGGAATAATTCTTGCCATTGTTCCAATTCAGATCATCATAAATAGATCATTTGATGATTGGGTTAGAAACTTATTCTGGCATCCATTGGTTCAATTAACCTTCTGGATTCCAACCGAATCAATTCAGCTACCAGATCCATGGTATGTTTCTGTATTGGATGTTGGAGTGGGAGTTCAATTCCTTATCTTGTTATTTGGAATAGCTCAATTTCTTGGAATTTTTGGAATCTATCTTTTCAAGAAATGGACTAGAAATTTTATAATTATTCTCATGTGTATTAACATTTTTTCAATAATTCCATTAACAGTAATCTTGATTCCAGCGTTAGGTAATCTTTCGCCTATAGGATCCCTTATTTCTGGAGGTATTCCGATTGTCTCTTTCTTCATTATTCATCATATGCGTAGGCCGCATATCAAAAATTTTTTCTCAAATCCCTGATATTAGCAACCTATATGTTAAAACACGAAGATAATCATCCAACAAACTTCTTTCCAACAAATTATAACGTACCATCTAACCTAATAGCTTCAGTTTTCCTGCGTAGAGGACGCTCTGGAACCAAGAAATGAACAGTATAGTCGCTAATCCCATCGGGTCCGTGAAAATTTTTTTTATCGGTTGCAATCAAAATACAATTTATCAGCAATCTCTAAAGCATTCTGTCTTGATTTTATGATATGAACCATCTCTACTTTGTAATTCCTCTATTTGCATTGATAATAATTCAATATGCAGACGGTGTTCCTGCAAGTTCGATTGTAACCAAAGATGCTTTAGGTAATGAAATTGATCCCACTTTAAATCAACAGGTTTTCTTTAATTATGATATTGCAAATGGTGATAAATCCTCCAAGGCTTTTGAAATTGATCTTTTTATAATTCTGGATGATACCAATGAACAGATTTTTTACAAAAAGCAGCAATTACAGTTGAAACCGGACGCATGGACAACAGTAACTTGGAGTTTTACACCTTTAAAACCTGGTAACTATACCGCAAAAATAATTGAGAATGATATTTCACATTCGTACGGTTTTGTCATAAAAAACGATGTGCTGACACAACATGGGAATAACCTTTGTGATGAATTTTCAGTTTTAAAAAAGGCAATGCCGATTGAATTAAAATATGAAATTGACGCTGGAAAGATAACCAAGATTTGCAAGCTTGAAAATGATGTATCAGTCGTAGTCAAAATTGAAGCTGACTCTAACGGTCGATTCTCAATAGAAATTCCAAAGAAATTAGTGTACTCACTTTTAGATGATTGTGAGGAAGGGGAAATTTTTGTCTTAATGGATAATGCTGAAATAATCCCAGTTGACACCAAAAGTACAATTTCAAATAATATAATGACAATTGAGTTTCAAAAAGGAGAACATGTTGTTGAATTTGTTGGCACCAATATGGTTTCCCAAGGTTCCAAATTTTCACCTGCCATTTACTGTGGGATTGTAAAAGGATATAATTTGCAGTATTTGCCACCAAAAATCCAAATTGAAAATGGTGTTTCTTTACAAGATATTAGATGCAATAAAGGATTGGAATTGATATTCAAAAATACGAATGATTTTCCTGCATGTGTAAAACCAAAAAGTTTGCTTCGACTTGTGGATCTCGGTTGGGGTCATATCGCAAATGTTTTTGAAACGAAAACAGATCTACTGAATACTAAAATTACAGGTGGCAAGATTATTGGATTCAAATTTGATGTTGAAGCTGCAAGTATTGTAATAAATCTAGAAACAACAAATGATGGGAGCCTGACACTGTCTATTCCTAAAGCTCTTACTGACTCGATGTCTTGGTATAAGAACAATCCAAGTCATGGTGCCTTAATTGATGGACAATTTTTGGAGCTTAACGAAATCATTACTTCAGGAGGTACCACTGTAATAATTCCATTCAAACAAGGAGCTAAAACAATAGAGATTTTTGGTTCACATGAACACAAAGTTACAAACTGTCCTGTAGACGAATCACTAGATCTTATTCCTGTAAGATTTGATCAGTTTGGAAACCCTCTGAGACTAGTATTTTTTGTGGAATCCAATTCTACTGCACAGATATGCATTAGGTACACGTCTGGTCTAGATAATCAGGGTACCAAGTCTGTTGCGGACAAGTTGATAGTGGATTACTTTAACAACCAAAAAAGTCATATCTCTTCTGACGTAACGTCATCTGCTGAACCAAGCTCTGTTCCACTTGCGATTGGCTCGGAAACTTTTGTTCTATTTACAATTACAGCACCAGCTAATTCAGATGGAGTTTACTGGTTACCAGAGGGTCAGATGTGCGATGCTATTCCGATAGTTGTCTGGTCTGATCTCCCACAGGTTAATTCATCAGAACTGACAGTAATTGTGGGGTTTCATAGTTGCGGACCACAAATGCTTACCGCCAAAATAGTTGGATTTTCAGGAGCAATAATGGACTACAAACCTGCAAAACCAATTGGATATCGAGATTAATTTTAAAATATGGTTACAATTTATCAGCAATCTCCAGGAACGCCATGCATTCTGTAAATGATATGAAATATTTTTTTCTGTTTGCTATTTTGTTATCAATTATCTTTATTTTCCTTTTAGAGTCAAATTTTATCAGTACCGATTATTTCGATTTCCTGATTACCCTTAACAAATGTGATGGTTAGTGTTCTATATGAGCTAGTTTTTGCTTCTATGTAAGGCGATTCTTCCCCATCTACTATCAAAAATAAATCATTATCAGGGGTACCATTTTTTGAATCAATAAGCCCATGAGGTATTATCACAGTTATTTTTCCATCGTTTAATGTTTCTAAAAATATAATTACAGAATTGGATTCTGAATCTTTCTTTGCACCTAACACATTACCGCCATTAATGGTATATTTTAATGAAAAAGGACTATCTTTTACTTCGACAATTTTTTCTTCAGATGGGGAATAAATCATAATGAATACTATTGAAGTGAGAATTGCCATTGTAACAAGGATGCCAATTACAAGTCTGTCCATTGACTTCTAAAATCAAAGTTTTGTTATAACGATTCTCCAACAAATCATAACGTACCATCTAACGTAATAGATTCAGTTTTCGTGCGTAGAGGACGCTCTGGAACCAAGAAATGAACAATATAGTCGCTAATCCCCCCTGGTCCACCATATCCCAAAAAACAATATACAGCTAGTGAAGATAATGTGAATAATGAAGGTGTTTAACGGTAAGATGGCTGCGGAAGAATACATGTCAAGTCATACATTAACATTTTCAACTCCTGATCTAACTCTTACCAGATTTGCATATTGGTTAGGTGATGTCATACCAGATCCTAAAAATCCTGATCAAACAATGCTTAGGATAATGAACTATGTAGAAGAGAAAGATTTTGCACCTGTTCCAATTATCGATGACGAATATGTTCCAACTGGTGCAATAAAATCAAGTGGAGGAATTTATGGTGGTCTCAAAACTGAATCAGGTCCTTTAGCAAAGTTTTGCTCAGAGTGCGGTAGCAAGATTTCACAAAACGCTAGATTTTGTACCGAATGTGGTGCTACTCAGGACTAGCAATATTGTTATGTAAATCAAGAAAAATTATTTCCTGATTAAAGTTTATTTCCACACTTTGTACAGAACTTGGCATTTGGTCGTATTGATGCTCCGCAGGAAGTGCAACTTGGGCCCGAAGATTTTTGAGGCAATAATGATGGATCAGGCGTTGGTAGAGCCCCAGGAGAACTAAATGCGGCAGCAGAAATAATTTGCGGTGGACGACCAGTCATCGCAGGAGACATGGTTTGTGGAGGTGTAGTCTGGCCAAATCCTGCCATACCTGATTGTGGAACCATGGGGGTACGAGGAGCACCGCCACCAGACATTCTATCTAGTGACTTCTTTAATTCAAAAATTACTTTGACGGCAAGGAACTCCAAGGCAGAATAAGCTACGACATAATCACCAAGTTTCTCAAAAAATTCTTTCTCTGATAATTTTCCTTGCTTGTATAATGTATTTGCATCAAGAAATGATTCGTAATATCCTTGTGAATCGTTTAGAAGGCTTTGTAACTTGTCAAATAAGAGATTTAAAGTATCTACTTCTCCAAAGGACATACAAAAAGTTCCTTAAGCCGTTATTAATTATTTTAGATCAAAAAAATGAAAAATTTGGTACTTCTGTATCTAGATCTTTTTTAGAGCGTTTTCTATCATGTTTTTGTACGAGTCTTTTGAAGCTGCGCCTATCTGTTGTGCAATTATCTCGCCTTTATTGAAAATTGCAAGGGTTGGAATGCTAAATATGTTGTACTTTGATGCTACTTCGCCGCTTTCATCCACGTTTATTTTGACAAAATTTACTTTGCCCGAATATTCTCCAGCAAGTTCCTCAACTACTGGCCCAACCATCCTACAGGGACCACACCATTCAGCCCAAAAGTCTACAAATACTGGTAGTTGAGATTCCATTACTTCGCTTTGCCAAGTTTTTGTGTTCACTGCTTTTGCATTTGCCATTTTTATCAGAGATAATTAATTATCGTATCCCTAAATATGTTAATTGGTACTAGAGCCGGTTATTTACCAGCGACTTCTTAGACCGTAATAATTTCTTGAGCCATTTCTTCTGCCATCATGTCTTGGTCTATTTTCATTTCTGTTCTCCCGCTGTTCATATCTATTTTCTCTGTGTTCATGTCTATCAGTTCTATCATTTCTATTATCGTGTCTACTTTCTCTACCATATCCTCTTCCACCACCATACCCACCGCTTCTATATCCCCCCCTGTACCCACTGCTTCTATATCCTCCATTCCTATGAGCAACATCTCTTTTTAATGGGTCTGGGATCTTTATTTCGATTCCAAGTTGTTTATTAAGATCGGTTATTGGGACTTTGGTTTGATTTACAATATTTTTGAAATCTCCAATAGAAGAATATGAAACTAAAGTAATTGCTCTTCCTTTTGCGCCTGCTCTTGCAGTTCTTCCGATTCTGTGAAAGTATACCATATCCTGGTTTGGAACATCGTAGTTTATGACTAGTGCAACTTCTGGCACGTCTATTCCTCTTGCTGCAACATCTGTAGCAACAAGTATGTCTGCCTTGCCTTTCTTGAATAGGTACATTGCTTTATCTCTTCTAAATTGAGACATATCACCTTGAATTGAAACTACGTTAAAGTTTGCTTGGGTAAGCTCATGTGCAACTCGTCTTGTTCTATCCTTTGTAGAACAGAAAACGATAGTTTGTCCAGTCCTGTTTTCTTTTATGAATTTGAACAAATAATCAGTCTTTTCTTTATCGCGAATAATAAGTGACGCTTGGTCTATTCCTTCTCCACTTAGATCATCTGCATCTATAAAGACCTGTTGTGGATTTTTCATGTATTTTTCTGCCAGTCTGAGAATTTCGGCAGGCATTGTTGCAGAAAATAAGGATGCTACTCTTTCTTCTGGAACAAGGTTAAGGATGAATTTAATATCATCAATAAATCCCATGTCAAGCATTGTGTCAGCTTCATCTAGTACAACATATTTTATGTCGTTTAATTCAATAGAACCACGTTTTAGATGATCGATTAATCTTCCAGGTGTAGCTACAACTATCTCTACTCCTCTTTCCAGATCTCTGAATTGTACATTAATGCTTTGTCCTCCATAAATCGTCGTGTTTTTAATTCCAGTGTGCTTTGCAAATTTGTTAATTTCACCTGAAATCTGAACTGCAAGCTCTCTTGTTGGTGCAAGGATTAATGCTTGTATTCCACCTTTAGGCACAACGTTTTGAAGAATTGGTAGGGAGAATGCTGCTGTCTTTCCTGTACCAGTATGTGCCTGACCAATTACATCCTGACCTGAAAGTATAATCGGTATAGCAGCAGCTTGTATTGGAAAAGGTGCTTGGAAATTTTGTTCTTTCAATCCATCCAATATGGATTTTTTAATTCCTAATTCTTCAAATGTTATCAATTTTTTTCATCTTTCTTAAGCAATGACAGAGAAAGCTCATTGCTTATTCCGTCATTATTTTCGATGTTTTAACTCAGTTTTTTGCCTCTAATAACCCTTTCCCAAATATTGCAAAAAAAACAAGGCGTTATTAGAAATAATATAATTTTCAAGTATGGAATAATTGGATATGGGAAGATTCCTTTGTAAAATTTACACCGGAATACATACTTAAATGACTTTTTTATAGACCTAATCTATGAGTTCAGAACTTCGATTGAAAAAACTGAGAGGTTCCGGAGGGTATGTTATGGCATCTGTTACTGATGATCAACAAAGAAAGGGAAATCTTGGCGGACCTGATCTTTTTTTGGCCCCGGTTGGGAGGATTAATGCTGATCAGATTTCAAAATATTTTTGCAATACTTGTGAAAAAGATTTTGAAGGAAGCCCTAGGATAGATTATGAAAATCCAAATGAGCTTGTTGCTGACAATCTCATGCTTTTGGAAAAAGGACAATACATTTGTTCTAATTGTGGTTCAGTCCTTGCAGAATACCGAAGCTTTAGCAAACCGGATGAGAATGCTGAAGTTGGATTAGCCAAACCACAAACACTTGCAAGTCAGATCCTACAAGAAACTCCTACAGAGTATACACCTACACCTCCAAGTTATGTTACACCGGAGTTGTCAGCAACAGGTGTTACTTCATTTAATTCTATAGCTGGTCTTGTTGTTTATGATTCTGAAGCGCGAAGAATTGGAGTTGTAAAACAAATAGGAATACAAACAGGTAAGCCAGGAATTGTTTTGGTCGTTACAAAAAACGATGGAAGTGACGTTCTGATAAGATGGGAAGAGATTAAGAAGATAGGAGAGATAGTCCTTGTAGACAGCCAAGTATCAACCACAAGTTCGAAATGCAGTGATTGCGGCTTTGATAACAAATCAGATTCAAAATTTTGTGAAAGTTGTGGTAAAAAAATAAGATAGATGCCATTATGCTAAGAAAGATTTATTTTACAAACGTATTGGACAGGGTGTAATTTGAATAAACATTCTGGAGTTTATGGAATTGCAAAAGATATCATAATTGTCGTTATTGGTGTTGCTATCATTTGGGCTAGTCTAATGATTATTTTTGGTACAACCAACCCATTCTATGTGGTATCGAGCGGCAGTATGGAACCAGTCCTGAATGTTTTTGATGTTCTAGTTGTACAAGGCAATGAACCTTTTGATAAAATTCAGAAAGGCGATATCATAGTCTTTAACAGACCAAACGGTCATGACAGAGTTATTGTGCACAGGGTAGCCGAGATTATTGATGAAGATCCACGCGTAATTAGAACAAAGGGAGATGCAAACCCTGCGTCTATACCTGGAACTGATATGCCGATAACCAAAGACGAATACATTGGTAAAGTGGCATATGTAATTCCTCAGATTGGATACATTACACGAGTTCTATCTCCACCTACAAATTATATCATAATTGCAGTAATTATCGGAGTCATGATATACAAACAGTACGGGAGAAAGAAAAAATCAGATCAGACAATCCAATCAGACCAATTACATCAGACTGATTCTAGTTCAAATATATCTACGGAAGCAAAAACAGAAAACTTTGATGACAGATCTAAAAATACTGGAAACGGGGAACCGAAAGAATTTTCACCAAAAGAAAGCTAGTTTCTTACGCCTGCAAGTTTTTCAGCCAGTTTTTTATTTTCTGTTTTACTTACCTTAAACACCCGTTCAAAGTAATCAGCTTGTTCTGGTGAAAGATCTGGTTCTTCTTTTACGTTTGCTAAGTTTTTTGCAAGTTTCTTTTTATAACCAAGCTGCATCAATCGTGAAATGTTAATTCTTTGGGCTTGTGGTGAACCAGCTCCATGCATTGATTCTGTCAAATAACCCACAGCGTTTCTTCCCATCGTCATATTTTCAATCAATCTTAAAATTCTCATTCTGTTTTCAACATCTACTCCTTTACGTCCTTTTAGGTATTTTTTTAAAATCGGTCCTGTTTCTGAATTTCTAAAGTCTTTTTCAGACGGCAATGTGACCATTAGACCACCGGCTATATCTTGAGCCAACCTTCCAATCTCATATGGGAATCTCGTCACGTTATGTTTGCAAACATTTGCAAGCATATCATCATTTAACCAAACTCCAGATTTGGTTTCGTGTGCTTGATATGAAGACGCGATTCCTGCTGCGTAGATGCTCTCGTTTAAATGAGTCATTTCAACAAGCTTGTCTTTGATATGGGATACATTTGGCACTCCATTGTAATCAGCAATTGAAGCTGCAGCTCCAATGAGTACATCACCTAATCCTGTTTTACAAACATAGCTTCTTCTGTGATAACATGTGAATCGTTCCACAAGCATTGACGCAAATTCGTATTCGCCGTTCATAAAAACACGTTCCCAAGGAATGAAAACATCATCAAAAATCATCATGGCTTCTTGCCCCGAAAATTTTGCATTTCCGGCATCAAGATCTCCTTCTTCCATGCTTCTTGTATCACATGATTGTCTACCATAGATGTATGTGATGCCTGGTTCGTCAGCCCTAACAGCTCCTACTACAGCATAATCTTTATCATTCTCTTGTAGTCGCATTGTTGGCATTACTATAATCCAATGAGAGTTTATACAACCAGTTTGGTGAGCCTTTGCACCTCTTATGATAACACCTTTGTCATTTTTTTCTACAACCCGCAAGAATACGTCTGGATCCTCTTGTTCATGTGGAGCCTTACTTCTGTCTCCTTTTGGATCGGTCATAGCACCGCCAATTACAAGATTTTCGTTTTGAACCATTTTTATAAAATCAACCAGTCGTTTGTGATAACTTGTCTTGTATTTTTCATCAATTTCATGTGTAACAGAATAGAGTGAGTTTAATGCATCCATACCTACACACCTCTGAAAACATGTTCCTGTATTTTGGCCAAGTTTTCTTTGCATCTTGTTTTGGTTAACCAGATCCGTAGCACTTTCTGCAATATGTAAAAATCTGTTGACTTTTTGTCCAGTTATAGAAGAATATGCAGTAGCCAGATCTTCCTCTCTCACAGCTAGATCATAGGTCTCAGCCACAGCATTAATCGAAGGACGAATAATTGGATGGTCTACTGGTTCTTTAACACGTTCTCCAAAAAGGTAAACCTTGAGATTTCTCCCTCTGAGACTTTGAATGTACTCAGCTCCAGTCCTAATTGGCATGCATCTATTCTTCATCATAGTAATATAAAATCTTAGGCATGTGTTTAGCGGCAAAAAGTGTCAAGATGAAATCAGACAAGACCTATTCTTACGTCTACTGCTTTGCAACCTTTTCCTTTTGCAAAGACTAGAACTGGATTCATGTCAAGTTCCTTTATTTCCTTAAAGTCACTTACCAGTTGCGATAGTCTTTGTATACATTCAGATAATTTTTTTAGATCTGATGGTTTTTCACCACGTACTCCTTGCAATAGTTTATTTGTTTTAATAGAGGCGATCATTTCATCAGATTCTGTATTTGTAATTGGAGCTAGTCTGAAGGTAACATCTTTGAGGACCTCGACATAGATTCCTCCCATACCAAACATTATCACTGGTCCGAATCCCGGTTCTAATTTAGAACCAATTATGGTTTCTTTTCCTCCTTTTACCATTTCTTGAACTAGGACTCCTTTGATGATTGCTTTTTTATCGTATTTTTTTGCATTCTTAATTATTTCTTTAAATGCGGATCTTACTTCTTGTGGATTTTTTAATCCAACTTTTACTCCACCTGCATCAGACTTGTGAATAATTTGTGGCGAAGCAATTTTCATTACTACTGGGAAACCAATCTTTTTTGCAGCTTTTATTGCCTCTTTGTCTTTTGTAGCTAGGATACTTTTTGGAACAGGGAAACCATAGGCTCGTAAAACCTCTTGCCCTTCCTCTTCAAGAAGGTTTTTTCGTCCCTCTGCTTTAACATGAGCAAATACATTTTCTACCTTCTTTTTGTGTACTGCAAACTTTCGTACAGTACCCTCCGGAGAGTGAGACCATTGTTTAAAACGTAGCATAGCATAGAGTGAGCGAATAGCAGTCTCTGCATAGGTATAGTGAGGGATGCCTCCCTGTGCAAGTATTTCTTTGTTTTTAATTCCTTCATCTAGGCCCATAAGACTAGCCAAGATAGTCTTTTTTGGGTGTTTTTTAGACATGTTGACTACAACTTCAGCAAGCTTGTTGTAATCCAAAGTAGCAGATGGAGTGCACATTACGATTACTGATCCTACGTTTGGATGGGCTAGAACTTCGTTTAGTACATTATCAAATCGATTAAAATCTGCATCGCCTACAATATCAACTGGATTTCTAGATGAACCCCATGGTGGAATCACCGCATTAATTTTTGGTCGTATTTCTTCAATTTTTGCCATCTTGATCCCAAGCTTGGAACATGCATCAGTAGAAATGATAGCCGGTCCTCCAGCGTTAGAGACAATAACTAGATCACCTTGGGTTGGAAGTTCTTGCTTTGAAAAAGCGGTTGCATAGTCAAACAATTCCTCCATGGTATCTACACGAATTGCACCTGATTGTTTTAACAACGCATCATAAATTTCGTCAGAACCCATCAAAGCACCTGTATGAGACATGGCTGCTTTGGCACCTTCAGGGCTACGACCAGATTTCAAAACAATGATTGGTTTTTTTATCGGATTAAGACGTGTTATCTGTTTACAAATTTTAAGGAATTCTGGTCCGTTTCCAAGATCTTCAAGATACATTACTATGACTTTGGTTTGTTCATGTTCTGCAAGAATCTTGAGAATATCAACTTCATTGAGATCTACCTTATTTCCCATGCTGATGACTGCAGAGAATCCAATTCCTTGGGCACTAGCATCTTCCACCAAAGCTGCACAGATAGCTCCGCTTTGTGAGACAAGTGCAATCCCACCTGACTTTGGAGTTACTTTGAGAAAAGTAGAATTCATCATTGTTTGCGGTGCAAGATTCATTACACCAAGGCAGTTTGGACCTATGATTCTAAGGCCAGATTGTTTTGCAATCTCGCCTAACCTTCTTTCAAGTGCAGCTCCTTCTTGATTTACTTCTTTAAATCCAGCAGTAATTACAATAGCACCTTTAATCTTCTTCTTGCCACATTCTTCCACCACAGAAGGCACTATGTCATTTTTTGTAACAATTACTGCAAGATCAATTTCCTCTGGAACTTCAAGTACGTTCTTGTACGCCTTTTTTTCAAATACTACGTCCCTAGTAGGGCTAATTGGAAAAATTTTTCCAGTATAACCTTTCATTATGTTTGATGTTATAGCTCTACCTACACTCCCTTCTTTATCTGATGCACCAATTATTGCAATAGATTTTGGAGAAAGAAAAACAGATTCAGTCATTATTAATGAATTGGGATCAAATTAAATTGTATAATAAGTTATCCGTTAGCGTTAACTGCCAAGCATCTTTCCTGCCAGATTTTCTTTTCTTGGAATCCATTTGATTGAAAGATTAGAATATTTCCCAATCAGGTTCCAGGCTTCCATTGCCAAAGTTCGAAGTTCTGAACTGTTTATAGCATATTCATGATTTAGTTGAGATACTGTGTTTTTAGAGTCACTATAGATAATCACCTCGTCTTTAGAATCTAGAAATTTTTTCAAGACTGTAATTATGGCAAGATATTCTGCTTGATTATTTGTAATGTTTGATTTCTCTTCATAGAAAGATTCTCCGGTCTCTTTTACAAAGAAACCAAATCCAGAACTTGGTCCCCCAGAACCATCTACGTATATGCTAAGTGTCATCACTGTATAGACCCGATATTTTTATGCCCAAGTTTACAACTATTAAAAAGAGAATAAACGAAATGGATTGTGATATGATTGATGCAAGATATGGCTCATAGACTTCAGTGAGCAAATAATATTGTAAAACCCATCTAGATATCAGGTATATAATTTCACCAATGCCTAATGATGATATGAGTTTGATGAGATCTTTTTTGAGTACTTGCCAATCAGTTTCTCCTGATTTTAATTTGTATTTTTTTCTATTATCAAAGTAATAAAATCCGCCAAATGTAGTAAGATACACGGAATAATCTACCAAAAGCGTAAGAGTTGTGTTAAGATAATATTCTTGTTCGGAAAACAATTGTGCTGCTATCGCTGAAATGGTAACGGAAGCAACATACCCAAACAGAATATTCTTGTTGAGTTTGAGATATTCCTTGTACTGTTGTCCCATAAAAATTACTATAGGTGTCTTACAAATAAATCATCTAAATTAGCCACTAAAAAGATTACAAAAGACATATGGCAATGAACCCACAATCCGTTTTTAAAAATCAGAAAACTGAATTAATAATTATGTAAAGGACATGGAGCAATTGGTCTACGTCGACAGATTTAGGATTAGAAGAGATTGTATAACCTTGCAAGAGATACTTTGTCCACCGGATCAACAGTTGCAATCTTTCCATCTACTCTGACTTCATATGTTTCTGGATTGATCTCTATTTTTGGTGTAAGATCGTTGTAAATCATATCTTTCTTACTTATTTTTCTACAATTTTTCACTGGAACTAACTTTTTACTTGTTTTGACTTTAGAGGATAATCCCAAGTCAAGAGCAATTTGTGACGAAAATGTCACTGAAGTGGAGTATTTTGCCCCGCCCATGGATCCAAACATTGGTCTGTAGTAAACTGGTTCTGTGGTCGGTATAGACGCATTAGGATCTCCCATCAAAGAATATGCAATCATTCCCCCTTTGATTATCAATTTTGGTTTTATGCCAAAAAATTGCGGCGTCCAGACTACAATGTCAGCAATCTTGCCAACCTCCAATGAACCCACATACTGTGATATTCCATGCGTAATTGCAGGATTTATTGTGATTTTGGCAAGATATCGCTTTACTCTAAGGTTATCATTTGTTCCTGATTCTTGTTCTAGTCTGCCTACCATCTTTTTCATTTTATCGGCAGTCTGCCAATTTCTTGTTGTAACCTCACCTATTCGACCCATTGCCTGACTATCGGACGACATCATACTCAGGGCACCAATATCATGCAGTACGTCCTCAGCTGCGATTGTCTCACCTCTAATTCTTGATTCGGCAAAAGAGACATCTTCAGGAACAGATGGATTGAGATGATGACACACCATCATCATATCCAGATGTTCTGATAGCGTATTTACTGTAAACGGTCTTGTTGGGTTGGTTGATGAAGGTAGGATATTTTTTTCTCCAGCAATCTTCATTATATCGGGAGCATGTCCTCCGCCAGCACCCTCAGTGTGATATGTATGAATGGTTCTACCAGCTATTGCATTTATTGTATCATCCACATATCCACATTCATTCAATGTATCAGTATGAATTGCCACTTGAGTGTCAGTCTTGTCTGCCACCCTAAGGGCAGAATCAATTGTAGCAGGTGTCGTACCCCAATCCTCGTGTAACTTTAAACCACATGCTCCGCCCTCTATTTGTTCCATTAATGCTGTCTCCTGAGAATCATTTCCTTTCCCCAAGAAACCAAAATTCAAAGGCAACTCGTCAACTGCTTCTATCATTCTTTGAATATTCCAAGCTCCCGGGGTACAGGTGGTGGCATTGGTACCATCTGCAGGACCAGTTCCTCCGCCAATCATTGTGGTGGTTCCATTACAAATTGCGTGAATCGCTTGTTGAGGCGAAATAAAATGAATGTGAGTGTCAATAGCTCCTGGAGTACAAATTGTATGCTCTCCTGAAATGACTTCAGTGTTAGATGAAATGATCAAATCAATTCCATCCATTATGTTAGGGTTTCCTGCATTACCAATTCCTACTATTACACCATCTTTGATTCCAATGTCTCCCTTGATAATACCCAATATTGGATCCATAATGATTGCATTTGTGATTACAAGGTCAAGGGAGTTTTCTCTTTTTACGCCGCTTGCTTGACCTAGTCCATCTCTGGCACTTTTTCCTCCTCCAAAAACCACCTCGTCTCCATATACAAGAAGGTTTTTTTCTATTTCAATTATCAAATCGGTGTCAGCAAGTCTTACTTTGTCACCTACAGTAGG
This sequence comes from Nitrosopumilaceae archaeon, assembly GCA_052389415.1. Taxonomy (GTDB): domain Archaea; phylum Thermoproteota; class Nitrososphaeria; order Nitrososphaerales; family Nitrosopumilaceae; genus UBA8516. The sequence continues at coordinate 89,342 of JBQTHX010000055.1, forward strand.
ACCGAAAAGATCAACGTATGTCCTTCGTGGGATTTTCAAAGTCATGATTTGAAACCTCTTTCTTTTGATTTATTCAAGGCATCTTCTCTTTTTTCATCCAAATTACCGTTGACCAATCCAGAAAACCCAAAGACAATCCTTTTTCCAGCATATTCTACAAGTTCTACTTCCCTCGAGTCGCCAGGTTCAAATCTAACAGATGTACCTGATGGAATGTTAAGGTGAAAGCCATAGGAATCTTTCCTGATAAAAGACAGCGCCTTATTTACCTCAAAAAAATGAGTATGTGACCCTACCTGTATTGGTCTGTCACCAGTATTTGTTACAAGAATTTTTACAGTCTTCCTGTTTTCATTTGCTATGATTGGCTGATCTGAAATGAAATATTCTCCTGGTATCATATCATTACACTATTGGATTATGTACAGTTACGAGTTTTGTTCCGTCTTCAAATGTGGCCTCGACCTGAATTGTATGAATCATTTCAGACACCCCAGGCAACACATCGTCTTTTTTTAGTACTTTGTTTCCAGAGATCATAAGCTCTGAAACTGTCTTTCCATCCCTTGCACCTTCAAGTATATGATCTGTGATCAAAGCAACTGCCTCTGGATGATTTAGCTTCAGGCCTCTTTCCTTTCTTCTCTGAGCTAACTGTGCTGCAACAAAAATACTGAGTTTATCCAGATCTTTAGGAGTAAACATCATGCTTTAGGTATAAAGGCGTTCTATTTATTAATTAAAATCCAAAATACGAAAGGATAATTTTGGGCAGGTGATAGATTTGTCGTGTTAAGCTCAACATCAATTATAGGAAATATTTTTTCGGAAAATGGATCGCAAATTCTAAAGGGAAAAACATTCGAAAAACTACCCATATTACGTCACGATTTAGAGAAAAACAGACTTCGCAAGACAACTGAGAAAGGCACGGAAATTGCAATAATATTGGAACGAGGTTCCAAATTACAACATGGCGATATTCTAAAATATGATACAAATTTTGTTGTGATTGAGCAAATTCCAGAAAAAGTCATTACAGTAAGAACAAAGAAAACTGAAGACTCCTTTGAATTGCTTGTATTGTTGGGCCACATAATTGGAAATAGACACCGTCCGATTTCATTAGAGGGTGGTTCAGTAACATTTCCAATACAGGCGGAATCTGAATTAGGGGTCTTTGAGAAACTCTTTGCACCCATAATAGACAAAATTGAAATGAGTGTTGAAGAGAAAATCTACAAACCAGATGAGAGGATGAATGTTCACGAACATTGATGACATGTGTAAAGATTTGGGAATGATGCAGATATCAGACTCGTTCTTTCCCACAGGTCTATATGCTAATTCAAGTGGCCTTGAAAGTATTTTTCAAAATAATAAAAAAATTACACATCTTGAAGTTGGAAAAATTATTGAAACTCAACTAAAACAACAAATTGGTCCAACAGACTTGATAGTGATGGAAAATGCATTGAGATTTGCAAGTGCAAAAGAATTTGACACGATATTAGAACTTGATATGAAAACTAACTCAATAAAAAACATCAAGGAATTCAGAGAAGCCTCCAATAGATCAGGAATCCAATTAGTAAGGTGCGTCAGAGAATTTATCAAAGATGAAATTATTGAAGAATATCTGAAATTTCATCATGCAGGAATGATTGGTGGAGCATATCCGGTTTGCTTTGGTCTATGTGTCAATGCCTTGGGAATTAGTCCTCAAAAGGCAGGGTTGATGTTTCTCTACGGTTTTACAGTAAGCGTTGTTGGTGCAGCGTCAAGAATGGGAATAACTCAACATTACCAGAATCAAAAAATAATTCATGACCTGAAACCATTAATTTCTCAAATTGTAAGCGAATGTTTAGATAAATCTACAAGAGAGATTTGGCAATTTGCACCTCATCTAGAGATTTTACAAATGCAGCATGAAAGAATGGATTCTAAAATGTTTATTACATAAACAAAGTGATTTGAAAGATGACTAACAGAATACCAAGATTGGGGATTGGAGGACCAGTAGGTTCTGGCAAAAGCATGTTAATTGAGAGAGTAGTTCCAGTATTGGCATCCAAAGGATATAGCATCAGTATAATTTCAAATGATGTAATTTCAAAAGAAGATGCAGACAGAATGAGAAAAAACCTAGCAACTGATAGAGGCCTATTACCAGAAAATCTTGTCATCGGTATTGCTACAGGGGGATGTCCACACACTGCAATTAGAGAGGACCCCTCAATCAATATTTCAGTAATAGAAGAAATTGAAAAAAAACATCCTGAGTTAGATCTTATCATAATAGAAAGTGGGGGGGACAACATCACAACCACCTTTAGTCCAAGCCTTGCAGATTATTCCATTTACATAATTGATGTTGCCGGGGGAGACAAGTATCCAAGAAAAAGTGGCCTTGGGATAGAAAGTTGTGACCTCCTTGTGATAAATAAGATCGATCTTGCGCCTTATGTGGGTGCAGACCTTAATGTGATGGAGCAAGATGCCTTACGTATTCGCAAAGACAGACCTTATGTTTTTGTCAATTGTAAAAATAACACCGGAATAGACGAGTTATCAGAATACATAATCAAGGACCTTCTTTTTGATAGTCCGCCAAAGGTAACACTGTCGAATAGGCAGAAATAGAAGAAATATGGATTTTTCAAATACAGCAGAAACATCAGTTGAAGAGATTCAACATGATGAAGAGATAGAACAGCTTGGGGCAGACAAGCCTGGAAAAATTGGTAAACTGAAAATAGTTTTGGATGAAGAATCCTCCTCTGGAAGAACTAGAATAAAGAAAAAGGAATCCGCATTTCCACTTAGTGTTCAAAAGGAAATGTATTATGATCACTTCCAACCCAAGATGACTCATGTCTACATGGTCTCCAGCTCTGGTGGACTTTTACAAGGAGACCGATACATCATTGATATAATTTTAAAAAAAAATGCACTTGCACACCTTACAACTCAGGGAGCTACAAGAATATACAGTATGAATGTAAGTAACGCAATTCAGGTGGTGAATGTATCACTTGATGATGGTGCTTATCTGGAGTACATTCCAGACCAAATAATCCCCTACAAAAATTCTAGATTTTATCAGGAGATGAACTTTAAAGTGCATGATAATGCCTCTATGATTTACTCTGAGATCATAAGTCCGGGAAGAGTTGGCATGGGGGAGCTTTTTGATTATGACATATGTTATTTCAGGTCGACGGGAAGAAATCACAAGGATGAATTAAGATTTACAGATTTTACTAAAATTGAACCAAAAAAAATGAATTTACAGGACTTTGTATTATTGGATCAAAAACAAATTATAGGAACCATATACATTCTAGCAAAAACAAAGGATATAGAAAAGATAATTCAAACTTTAGAGAATGAGATTAAAAGTTCTGCAGAACTCGAGAGCGGATGGTCTACAATGGTAAAAGAAAATGGAATCCTAATACGAATTCTTGGTAATACTACCAGAGATGTTTTCCGATTGGTTTACAACACAACAAAAATAGTTAGAAAGATTGTACTTAATTCGGATTTTCATGAAATACGGAAAACCTGAGAAGGAACCATTCAGGCTAGTTCAGATGTTCAGCAATTGAATTTCTAATTAATATTTAGTCCAAAAAAACTTCCACTCGATACAATATTGTATAAAATGTCAACACCAATTATGATACTTAGTGTTCCAACCAAATAACGTAAAATCTTGTTAATTCTTTCAGAATAATGTGTAATTGAGAACGGCAATCCTATAGCGCTGCTTATCAACATCATACCGACAATTGATCCTATTCCAAAAACTAGTACAAATGATAAAATAGTTTGCAAGTCATGTAATGTTGAAAGTGTCAAAACCACTAGGCTTCCACTTCCAGCTAATCCATGTATACAACCAATAATGTATGATTTGTGCCCATGACTATGTTCCTTGTCGTGTGCATGAGGGTGTGTATGAATGACACCATCATTATGAGCATGAGTGTGAATGTGTTTTTCTCCAACTAACTTTCTATTAAGATATGTAAAAAGTCCAAGAATCACAAGCATTATGCCCACTCCAAATTCAAATTTACTAAACATTTCAATTGGAATATTCATTGAGAATACAAAAATTAACAAACTTACAATAATTAGTGAAGAAGTATGTCCAGCTCCCCATAATGCACCTAGAAATGAACTTTTAACGGCACCTGAACCAATTTGACGAAAAACTGACACAGATTTTTTTTGTGATGATTTTGAAACTTGTGTACTCACCGCAGCTACGTGATCAGGTTCAAAGGCGTGAAAGAGACCTATTGTGAATCCAGCGACTAGTACAAAGAAAGGAGTTGCCGTCGGAAGTTGGTTGATTAATTCTTCTATCATAGTTTTTGACCTTTAATTCACGTAGTTTTTAGAATATAATCTGAAATTTTTATGGGTGTGTCTAGAACAATAAGTTTCATAGATTCATCATCAAGTGTTACCTCAAAAGATACTTTTCTCAGAGTTTCAGGAACTCCGATCATTACCTGTTCTGGACTTAAGAGGCAAGACGCATTTTTCTGAATTTGTTCAATTGGTTTACCTTTACGAAGTTCAGAAACTATCAACGCAGAGTAAACAGTAAGAGCTTCATTGATATTGATTTTAAGATTTCTGTTCAGCCTTTCTTTTATCATAATTGCCGAGTTAACGAAAACTTCTTCATCAGTTTTTGTAGAATATTGATAAATTCTTGTAAAAGGAGAAATGTCAGGCTCCCCCTTTACCGTTATTTTGATGTGGATCAATCCCGCTTTGGAATTTGTGGACGTGGACCATCACTAAAGTGATATGTGTTTCCAGTTCCACGGTAATTGTGTGGTCGTACAGGATCACCATCTTGTAAACCTCTCTTTGTAAGAGACAAACCAGCTAATAGTTCTATAATGAGTCTTTGTCCAAGTCCAGATGTGATACCTCCATTGTACGAACTACTGTCACTTACATCGTAAGCAGGAGCTACTTCCACAAGATCCATTGCGAATGTATTAGGATCGAATGATTTTGATAATAATCTTACCATTCGAATTCCCTCTCTTGATGTAAGACCATTTGGTTCTGGCTCACCTGTCCCTGGGGCATAAGAAGGATCAAAAGAGTCTATATCCCAACTTAGGTAAACTGCATCGGTTCCGTCATTAGCTCTATCTGCTATCTCCTTTGCAATCATGTCAATTCCCAATTCTTCAACATCTAGCATTGTAAACCATTGGAAATCTTGATCTGCCATCCATTTATACAAATCACGTCCTGGCCAATATCCTCTAGGTCCTACCAAAGTGTAGTTTTTTCCTTTCAAACAACCCATTTCCATTATTCTTCGAATGTGTGCTCCATGATCATACTTGTAACCTGTAAGGCCTTGCGGCGCACAATCTGCGTGAGTATCAAAGTGAATCATGCCTATATTTTTATATTTTTTAGCAAATGCACGAACATTAGCAAATGTAATCGAGTGATCTCCACCTAGCATGACAGGAATCCCTTCTGCGTCAAGAACTTCCTTGACTTTTTTTGTCATTCTTTTGTGTGATTCGATTACATCTCCAGGTGAAACTTGTACGTCTCCATAATCAACAGTTCTAAAGGTCCCAAAAGGATCTGCTCCTGTCTCAATATTAAACCGCTCATATGGTGGCGAGGGAATGGTAGATGCGGCACGAATTGCACGTGGTCCATAACGTGCACCTGGACGGATCGTGGTCCCAAAATCAAATGGCTCACCTATAATTGCAACATCGGGTTTTGCATTAATTAGTTCTTGATGCGATCTTATCCATGGCAAATGTAAGAATGTGTTGATGCCAACAAATGGTGCAACATCTGCGCCGTTGTAATCATCACCATAAAATTCCATGCCCATTTTGTATCTACTTTGTTACCACAATTGAATAATTAAACATTCTAAGTAAACTACGTATTTTATTTACTAATTTAAAAAAGAAATCTAAACATACAGATGAATCATAAACAGGTACGTGTAACTTACATTCCTAAATCTATTTTATTCATCCAAAATTTCTCTTTAAAGGAATTACGGTCTGCACAAGATCGCAATTACAGAACTTCAATATTAAAACTAGAATCAATTAATGTCAGAAATAATTTCATAAAAATTTTTATACCTTTAGATGGACCACAAAGATATGGCAAGAGTCAGTTCAAAAGAAGATATCGAACGAGAATCTAAAAGAGTAATTTCTGCTCTGTACGGAAATGTGACTGATTTTCGAGTCAATGAAACGTTTCAAATTCCTGAAAAAGGACCAAGAGAAGCATGGGATGTTCAAGTCAATTTCATGCGAGACGATCTAAAATACACAGTGGATC
>JBQTHX010000056.1:0-7605 GCA_052389415.1 Nitrosopumilaceae archaeon
ATTTACAATCAACAGTAAATAGCAATCAAAATGAAACGAGTACTCAATTAAATGATCTACAATCCAAGATTAAACAAAATCAAGATGAAATTAACTCTGTACTACTTTTTCATGACCAAAAATCTACAATAGAGACAATACAATGGGCAAATTTTAGCATTGTAATTGCTCTAGTGCTGTCCATATTTGCGTCTCTTCAAGCTATTGTAGATCAACGAAAATTAAGAAAATTCATTGATAGAACAAGACACTTTGAAGAAGCAAATCTGTATTATCAAGATGGTAAGTTTATGGAAGCAAAGATATCATATGACAAAGTTCTTAAAGACACTCCTAATGACATGGGCGTACTAACTAGAATCAGTGCTTCACTTTACAATCTTGGTAAATACAAGGAAGCACTTGAATATGTTGAAAGAATTTTAAAAATTGATCCAAACGATAGCGAATCTCTTGCAAACAAAGCTTTGATTCTCACATTTTTAAAAAAATATCCAGAAGCGTTATCAGTTTATGAACAAGTACAGAACATAGCACTTGATAAAGCCAGTGTACTTGTTAATTTAGGAATGCTATACGTTGATCATCTCGAAGATTATGAAAAAGGTCTTAATTGTTTTAATGATGCATTAAAAATCAATCCTCTTGATCAAGATGCTTCTGCGAACAAATCAAAAACATTAGTTTTATTGAAGAAATATGAGGAAGCGATTGAATCAGCTGATAACGCATTACAACTAAACCCCAATGATATCCTAGCTTTGACGGAAAAAGGCAATGCATTACATATGTTAAAACGCTTTGAAGACGCTTTAATCTGTTATCAACGAATCCTTAAAATTTCACCATTAGGTGATATAACAATTTTCAATGTAGCAAACTCACTTTTTGAGTTAGGTCGTTATCCAGAAGCAATTCCATATCTCAAAGAATATCTAACAATCAAATCTGACAAGGCACATGCAATTGAATTACTTGTTAAATGTTATTCTTCAATTGGAGATAAAGACAGAGAAAAATTTTGGCATGATAAATTACATGAAGTTTTAGACAAAAAAAGATGAGTCAAAAGATGTTCAATCGTGATATAATTCCTAAAATAAAACAAGCTACCGTTGCCGTTGGTCTTGTCAGAAAAAACACACTCCAAATGGTTTCAGTAAATGGTAGTGGTTTTATGATTGATAAAAATGGAATAATTTTAACTGCAAAACATGTGGTAGATGGTTTAAGGTATTTACAAGAACATCATAAGCGTGTTAATAAAATTGAGACAAATATTGCCATCTTTAGACCAATTCATAACAGTACAGAGTTAAATTTCGATACCGGAGTAATTGATCAGTTCAGAAATATAACCTACAGTAAAAAAGATGAACATTTTCCATTGTTTGATATTGATTTAGCTTTCTGTAAACTGGCAAAACCATTTCCAGATTTTAATCCATTGGAGATAAAATTTCCTGAACATCTCAAAACATTACAGGATGTTGCAGTATGTGGTTATCCAAGCGGTGAACATAGTTTAGACATTCAAGGAAAGAACATAGGAGTACGCTTTAGTCCAATACTTCAACTTGGTAGAATTGGCGGATTGTTACCGTTTGATGATGCACCAAATCCCTATGGAATTCAAACTGATATTATTGGAGTTGGCGGTTCAAGTGGATCTCCTTTAGTAGATCCAAATGACGGTAGCGTAATTGGAATTGCTCAAAAAGTTTTGCCCGCAGGAGTAAGTGTAGATGTAAAAGATCATGAAGCGGATAAAAATATGAAAGGGTTTGGAACCGCGATAATTGGACAAATATATGGCTTAACTAATCACATCCTTCATCCAGTGACAAGTGCTGTTAGAAGATACTTTGCTGGAGAAAAGGTAGATGAATTCCAGATAAATACAACCGGATTAGATTTCCGCTACCACTTGGTAGATACAAAGTAATTAAAATTCTCCAACCTTCAAAGGTCTAATTCCCAAAAATTTTCTAAACCTATTTACAAACTCTGCCATCTGCTCATCTGCATCTATTTCATTTTCAGGCTCTACAGTATACATCTCTTGAAAATACTTGTCAGTTGGAAAGATCCACAGAAAACACACCTTGTTTATCATTACCTTTTTTATCAAATCAGAGACAGAAAGCCCACAAGCATTTGCATACTCTATGATAGCTTTGAGCTCTACATCAGAAATTCTGGTTGATAACGTTGGCATCTACATCTGTTTACATTTGTTTACGAATAAACTCTGGTGAATACTCTCGTCATTATTTTCGTATGGGCTACAAAACTCGGCTTGTCTATATCCCCGTTAAAAACTAACGGGATATAGCCAAAGAGCACCTAAAACGTCAAAAATTGTATTGAAGATATAATTTCATTAAACTACTTATTTTCTATTTTTTTAATATGGCTCGAACCAAAAATGACTTAGTTAGATAATTGAAAGACCTTTTCAGGGATTATTTTTAAAATAATTCTTTTTTCATCAGGTGTTCTAAATGGATACTTGTCTGCTCCAAGATACCTTTTTGCAAGTTTATCAATATGGTCATCCGCACCATTTGTAGTTTGATCTACCACTTTTCCCCTGACACTTACCATGTTGTACGTATTATTTTGATCCACTACATAAATAGCGACTCGAGGGTCTCTAGTAAAATTCTTTTGCTTTGTCCGTCCCTCCGCCGTATTGACTAGAAGGAACTGACCATCATAATCAATCCAGACAGGAGTTAATTGAGGAGAACCATCTTTCATCAGAGATGCTATGAATGCAAAATTCTTTCCTTTGAAGAGGCCAATGGCAGAATCTGTAAGTTCCCGGCTGACTTGCATAATAAAATAGGGTTTTTAAATTACTTAAAGATCATGTTTCTATCACGTTACTTGGTAGGAAAAACTAGTTCATGCTTTCTCTAATATCTTTTATTGAGCTAATCGTGTTTTTGGTTGTATGCCCAACATCTACAATAGTAGAGCTATTGTATTTTTTTTCGATAATCTTCCCTGCTGCCATCAATGCTATCCCAATTGGAGTAGTTACTGGTTCTGGAGCTAACACAAGACCCAATCCGATTTTTTGCATCTTTTTTCCTGGAGAAGGTGCCTTTTGTAGTGCCCTCATAGATCTGGCAGTCCCCCTGTCATCAATTTTTGCAATCTCACTGTAAATTTTCGCTCGACGATTTATTGATTCTGTAATTTTTTTAACTCTATGAATAGATTTTTTATAATTTTCTGCCATTGACTCGAATCATTATTTCTATAGTTAAGATTCCATGCTAAAGATCAATCACAATGGGGTAAAGATTTTCAATACCAGTAGATGGAATTATATCATTCTAGGTATAATTCGTAAAGGCATGAAAGAAAAACGTGCAGAAAGGTTAGAATCTATTAAAGCAGCCCACAAATTTGGTAAGGGCGATAGCAACACAAGAATTGAGGACTATCTAGAAGTAATCTCAGAACTAGTAGAGCTAAAAGGCTATGCAAACACTTTAGATATCTCAAGATACATGAATGTTAGCGCACCCAGTGTTACAAAGATGCTAAAACGACTGGACGAGAACGGCTACATTGAATATGAAAAATATCGTGGAATAAATCTTACATCAAAAGGAAATGCGATTGCATACGGCATAAGACAAAAACATGAAACATTGCTAGAGTTTTTTAAAATGCTTGGCATAGAAAACGCAATAGCAAACGAAGATGCTGAAGGAATAGAGCATCACCTGAATCCAAAAACAATAAAACAACTACGAAAATTCATCACCTATCTAAAAGCAAATCCAAAGGTTATGAAAAGTTTTGAATGACTAGTGTAAAATTATCTTGATGTCTTGTTTTGCAATCACGGCATGTATGATTTTTTTGCCAGATTCTGATCTTTTTGAAATTTTTATCCTCCCCTTTTTTCCAACATGGACAGAAAGCAAGTATTGGTCTTTTACATAAATGTCAGCAGACATTCCAATCTTTCTGTCGTCCACTTCAAGTATGATGTTGTTGCCTGCTTCTGACAATTCAAAATCTACTTCGTTTCCAAGAGTGTGAACCTTTGGCTCTACGTCAATATGAACTCCTAGAGATTTTTCTAGCTCATTGATTGTAGAACCGCCACGGCCAATGATTGCTGGCATTACTTCTTTATCCACTCTAACTTGAATTCTATTATTTGATAAAATCTCAATTTCGGCGTCCCTGTCAAATTTTTGTATTGTTTCTCTTATTTTTTCTTCTGCTAGACGCTCTATGCCAGCACTTTTTGCTTCCTTTGATATTGGGATGACAATATTTTCCTCGCCATATGTGTATATTTCATATTCCAAGTTCCTGTTCTCAAAACTACGAACTTCAATTACTGGTCGTGCAAGGTCTTGTTCTGTCATTCCTGTTGGAACCTTGACTTTGAATTCTAATTCATAAACTTGAGCAATGTCTCCGTTTTTTACAAAAATAACAGTATCTAATATGTGAGGGATCATCCCAAGTTCTACTTTGCCAATGAATCTCTGAATTGCATCTAGCGGTGCATTTGCATGGACAACTCCCACCATGCCTACCCCTGCCAACCTCAAATCAGAAAAAACGCGAAAATCCTGAAATCTTCTTACCTCATCAAATATGGTGTAGTCTGGTCTTACAAGAAGTAAAATGTCTGCAGAATTTTCAAAACTCCCATCAAGTGTTGTATACTGAGTAACTTTATCTCCAACTTGTAAATCTCGAGGAGATTCCAATGTTTTTACAATCTTGTCTTTCTGGGAGTAAAAGTCGGCAAGACTGGATGCAAAGGTGCTTTTTCCGGAACCTGGCGGGCCCGATACCAAAATCCCTTCTGCCTTTTCTGAAAGTCGTGTCATCAATTTTTCTGAAATACTGTATTGTTCTAATCGTAGCCTCACGGTAGGATGCACTATTGTAGTTTCATAATTGTCTGAAAACGGAGGGTGGGTAATTGCAATTCTAAAATCCTTGTATTGAACAACAAGCGCACCAGGTTTTGATATTTCCACAATTCCTGCTTGATTAATTCTTGATGCCTCTAGGATCTCAGTGGTTATTGATTGAAGATATTCTTTTGATATGATCTTGTCTTCTAGTTCCGCAAGAATAAATGCACCTGGTTTTCCACGCTTTGCCATGGGCTTTGTTCCTTCTTTTAGGTGAACACTCATCGTTTGTGGATCAAAAAATTTCTCAAACTCCAGGTTTGTTGTTTTTACATCGGGTTTTGAATAGTTAGTCTTTATCCCTTCTGCTTCAGCAACAAGTGCTTGAACATAATCTGCAGTATAAAAAATAGAATTGGTCTTTTTTGCAACATCTTTTATTATTGCGTCAATTCTGCCATGTCTTGCTAATCTAATGTCATCCATGCTAGGTCTTTCACCTTCAAATTTTACAGTAATGTTATTCTGTAGAGATAGTTCACGAATTTTTTTTATTTCCGAGAGTCCTACAAATCCATAATCTTTGCCTTGCGAAGCTTGCGATTGGAGCTCATCTAACACAGCTACAGGAATGATGATTTCACAATTTCCTATTTTTCCATCGTTAATCTGTTTTGATATCTCACCATCAATGATTATACTTGTGTCTACAACAATTTTTTCCATAGTCTAGTCAGGTTATTCTGTGCTTTTTATTCATACCTCTTGTTATAAGTTTGAGAGCACAAAATTAAAATCAATGATTATTATCTTTATGAGGCAAATTTTCTTAATCATGATAATTCACTTTTCTTCTGAGTCTAAATTATTACACACCTGAGATTATCATGAAAAAAAGAGACTCTCAAACATGTTAAACATGGACTATGGTTCAATTTATCCTGTTAACGATAGCATTGTAACAAAACCTGTTATCCTTGGAGCAAATTCTCCCCCGATTAAAAAAATAAAAACTACTTACAAAAAGGAAGTTTTAATAATTGAGGACAGTGCAGCTGTGACTCTTGTGTTTCACAAATTCCTCAAGAGTCTTGGTTATGAAAATATCTACACTTGTTCTACTGGCAAGAAAGGAATTAAGATCTTTAAAGAATTAACAGATTCATCAGAGACACCAATCGTGTTTCTAGATTATAGTTTGCCTGATATGATTGCCGATGAAATCATGGAAGAATTATTCGACATTAACCCTGATGCAAAAATAATAATTGAAAGCGCCAATGAAAGGAATGACGAAGTCATAAAGGAAATACTAAGACACGGTGCGTATGATTTTATTGAAAAACCAATCAGACTAGAAAATATCAGAAATGTCACAAAGATAATAGAACAAGAAGAAAGAATTATTGATGATAAACCAGATTATAGTTTTGACGTTAAGTGGTAAAAATTATAATTTCTTCAATATTGGAATAATCTTGTGAAATAAGCTGGTAAGTAATTAGCTGATAAAAAAATAAAGTTAATTTGATTTTAATTATAAAAATTTAGCAATTGTTTTATCCATCAAAATCATTTTACTAGAAAAATCCAAGTAATTTTTTAATTAGTTTAAAAAAGGTTGTATCAGATTTTAAAGATCAAGAAAAGAATTTACATTTTGGGGGTTGAATTAGTCACTTCTGCAATAGGTAATGTAAAGTAAATTTCAAGTCCTTTTCCCAACCCTTCAGATTCTGCCCATATCTTACCCCCATGTGTTTCTATTATTCCTCTGCAAATTGAAAGACCAAGACCTGTTCCACCGTGCTCCCTTGTGGTTTTGGTGTCTAGTTGATAGAATCTCTTGAAGAGATGCGTGAGGTTTTCTTTTGTCATTCCAATTCCGTTATCCTTTATCATTATCTTTGCAAATCCCTCCTCAATTGATAGTCTGATTTTTATTATTCCAACGTCTTTGGGGCAAAAATCAAGGCTATTTGAGAGGATATTGGTAATAACCTGAGAAACTCTGTTCTTATCACAAGGACATATAACACTGCCTTCTAGGCTGGAATGAACTTGAATCCCTTTTTTTTCTGCGTCAGCTTTAATTGTTTCTATAATGTCAAGTGTGATCTTTCCAATATCGTTTTCTTCTTTTACCAATCTTAACTGCCCAAGTTCTAGCTTCTGGGCATCCAATAAATCAGCAACAAGGGTAAGAAGGGAGTCCGCACTAGATTTAACTATCTTTATCCGGTCTTTTTGTAAATCTGTAAGTGGACCAAAATTTTCTTTTAATATCATATCCAAATATCCCTTTATTGGAACAAGGGGAGTCTTAAGTTCATGAGTAATCATTGCAATAAATTCATTTTTTGATCGTGCCAGTTTTTGCAGTTCTTCTAACTGATTTTCAATTAAAACCTCATGTTCTTGGATCTTTTTTCTTGCTTCGTGAATCTCAGTAAGATCGGTTATTACAGTATTGCTTCCAATCAATAATCCATTTGTGCCAAAAATTGATGTTGCGTTCAATAATGCTGGAAAGATAGTGCCATCTTTTCGTTTCATCCATATCTCTCTGCCCTTAACAAGACCATTTTTTCTCCAGGCCCGAAATGATTCCCTTATAGCAGGCAGATCATTGTCTGCGGTATGATCAAAGATTGAAGCACCTAGTACCTCCTCCTTAGAATAGCCAAGTGTGCTGGCATAC
>JBQTHX010000057.1:0-1989 GCA_052389415.1 Nitrosopumilaceae archaeon
GAACTAAATGATCCTGTACGACTGGAAAGACATATGAAAAAAGCTCACTTCCGTCCATCACAGAAAAACTTTGACAGTCCTGGCGGTGGTGGCGGAATGTGGTAAATTAGAATTATTTATCAGAATCGAACTTGTCAGCCCAGTGGGTTCTTGTTTCCATCTTAAATGATGACTGGGGCGTAGTACCTTCTGCTGCTTGTTTTATTGCAAGAACAGCCTGCTCTGTGTGTCCTTGAAAATCACTATTTAGTTTTCCTGACAAGAATCCAGCCATTCCTTTGAATTTAATGTCCCAGAGAATTTCTAAATTGGTACCGCCAGAACTTGGTGTCAGTGTAGTGGTTTTTGTGCCGCCAATAATTCCTTTTGTAAATTCTGCAAGAACTTTTTCTTGAGGGAAGAGTGTCACAGTTTGCAAGCACCTGTCATCTTTTCCAATTGTGATTTCTCGTTTTATGATATTTCCTTCTTTTGATATCGTTCTGACCTTTGTTATGTTGCTCCAAAATTTAGATTCCCTGTCAAGATCAGATACCAAATTCCAGACCTTTTCTATTGTAGAATCAATCAGGGCGGACGCTTTGATCTCAGCCATACAAAATCACTTCTGTCGCACCATATAGGTTTTCATAAAATGCTTGTGCTAATTACCACAGCTACATCCATCAGAGACAAACTTTAGTCTGTTTTTTTCCTCAAATTTCGTTTGTTGATAATGAGCCATGTTTACAATTCTTTCTACAGCTGATTTGTCTTTCCAAGATCCTTCTAGGGCAAACCAAGATTCGATCTCATACACATCATACCTTCCACCTCCTTCTACTATTTTTTTGAAGATTTTTTTGATAATTTCCTCATCATCTTGGGAGAGTTTCTTTTTGCTAGAAACTGAGGTAGTAATTTCATTTAATTTTATTATGATATCATTTGTCAGTGGCATGATACAGATTCAATTTTTATCATATAAGAAAGTTTCAGATTTATACACATCTAAATTATAATACATTGAATTGCAAGATATCAAAGAGATATTTAACAAAGGAATCATACTTCGCAAGACTGGAAATCCAAGAGAATCCATCTTGTATTTTAATAAAATACTAGAAATCAATCTTGACCATCTTGAGGCATTATTAAACAAAGGACATGCTTTGGGAAGACTGGGAAGATACCATGATGCGATATTTTGTTATGAGCAAGTATTGAAAATAGAAAAGAAAAACGTACTAGGATTGATCAACGCTGGTTTGTGTTACCATTATTTGAGAGACTATGACAAGGCAATAGCATACTATGATATGATATTAGAGACATATCCACAACACTCCAATACTCTATATCACAAGGCTTGCAGCAAAGCACTCCAAGACAAGCAAGATGAATCGATAAGTTTGCTTGAAAAGGCAATTAGCCTTGACATATCATTTAGGGTTAAAGCAAGAGGAGACGCTGACTTTGATAAGATAAGAAACAACAAAAAATTTGTCAGTCTAGTGGACAAGTGGAATAACTAATTGTTATAGGAAAGATTACAAGGCCAATCAAAAGACAATTCAGATAATTGAACAAGATAGGAATTATTGGAACAGGAATGCTTGGAAGAGCTGTAGCAAAAAGACTTTTACAATCAGGACTTCAGGTTACCGTTTACAATAGAACAAAGGAAAAGACAGAAGAATTGAAAAAACTAGGCGCAGCAGTTGCAGAATCTCCCAAAGATCTTGCTTACGCTTCAGATCTAGTAATTACCATAGTAAAAGACGCTCAAGCAGTGGAGGCGGTATCCTTTGGAAAAGATGGTATTGTTGAGGGAAGACATGATGGACTGACGATAGCTGACATGAGCACAACAAACTCAATTTCATCTATAGAGATATCAAAAAAATTCAAAGAGAATGGAATTGCCATGCTTGACACTCCTGTCATGGGTGGTCCTACCCAGGCGGAGAATGGAGAACTGGTCGTGATGGTAGGAGGAGACAGGACAGT
>JBQTHX010000058.1:0-3802 GCA_052389415.1 Nitrosopumilaceae archaeon
GCAGATTTGTTGGTTCTGCCAAAAACAAACGCGTTTGGCATGCCAGTATTTGCAATTGTTATAGTTGGTACAGCAACCTTATTTTTAAAACAGATTTCTTGCACAGTTTGTTCTATCCAAGGATACTGATTCTTGTCTAGTGGCCTCATGTTTGTGCTCCAGCGTACTATGAGAGGACCTATTGCCCATTGAATCAGACCAAATGCTACGGCCATTCCTACTGTACCAAAAATTCCTACATTAAAATAAAATGCCAGCCCAGCAAGAAGCGCAAAAAGCAATCCAAATACCATAATCAGTGTAATGCTCATAGACGCAACAAGTTTTCCAATCATTAGATGGTTTTTTGAACTGCGCAAATATAATTTGTTCGAGAAAAAATTTTGGCTGATGATGTTTTTGAGTATTTTGACGAATTAAATTTTCTTAACTATTCATTACACTGAATTTTTTGGAGTTTGTAATGATGCTATATGATCTTAGAAAGGCACCTTTTACAGTCTTACAGTCGGTGCTGCATTCTTTCAAGTTAAAATCATTTTTTGGAAAGAGACCGTTCTTTGATTCAAACATCATATATCGTATTAGACGAAACAGTCCAGATCTGCCTCCAAAAGCATGTCCATCGATGATAAACCAAGACATGTCCAAACCTTCATAATCTTTAGGAAAGAGCTGTTTCTTGATCTCTTTTCCTAACAAGCTATAGTGACCTGTTATCAGACATTTGCCTCTTAGTAGATCATTTGTTATTTTTGCCCATCTAGTGCACGAATAACACAAGTTGTCATAAATTAAAATCGGATAAGCAATCTCAGTCAATTTTTTTCTGACATAATAATACAATTGCCAAGAATTTAGCGTTACTATTTTGCTTGATGAAGTGAATAACAAAACAAGGGTGACATGGTGGATAGATAAGCACGCTTGAATTATTGGACAGGTTTGCTGGCCGATCTTAGTTTAATGGAAAATTCAATTTGCGTATTCTGCAAATATTCAGCTAATTTTGCAAGGAATCCTAATACCAATCAATCGTAATAGTGAAGCAATGAACGTAGAAATATCAAAAATTCCCGTCAGAGATGCCATGACAACTAGCCTAGTAACTGTAGGCCCGTTAACAACTGTTTACCAAGTAGCAAAGATGATGGAACAGGGAGGATTTGGCTCTGTCCTAGTCAAGGAAAAGGAAGACCACGTAGGAATTCTTACAGACAGAGACTTTGCCATAAAGGTTGCCGCAAAAAAATATCCATTGGACACTCCTGTCCGTTACATAGCATCATTTCCACTACATACTGTAGAGTCAAGCGAGTCAATATTGGTAGCTGCCCATAAAATGTCCACAAAAAAGATTCGCAAGCTAGTTGTTGTCGAGCAAGGAAAGGTTGTTGGAATCATCACATCTACTGGGATAGTAAATCAACTATCTAAAATGGTACTGGCTAGCACCTGATTTAATCCCACTAGTTCAAAATCCGTTTTTCTTGTTTGTGTTTTTAAAAATTTGACCAGTTTGCTTTTTTGAATAATAGATGGTGGTGTGACACCGGCAGGAAATCACATTCCTATCTATTGAACCAATGAAAATAATAATCATATAAAAAAGATACGTAGAAATTATCAGTGATCTTTTCTAAAAAATTATTGAGACTTTGTAGGATCGGTCACTTTACCTAAAAATAAGATCGACCCAGTTCTCTCATCCTGAATTAAAAATATGAATGGATGATCGGCTCTAAATATTTCTGGTGTAGGTCCTACCGAGTCTACTCCAACTATGATTCCTGTTGCTGCAGCAGCTTCTGTACCTTTCTCATCTACTGATACAAACGCTTTATGAAATACCCCGGTTACGTAGAGATCTGGCCTCTCATAAATTCCTGTCAGGTCAGCCTTTCGTGCCTCAAAGACTAATGGCATTCCCATTTGTGTAAGATTATCAACAAGAGAATATGATGACTCTAGCTTGAACTTTGGAAGATACACATTTACTTGCTTTTTGGCCAGAGTATTTTTCCATTCAACTAGGCTTTCCACAGACAGTTTTTTCTCAAGTGAGTTCAAATCATTCTCCTTAGGGAGCAAAACAAGCATTGAGAGGTCTTCTCCCTTGTAACTCATTTTTAGGATCTGTAGGTCATTTGTTGAACCATACTCAAAGGATTGTTCAACATTCATCATTGATACTTTGGTAGTTTCTGTCTCTGAAATCTTAAAATCGTCTTCTTTTGTTAGTTTTTCATCAAACTGTACAGTCCAATTTCCCAAAAAGTAGACTGCGTTTGTGATTACAGCTCTTGTCAGGTCATTAATTGATCCTTGAGGAAGCAGGTCCTTTATCTTGTCATTTGTCTTTTCTTCAACCCACTTGTTTATTGTCTGGCGAGATTCTTCAGGTTGAACAGAAAAATCAAGATTTTCTGTCTGAGAAAGATAGTGAGTCTCTAACACGTACTTGTATTCGTCAGGTATTGGGAATCTTTCTTGAACCCACAACGCATTTGCAGTACTCAAGATATAATTTTTTGATGGCTCGTTTAGCTTTGATATTATCTGGCTTGAATAGTCTCTTCTTGTTTGATCATCTTTTATAAAATGAAAGACGGACTGTATCTCTTCTTGTGTTGTTCCCCTTGCTCCTTCATATAAAATAGAAAATGCGTTGGAGATACTATACGGAGAGAAAAATACATTCTTGTTTTCTTCCTGAGCTAAATTGGCGAACAATTCAAATCCTAATCTGTTGTTCAGGGCAACAAATTCATCAAACGATACAGGATCAGATTCCACTGGTTGCTCAAATGATGGTTCTCCTACAAGATCTTTTGATTTGGTGATCTCATCAATATATAGTTCAAGATCTTCCAGTTTCTGAGGTCCTGTATTTCCATAATTGTGGATTGATTTTGTATTGTCCCCTATAGTGATAGTAGTAATTGCTGATGGCAGATCAGTAACAGGTGCATCATACAGTTCTCTCAGAGAAAAATAGTTTGCATCATAAACTAGAGTAACCAGTTCTTTGATTTTGTCTGTAGGAATTTCATATACTTTTAATCCCTTTGTTTGAACAAAATTATAACCTTCATAGACAACTGTCCCATTCCCATGAATCAATACAGAGTAGGCTGGACAGAATCCAAAACATGGAGTTCGTTCGAGTTTGATTGTTACCTCAGATTCTGCCGGAATGACTGGAGGAGTCCACATGGTAGTGGCCCAATCTCTTTGAACAAGTGTTGAAGCTGTTGTTGGTTTTACGCAGGTTGGAGAACTTCCGTTACTGCGAAAGATTAGCTCCAATCCACTCTTGCAAACTACATCATTTGGGTCTATTCCTGATCTTATCTGTTTTAGTGGAGAAAGAACTTCATCACGTATTTGAGCATCTAGTTCGTATCCTTCTGGTGCAGGAGCAAAGTCATTGACATAGTAATAAAACCAGACATTATAATTTGCAAAATCTTGTTCAACAAATCCTGATTCTATCCATTCTTTTAGTGTTCCAGATTTTAATTGCTCATCTAGTTCTGATTTTTTTTGTTCCATCCATTCCTTTCCTTTATAGTCATAATATGGATCCCAAACTTTCTTCCATTCTGATTTTGAAAGAGGAAGTGGCGGCGAGGTATCATAACATGGCTTATCAGGCCAATCATTATCGATGGCACACATAGCAAAGGATTCATTGCCAAGAAGTGAAAAGATCATGGCAACCATTGCTATTATCGCAAATACAATTTTCATTTCTTGTATGATACCATAGAATCAAGAGTTTATAGGCTTTGATTAAAAT
>JBQTHX010000059.1:0-32984 GCA_052389415.1 Nitrosopumilaceae archaeon
CTTCATCAGATGAATTTGGAACACAAGCAAGTTCTCTGTCAGCCAAAGATATTCTATATTTTCCAAGCGACTGTTCAGAAACTCTGAGGTAGTCACTGCATATTTGGTGACCAAAACCTCTTGAACCGCAGTGAATTAAGACGGTCACTTGTCCTTCATTGTATATTCCCATTCGTTTTGCAGCTTCTTTATCATGAATCTCTGCTACTTTTTGCACCTCAAGAAAGTGGTTCCCTGAGCCAAGACTGCCAAGTTGTGGTGCACCACGTTTTCTTGCCGTTGCAGATACTTTGTTAGGATCAGCATTTTTCATTTGACCGTTTTCTTCACACACATCTGCGTCGTCGTTTGTTCCGTATCCATTGTCAACTGCCCATTTTACTCCTTTTACTAGAACTTCATCAAGTTGTGAGAAACTTAGTTTAACTGCTCCTTTTGAACCAACGCCAGATGGAATGGAATTGAAAAGCTCGGTTACTAGATTTTTTAATTGTGGTCTAACTTCATTTTCGGTAAGATTGGTTCGAATCAATCTAACACCACAGTTAATGTCGTAACCTACACCTCCTGGACTTATCATTCCATCTTCTGCATCCATGGCAGCAACTCCACCTACAGGAAATCCATATCCTTCATGTCCATCAGGCAAGACTACAACATGTTTTTGAACTCCAGGCAGAGTTGATACGTTGATAGCTTGAGTAATGGTTCTGTCTGTCAACATTTTTTGTAACAGTCCTTCATCTGCATAGATTGTAACAGGAACTTTCATTCCACGGTTTGGATCAACATCAATTTGATAATGCATGTTCCCAATTTTTTTTGGAATTAATGATGACATGTAGATCAGTGAACAAAGGTTGCTTTTGCACAATTTAAATCATAAGTAGGTTTATTTTCCTAATTCAGTTCAAATTCATTATGCCCATTTTACCAATCGATGGTGGACGGTATGGTACCAAGGAAATGCGTGAAATTTTTGATGAACAAAAAAAGATCCAATATCAACTTGAGATAGAGGCTTCAGCAGCAGAATCTCAGTCTGAGATATCTATGATTCCAAAGGCAGCTGCCCAAAACATAGCCAAAATGGCAAGATCTGGAAAGATCACAGTGAAACGAGTAAAGCAACTAGAAGCAAAAAGTGACCACGACACGGCAGCCTTGGTTGAAGCATTAAGCGAAATTTGCACTATTGCCGCAAAACCTTGGATACATTATGGATTGACAAGTAATGATTTGGTTGATACAAGTACTTCAATGCAGATTAGAGATGCACTTGCTATTATAGAACCAAAGGTAGCAAGATTATCAATTATTTTAGCAAAGCTTGCAATGAAATTCAAAGACTTTCCAGCAGTGGGAAGAACACACGGACAACATGCAAGTATCATAGCATTTGGTTTAAAATTTGCAAATTGGGCACTGGAAATGTCAAAACACATAGAAAGAATCGAACAGTGCAAAAAGAGAATTTTGATCTGCAAAACACTTGGTGTTGTTGGAACGGGTTCCCTTATGGGCTCAAAGGCATTAGATGTTCAAAAAAGAGTAGCAAAGAAACTTTCTCTTTACTCTGCAGATGTTACTACTCAGATCGTTCCAAGGGAAGGATATGCAGAATATGTATTTTGTATTGCATTAATTGGAGCTACATTAGAGAAAATGGCAGTAGAGATTAGAAATCTTCAGAGAACAGAGATCGGTGAGGTTGCAGAGCCATTCAAAAAAGGCCAGATGGGAAGTAGTGCTGTTCCTGTAAAGCGAAATCCTGTAAAAAGCGAACGGGTAACTTCGCTTTCTAAGATGCTGCGCAGTCAGATCAATGTATCATTTGAAAATATACCATTATGGCATGAGAGGGATTTATCAAATTCAGCAAATGAGAGATTTACTCTGCCCACAAGTTCCATCTTGTTGGACGAAATGTTAGAAGCAATGACCAAGATTCTTTCTGACCTTTATGTGAATAAGGAAAAAATAAAGAAAAATCTAGGCGTAACAAAAGGTCAAATTTTTGCTGAGTTTGTCCTTGATGCCCTAATCAAAAAAGGAGTTCCACGTTTCAAAGCATATCGAGACATACAGAGAGTAGCTTTTGCGGCTTCTGATGGAGAGATTGAATTTTTACAAGCTGTAAAAAACGACAAAGCGATATCTACGCATCTAACTAAAAAAGAAATAGAAAGTATTTTTGTGGCAGAAAATCAGCTTGGAGCATCTGGCATAATAATCAAAAATGTCTTCAACAAAGTAAAAAAAACGTGTTCTAAATTTACTTGATTTTCATCAAGGCTTTGTGAATAAGAGAACCATATTGAAGAGCTTTTTTAGGTTTAAATGCCGCTTCTTTTGGAACTCCAATCTTTAAGGCAAGGTCTCTAACAATATGTTTGCGGAGTAGATCATCAGGTCCGTGGATTTTTTCTTTGATTGGAATTTTCTTTGCAAAGGTAACAAATTCCTTTGAAAGAAATGGTTGCAGAATCTTGACACCAAATTCAGAAGAGATTTTGTTAACTGCTTTCATCATGTTAAGTTCATTTTCAATTTTTGATTCCATTATATTCATAATGCCATCTTTACCATCTTTTACTGCATCTCTATATGCATTATAGCCACAAAAAAGCTCATCAATCCCATTTGCTGTGAGGACTGTATCAATATTGTTCCGCTCTGCAAGTTTTGATACAAAATAAAACGCTATGCAATTTTCATTCCATGAGAGATTATCTGTTTTTATTGTTTTTCTAATCTGTTCAACTATCTTAGGAAATGTTTTTGGTGAGATTTTTTCAATTTTATGTTCATAACCAAAGAGACTGGATATTTCCTTGGAAAATTGTATGTCATGTGAACCTGCAAATCCAATTGTCAACAGTGTGACGTCATATCCAAGATCAGTGCAAAGTTTAGCTAAAAGCGAACTATCAACTCCTCCCGAAAACGCAATTCCTATTCTCTTCTTAGTTATTTGCTGAATAGATTCATTCATCTTTTCATGCAGTATATCAAGATCAGTCATTTCTTTAGATTGTAAAAATCCGCCCTAAGTTAGTTGTTATGTTTTGATAGTTAAATACTGGAATCGATAAAAACATTCATGGGTTTGAACAAACTATCAGACGAGCAAATCAAAAAGGAATTGACAAATTTGCCAGGATGGAGTACAGTCAACGGAAAACTACACAAGGATTTTGTCTTCAAGGATTTTATCCAAGCATTTGGGTTCATGAGCACCGCAGCATTACATATTGAAAAGATGAATCACCATCCAGAGTGGTTTAATGTATACAATAAGATCAAAGTTGATTTAACAACTCACGATGCAGGAGGAATAACTCAAAACGATATCAATCTTGCAAGAATTCTAAACTCACTGGAATAAACCAAGGAAAGTTCATCCATTTGATTTTCGCTATACAGAATTTATATACAGAAGAATATCAAAAATTTTCAAATGACAAGCGAGTCAGCAATTTTGGATTCAGATTTTAGATATATAGACAAAAAGGGCAATCTCATGAAAACAAGAACTGAGCTTTCCATAGCGGAAATGCTCTCATTTTTAGACATAAAATACGAATACAATCACAAGTTAACTCTCAAAGATGGGAAAAATGTCATCGTAGATTTTAAAACAGAAAAAGGTCTAATAGAAATAATAGATAGCGAAAAAGACATCACAAAATACAAGGAGATAAAACGCGAATATCCTGAAACAAAAATAATTGCGGTTGGTCATCCAAAATTTGCTGCACAGATAAAAGAATTAGAAGACATTGTGCTTTACAAGACAAGAGATGTTCAAACAGGTTCTATCTTCATGGAAGATCCATCATTTGCGTTTGATTATGCCCACATTCTTCCACTAGTAGAAAAGTGTTCGATACTTCATGGTCACACATCATCTGTAATGGTTGAGCTTGTTGGGGAAATGAAAAATAATCTGTTGATAGACTTTAGCGAAGCAAAAAAAATCATCAAGGAAGTTATCAGTATTTTAGATCACAAGTTTTTCATCAATAGAAAATATCTAACCAAGGAAGATAATTTACATTACAAGATTGCATTTGATGGTCCAAAAGGCTTGTTTGATTTGCAGGTTCCAAAAAATACGACCTATCTTCTTGAAGGCGAAGCTACAGTAGAAAACCTCTCTACAGAAATCATAAAGCTCCTTGTTCCAAAAATGCCAGAAAACATAGAGGCAGTAGGAGTTTACATTTACGAAGGATACAACAAAGGAGCCCACATTATATCACATATCTCCAAGTCTTAAGGCATGGAATCTAAGATTAAAGAGACTGCATGGAATCCAGAATTAGAAAAACAGATTCTAAAGCAATGGAATGATTCTCACATTTATGATTTCAAACCTGAAGGCGACGTTTTTGTAATAGATACCCCGCCACCTTACCCGTCTGGAAGACCTTGGCACATAGGCGCTGCAGCACATTACGCACAGATAGACATGATTGCTAGAACAGCAAGAATGTCTGGCAAAAATGTTCTTTTTCCAATAGGGATAGACAGAAACGGTTTGCCTGTTGAGATGTACACAGAAAAAAAATACAACATAAGAATGCGCGAAACAGATCGTGGAGAATTCCTAAAGCTTTGTGCAACTGCCTTAGATGATCTAGAAGCAGAAATGATTGAAATAATGAAAAATCTAGGTCTTAGTGGGAATTTTTCAGAATATTACAGAACAGATTCTGAAGAATACAGGACATTAACACAATCAACATTTATCGAGCTTTGGAAAAAAGGCTTGGTGTATCTTGCAAATATACCTAACAACTACGACTGGGTTACTGGCACCACAATTGCAGATGCAGAAATAACATACCAAGAGATTCCTACAAAATTAGTGCATATGAAATTCAAAATAAAAGACTCTGAAAAATCTTTGATTGTTGCAAGTACTAGACCAGAACTTTTGTGTGCATGTCAGACTGTAATTGTAAATCCTGATGATCAAAGATATACAGATTGGGTTGGAAAGAAAATAACAATTCCAATAGTCAATCGAGAAGTGGAAATTTTAACACATCCATCTGTAGAAAAAGAATTTGGATCGGGTGTTGTCATGGTATGCAGTTATGGTGACCAGAATGATGTTGCGTTATTTAGGGAACTAAAATTACAGGAAATTGTAGCCATTGGAAAAGATGGTCGGATGACCGATGTTGCTGGTGTGTATACAGGTCTAAAGGTCAGACAGGCAAGAGAAAAGATAATCGAGGATTTGCAAAATCAGGGATTTGTCGAAAAAATAGAAAACATCAATCATCGTACGCCTGTCTCTGAGAGAAGCAAGACTCCAATTGAGATAATACCAATGGAAGAATACTATGTAAAGCAAAAAGATTCTGTAGAGAAAATAAGAGATCTTGGCTCAAAGATTAATTTCCACCCTCCCATGCACAAACAGATTCTAATGAACTGGTTGGACTCTATTTCAATTGACTGGCCCATATCAAGAAGACGATTCTATGGAACAGAGATACCAATATGGCACTGCAAAAAATGCTCCGAGCCACACGTTCCAGAACCTGGTAAATACTACAGACCATGGAGAGACAACAGCCCAATTACAAAGTGTACAAAATGTGGTTCAAATGAATTTGTTGGTGAAGAAAGAACTTTTGATACTTGGATGGACTCGAGTGTTTCACCACTTTTTGTTACAAAATATAAACGAGATAATGAATTTTTTATAAAGACATATCCTACAACGTTAAGACCGCAATCAAAGGATATCGTAAGAACTTGGTTATACTATACTCTTTTGAGATGTGAACAGCTAACTGGCAGTGCACCATGGTCTGAAGCATGGATAATGGGTTATGGAGTTGACGAACATGGCACAAAGATGAGCAAGAGTAAAGGAAATGTAATAGATCCCTTGCCAGTCATACAGAAATTCGGTGCTGATACTTTTAGATTCTGGAGTGCAAGTGAGATCAATTTAGGATATGACTTTAGATGCTCAGAACAAAAAATTGAATCAACTAAAAAGTTTCTTAGCAAACTTTGGAATGTTTCAAGATTTCTTTCTGGTTTTCCAGTTTTAAGTACTAGAAAACTAGATCCCGCTGACAAGTGGATTCTTTCAGAGCTCGACAAAGTGGTAGAAGAGTGCATAAAGGGATATAACGAATACAATTTTTTCATTCCTGCCACTGCTCTCAGAGAGTTTACTTGGAATCTCTTTGCTGCACATTATATTGAGATGATAAAGGGTCGCTCTTATGGAACAGGGTTTTCAGAAGAAGAACGAGATGGTGCCATATACACTCTCCACAAGGTTCTTTCTACAGTTTTGCTTTTGCTTGCTCCAATAACTCCCTTTATTACAGATTATCTGTGGCAGAATCTCTATTCAGATAAAAGCATCCATAAAGAAAGACTGCCAACGAAGGAAAATTACCAAGACTGGACAGAATTTACAAAGAACATAGTGGAATTCAATTCTAATGTCTGGAACAAGAAAAAAGAATTAGGGTTGTCACTAAAAGATTCGATTGATTTTGAAATACCTTCAACTCTTTCACAGTTTGCGAATGATCTCAAAGCTATGCACAACCTAAAATAGTTATTTTACATTCATCTAATCATTGAAAGCTGTTGTCATCAGGAAACATGGTGGATCTGAAGTTCTGTCATATGAAACCATTCCAGATCTAAAATCAAAAAAAGATCATGTGATTGTAAAAGTGAATCACTGCGCAGTAAATCACTTGGACATTTGGGTTAGAAATGGTCTGCCAGGTAGAAAAGTTTTTTTTCCCCACGTCTTGGGCTGTGATGTTTGCGGTACTTTGACTAGTGGTTTTGGAAATTTCAAAAAAGATGACAAAATTGTCATATATCCTGCAATAAAAAGCAAAACTCCAAGAGTTTCATTTGCAATCATAGGAGGTTTTGGAGAGTACAAAGGAGGATATGCAGAATTTATTCAAGTTCCACAAAAAAACATTATCAAAAAACCAGATTGGTTCTCTGATGCAGAAGCTTCTGCACTTAATGTATCCTATCTTACTGCTTGGAATATGTTAGAAAGATCTGAATGTAAGAAAGGCAATACAATCCTAATTTGGGGTGCAAACAGCGGAGTAGGCTCTGCAGCTATAATTTTAGCCAAGGAAAAAGGAATCAGAGTAATTACTGTAGTTTCGGATTCAAAGAAAGCTAGTTTGGCAAAAAAATTAGGTGCTGATTTCATCATAAATAGGAACAAATCAGATGTTAATACTGAAGTTCTCAAATTTACCAAGAATCGTGGAGTGGATGCAGTAATAGACCATGTAGGAGCAAAGACTTGGCCTATCAGCATCGAGGCTCTCAAAGTAGGGGGAAGAATGATTGCATGTGGTACCACTACAGGAACAGAAGCTATAGTGAATATACGTGCCTTGTATAGTAAGGAGGCGCAGATTATTGGAACCTATCTTGGCTCAAAATCACAGCTTGTCTCACTTTATAGATTTATGAAACTAAAAAAGCTAAAGCCAATAATCGATAGCATATTTGATTTAAAAGATGTAAAAAAAGCACATAAGAGAATGGAATCAAGCAATCAATTTGGCAAGATTGTTTTAAAAATCTAGTTTACAAAGTGACTGCAGTCACAATTTAGTATAAGACATGTTTCTTTAGCTCTTACGTGTTCATCCATTGAATGTTTACATTTAATGTTTTTGCAGATCCTCCGTAATAGTTCTCTTTGCACTATTGTTTGAGCAATTTCATTGGCGCTTTCTTTGGAATAACTTTTTTTGTCTATGTAATAGTGAACAATTCTGTTGTATAGGGCATTTGGATCAAATTTTTGTCCCAACATATTAATCACAAAAAGAGGGAATCTATGTTGCCGGCATAGATCCCGATTCAAGATCTGTGATTTTCTTTGTAATCTTGTAGTCTTCGTGCAGTACCATTCCGCTAAACAGTCCCATTATTGATCCATAAAGTATATGCAGCATTAGTGATCCCCACATTATCAAATTGATATTTTGTTTTAGCATAGTTGCAGCCATTCTTTCTTGAGCAGTTACGATGGACTGACTTCCATCAATTATAGTCGAGTCGATTGTTGGTATCATAAGATATAGTGTGATTGGCATGAAAAATATCACATATACTTCAAGACCAGTGACAGCACCAGCAAAGATACTTTTCCAAATGCTTGTTAGATTAAGCACTCTGTGTAGTGTTGAACAGACACAAAAGACAGCACCAATGGTTGCGGCAGTGAGCATATGAGCCATAAATCCAAAAACAATCGCGGGCATGCCATCCAATCCAACTGCAATTCCCAACATCTGATAGAATGTTCCCGGTGCTACGTTTAGTTGTGAGTCTATTCCAAACAGCGATACAAAGAGAGCAAATCCTCCAACAAGACCTGCTACAGTTCCGACTTTTGCTTTTCCATAAATTTCCTTACGAGAAGGCAACCTCATGTATTTTAATAGACTCCAAAATATTTTAATCTAGTGGGTCATTTTGTGTTCTGATTATAAGAAAAAAGAAAATTAATATAATATTAAGTTAATCAACACGATTTTTTTGTAATAATTACATACTATTTTTATTTAGAACATTTAACGCGGAACCAGCACGAAACCATTGGATCTGAAATTTGTTGTACGAGTGATTAAGCAGTATTTCCTCGCTAGTCCCATTTTCATGGTCTATGATACATTTTACTGGTTTTCCTTGTTCTAAATGGTTCAGGTCTACAAGACTAATTCTGTCATTTTCTTTTATTTTTTCATAATCATCCTGGTTGCCAAACGTAAGAGCTAGAATGCCCTGTTTTTTCAGATTAGTTTCATGTATTCGAGCAAAACTTTTTACAATGACAGCAGCACATCCCATGAATCTTGGTGACATGGCAGCATGTTCCCTACTACTTCCTTCGCCGTAATTGCGGTCACCAATAACTATCCATTTGATTTCTTTTTTCTTGTACTGTCTTGCAATATCGGGAAATGGTTCTAAATTTCCTGTAAGACTATTTTTGCCTTTTCCTACTTCATTACTGTAAGCGTTAACTGCGCCAAGAAACATGTTATCACTTAGCTTGTCAAGATGACCTCTATAAAACAACCAAGGACCTGCAGGAGAAATATGATCAGTTGTGCATTTTCCCCTTGCCTTGACTAGTATTGGAAGTTTTAAAAAATCATTTCCATCCCATTTTGAAAACGGCTCTAATTTCTGTAGTCTTTCACTGTTTTTACTTATTACAACTTCAACAGAGTCAGGATCTTTTGACGGCAAGACAAAGATCCCTTCAGGTTGTTGAAATCCATCGTTTGGAACTTCGGGTGCTTTTTTTGGAGGCTCTAGTTTAAACTCTGAACCATCTGGTGCAATCAATGAATCTTTTAGTGGATTAAAAGACAATCTCCCACCAAGGGCCAGTGCAGTAACCAATTCTGGGCTGCCTATGAAATTCATTGTCTCCCTTTTTCCATCATTTCTTCCCGGAAAATTTCTATTATATGAGGTGACAATTGTGTTTGGCTCCCCTTTTTTTAGTTCAGGTCTATTCCATTGTCCTATGCATGGTCCACAGGCATTAGCTAGAACTGTTGCCCCTATGGATTTGAGTGAGTCCATCTGACCATCTCTTTCTATTGTAGCTCTAATTTGTTCCGAGCCAGGAGTAACAAGAAGTGGTATTTTTGTTTTGATTCCTTTAGATCTTGCTTGCTCAGCCATACTAGCTGCGCGCGACATGTCTTCATATGAAGAGTTTGTACAACTTCCTATCAGTGCAACTGAAATGTTGTCAAGATAATTGTTTTTTTTCACGTCTTCTGCCATTTGTGAAATTGGCCTAGCAAGATCTGGTGTGTGTGGACCCACTAAATGTGGCTCTAACGTTGAAAGATTGATTCTAATTACTTGATCAAAGTACTTTTCAGGCATTTGTTCAATTTCTGGATCTTCAATCAACAAATTTTTGAACTTGTTTGCAAGGTCTGCTAACTTGCCACGATTTGTTGCTCTAAGATATGTATCCATTCTTTTATCATATGGAAACACCGAACATGTTGCGCCAATCTCAGCACCCATGTTTGTTATTGTTGCTTTTCCTGTGCAACTTATAGATTCTGCACCAGGACCAAAATATTCAATGATAGAATTTGTTCCTCCAGAAACTGTAAGTTTTGATGCAACGTATAGTATAATGTCCTTTGGTGCAGTCCACCCATTTAGCTGACCTGTCAGGTAAATGCCTATGCGTTTTGGATAGAGGAGTTCCCATGGTAGACCAGCCATTGTTTCGGCTGCATCCAATCCTCCAACACCGATTGCAAGCATCCCAAGACCACCCGCATTTGGAGTATGAGAATCTGTCCCAATCATCAGGCCTCCAGGAAACGCATAGTTTTCAAGAACTACTTGATGAATGATTCCAGCGCCAGGTTTCCAAAAACCAATTCCATATTTTCTGCTTGCAGATTCTAAGAATTTGTATACCTCACTGTTCTCATTAATTGCTGCTTTAGTGTCTGAATCTCCTTCTATTCTAGCTTGAATTAGATGATCGCAATGTACAGTAGTAGGAAGTAATGTTCGCTTCAATCCAGCTTGCATAAACTGCAGAATTGTTGTTTGACCAGTTACATCCTGTAAAGCAACACGATCTGGACGCAGATAGACATAACTCTTTCCAGATTCAACATTTTGTGCATCTTCAATATCTTCAAAATGTCCTATCAGTATTTTCTCTGAAAGTGTCAGTGGTCGGTTTGTTCTTTTTGTAAAGTTTGTAATATTTTGTTCTGTTTTTTTATAAACAGCTAACACCAGATCTGGTGTAGATTCTATTTGGCTCATAGTATCAATCTACTCTTATTTTTAATATAAATTGTCCTAGACAGTTTACAGAATTTGCGTGCATATCAAAAACGATTATTGGTTTTCTTTAACTAGATTAATGAAATACTTGTGTACCGATAAATCACTTGTTAATTCAGGGTGGAATGAAGTTCCAAGTATCATTCCTTGTTTTATTGCAATAATTTTCTCGTTAAATTTTGATACAACCTCTACATTCTTTCCTATTTCTACTATTGATGGAGCCCGAATGAACACGCCCTGAAATTTTGGAATTCCAATTTTTTCCATCGAGATTTCTGATTCAAATGAATCACACTGTCTTCCAAAGGTATTTCTTTCGATTTTCACGTCTAGCAAATCTAAAAGTGGTTGATTCGTATCACCTACTACTCGATCCTTTACCCTTTTTGAAAGCAATATCATTCCCGCACAGATTCCCAAAACTGGCATACCTGATTCAATTTTTTCTTTGATCTGTTTCAGAGAACCATTGACAAGAGATAGTTGTCCTATTACAGTACTTTCTCCTCCCGGAATGATCATTCCATCAAGCTCAGAAATTTGTTCTGGATATTTGATTTCATTTACAATTCCCTCAATGCCAAGTTCTTCCATTGCCATTTTCGTTGAAATTATATTTTCTTCAACATCTCCTTGAACTGCAAGGACTCCGATATTTAATCCGCTCACGCTGTACTTCCACGCTCTTGCATCTTTAGTTCAAGGTTTTTGGTGTCTAGTCCCAACATAGATTGCCTTTCATCTATCATTTTTTGTGCTTCCTTAACCTTGTCTGCATCTTCCCAAAAAGTAGTAGCAAGAACTATTGCTTGTGCACGTTCACTTGCATCCTCAGCTTTGAATATTCCAGAACCAACAAAAATTCCGTCACAGCCAAGCGACATAAGATATGCAGCATCAGCAGGAGTAGATATGCCTCCTGCTGCAAAATTTACTACAGGCAATCTTCCAAGACCTGATGTTTCTTCTACAAGTTCATAAGAAACTTTGAGATCTCTTGCCATTCGAATCAATTCTTGTTCATCTCCAGAGTCATAAATCGATTTTATTTTTCTAAGTTCGTCATTTACATTTTTTATGTGAGTGACAGCTTCTGCTACATTTCCTGTTCCAGGTTCTCCCTTGGTTCTTATCATGGCTGCACCTTCTTCTATTCTACGGAGCGCTTCACCCAAATTTCTTGCACCATTTACAAAAGGTGTGGTAAAATCCCATTTCCAAATATGATGCAATTCATCTGCTGGAGTTAGTACTTCGGATTCATCAATCATGTCGACATTTGTTTCTTGCAAAACTTTAGCTTCGTATACATGACCAATCCTACATTTTGCCATAACAGGAATTGTAATAGAATCCATGATTTCTTGAATAATTCTAATGCTTGCTGTTCTTGCAACACCTCCAGCCTTTCTCACATCGGAGGGAAGCTTGTCTAGAACCATAACGGAGACTGCACCTGCATCCTCTGCTATCTGTGCTTGTTCAACAGTAGTAACATCCATCACAACTCCATTTTTTAACATGTGAGCAAATCCTCGTTTTAGAGTAGAGGTCCCGCGCTTGACAGAATACGATTCTATTTTTTCATCAATAATTCCTTTTGAATTATCAAGATTTCCAGAAAGTGGTATCATGTTTGTTAATCGTTACGAGTGTTATTTATTCTATTATTCCAGAAATTATCCTATCAAATTCATCTTTTACGTGAATAATTAATGGCGGAATAAAATCACTAGTAGCATTTTGTTCAGGCCATTGAATATTGCTAGTTACACCGTTTAGAGTTATTTTAATTCCAAATTTGTCAAATTCAGAAACGTTATTTTTAACAGCAAAAGAATTTTTTGGAATTTGCGTAAATCCTGTCTCTTTTATCAGAGCCTTGAGTCTTTTCATTGTATTTTTTTCCAACACATCCTTAACATCAGGTTCAGGTTTACCATCAATTGTTACGCTATATCTTAGATTTCCATCATTTTGGATTGACAACAGTTCTGTCTTTGTCGCCCCTATAGTTTCTGTCATTCCAAACGATATTTTCTTTAGATGTTGTATGCTATACTCAATTGAAATTTCATCAGTTGAATCTGTGGCAGAGGTAGGAATTTCAGGTTGAGTCAGTTGTGGAATCACAATTAAGAGGGCTATAGTTACTGGAATGGCTCCAACCAAAATCATTATTGGCTTTACCATTTCTAACCAATCACCATTTTCCTTTGGTTTGTTTCCATATTAATTTGAGAACAATTATTTCCTATTTGATGTTTTGAAATAATTTGTAAAGTCAAGTTTTGTATTTTTGTGTTGAGAAATGCATAAAGTTAACATGTATATTTTCAGCTCTCAAGTAAATTAAAATTCAAGTGTATTTATCTCACTTGCGTGGGGTCGTAGCCTAGCCAGGCATGGCGACAGGATAGATCACATGATCACCGCTAAGGGCTCCAGTGGTTTCACAAGCTTCACTGACGAAAGGATGATGTACAGTTTGGAGCTGTAGTGACCCGTGTGTCGCCGGTTCAACTCCGGTCGGCCCCACCATTTTGATCCATGTTCTAGCGAACAGTTATATGCGAAAAGCGAGTTAGTCAATTCCTACATGGTTACTATTAATTTTATATTCAACTTTTTGGGAGCATTTTAAATTGAGCCGTGGAAATTTTCCCAGTTTTGGCATCTCAAAAACAGGAACATTTGTTTCTGCTCTGAAAAATTATAATCTGCCACATTTCATTCTTGAAAAAGTGGCAGAAGATTGCGAATCCGATCTAATCAAAAAGGGAAGAATTGAGGATCGGCTGCAAAGTATGAATGATTCTGCTCTTGAACTTCTTCACAAGGTTTTTGTTGAATGCGAGGAAGACGTCGATGGTGTTTTTGCTAATTATCGTTTTTGTGCTTATATTTCTAGTATGTTTCACAAGTGCGAAATCCTACTGAATGAAAGGATTCAAGGTCATTCTGGCAAGGTTCACAAGGTACCTGTTGCTGTTAAAAATAATGGAATGTATGTAGCAATTGGTTTTAACAAATCAACTGGCGGCCCTATAACCAAAAAAGATGCCATAAAATTTTATCAAATTGTAGATGATGTTAAAAAGGGCGAGCATGGCACACTTTTGACGGACGGGATCTATGGCTCCTCAGTAGGTTTTGAGGGAGAAGCCCTTGTAAATCTTGAGAATCTTAGCAAGTCCCGTAAAAAAGATCCTGAAAATAAGATAGATTTCAAAACAGCAAGTTTTGAAAATAGAATATACTCAGTTACCAAATGTTAGATTAACTTTGTTCTTTATTGGGACAAAATTTAGCGTGAACTCCCTTTTCAATATTTAATGTAGTTTCGTTTTCGTGAAATAGTCTTTTTCCACAGTCTGGACAGACAAATTCAGGCATGAAAAAAAACCATCTTGACCTCCTTATAGTCTTTTACAGCCACTTTATGCCGGCTATTTCATAATACTTTTCTTTGGCACGAGAATGTCTGGGCCTAACATGCAATACAGAGTTACAACAAGGGCATTTTGATCCGCACCATTTGAAGTACACACTGCACACACCACATCTTTTTTGTCCGTTCATGTAACGAAAAGTTGTTTTTCCTAACGACTGCTTGAAGATAGTTTTACATTCTCCTTTACAACTAAGCATGAATGAAATTTAGATTTCCGAGATTAAAAGAAACTGGTGATTCTGCTATAACCGAATTTCAGATGTGTCAATAGTTGAGAATGTTGTAAACTTGTCTGTTTTTTTAAAAGTTTCATCATAGTGTTCGAAAGGCAATGACGCGAAAAGGTGTTTTGTCCAGATCTCGTGAACGAGTTCAACATAATTTTTGTTATTGGATTGTCTAAGAAACTCATGAGCCAATTCGTGTGATACTACAGTACAGTTTTTTTCTGCTAGAAATGGAATATCATGGTTGATTACAGGCTGCCACCAGATCATACTAAAATTTTCTGCATGATATCCTTCACAGGTACAATCTGTCCACAGTGGTCTGAAATACGTAAGGTAAAAATGGTAAATATCCTCCCCCCTTTGCCTATGATCATTTAGGAGCGATCCCATGTTAATTCTGTGAAAAAAAGAGTGATTAACTGGCATTTGATCTGCTTGTACATCGATTTTTTTTGAGAATGTTTTTTCAATCCAAATTTTATAAAATTTTGCCATATGTACAACATATTCAAATTCCAACGCTCTTTTGTCTAAATCTTGTTTTTTCACTACAAAAATAAAATGTAATAACACAAGTCCAAAAACTAAAGCTAGAGTTAAAAGCTATTCGTCTTTGAGAAATTAATATGCCCAGATTCGATCCAATAAAATACAAAAAACGAATCATAGATACATGGAATGAATTTGCACCGAAATATCATTCAGAATGGGCTAGTACAAACAAAGGTCCATTTGAGAGTACATCAAAGTTAGTAGCAATTTCTGAAATAAAAATAGGCGATTCGGTTCTTGATCTAGCATGCGGAACTGGAGTTGTTACAAAGAAAATTGCTTCGAAGATAGGTTCCGATGGAAAAGTTTTAGGAGTAGATATTTCCCCCGGCCCCATAAGAATCGCAAAGAAATGGATCTCAGAAAAAAATGTAAGATTTGTTAATACTGACGCTGAGAAAATGGATTTTAATGAAGAGTTTGACGCAGTGACATGCCAATATGGTCTAATGTTTTTCCCCAACATACAACTTGTTCTAAGAAAAGTTCGTAAGTTTCTAAAAAAGGGTGGAAGAATCACTGTTGCAGTACACGGTAGTAAAAATACTACTCCATATTTTAGTTGTATTTCTAATGTAGTGTTGAAACTAATACCAGATCTTTTTCCAGTAGGAACTCCAACCGTACATCGATTTGGAACAAAAAATCTTTTGAAAACAGAGTTTGAAAAAGCTGGTTTTGAAAAGATCAAAGTTTACAGATTTAATTTTGAGTATTCCCCAGGAACATTCAAGGATTATTGGGAAGATTATTTTACAAATCTTACGATTCCACTTAAAGAGAAATTCAAATCGCTTGACTCAAATCAATTTGTGTTAATGAAGAAAAAAATAGAAAAAAATACTAAAAGATTCTCAAAAAATGGAAAGATTACTTTCCCATGGAGGGTTTTGATTCTTACAGCGGTTAATCCAAAAAAGTTAAGTGATTAACTCTGTCCTTCTATTCCCATCAGAGTTAAAGTAGAACGGATTTTTTCTATCTTTCGAATCTTCCACGTAATTACTTCTCTTAACGCTTCTACTGATGGCGATTCTATTTTGGCCAAAATATCATATGCACCAAATGTTCCATGTACTTCCTTTACGCCTTCTATGGATTTTAGTTGTCCTATGATAGATTCCTCAGAGCCAAGTTCGCAGTTTATTAAGACATATGCTGTTGCCATGGGCTAGTTATACAAATCAAATATATCAATAGATCTGTTTCAAGCCACTTTGATTAGAACCCTGATTAATTATTTGATCTCTTCATTATTATATCCCAGATATTCTTTGGCACAGGCATTACTGATAAGCGCGATATGCGTAAGAGTTCCCAATTTTTGAAAACTGGTTCTTTTTTCATCTCTTCCAAGGTCACTGGTCTCTTGAGTAGTTTTACAGGTTTAACATCTACAACAACATATCGTCTATCATCTTCGTTGGGATCGGGATAGGGTTGAGACATTATAGCAATAATTCCCACAACCTGTTTTTCATCTCCTGTATGATAGAAGAGAGCGTGATCTCCTTTTTTCATTGATCTGATGTGCATTAGAGCTAGGTTGTTATGCACCCCATCCCAAACTGTCTTTTTCTCTTTTTCAAGATGAGTATAATTATAAACTGAAGGTTCCTGTTTTAACAACCAGTATTTTTTCATTTAATTATTTTGTATCACTTTCTTTATGACTTTTTTTATTATAAAGAAATGTTCCCCGGGTCTGACCCACAAAAAGTCATTGGTAGCATTTGCTTTCCCTCATCTTTGTTCTTACACCGGGGTGCCCTGTCGCACGGCTGGGTGGACCAAAAATCATGTTTTATCATTCCAGTCCGTCTGCGTGCATTTATGGGCAGATTGTTTTATTACTAGTCAAATATTAATCCAGTTAGTTTTATTTCGAAACCCACGATTGGAATTCTTAGTTTGAAATTATCAATAATTTCAGGTGAGATTTCACCTATCATACCTATCGGTTTTTCATTAATCATGATATTAGCAGATCTCCCTTCTGAAAACATTGGTATTGATGCTCCAATAGTCTTACATTCTAATCCACATCCCATTTTGAGAACAGATTGTAAAACAGATTTACCCTCACTAAAATTGGCATCGTTGGATGCGCAAACAGATGCAAGATGAATCTCTTCTTTTATCTGGTTTGAGAATCTGGAAAATATCACACCAGTTTCAAATAGTTTTTGCGGATATGGTTCGTGTATGTTTTTGGAAAGGGTATCGATCAATCCTGGAAGAATGCTATCACGCAATATCGTATGCCCTTGACTTTTAGAATCAATCGTGGATATTATTTTTGAAGAATCTCTCCCTGTTAAATCATATTGAATTTCTTTGCTTACGAGTCCAAAATTCATAGCTTCAAAATAACCCAGACCGATCATGACTGAGCTCAATTGGTCTAATGATTTTGTAATCTTATTTTTCTGTCCAACATGTGCAGAGGATGGAATGACAGGTTCCAAATTTTGGATCCCATAACCAAGAGCAACCTCTTCTACCAGATCCATGGCTCCAAAAATATCTGTTCGATGTTTTGGGACTGTGCAAATGATTTTTCTTCCTAGCAATTTTGCGTCCAATCTACTTTTTCTTAATGAAGATGTAATTGTAGAAGGAGAAAGATTAACACCAAGAATTTTGTTTACCAAGTCTACTTCAAGAATCATTTTTCTTGGATTCATCGATGCTGTAGAATTATTGGCTCCAGAAATTTTGGTTGAAAAGATCGTAAATCCTGCATCATTTAATGCATTAGATACAATTGCAAGAGCGTCCTCAGCAACATTTTTGTCAATGGCGGTAATCTCTACAAGAAGATTTTGTGTATCTTTTGAAATTGTTGTAAGGTTAGAGTTGATTATGGGTGGAAAAGAAATAGTATTGCCAGATGCGTCAAAAACAATAGGCATTTTTTCTGAACTTCCAAGAATGTTCCCATATTTTGTTCCTACATCTGTATTCTGGAGTATCTCCGAGATTGACATTTCTGAAGTTGATGCCAAAGGAACAAACCTGTGGTCTTTGTTTACGGTTGTATAGGTGAGTGGAAATTTAACTTTGTCAAGATCATGGATTCCAATAGATGCTTTTTTTCGTCTTCTACCTATTCCATTATGGAGATCTTCTTGCATTGCGATTATTTGTCTTATTGTTTCATCGTCAAGTTTTCCGTTTTTTGCTACCACTGAAGTGATAAATGGTCTTACTTTTTTAACAGATGAATTTACTTTGATGTGATATTTTCCTTTTTTTATTTTTAATTTTGGAATTCCAGTCTTTATTCCAAGAAGTCCCTGCAAGCCT
The DNA here is from genome assembly GCA_052389415.1 of Nitrosopumilaceae archaeon. GTDB lineage: Archaea > Thermoproteota > Nitrososphaeria > Nitrososphaerales > Nitrosopumilaceae > UBA8516. Next base: position 18,433 of record JBQTHX010000059.1, read on the forward strand.
GAAACAATTCCATAATCAGTAGAATAGTCAGGTCTGTTTGGACTGTATTCTACGGATATGTAGTTTTTTGTTTGTTCTTCTATGTCTAATCCTATGAAAGGTAAAATTGAGATTATTTTTTCTAATGCTACTTTTTTACCTAGTAGTTTTTGCAACCTATTAAAATACAAAGTCACTATAGGCATTTTTGCACACTCCTTAACCAACCCAAGTTGTTATTGTAAAATTCACGAACATCGTTTAAAGCAAATTTTAGCATAGCAATTCGTTCAATACCTCCTCCCCACGCTAGTACATGGTTGGTAATTCCCAGTGGATTAGTAACTTCTGGTCTGAATATTCCCATCCCAAAAAGCTCCACCCATTTGTCGAGTTTTTCATTATAAACCATTGATTGTAACGAAGGTTCAGTGTAAGGAAAGAAAGTCGGCCAGAACTTTACTTTCTTGAGACCCATCTTGTAGTAAAATTCACGTTGTAGACCCATCAAGTCCCGAATTGTAACATTCTTCCCTACAACTATGCCTTCCACTTGATTAAATTCAACAAGATGCTTGTAACTGACCTTTTCGTTTCTAAACACTCTACCAACAGAGAAAATTCTTGCTTCGTCTGGCTTGTAGTCCGCCAGATGTCTAATGGTTACACATGTTGTATGTGTACGCAAAACCATTCGTTTTGCCTCATTTAATTTCCAATTATAATGCCAACCTTTTTCGTGTGATTTGGATACATTATCTATTTGCCTCGTGGACGCAATTTTGTCTACCTTGGCATCTTTAAGATAGAAAGTATCTTGCATTTCTCGTGCGGGATGATCTTGTGGAGTAAAGAGTGCATCAAAATTCCAAAAGCATGGTTGGGTAAGATTTCCATATACTTCTGTAAATCCAAGACTAACAAAAATTTCTCTTACCTCATTTATTACATCTTGCAAAGGATGCGATCTAGCTGCAAAAATTTCTGGTGCTGCAGCCTCTACATCGATTGGTGCAAGAGAAACATCTCTCCATTTTCCACTAGTAAGCATTTCAGTAGTAATCTTTCTTTCACCCGTTGACTCTGATGTGTCAATCATTATCTGTAACCCTTTAGAGGTAAGGTTTACTAGAGTAGTTTTTACCGAATCTAGTTTAATAAAATCAGGTCTTTTCTTAAGAGTTTCAAATGCAGACTTGTCTTTTATTTCTGAAACTGGTGTTCTAGCTGCCAAAACTAAAAGTAATTCTTCTTCTGGAGATTTTGTGATATCATCTTTAAGAGAAATGATGTTCGTATTCTGACTTTTTGTTATTTCAATCCAACCGTTTTGTCTTGCATTTGAAATTGCCGCACTAAATTCTGATTCTAAAAGAGCAGTTCTGGCGCTTTCAAATGTACAAACAGGATGTTTTGAGAGATAGTTTACTAATCTTCTCTCTGGCAATCCCTTCTCAAGTGATTCTTTTCCATTTTTGCCAAGGCTAGTAAATAATAATTCTGATTCTTGGATTTCTATCAAGTTTTTGTATTTGAGCCACTCCAAACCGCGTCTAATCTGATCTATTGAAAGTTGTGTATTTTTTGCAAGTTCGTCGGGGCTGATGTTGGGTGTTTGTTTCAGAGTCTTGATTATTTTATGTTCTATTGGATGAAGAACTTGCGACATTATCACAAAAAGCAGAAAAGACTTTTTAAACCTTAACCTATCTGAATGATGAATGCCAGAAGACGATTTCATAGTTACTCCTTGGAGCGTTGATGGCGACGTTGATTATGACAAACTTGTCCACAAATTTGGGACCGAAAAAATTTCACAAGAGCTTCTTGAGAAGATAAAAAAGAAAACGGGCGAGCTGCATCCAATGTTAAAGCTAGGATACTTTTTTAGCCATAGAGATTTGGATAGAGTCTTATTTGAATATGAAAAAGGGAACAAATTCTATCTTTACACAGGTAGGGGGCCATCAGGTTCAGTACATATGGGACATTTACTTCCCTGGATCTTTACTAAATATTTACAAGATAAATTCGATGTTAATTTGATCTTTCAAATAACAGATGATGAAAAATTTCTCTATAGTGACGAGAGATCCTTTGAGGACGTATCAAAGTACACTTATGAAAACATCTTAGATATCATCGCAGTGGGATTCAATCCAAAGAAGACAAAGATCTTAATTGATTCCAAGGATATACAACGAATTTACCCAATCTCTTTGGAAATTGCTAAACGAATTACATATTCTACAGTAAAGGCAGTTTTTGGGTTTCAAAATTCTACTAATATAGGAATGATAGGATTCCCACCTATCCAGGCAGCACCTTGTTTTCTTCCCTCAGTAATAGAAGGCAAACCTACACCTGTTCTCATACCTGCTGCAATTGATCAAGATCCATATTGGCGAGTAACAAGAGATATTGCAGAAAAAATTGGATATCCAAAACCTGCACAAATTCATTCCAAGTTCCTCCCAGGTCTAGGAATGCAAGGAAAGATGTCTTCTTCCATACCAGAAACTGCAATTTTTACCACAGATGAAGAAGATGCAGTTGATAAAAAGATCTCAAATTCGTTTACTGGAGGTCAGCCAACTATTGAATTACAACGGAAACTAGGAGCCAACTTCAACATATGTCCAGTGTTTTGGTATTTACGATATTTCTTTGATTCCGAAAAAGATTCTGATGAACGAGCAAGAAAATGCAAGGGCGGTGAATTGTTATGTGGTGAATGTAAATGTGATCTTAAAGATTCTACAAAACCTTTCATAATAGATTTCAAGAAAAAAAGAGAAAAAGCAAAAAACCAGTTGAACCAGTTTTTGTTTGAATAATAGAATGAAAAAAAGTATTGCGTGTGAAGACAAGTATGAAGCAAAGAAACTCTCCGGTTTAATTTATGCTAAAGAAAACAAAGAATCCTTCATTACTGGTATTTTAGAGGTTATTGATAATGAAGTGATTATTTCTGTAAAGGATAAATCTGCACACAGTATTTTGTTAAAAGATAAATTTGAAGTAGAATCATTTGCGGATTTTATACAGTCAGTTATTGAAGAAAAACATAGAATTACAAATACTACAATTAATAATGATGTAGTCGAGATTACAAAAGAGTGATCATACTAAGGATTTGTCCATTTCCGAAGTCATTATTTCTTGTACCTTAAGAAAATATAATCTAGTTGAATAAGGCATGTCATCCAAGTGGTTTTCTATAGCCATCATAAAGTATCTCACAGCGCGTTTTGATATATCCAAATTAAACTTCATTTGTAGCACAGGATCCTGTTTTACGTTTATCTTGTCTACTAGCCATGGCGGAGCATTATCCTTTGCTTCTTGAATGACTTTGTCATACCATTCTGCAATGTTTTCTGGATTAAGACCATCTCTTAGATCTTCAATATTCTCAGTCATTTTGTTAATCATGAAATTTGTCAGATTTTTCATCAGCAAACATACACAATTTTTGTTTTAATTCCCTTACTCAAAGATAGACAAGTTGTTTGTCAACTCAACACAAATTTCCGTCAGCATCAACTTCAGAGTCTTTAATTCTTGTTGTGGATATGCGTTTACCATCTTTAGCAAGAACCATTGGTACACTTTCTACAGATACTGGTGGAAGATCTTTCTGAGAGCGCAATTTGTTTAATATTTCACCTTTCTCTACAGTCTCTTCACTAACCACTAATGCTTCTACTTCCTTTCTTAATACCGCAGGTCCGAAATCATTCTCAAGTTTGCTTATTTCATAATGAGAGTTTGGAAAATTTTTGTTAAGAAAGGATTGGAGAGATTCTAATCTTTGAGAATAATTGTGCAATAGGTTTTTTCCTTTTTTTAATGCAAGTTCATCGCTTGTGAGTCCAATAATAACTTGGGACGATATAGAAAATCCTTTTTGTAACAACGCATGGTGTCCTTTGTGGATAATATCAAATGTTCCTCCAAGGGCTATAATCTTGAATTTAGACATAGAGATACTTTGTTTTCTTTTAGATTTACTTTACTTTACAAGCATCACGTTGATATGACGACTTGGCTCAGCAAGAGCTACTGCATCTGGGTCCCATACATAAACCTCAACAAAGAACGCCCCAGGTCTCTCTGGGATCCAATTTACTGATATTTCTTGTTTTTCCATACCATGGAATACTCCTGGTATAGTACCTATGAATTCAACTATGGCCGTGTCATCTTGGATTTCTGCTGATTCTGTCCCAATCTGTTTGATTTGAACATATGCAACATAAGCCTGTTCAGAATTTTCAGGAGCATATTTTATCCATATTTCACTAGTTATCTTTGTTGGATTTCCAACTGGTATTGAAGAATATTTGTTTCCAATCAGGTCAGTAACTGACACGTCATTTATCGTAACAAGTTCTGTAGCTGAACGCAGTGTGGTTTTTACATCGGTAATATCAGTTAATGAAGATTGATAATTTTCCGATTCTGCAACGAGTCTGTATGATTTTGTAATAGAGTTAGGAGTAGAACTTATTGTAAAGATAGATGTTTTTCCAACACCAATATCTCCTGGTTGCGTTATAGATGATGATACTCCAACAACTCTTCCAAAAGGATCGTATGAGATCAGATGTATGGTAGTACCGCTCGTCAAAATGGTACCAGTATTAAGTATGGTTCCTGAAATTACAAGTTGATCAGAAATTTCTAGAGTTCCTGGAGTGATTACAAGCATCTGTTGTATCCCAGGAGAAGAATTGAACCCCGTTAAATTAACTGAGATTTCTGTTATTGATGGATCTGGTTTTGAGATAATTGAAAATGGCGCTTTTCCACCTGCTGGAATGACTTTGAGTAGTGTTGTACCAGTCTTGTATTCTATAATTTTTCCAGTTTCATCATAAAACGAGACTCCTAATTTTACACCAGTAACTGGAAAGTTGTTTTTGTTTTGTACTTCACCCAGAACTACTGTTGAGCCATCTTCAGATTTATAGCTATAAGGGGTTAAGACCTCAACAGTTAGTGTGTCACTAGGTTTGACGTTTTGTGCCCATGAAAGTTGAGACGGAAGAATAAGAGATGCTAGCAAAATAGCAAAAACGATTGATTTCATATCGACACATTTCAAAAGCGATTAATCATATGCTGTATATCATAATCTAAACAACGTGGACTAGAAGGTTTTACCTACATATAGGCAAACAAAATAAGAAAAAGAAAACAAAGATGTTAGTACATCTATTTTTTACTCTTCATAGCGGTAATTGCAAGCCAGTATACTAAGCCTGGTGCTAATCCCACTATCAAAGGAATGAAAACTGCTACTTCTTCGTTTGGCATTTAATTTCCCTACACAGCAGAGAACCAAATCATATTTAAATCCATCTTTCACAGGCATGAATCTTGTATCTTTAAAGATGGACTGGTGGGGATTTGAACCCCAGACCCCCCGCGTGCAAGGCGGGTATTCTACCGCTGAACTACCAGCCCATCAATGGGAGTTCAAGACCTGTGGATTTTAATTGTTGCCTTCGTTTAGGCAAAGATTTTATTGATATTGTTAAAACAATTTTTTATGGGTGTGCTAAAATCAGAAGTTGTCTTAAAGACAGGTGACAAGGCGCCTGATTTCAAGCTTTTAGGTATTGATGACAAGTATCATGAACTTTCAGATTACAGAGATTACAAGGGTTTGTTAATAGTTTTCATGTGCAATCATTGTCCATATGTTCAAGCCAAGACCAAGGCATTGGTTGAACTTTATGATAGATTTAAAGACAAAATTGCGATAATTGGAATTAATAGCAATGATCCTACAAACTATCCCGATGATAGCTTTGACAATATGAAAAAGTTCTCCATGGAGAAAGGAATCAAATTTACATATCTTGTTGACGAAACGCAACAGGTTGCCAGGAGATATGGTGCGGTTTGTACCCCAGATCCATTCCTTTTTGACCAAGACCGAAAGCTGATTTTTCACGGGAGAATAGATAATGCCATGAAGCCAGAAGACATTGCATCAGAAAAAACAATGATTCAAAACCTAGAAAATTTCCTTCAAGGGAGGAAGATAGAGAAAGATTTTGATCCATCTATGGGGTGCTCTATCAAATGGAAAAGCCAGCAAACTTAAATGACCGTAATCTTGAAAAATTTTTGGGCCGATAGCTCAGCTTGGCTGGAGCGTTCGACTGATAAACTTATTCAGATATCGAAAGGTCGTGGGTTCGAATCCCATTCGGCCCATTTTTTAATAGAAAAGACTTATTTTATTCAGAATCTACGGACGGACAGCGGACAATGAGAGAGAAATTTGTTAATGTCGGTCCCAACAAGATCAGATATCTTGAGGGAGGATATTCCGACAACAGTGTTCTTCTAGTTCATGGTCTTGGAGCTTCTGCAGAAAGGTGGACGCGTGTAATTCCGCATCTTAGTGAAGAATACCATTTAATCATACCTGATCTTATTGGCTTTGGTTTGAGTGACAAGCCATCTGTAGATTACACACCTGAATTTTTCTCAAAATTCATCTTTGATTTTCTTGACACTCTTGGCATTACTAAAATCTCTATGATAGGCTCTTCGCTAGGCGGTCAAATCGTTGCGGAATGTGCTATTAGTCATAGCGAAATGATTGAGAAGATAGTTCTTGTATCTCCCTCTGGAATAATGAAACAGTCCACTCCTACATTTGATGCGTATACTTTAGCAGCTTTGTATCCAACAGCTGAAGGTGCAAAGACTGCATTTCAAATGATGTCAGGTGTTCATAAAGAAATTGATTCTGATACCATAGACGGATTTATTCACCGCATGACACTTCCAAATGCGAAAATGGCTTTCATGTCCACAATTTTGGGTATCAGAAATACAGTTTCATTCGCAGAAAGGTTAGAAAGGATTTCAACACCTGCTTTGATAGTGTGGGGAAAACAAGATACACTTATTCCAATAGCTTATTCAAAAAACTTTGTTTCCTCAATAAAAAACTGTCAGTTTGTAGAAATGGAAAATTCTGGACATACTCCGTTTGTTGAGGAGCCAGCTAAATTTTCAGAAATTGTTCTAAGGTTTTTGAACCAAAGACCAGTTTGAGTAGATGACCAAATGAATATATAGATTAATAGACATTTAAAACCTATGACAGGCAGTAGTAACCAATATGATCCATCTACATTATTCAAGGAATGGATACAAAAAAGCGGAAAAGCTCAGGCTGAATTTATGAAAACATTTGGAGCAATGATGGGTCAGCAAAAACAAGAATTTGATCCTGTAGAGACATTAAAAGAAATGGCAAGCAGAGGAGCAAAAGCCCAGTCAGAAATTATGGAAAATCTTGGAAATATGCAATCCAAAGCAATGGATAGCGCTTTTAGAATTGCACAATCAATGCCCCAGTTTGTATCATGGGGTGCATTCAAGACCACAGTTGGCAGCAATGGAAGAATTTCTATCCCAGAAGCAGAAAGAGATGCACTTGGATTAAAAGAGGGTGACCTAGTTCAAGTGGTAATTATTCCCGTAGAGAAAAAGTCAAAAAAATAAATTATTTTTAAGATCTTTCTTTTAGCCATTGTCCAAGCTCTGGAAGAACAATCTTTTGTGAAAACGAGCTTGCAATCATACCAACGTGACCAGTTGGATAAATTCTTAGAGACTTATCTTCACTTCCCACTGCATAATGTAAAGGCATGCTACATTCGGGAGAGACTAGGTGATCGCCTACAGCAACTTGGGTAAATATTGGCATTGTAATATTCTTAAGAGATACAAGTTTTCCCCCTACATACATGTTATTTTGTATCAATACACTATCTTGATATATATCGCGGATCCATTGTTTGAAAAGTTCACCTGGTATTGGAGGGGTTTCATTTAACCATTTTTCAATACGTAGAAAATTATCAACATAGTTTTTGTCTTCCACATTTCTAAAAAAGTTGATGTATTTTTCTATACCTTGTTCAAAAGGCTTCAAGACGGAGAATACATAGTACATGAATTCTGGAGGCATATTCCCTATCGTTTCGACCATCTCATTTACATCGACATGTTTTGCTAGATTCCCCACCACGGTTGTGTCTCGCTTCCCATCAATCACAGGCGCGGTTGCAATCAAATTTTTAATCTTATTTGGGTGCAATGCAGCGTAGACTGTCGCCAAGGTTCCTCCTGTACAATAACCTTGCAATGTTACTTTTTCAGAGGATGCCTCATCCCGTACAAAATCTACACAATTATCAATGTAACCGTTTACATAATCATCAAAGCCAAGATACTTGTCTATCTTAGCGGGGGTACCCCAATCAATCATATATACATCAAAACCTTGAGCTAAAATATTTCTGACCCAACTTTTTTGCGGATGAATATCCAAAATATGGTACCGATTTATCAAGGCGTATGCTATAACAATCGGTGTTTTGTGTTGCTTTTGTGTTGTAGAGTTAAAATGTAACAAACGAACTTTATCTTCAGTATACGCAACATCATAAGGTGTCATTTCAAGATTAATTTCGTTTGGAGCTGGTACCATCTTTGGTGCTTCAATAATATTTTTGTTAAATTTGAAAAATTCATTAACAATCTTTGGATCTATCTTTAATTCATTTTCCATTGTTGGTTTCCCTTTCATTTTTTTCTAGTTTACTGACTCTCTTTCGTAAAGAGTGCAATTCTTTGTAAACATCATCAAGATCATTTTTGGTTGGAACATTTGCAGTTTCAAGTAACGCGGAAAGCATACTATTGTAGTGTTTCGAAAGTTCAAGTTCGCTTGATATTAACTTGCCAAAGTTTTCTCCGAATTTTTGAGAATCAAAAAGTTGTGTAAAATCATTTTCAAATATATCAATCCAAACACGCTTTGATGCTTCTAGATGTTCCATATCCTGAGGAATTTCAGGAATTTTTTTATTGACTTTTTTCTGTGCTTCCATCCATGTGTCTGAAAGCTGTTTATAGTATTCTGCAAGTCTTGTATTGAATTCCATCAAATCTTCATTTGCCTCTACCATTTCTGTGGCAAGTTTTTTTGCCTGCATAGAAAACTTTCTCATTGGACCAGCTGACGTAAGTGCAGCCGGTTTGCTTGCCATGAGATATACTATGTCAGTCCAGAATAGTGAGAGATGTTTGTAATATTCAAGTGATTTCTTGTAATCAGGTTCTGTTGTCATATTTAGAGAATAGAAAGAGATCGCAATAAATAGATCGTGAATTATTATTTTTCATTGACAGTCTGTTTTATGAGAAAAAATACTGGATGTGAGAGCCAATATTATGGATTTTGAGAAGATATGCAATAAAGTCATGAGTTTGGACTCGAAGATAAGATTTGCAGGAATCATAAATAATCAAGGCAGGCTTGTTGCAGGTGGTATGAGAGAAGGTAAAACCCCACTTGAAGATGAAAAAGATGATGAGATGTTGTTCATGGAGCTTGTTCTGAGAACAAAAATGAGAAAAGAGTTTGACAAACAGCTAGGGGCTGTGAGATTTGCAATGTCATACAGAGACAAGGCAGTTGTAATGAGTTTTCCAGTTAGTGAACATGTCATGCTGATATCAGCAGAGAAAGAGATAGACTTTGCAAAGATTCCATTTAAAATATTAAAAATACTAGAAGCTTAAGATTTTGTACTTTCGTATACAGTCTGACACCATTGAAGAATGGTGTTTATATCGTCAGTGATCAAATCTGCTTTTATCTTTGTTTTCTTGGTTGGTTTTGCATAAAAAACAAGATATAGTGATTTGCCAAATTTCATTTTTATTGAGGACAACGTTTCAGAAAAAAATTTTGAACTGCCTTCAGTTGATGAAAAAATCACTATTATCATCAAATCTTGCTTGTTAAGCCAGATCTTATTTAGAAATTTTTGAAAATCAATATCAAACATGACATCTATTGTTGATGACATGTCTCCGAGTTGGGAAACTTTCCATCCATCTGAATGTAGAGCGGAAGCGATAGTTTGTGACAACAGCATACTGTCACGGTCTGCAGAAAATACAACAGCGTTCTTTTTTGAATTTGCATCTACTTCAGTTAGATTAATAATTTGAATAGAGCTAGAGATAATCTGATCAAGAAAATTTTTCTCAGATTTGCCAATTTTTCCCTTCAAAAATAGATCTCTGACTGAATCTATTGCTGGAAGGATTACTTCTGTTAAAATTGTCATTGGATTTGCCTTTGAGTGAAGCGAGTTCCTAAGTAGACTGTATGCTTCGTAATTCTCGCCTGAGAGTATGTATTCCAAGTATCTATTCTGTACTTGAAAGAGATCGTTAGGAAAATTAAAATGATCAACCCCTTGATCTATCGACCAGAGATTTACATTTCCAATGTTTTTTTGCTTAATTAGACCTTCAGCAGCAAATATGTTAAGATATTTTGTCATTGTGATTCTATTTATTCCAAGTTTTTTAGATATTTCAACACCTGTAAGACCTGTCTTTGAATTTCTTAAAATATCAATGAGTTCTTCTTTGATCTCTTCAGATTTGTAACCTCGTGTCACTAATTCTGGAAATATACAGTTAGTATAAAGTATTACCAGAAAATTTGACCAACAGTGGGCATAACACGACGCCCCACTGTGGCCGGGTACTTTGGTATGGTCTGTAGTTACGAGCGCACTATCTTATGCAATTCATTTTCAATAAATAAAAGACGCGTAGGATTTATACTTAATACTTAAATGAAATGATTCACGATTTTAAAATTCCGTTTCAATTGCAATTAGAAATAATTTAGTTTTCAAAAACATTCGCTGACAACAAGCCAGGCAAATAACAAAAAATTTTTCTAAATCATATTTTCTAGTCGGAATACCAATGATTAAGAAGTTTGATTCAAAACTATTAAATACTTGTGTACTTTAAAATACGGTAACAGGTTAGTAAATTGCCAAAAGCAGGATTCAAATCAATAACAGTTTCCGAATCAGTGTATAATAAATTCCATGATGTTTACAAGAAGAATAAACAGGAACTTGCTATGAAGGGCGTCAACAGTTTTGCTGGTTACATCACTTTCATGATGGAAGATCTGATGCAAAAGGATGAGACCTTTGCTAGATATGCTCCGAAACTTGAAAAAATTGCAGTGGATGATAACAGAGTAGTTCTAAAAGACAACATCAAAAATAGAATTGCCGAAGTAGCTATTCAAAATGGCGAGCTTTATTGCATGTTGTGCGAGGAAAAAGATTGCTTCCACGTAGGGTTTGTGTTTTCGCTTCCTGATGTTTACGAAGTTTTGAATGCAAGAGGCATCAAACACAAGGGATAAAAAAGTGCAGGAGGTGGGATTTGAACCCACGAACCCCTAAGAGACGGGATCACCCATTATTATGATCTTAAGTCCCGCGCGTCCAAAGGCCTAAAACCTTCTTTGGCCAGGCTCGGCGACTCCTGCGTTTTATTAGCTAAAAGTTGTCAGAATTAAACGTTTTAGAAAAAAATTTTCAAAATCAAGTAAGATTAATAAGGTTTCAAAAAACGAGTTTGTCATGCTTCGATAGCTCAGCCTGGTAGAGCGTTACCTTGGTAAGGTAAAGGTCGCGGGATCGAATCCCGCTCGGAGCTTATGTTCTTTTACAGAAGTGTTATTATTTTTCGTAATATTGTTATAGAATTCGGTAATCCAGCTTTTTGTATTAATGTAGATTCTTAGTGAATTATTTGAAAGATTCTTTGATTTCTCTTAACTTTTCTCGTTTTCTCTTAATAACACTTTTAAGAATTTGTCTTGCCTCTGATCCCCAAACATGTCTTGCAAAGAAATTATGTAATGTCATCTTATCTCTTCCGTCTTCATCTTGCCGTATAGACAGTGTATGTTCAAAGAACTCGTCAAGGATTTCATCTATCAATTTCAGTAATTTTTGATTTGTTTCATAATTTGTAAAATACTTATCAAGGGTATTAGGATCCTTTTTGATATCCACTTTGCCATCCATTATATGTTCTGTTAACGTCTGAAAATATGCTGTCACGAATAACAATCGTGCATATTTTTTTTCATCCATGTTTGCTTTTTTAGTTCCATAACTGAATTCCTTCTCACAGTATGATTTGATCAGATATGGGTATAATAAAAAGCGGTGATTATCATCCAATTTTCCTTCTTCAAAAATTTTATGATATTCGGTTCCTCCTGGCATGTATTTACTAACACTACCATACGCCTTAGCCGGATCTTGCTCCAAGGCTGCTGCCATAGCCTGAATTGCGTCACTTGCTGGTATTCGTTTGTCATGATCATATGGAAGGTATTTTTTAAAAACCTCATTTCCTTCGTATGATTTCCGTTGTTTTTCATTCAAAGCCATCCATGCGCCTGCCTGTTGTTCATAATAATAACCAAGTTGCTCTAATTGAAGAGAGATCGAATCGTGAAATCTCTCTAATGAAATTAAATCTCTTCCCTTAACTGCATTCTGCGAGTTTCTATATCTTGTAATGTTATTTCTTGTTGCTCGCACATCTTCTTTTATTATTGTGATTTGAATTGATCCATTGATGTGCGGATCCCCACTAACCACATCTGCTATGGTTGTTGATGTTTGCGCTCCATTAACTATCTGAGGAGCATGAAGTTTGATCGATTTGTCACCTAATTCTTCAAAATCAGTTACTACTATCGTAATTCCATTATTATAATAAAATACTTCTTCAGGTTCTTTCACCAGAGTTTCTCTTAACTGTTTATTCACCTTTGTCTTTACAGGCAAGAATTTTCGTATGTTTGATTCAAAAATGTACTTCCTAGTCCTTCTCACAAAGTGGCCAAGTTTTCCGAGTGCTATTGCTCCAATTATTGTGTTGTTATTTCTCAAGTAATATTCAAGTTCCACAGTTTCGGTCTTGCCTGCTGCTGGTTCAGTAATCTCGTTCCATAACTTTTCAACAATTTGATTAAATCCAAGAATCTGGAAATTTTCTTCATTTTTGAAATCTACTATTTGATCAGTAACATAGACTGCTTCAACGTCCCAGTCTTTGTTTTTTATCTGTATTAGTGCATCTCGAATTCTTCCCGGAGGCAAATCGTTTGGTTTCTGTTTTAATAGATCTTCTATTTTCGATTTGAACGCCCTAATTGCATCGACTGAATGTGATTTTCCATATTTTGATTGAATTATTCTGAAAAAATTCATTTCTGAACCATGAATTTCTAATATCGCATCGATACCTTGATCATTTGGTCCGTCTAGTATTGAAATTTCTGCATCATCATCAGAGGCGTGAAAAGCTTTTGTTAATACCCATTTGAGAAATTCATCACCTTTTTCTGTTGAAGTCTGTTTTTTAGAAATAGCGTCGTCAACACCATTTCGGACACTTTTCACAAAATTTTCAGGTGGATAATTGTACTCTTCTTCGAGCATTTATTCACTACTCCTTAAGTAAATTTAAGAATGATCGTACTTTTCATTTGATTTCTTGTTCTTCTCTCTCATATTTTAGATCAAAAAATATTGAATGGTGTGTGATCTTTTCTTGCCTATTCTAGTTTACACAATATTTTGAAACTACATCTTCTTGAAACAGCAATACAAGCAAATTCTATCTCTTGTACCAAAGCCATTCGTTAAGTGGGCTGGGGGAAAAAGGCAACTAATTCCTATATTATCACAACACATACCAAAAAAATTTGGTACTTATTTTGAACCATTTGTTGGTGGTGGTGCAGTTTTATTTTATCTCACTATTGAAAATCCAAAAATTGAATGCTTTGTTTCTGACTTGAATTCTGATCTAATTCTTTCCTATGTAACGATTAGAGATAGAGTAGAGGAATTGATATTTGCATTGGAAAATCACTCTGAGAATTATTTTAAAAATCCAAAAGAATACTATTATGAAATAAGGGAATCCCACCCAAAAAATCAAATTGAAAAGGTTTCAAGATTGATCTTTCTAAACAAAACGTGTTTTAATGGATTGTATAGAGTAAACAGTAAAGGAAAATTCAATGTCCCACTTGGAAAATATACAAATCCAAACATAACTAATAAAGAAAATCTGTTAATAGTAAGTCATGTTTTGCGGTCAAAAAACATATCCATAAAATGTCAAGATTTTATAAAAGCCCTTGAAAATGCTCAAGAAAATGATTTTGTCTATCTTGATCCCCCATACCAGCCAGTAAGCCAAACCTCTAACTTCACTAGCTATACAAATGATAATTTTGGTTATGAAGATCAAGAAAGATTATTTTTAGAATTTGAGAGATTGGATTCCTTAGGTTGTAAGGTAATGTTATCAAATTCAAAATCAGATGAAGTCTTGAATCTTTTCGAAAATTACACGGATAACATCATAGAGATAAAGGCAAATCGTTCAATAAACTCAGATTCAAAAAAGAGAGCTAACCATTCTGAACTAATAATAAAAAATTATTGATCTTGCAAGAGAAGATTCAGTATAAACTAGACACATCAAAAATAAAGTAAAAGGAAAGGGAAGTTTAGTCCCACTTAGACCAAGCTGCCATCCACCTATACGTCCACGTTGTCAGCTTACAACCTAATGCTGCCATCGTTGGAGCCAATACAGCACCAGCTCCT
>JBQTHX010000060.1:0-4719 GCA_052389415.1 Nitrosopumilaceae archaeon
AGCAATTCTTTATTGTGAGTAAAATAATTTATCAGCGAGCTTGCAAGTCCAAGAGCTGCTGAAATTGCTAGTAAAATTATGATTTGTTTTTTATTTTTGTTCAGGACTTGACTCTATAATTACATGATTATAAAGAGTAATGTCCACAAGTGGAAATGCAATTCAATTTTTTTATGATTTACAAAAAAATAATAAATTTATTTGCTCCAATACAAGTCATGTTTAGAACTTTTCTGATCGGAATGTCGGTGCGATCATTGTAGAAATTTCAAATAATGTTTCCTCGAGTTATCTGATATTCTGCATTAATCTCTGTTCATTTTTTGATTTTGACATCTTGTCGATGAAAAAATTCTGATAAATGTAATATGATAAGATCTCTGTTAACATTTACCAATTTTGGAAACAATCCAGTTACGAAATTTCATGTTAATTCAAATAATAAATTTATTATTTATCGATATTTAATTTAAATTTAAGAGAATTTATTTCTCTCATTTTTTGGAAAAAATTTACCAGTTGATCTAACACTATATATGATACCTATCTGATCACGATCTCGTGTCTGGGAAATCTGCATTTGCCGAGGGTTACGTGTGTGCCCCTTATTTGCACAACCACTCATCAATTGAACTCAAGGATGTTTGGGAAAGATCAAAAGATGTAGATGACATGTATTTTGTCACTGCTACTTTTTCCAATGAATGTGACGCCTACTTTCCAAGCCGTGCAAACCACTACATCCTTGCCAAGTTCAAAAATGCAGTAAAAATGATGAAAGAGATTGAAAAATACAAGCAGGACAAGCATACATTTGTCTTTACCATGGATGGTGAGTTATTCCAGCGCGACACAGATGGTAAACTAAATTTTGTTTCAATATATCACTTGGATTATGGTCAATCAGATGATGACGTTAGAGATGTAGCAGCAGTCATTGCAAGACGCGAAAAAGTTAGGCGGGCAGGGATGGTTCATCTTGATCTTTCTTCAAAAGAAGATCCAAAATTTGAATTTCCATATAAAAACTTGGTAGTTCTCGAAGTCTCCAGTGACAAGAGTCATCAAAGCGACAATAAATATTGTGAAAAAACAAGACGTGATGTCAGCAGAAAAGGAATCACAATGACAAACATTGTCAGCCTTTCAGTACTTGACAAACTCAAATAGAAAAGTTAAATACACTGCCAAATTCTGTTTTGGTAATGAGCAAACCATCAGAACTTGGCTCACTAAAAATTGGATCTTACATTTTATTGCCAGTTGATAGCCCAAATGCAGAACCGTGCAAGATAGTAGAGTTTGATACAAGCAAACCAGGAAAACATGGAGCAGCTAAAGCAAGAATTGTTGCAGTTGGAATATTTGACAAGAAAAAATATCCGCATGTCTCTCCTGTGAGTGCACAAGTGCAAGTTCCTTTGATTGACAAAAGAGTAGGCTCTGTAATCTCAAAAACAGAGTCGATAATCCAAGTGATGGACTCTGAGACCTTTGAGGTCTTTGATGTTAGCCAGATTGAAGATGAGATAAAGGACAAGGTTGCTCAAGGCCAAGATGTTGAATACTGGAAAGTAATGGATAGAACAATTATAGTTAGAATCAAGAGCTAAATCTGGATGCTGATGATGAGTAGAAAAGCCAACTGAATTTTGATGAAGATTATGAGTATTGAAGCATCCTTGGCTTTTCTAGCTTTTGAATAAAGTTATACGTGATAACTGACTATGATATTGTATGAAGGGGTTATGCAACGTATGCCTTTCTTCAAATTTGGAAATTACAGTAAAAGACAGCCTTTCATTGTGCGAAAAATGCCTAAAACAAGTAACCAAACTGGAAAAAAATTAATTGGAAACAAAACTTTCTGACTACAATTGAATCTAGTAGCATTATTTTCCGGGGGAAAAGACAGTACCTTTGCCATTTACAAAGAAAAACAAAAGGGAAACCATACAGTTTGTGCTGTTAGCATATTTCCCAAATCTGAGCAAAGCACGTTTTTACACTATCCCAACATCCATGTAACAAAACTGCAAACTGAATCGATGAAGATACCGCATCTTTTTGTTCAACCCGACTCTGATGATATCAAGGTAGAAATGCAAATGATAGAAGATCTACTAGAACAAGCAAAAAGAAGCTATCCTATTGAAGGGCTTGTACATGGTGGCATTTTGTCTAAATTTCAAAAAGAGAGATTTGAAAAGATTGGCAAGAAACTAGACCTGAAGATATTCTCGCCACTGTGGCAAATAAATCAAAAAGAATATCTCAAAGAGTTGATAGAATCGAAATTTCGATTTATAGTAACCAGTGTTTCATCTGCAGGTCTAGATGAATCATGGCTTGGAAAAGAAATTACATTAGAAGATGTTGAGAAACTGGAACATCTTTCAACAAAACATGGCTTTAATCTAAGTTTTGAAGGAGGTGAGGCTGAGACTGCGGTTCTTGACTGCCCTCTCTTTTCTAACCCAATTAAAATAATAAACTCAAAGAAAAACTGGGATGGATATAGAGGAAGATTTGAAATAACCCAAGCAATCTTAGAGCAATAATGCTTGACATTTTAAAAACTGGTCTTAGGGCAGCACTAAAAAAAATAGTAAACTCGTCTGGAATAGATGAGGAACTAATCAAGGAACTTGCCAAGGACATCCAGAGGGCTTTATTGCAATCAGACGTAAATGTAAAACTAGTCTTTGAAATTACAAAAAATCTGGAACAACGTTCTCTAAATGAGACTCCGCCTCCAGGACTTTCACGGAAGGATCACATTGTCAAGATTTTGTATGATGAACTGGCAAGACTGCTTGGAGTAGAACAAACACAATTTTCTTTCCAACCTGGAAAACAAAACAAGGTCTTGATGCTTGGAATTCAGGGAAGCGGCAAGACTACAATAACTGCAAAACTGTCAAAGTTTTTATCAAAACAAGGATACCGCGTTGGAGTAATTGGAGCGGATACCTACAGACCAGGAGCACTAACACAGCTAAAAACAATGTGTGAAAAAGCAGGCGTCGAAGTCTATGGGGAAGAAAAGAACAAGGACTCGCCACAAATTGTAAAAAATGGATTAAAGCATTTTGAAAGTTCTTCTCTGGATATCCTCTTAATTGATACTGCGGGACGACACAAGGAAGAAAAAGATCTGCTAGATGAAATGATCCAAATAAGCAAAGTTTCCCAACCTGACCTTGCCTTACTAGTAATTGATGGGACAATAGGACAGCAATGCTACAATCAGGCAGAAGCTTTTCACAAGACAGTGCCTGTAGGTGGAATCATTATAACAAAGCTTGACAGTAGCGCAAAAGGGGGAGGCGCACTAGCGGCTGCGGCAGCTACGGGAGCGCAGATAATGTACATTGGAACTGGAGAAAGAATCGATGACCTTGAAAAATTCTCTTCTACTAGATTTGTTGGTCGTCTGCTTGGAATGGGTGATATCCAGGCACTGCTGGACATGGCAAAAAGACTAGAAAGCGAGGGTGATGAGGAACGACTAAAACGCATATCTCATGGAAAGATGAACATGGAAGACTTTTATTTTCAAATTGAAGAGGCCACAAGAGCCGGTGGCTTGCGCAGTATAATGGAGAGCATGCCAGGATTTTCTGGAATGCTAAAAGAGGATCAGCTAGACCAGCAAGAAGAACGGATGAAAAAATGGCGATTCATTATCCAATCAATGTCAAAGGACGAAAAAGCAGATCCTGACTTGCTAAATGCCTCTAGAATAAAAAGAGTGGCACGAGGTTCTGGTTGGGCAGAACATGATGTAAAAGAGCTCCTAAAAGCTTACAAGAATTCAAAAGACATGATGAAAGCATCAAAGGGAAGACAGATGCAGGGTCTGCTAAGAAAGATGGGTCTTGGATAATCTTGTCTGCAAAAATAAAAAGACCACAATTTCAAATTTGATTCTATCCAGTCTCTACAACTGAATTTATAGAATAAAATTTCAACTTTATCACTCTAGGAAATAATTTGATAATCTACTAGTTTTATAATATAGTTCTTTGTTTAATAACCAGTGAATAGCTACCAGTGCTACCAAATTCTAGGTGTACAAAACGACGCACCATTCAAAGATGTAAAATCAGCATATCGAAATCTTGCATTACAATTTCATCCCGACAAAAACACACAAGAAACTGATGGAAAAAAATTCAAGATGGTAACAGAAGCATATCAGTTCCTACGAAAAGAGTACAAAAGGACACTAAACGCCACTCGTGAAACCATAAAGTACAGGGAAAAAAATTCAGAAAAAGATCATAATTTTAACTCAAAGAATTGGTGGGGTGCAAAACCAACTGACAAACCACCAGAACAGGACTGGGGAAAATATACCCGATATACAGAATCGGCCTATCAGGACTTTTGGAAATACTATGAAAAAGTATTTTGGGAAAATTATGAAAAAAGGAGAGAGGAAACTATACGAGTAGAGCAGGTTGAAGAACCCGAAGTACGAAAAGAACAAAAAGTTGATGCCCAGGTAGACAAGAGCAAATGCATAGGATGCTGTAGTTGTGAGATTATAGCGCCAAAGGTGTTTTCGGTAGACAAAATTGCAAGGATAAACCCAAAATCAAGTGTGATAAATTCTTCTGGCGCGTCAGCTGAAAGAATACTTGATGCAGCGCAAACATGCCCTACAAAAGCAATAAGCGTGACAGATTGGGAATCAAAACGACAACTATTCCC
>JBQTHX010000061.1:0-4920 GCA_052389415.1 Nitrosopumilaceae archaeon
TGGAGTCTTTCTTCTGATTCTCTCAAAATCTTCCAAAGTAAGTTTTATTCCTAATTCTCGGGATAAAGCTAAAAGGTGTAATATTGCATTGGTTGAGCCTCCAATTGCGTTTGCTACCGTAATTGCATTTTCAAAGGCTTCAAAAGTTAGAATCTCTTTTGGACGAATCCTGTTTTCTAAAAGTTTCATCACTGCCTTGCCGCTGTCATAGCACATCTTTGCTCTTCGTGGATCCTCTGCAGGTGGAGATGCAGAACCAGGCAGTGCAATTCCTATTGCTTCGCTAATTGATGCCATTGTGTTTGCAGTATACATTCCTCCGCAGGAACCAGCATTTGGACACGCAACATCTTCTAAATTTTTTAAAGCTTCCAAGGTCAGTTGTCCTGCATCGTATGCACCCACTGCCTCATACACATCTTGGACAGTGACTTGTTTTCCTTCATAAATTCCTGGCATTATAGTTCCGCCATAAACAAAAACCGCAGGAAGATTCAGTCTTGCTATTGCCATCATGGTTCCAGGTAGACTCTTGTCACATCCTGCCAAACCAACCAGTCCGTCATACTGATGAGCTCGCACCATTATCTCGATAGAATCTGCAATTATCTCTCTACTGACAAGGGATGATTTCATACCTTCATGACCCATCGCTATTCCATCACTGACAGCTATGGTTGCAAACTCTCTTGGGGTGCCACCTGCATCACTTACTCCTCGTTTTGCATCTTGTGAAATTTTTCCAAGATGTATATTGCAAGGTGTGGCTTCATTTCCAGTATGTGATACACCAATGAATGGCTTGCCAAGGTCATTATCATCTAGACCCATTGCCTTGTACATTGCCCGGTGAGGTGCCCTAGAGGGACCTTCCACTACGTTTCTACTTGAAATTTCCATAGGTGAGAATGAGAGCAATCAGGTATAATTTTATCTTTGCATCAAAAAAGTATCATTCCTGCGTACTTTTAATAATCTAGTTTACATACGAATAAATCGAAAATGAAACAGACTAGCCTAGTTGCAGCAGGCCTTGCAATCTTGATAATCTTCTCTTTTACATTGCCAGCATATTCTGAAGTAACATCACTTAGAACGAACAAGGCTCTTTACATTAAAAATCAGGATACTTCTATGACCTTTACGGGAACGGCTGGAGAGGAGAACATTAGTGATATGGCTACAGTTGTAATTTATGATCCTGGAGGAAATTTTGTAAAAGCATTTTCTGGATCTGTAGGTGCTGACAGAACATTTGAAATCAGGATTTCTGGAAAAGATTTTACAAAAATTTCTTCCCATGGAACATACAATGCAACTGGATTTATTGTACAAAAGAAAGATGGAGTATCTGTTACTTTTGATTATTCGATAGATGGAAATCCAATTCATCCTACACAAACTACACCTACGCCAACTCAGACTAGCACACAACCAACACAAACCACTTCATCCTCTCAAACATCATCCTCATCCCAATCATCATCTTCAAGTTCTGATGATGGCAAAAAATCTATTCAAGAAAAAATCCAGGAACGAATCGAGGCTGCAAAACAACAATCTCAAACAACTGATGATAGCGATTCTGAAAAATCAATAGAGGAAAAAATCAAGGAAAGAATCGAAGCTGCAAAGAACCCTCAAACCGGTACAGCTGATCCAGAGCAAGAAGCACCCACCGACGATACCGCAAAACCAGAAGAAAAACCCGAAGAGACCAAAAAACCAGATTCCACAAACAATCCTTACATTGATTCTAATATCATGTATATCGCAATTGGTGTGGGTGCAGCAGCTGCTGTTGGAGTAGCAATGTACGGGATGAAATTAAAGCCAAAATTCTTGGCACGAGAAGTCTCAGACACATCATCTACAAATCAACAAACCACTTCTAGTGAGGAGGAGGACTATTCCTTGATGATCCTAAAAAACAGATTAGCAAAGGGCGAGATCTCTGTTGAAGAGTTTAACGAGTTAAAACGAGCATTAAGTGGATAAAATTATTTTTTAAAAATCTATCGAATATCAATTAGAATAGAGTCTATTCTTGCAAGCTCATCGTTAATTCTCGTACTGTTATCTGTTCCATATGAGACCAAGATTCTGTCCCCTTGTTTTACAACATAGTCGCGCAAGCTTTGCTTTGGTTCGTGATTTACAAAGAATCTCAAACCATAGGTATTATCTGTACAAAATTCTCTACTCTTGTCAGGAAAAGTGTAACAGCTATCAGTCAGTCCAATCTTTAAGGTATCAAAGAGGTATCCCAAGGTGACATTGGCAGCATGTCTGTGTATTGTCTCGCCATTATTTGCTTCAAAGTGAATGTAGGGACTCTTTACCTGATATGCAGGTGATGAAAAGTCAAACCTGTCATCAAAGATGACAACATCAATTGCAGCATGTTCGTGTTCTCCTCCCAAAATTCCAGCTCCAGGGGGTGCGCCAGGAGTATTCATCTGTCCTTTGAATGTGTTTTCATAGAACATGTAACCTGTAATTGCAAGTATTACAGCTACGGCAGCGATGATGCTAATTGCGATTAATTTGAACCTTCGTTTTTCGCGAGAGATCTTTTCACTTAGCCTTTCACGTTTTTCTACTCGCTCTTCTTTGATCTTTTTGCCCATGAATGATAAAAGTCAAATTTTTACCCTAAATAACAGTATCTCATGATAACTTGATCCGCTAAACAACGAACAAAAATACAGCAAAATCATTCATTGGATCTTTAAACAATTTATTATCTGTAAGGAAATTTTACTTGTGCAACAAAAACCCTGTCAGTACTGTGGTGATTTGTCGGATTTGCCCTTTGAGTGCAGTTATTGCAAGGATCTTTTCTGTCATGACCACAGACTACCCGAAGAGCACCGATGTGTGAAACTGGCATCAATTAGAGCAAAGCGATTTGGCCAGAAAAATGTTATACGCGATGGTAATATGGATAGACCAAATTTTTTGAGACGAATGTTTTCTAGATTTGGAATCTAATTCTTAGCTGACAAAATTTTTCAAAAATCAGATAATAAATCGATGAACTGACCTCATTGAGAATATCAAATCATCTATTTTATCAAAACAGTTGAGAGATTTTCTACCATAAAGAATTAAGCAAATAGTAAATTTTGATTATCACACCCGAATGTTGATTTTTTCTGTAACAAATTACAGTGAAAATTGCTTTTGTTGTTATTGCACTTGTAGCATCATTGCTATTTATGCCAAATAATGCACAAAGCAGCGAGCTTATGACAATAAAGACATTTCTTCCATGGGAATCAGATGATGACAAGACACTGAGTGTCTCTATAATCAAGCTCACTCCTCTATCAGCAGACCAACTGTCTAGTGCAAAAAAAGCTCTAGTGGGATATGGCACTATCGAGTTTAATGGCTCTCATACCTATGTTGGGTGGAGCGAAGCCTTGCAAGCCACATCAGTACATAATACAAAGATTCCATTTCCAAAAACCATCTCACTGTTGCATGACGATAATGAGAATGCCGATATAGCCATTTACATAACAGACGAAAAGAATCCCATCTATTCTGGTTACACATCAAACGTTATTGAGAATCAAAAGATAGTAAAATCAAACATCATAATTTATGATATCAACAACCTTGATGACCAACAAATATCATCTATAGTAAGACATGAGTTTGGTCACGCTCTTGGTTTGAAACACTCTGATTTTACAACTGACTTGATGTTTGGAACTGTACCAGTCCCATCTTATGTCTCTGAATGTCACATAGATGCTTTAGTAGAGCTATATGATGGAAACATAAAGAATTCTTCAAGCTGTGGCGTCTAGTTCTGTGAAAAATTTTTCTGACAACAAATTTGAATTTTATTTCTTAAAGATCAAGATCATGTTTCAATTTTGGAACAATTAATTTATTAATGATTAAAAAATTTCCCGACAATTTTTCAGATCGCATGATGTTACGACCCATTAGTAGAAATTATGAGTGGAGTTTAAAAGGCAAGTATTAAAAAAAATCCCAACTTGAAATTTGAAAAAACGTTTCTGATCGCGATCTCATTTTCTTTGGTGCTCTCGTTTTCTTTGCCACACGCTCACGCAATACTTGATAATCAATTATCTGCAAACAAATCCATTCCAAACAAGATAGTGCCTCTCTTGACAAAGTCAATCAGTTCGCCAAACACTGGATACAAAATAGATGTAAGAGATGACGGTACATACGGTATAGTTCCAATTCACAAAAGCAGCCAAGTGTTTTCATGGGATACCCCGGACAACAAGACACTAAACGTCTCAATAATGAAACTAACGCCACTTTCGGTTGACCAGATATCTAGTGTAAAAAAGGCCATAGTAGGCCATGGTACTGTCAAATTCAATGACTATGAGACATTTGTGAGTTGGAATGATGCCTTGCAAAATGCCTTTGCTTACCAATCAGATCTTGTAATGCCAACAAACCTTGAACTTGTGGCAGACGATAACAATGACGCCGATGTAGTAATCTATGTCACAGACGAAAAGAATCCAATCTATTCTGGTTACACATCAAATGTTGTAGAGAACAACAAGATAGTAAAATCAAACATCATTATTTATGACATCAACGGTTTAGATGACCAACAAATATCATCCATAGTAAGACATGAGTTTGGTCATTCCTTGGGTCTGATGCATTCTGGTTCAGAAAATGATCTGATGTTTGGAACTGTACCAGTCCCGTCCTATGTTTCTGACCGTAATGTTGCTGCATTGATAACAATATATGAGAATGCCATTACTGCGTCGTCAAATAATGGTATCAAAACCTAGTTTGCGCAGATGAGTTAATCTAATTTGTTGGATCATTTGTTAGCATTATTTATTAGCGGTGTTAATAGGTAAGTAGTAGGGAAAAATTTCAAGTTGCGATCATATCAACTGG
>JBQTHX010000062.1:0-7993 GCA_052389415.1 Nitrosopumilaceae archaeon
CTTTCTCCTGCGACCACATATACTTACAAGATTTCAGCAATAAATGGCGAAGGAGAGGGCAACCCGACAGCAGATGTTTCAGGAACAACGTTTAGTAGTTCTGGCACACCGACTCCAACACCTACTCCGACACCAACACCGACTCCCTCACCTGATACCAAGCCTACGATAGGACGAGTAAAGGTTGTAGATACTGATTTTACACTAAGATACGAAGTCACTGGAGCAAAGATCAAGTCATCTGAGATTGATGTTGATACAAACTCACTCTTGATTGACATGCAAACCACAGACAAGGGAGAAATTGTTGTAACTCTTCCTAGAGCACTTATTGATGCCAAGACACCAAATGACAGAGATGACGAGTTCTTTGTCTTGGTAGATGGTGAGGAAGCAGATTTTACAGAAGAAGTAACTGATGATACAAGAGTATTGTCAATTAAATTTCCTGATGAGACCACATGGATTGAAGTTTACGGAACACAATCTGTACCCGAGTTTCCAGTTGCAGTTCTTGTTTTACTTGCAGGAATTGTGGCAACAATGGTATTTACAAAAAGCCGATGGAACAAATTCTCGTCATTTCCAACCTAGACCATAAAACTACGGACTACACACAGCACAACTACAGACCATCATTCCTGCCTTGCCCATGCATTGGTCATGTTTTTCTTCAGTGCATTTGTGGCAAACAATTCCTGGATTCAATATTTTTTGTTTCCAGATTTTAGTTAAGAATGTATGTATATTACACTCAAGAGATTATATTGTTGGCAAAAAAACGTGAGATTCCAATTGAGATTGATGATCATTACAAACTATATGGAAAAGAACCATGGGAAGTAGATTATGGAGAAAGATGCCCTCTCTGTAAGGTAAGAATTGACGAGTATGGATTTTGTTCTTGCGGGTCTGGTGGAGATTGAATTGCAAACTTTTATTTTCTTTAAATAAAATACGGAGCTGTACCAAAACATGTCCTGTCTTTTTTGTCAGATACTTGATGGAAAGATTTCAGCTCATTTTATTTATGAAGACGATTCGCATGTGGCAATAATGGACAAGTATCCAATCCATCGAGGTCACTCGCTTGTGATTCCACGCAAGCATCATGAAAAAATAACTGACATGGATATAGTTGAGGTGTCTGAACTTTTTTCCAAAGTTCCAACAATCTCTCGTGCAGTCTTGGAAGCAACTGGAGCTGATGGATTTAACATTGGACAAAATAACGGAAAAGCTGCAAATCAGATCATTCCACACGTACATGTACATGTCATTCCAAGATACGCCAAAGTAGGAGCAGCATGGCCAAAACGAAGTATTGCAGATGAAAAAGAACTTGAAGAGCTAGCTGCTAAAATTCGAAGCTGTATGAAATCAAGCTGATTTTTGTTCTAATGGCTTGTCGTCAATGTTTCTTGTAAGACGATGTTTTTTTATGTAATCAAACAAGACGTCAGGATTACTAATTTTATAATAACGCATCAAACTCTCAATGTTTTTGTCATCAAATATTTCATAGCCGCTCCTTTCATTTTTGGATTTTTTCAAAACTTTGGACTTTTTTTCCTTCACTAGCGATCGGATTATGATCGATCGTTTTTAAAGTTATTTCTTATTTGATTTTTAGGCATTTTTTACGATTTTCATCGATTCATGTCCTTAGCTATAGATTCCATGTAGTTTCTTGTCAATCATGTGCCGGGTTTATCATACTAACTGGCGTAAAAAATCACTTGTCAACATTATCTTAACACTCTGGAATCAAACTCTTCTAGTACATGTTACATCAAGCTAGAAAATATCAAAGAAATCTCATTGATTTGGATTGTACCGTAAGAATGCGCCGACCTTGCCAATGCTTGAAAGCATTGCCCCATGTTCTGTAACTCCTGAAATCACCTCAATCTTTGTTCCCGTATCACCTGCAACTAGAGAAAGATAATCAACAATGTCTCTTTCTGTTGACTCTGAATCCATGCTCTTACAGTTTGGACATGGCAGCCTTAGCAACTCTTGAATTCTTCCAATGACTTTGGGTCGCTCCAAGATCTCTGTCTGAACATTTTGGCATCGTTTGCATGTGATGTCTATCTTTCGAAGATTTGTATCGTCTGTGATTATTACGGTATCAACAACATTTCGTTTTAACAAATCAATTATTTCTTTTAATCCATACGTTGCCATGCCTCTAGAGTTGTTGATATCGTTGAAGAGTTTCTCGACTAGTTTTTTTTCTTCAACCATTCTATAGTCAGATAAAACTTCTTGTGCTCTTGCAAATGATTCTCTCACTCCTTCCGAGCCAGCATATGATGTATCCAAGGTTGCAATTATCATGTTTTGTAATCGATATTCAAGATACTCTTCTTTGATAAAGTTCTCCTTTGTTGGACCTGGTCCTGAAACAATCAGACCCTTGATTGGATAAATGTCAATAAAATATTCGCGTGTAGTATGGGCAACTCTGTGATAATATTCGCCAAGCTCCATCTCTCGCAGCCTCTCAAATCTTCTTGCAGACTGGCCTCCCTGTCTGTGCTTTCCTGCCACTCCAGAAGAGGTCTCAGAAAGAACCTCAAGCTTGTCTCCATGCAGTAGGCCCCATCCAGCATCTTTGGCATCAATTGCCAAAAAGCCAATCAAGTTGTCATCTTTGAGCATGTCTTTTAGTAAATCAACATGAAAATGATCATCACATCTATACAGATACGTCTGGAGTTCTTTTGGCGGTTCTAGCTCATACATCTTGATTACTTCACTACCTATCGGCCCCCCACCTTCAGGAGGTAATGCACCACAAAAGATGACTAATCCCTTGTCTGGGGCTTTTTTGTACAACTTTAGTCTCTGGATTACGCGAGAAAGTGCATCTACTACATGGGTTCGTGTAAGATCTGACTTGATATTATCTGCAGTACCTTGCTCGTTTCTCAAACCGTTTATTACTTCATGTAACGCCTTTTTTGGAGGAACATATAGAGAGATAAGCTCAGTACCTCGTCCAGATTTGTCAGAAAGATCCTCTAGTGTCTTTCGTAGTTTGTATAGTTTTACAGAGTCTTGTTTCTCAATTGTTGGTTTGACCATGATTTGACCTTCCTAGCTCAGAATATTAAGTTTGGTTAAAGTTTGCAAATTAGAATTGCGGTCATTTCTATTTTTTATTATCTTTGATCACTGAAAGTACGTCGTCAATTATTTTTGCATAGTTTGCATTTGCATCAGCACTTATCAAGATAAGATCTCTTTCAAATGGAATTGTAAATCGTATCAACTTTTCATATTTTGACATGGAAAACTCTTCTTTTCCTATTTTATGTTCAAGGTGTTCACGGGTTTCATGTCTTAGTTTTGCATAGTACATTGACATTTTTATCTGGTCTTCAGTAAGCATGCTTTCTATGTTGGGACGCATCTTGTTGTAGATCATCTCACCATTGTCAGTGTACACACCAACAAAGCGAATTGCCTGGTCGGCCTTCAATATATTTTCACAAATAACTTCATAACTCATAAAAATCTCTCAAAATGACGACTCTTATCTCCTTTTCCATCACTTGTACCAGTGTCAACATCTCAAGTAGAGTCGAGAACCTGTCTAAATACAGAGAGAGGCTGGTTTCCTTCTATCTTTACAACTTTTTCATTGGTGATTATCAAAAATGATGGCGTTGCTCTAATTCCAACATCAAGCGCAAATTTTTCATTACCCAAGACTCGCTGATTGTATTTTTTGTCGTCAAGACATTGGTTAAACTGTTCCAGATCAAGATTTACTGTAGTAGCAAATTTTGCAAGGGACTCTCTGTTTACCCATCCTGTTCTCTCTCCTGCCCAGTTTTTGTAAATCTCGTCATGATATTGCCAGTATCTTCCTTGATCATCTGCACAGTACGAGGCCTCTGCAGCAAGAACAGAGTCAGGACCATTTAGCGGAAAGTCTCTAAAGACAAAGTTTGCCTTTCCAGTCTTGACATATTCGTCTATTATGATGTCCATGCTTGATTGATGAAACCTGTAACAAAATGTGCATTGATAGTCACCCCATTCCAGTATAGTTACTGGAGAATCTGTATTGCCAATTATCGGAGAGCCATTTTGTTTTATGTTCTGTGTGGTTATCTTTTCTTCTGATTCCTGAATTGGATTTTGCAAGAAATACACAGCTATTACTGCAATGACAACTGGAATTGCAATAAGGTAATATTTTTTCACAGATGCCATCCAGTTTGAATTAAATATTAAGATTATTTATTCAAATAATTTCAAGTTGATGATAATATCATTATTGAGATGATATCTAAGATTCAGATCGATGTTCCAGGGTGGATCAAGTCAGACTTTCAATACTGGATTCCACATCTGGAATTTGTTATATTGTATTATTTACTTCAAAAATGACCAAAAAATATGCAAAATAGCAAAACATCCAGCCTACAGATTAATACAAGGCAGGTTTTAGCACTGGTCGCAATAACAGTACTAGTTATTGGTGTTGCACAGTTTGCTGACGCAAAAAGACCAACCTTTATAGCAAATCTGAGTGGTTCTGGAGACGACAAGGGCAAAGCAGTCTGGAAGACTGAAGACGGCGGATTGAAGAGATTAGATGTAGAATTAGAAAACCTCCGAGCAAACACCACATACACAGTCATAGTCAACGGTCAAACCGTTGGAACAGTGACAACTAATGGTTTTGGTGATGCAGACACACAATTTCTAAGCTCTAGCCTGCCAACCGTCACTACAGGAAGTACCGCCGTTATCAAAAATGGCTCTACCACAGTTCTTTCAGGAACATTTGTTCTAAAATCCTAGAAGGGAATTTCCCTTTTTTTCTTTTATTTTTTATCACCTAGAACAGTGTAATTATTTCACGTGGGGAATAGATTCCATCAATGGAATCCAGCAATAGGATTAAAGAAGTGAAAAGACACCAGCATTCTATTCAATGAATATCTCAGAGGTTAAAGGATGAAATGGAAGCTGAGATTCACCTTATTAGTATAGTTTTAGTATTCATCGCAGCTACCGTTCCAACTTACTTTAGCTTCAAGCTAAAAAATGATCTTAGGATGTTGACTATTTTTTTGGCAATCTTTCTTTTCATACATGCGGGATACCACATCGCAGGAATCCTTGAATTGGACATTCTTGAGGATGGAATCCTTGAACCACTCTCTGTCGCTTTACTTATCATTTTTGGATTGATCTTTCTAAAAATAAGAAAAAAGAGGAAGTCAGCTTACGCATGATAGAAGGTTTTACTTTTCTCTTGGAAAGCATCACACTAGTTCTACTTTTCGTTGCTACAGGTATTTTTTCGTGGATTACTGTTAAAACAAGAAATGTTAGGAGTTTTCAATTTCAAACTTCAATATTTGTTTTAATTTGGTTGATTGGAGTAATGGTAAATCTTTTTCAAGAAAATCAAATGACACATTCAGATCTTGGCATGCAAATTCATCTTGTAGCCATGGCATTTTTATCATGCATGCTTTGGCTACGGTTTTATCACTCTAAAAAGAAGGGCAAAAAACTCATCGAAGGATTAGATTCAAATGATAATTGAGAACGAGAAGTTCAAGCAATCAATCCTGGATGTTATTGCTGATAAAGAGATGGTAAAGATAATTGATCATGCTACTTTTCGAGCTGTATCTGTAATTGATATCATAAAAGAAACAGGCATTCCACATACCACAGCTTATAGAAAGATAAACTGGATGCTCAAAGAGGGAATCTTAACGGTTGAACGAATACACATCACTCCAGAAGGAAAGAAAAACAGCATGTTTAGAAGCACATTGAAATCGATTAACGCAAAATATGAACACGGTAGGATAATAGTAGAAGCAGATTACAACGTAGACGTTCGTGAAAAGATTGCTGAACGATTCTTCTCACTGGATTTAATAGAAAATGAAAACGAAAAATCTGGCAGTTTTACACCATAGATTGGTACAAGATTCAATTCACATCTTGCTTAAGGCTTTTTTTAGATCATCTAAAACCATTACAGGATGAAACTCTACCTTTGCAGAATATTTTTGAAACAATGGCTCTGCAATGCTTGGTATCATATCTGCACTGGAGATATCTGCTATAAAGACAACGGTTCTGTCTCCACCAGCTTCAAAAAAATATACCGCCTCTGCCTTTACATTTGAGATGTATTTTTCCATGTCGGAAATAAAGTTCGGATCCTTCACCATTCTATTTCCTGCCTCTGCAGGAATTTGAGCTCGAATAATGAATCTCATAGTACACAGATTCTTGTATGAAACTATTTAAGGATAGATCCAGGCATAAAGTATTTTTTGCCATGCCATGAGGATTTGTTTATGAAATTAATTTTCAAGTATTTTAGCCTCTTCCAGATAGTCCGGCACTGAGATCTAGGAAGCAGATATCTTTTTCATTACCACAGAAAAGTCATTTATTGGAACAATCTTTACCCTACTTGTAGAAGATATTCCTACATCGATACACAAGGTTTCTATATCATGAGCATTTTTTGCATCTACAATAATTATCCATTGGTGTTCCAAAACTGACATGTAAAAACCAATCAGTTTTGTTACATTATGCTTTTTGAGGCTTGCTTTCAATTTTTTATCTATTCCAAGAAAGATTTTTTTGCTATCTTTATTGTTTAATGGACAAGACTCTGGACTATGTTCAGCAAAGACTCCAAATAACACAGGTTAATTCCTTAACTTTAATCTAATAAACCTTCATGCATCTCTTAAAATTCAATTACAGGACAAATCAATATTACATTCTTGCATGAACTAGTTAGAACATTACAAAGGGTTGTCTCTAGAAGAGGCTCAAGTAAGGTATTATCATTTAGCGCTCCGCATGTGCTCAAGGCACTACAACTGCTAAGCCAAGAGTCCTATGTGTCGAGAGATTCATTTTGTAAAGAGCTTCACATGGGCGAAGGTGCTGTAAAGACTCTGATTGCACATCTAAAGGAGGAAGGACTGACAAGTTCACTGCGTGCTGGCACCTTTCTTACAAAGAAAGGAAGAAGATTTTTCTGCGATATTCACAAGATTATTTCTGGAGAATGTGAGGTGCCAAAATGTTCCATCTCACTTGGAAAAAACAACCATGCTATACTATTGCGAAATCTTGCCAAAGAGATTGGGACAGGAATAGAACAACGTGACGCATCAATTCTTTACGGCGCATCTGGTGCAATTACCATACTGTATAAAAAAAACAAGTTTGTCTTTCCAAACGAGGAGACTGACTGCTTGCAGACAGACAAAAATATAAGATCACTGTTTTTAGAAAACTTGCGACCCCAAGAAGGAGATGTAATAATCATCTCTACAGCATCAGAGCCGTTTGTTGCAGAAATCTCTGCAAAAAGTTCTGCCTTGTTTACACTTGCACAGATATGATCGCAGTATAAATATTGGATAAAGCATCCAACCATTTAAATATTAAAAAATTTCACTTGCAATGAAATTGACAGACACTTTACAAATTACAAAGACAGATCAAAGAGTACCAAAATTTGCTGCAGCAATTCTCTTGGTTTTGTTTGGGATAGGACTGTTTGTTGTCGGATTTGATCAAGGTCATATGTTCAGCTTTGTACAAGGTGCCGAAGCCTTTGATGATCTGTATCTGCATGAACTATACCATGACATGCGACATGCTGCAGGATATCCTTGTCACTAGGAATTAAAAATTGAAGACACTGCTTTTTCTTGTCATCGTTCTTGGATCAGGTTTTTGTGCAGGGCTGGTGCATGGTCTTGTTAATCTTCTAGTTGTAGAACCATACCTTGATACTGCGATAGGCATAGAAAACCAGAATCTTTTCGAGTCTGGAGAGGCGCTAGATACACCACAGTTTTGGGAGGATTTTGACACATACAGAGTATGGCAAAAGCAAGGCCAAATCTTAGCAGGCGGAATACTGGGTCTTTCTATTGGTGCCTTATTTGGCCTGGTTTTTGCCTATTCC
>JBQTHX010000063.1:0-16007 GCA_052389415.1 Nitrosopumilaceae archaeon
GTCTTTAGAAATTGAAAAAAGATACGTAAATTCTTTACAATCTGAAGCTACTCTGTAATAGAAGCTTCTATCTGGTTCTTCCCAATCGTATTCCATCTTTAGAGTCTTGGTTTGTTTTGGAAGTAATGGATTGCGAAGCTTGACATTGAATTCCTTGTGGGTCGGTTTGTTAGCATCAACTGTAAGTATCTCAAGATTGTTTCCTCTTTCATCTCTTACAGTGACGTGCAAGTCTTGGAACTCTCTTTCTCTATCTCCATCGATGATATAGTGCACTTGCTCCTTTGGTTCTTTTGAAATGTTTTCCAACTTCCAAACCCATGTGTGATGAGTAAGCATAGTTGAGGGATCTGTAATATCAAGAACGATATCTATAGTTCTAAACGCAAAGTTGTAGGTAGGTTTGACTAGTCTATCTTCAGTTAGTTTTTCAACTTTCTTGCTTCTTGGTGCAATCTTGTTTCCAAAACCTTCGCCATAAATATTGTAAAGCTGAAGTTCTTCACCGTGCTTTATGTGATAGTCTCCAATTGGATGAATTATTTCCATATATTCCGGTGATAGTTTGCGTGTACTTTCCGCAATCGTTGCTGATGCAAAAATATTCATGTCTCCAGCTAAATCCATAACACGCCTTGTTAGAATAATTCCAGGGCCCCAAACATTGTCCTTGTCGTTAAGATCTTTTACCACATACACTGGGCCCATATCGATTCCTATTCTAATGAGTAGTTTCTCAATTCCGATTCTTTTTTCGTTATATCTATTAAGTAATTTATGAAGCTCAATTGAAAGCCTGATTGGTTTTTCTGGACTGTCGCTAAAACCAATTGCCATTCCATCACCAGTGGGAAGTATGAAAGTAGAGTTGGGATCTCTTTTTGCAAAGGTCTCTGTCCTTGCAATTAACTCATTTAAAACTACGATTTTGCGCACTTGATCCTTTGTTGGTATCTTTGGATTAGAGCCTGCTACAATATCAGTAAAGAACCAATGAAATGTCCTTGTCATGGTTTGGACGTCCTCAAAACCTTCAATGTCGTCCCCTCTCAAACTCTTCAGAAGATTAGAAATAAAATCATTGGGAAGTGCCTTTAACATTTCAAAACTATTCATCGTGGCTTTCACTTGTGATTTCAGGCGATGTTTTTTTACTTCTTGCATTAGCCAGTCCTTACCTCTGTTTGTATCATTTAGTATTGCAAGAATCTCAGAAATTTCTGTAATTCTTTGGATCATCTTGGAAACGTTATCAGATTTTTCTCTACTAGTTTCCACAATGGAACAAGTACCTCATATTTAATAAACAATGTTCTTCAAAGTACCGATCTTAATGTAATTCTTCTACTTATTTAATGACTTTTTTAGAAATACGCTAAAACATACAAAATCTATTTTCATTTTATCTGAGATCGTAAATCAAAGGTATTGTCAGTTGCTAAATGAATCCATAAAAATTGTTTTTTCTAAAATGGAGATCTCTTTTATTGGGATATGGCATCTTATTACGTATCGACCCACATATCCTTGTGTGAAAATGAGTTTGTTTTTGGGTCGTAATGACTTACCATTCCATAACAACTTTTTCCACCAAGGTGTTCGTACACAAAATAAAGTAAAATGAAAATTTCGGTTGTATTATTTTTTGCCTTTTCAATCAAATTAGAATCAATGAAAAACCAATATCGTTTTTCCATGTTAGGCAAAAGCGGACCTAGACTAAACTTTTCAAGACTTTCTGGATTTTTTACAATGTCTCTTGACATCATTTCGGTATTCATCTTAAACATTGCTAAAACATTAGAAGCTGGGATCTCACCGTAATTCTTTAGCTCGATTACAAACTGATGACGATTATCAGCTACCGACATTGGTTTAATGCTATTAGTTGGACCTATCCATGGTCTGAATCTATAATTTGTTTGAATCCTTGCATTCTTACTTGATTCTTCCAAATACTTGATGGTTTTCCAGAATAATACGATCAAAAAAATTGTTCCAAATGTATTGAGTATCGTAAAAACCTGTTCTAGTTCGTTTAAATCTACCATTAAAATCTTCTAAAGTGCATATCTATTCAATTTTGCGGTTAGAGTATACATCGGGAATCTAACATTGTAGACTAGAGATTTTAACTAAAATTAGCGAAACTTTGAGAGACAAAATCAAACTCATGAGAGGAATGATGACAGCTATTCATTTGACGCACATGTATACAAAAAGAAACAATTAGTCAAAATACAAAAATACCTAAGATTTACACCTAGGATATGTCAGGTATGGCAAGAAAATTGGAGATTCAAGGAATTTCTCCTTTCAAGCTCCCATCTGGCGTTTTTGAAGTGCAAATTGCATTATGTGAATCTCCGCCTTCTTCCCAAGAAGTCACGAAAAAAACTTTTCAATCAATATGGAAGGATAACTTTCATCTAAGAGTAAAAGATAAAAAATTTAACGTAGTTTTAGGCAGTGATAAAAATCCCATACCTGATTTTATTTTTGATCGAAACTCAATATGGGTAGTACTCACTGACCAATTCTCTTCTACTAATGCTATTTTTGAAAATGAAATCTCGACTCCACATGCAAAAAAGGTTGTCGAAATTCATGAACCTCCAGTACATAGAGAAACAATTGGGCATCCTTTGCAAGGAAGATCTGGTCCAATAGGACCACCTGGGCCTCCCGGTCCTAGAGGACCTATGGGTCCAGCAGGTCCAGTGGGGGATAAAGGATACCAAGGTCCACCAGGCCCACAAGGAGAACCAGGTCCAATAGGTCCACAAGGTGATAAGGGTTTAACAGGTCCACAAGGAGAAAGAGGAGAACCAGGTCCGCGTGGTCCAGTTGGTGATAAAGGAGATAAAGGCGATAAAGGAGAACAAGGTCCGCGTGGTGATAAAGGACTAACAGGTGACAAAGGTCCGGTAGGTGATAGAGGTGACAAAGGTCCAAACGGTCCTCCAGGAGAAAAAGGTGACAAAGGTGACAAAGGTGACAAAGGTGACAAAGGTCTTACAGGAGATGTCGGTATGCCAGGAGACAAAGGTCCGACAGGAATTCCTGGTCCGCAAGGTGATAAAGGAATTCAAGGACCAATGGGTGACAAAGGTCCAAAAGGTCTTCAAGGTCCAATTGGTGACAAGGGTGAAAGAGGCCCACATGGTCCACAAGGAGAAAAGGGTTTAACAGGTCCACAAGGCCCACCAGGTGACAAGGGCCCACAGGGTCCACAGGGTCCAACTGGTGAAAAAGGTCTTACAGGAATTCCAGGTGCTCAAGGTGAAAGAGGTGGAAGGGGATTGCCAGGTCCACCAGGGGAGCAAGGACCAAGAGGCTTGCAAGGTCCGCCTGGTGACAAGGGTCCACAGGGTCCACAGGGTCCACAAGGTGAACGAGGACTTCAGGGTCCACAGGGTCCACCAGGAGAGAGAGGCCCACAAGGAATCCAGGGAATGCAAGGAGAAAGAGGACAGCCAGGTGAACAAGGTCCAACCGGTGAGGCAGGACCTAGAGGTCAACAAGGTCCGCCAGGAGAAGCAGGCCCTAGAGGTCCACCAGGTCCGCCAGGTGACAAGGGAGTCATGGGATTTTCTGAACAGGAAAAGTTATTGGTTACTCAACTTTTAGAAATATTGACTGCAAAAAATGTCATTACTACAGAACAGCAGATAAAATTACTAAGCTTCCTGTACTAGTCAGATACTTCAAATAAGTGCAAAAGGATTTCACACTATGAGTCAACCAAGTGGAAAAATTGATTTTAAAATGCTAGATCATGAAAGGACAGGAAATGAGTTTGTATCATTCAAACTTGAAGATGGCACAATAGTCAAGGTCAAAGTTGATCTAGACAGAGCAGGCATTGCAACCAATTATAAAAATCCAGACGGGACACCACATTATGCAATTAACACTTCGGTAAAGATTTCAGTGATCCCAAGCGATAGAAAGTTTACTGTAGAAAAAAATGTGGTGAAAGGAAAATCTTCTTCGCCTCCTGGGCAAATGTTTAGCTGATATAAATAATGATAAAAATTTGAAAGTTACCGCATCAAAAAACGCGATAACATCATTTGCTTAGATCAGAACTATCGTCGTCGCTTTGCAGCTTTACGCTTTGGAGCTGATCTTCGCTTTGCAGCTTTACGCTTTGGAGCTGATTTTCGTTTCGCTTTAGATCGCTTTTTTGTTGCCATTAAAAAACATAGAATTTACTTACTATTCTATAGTTAAACTAAAAAAAATTACACCAAGTACTAGATTCTGTGTCACAGAATTTTTTTAAAAAATCAAAAAATGTGATCGCAATTTTGATCAATAGACTGCTTCAGCTGACGGCCTTCTTCCTAACAACCAAGATTTTTTTCCACATTGTGTGCATTTGTATTGTCTTCTACGTTTGTAGGTTGGAATTTCAGGCATGAAAATGATCTCTTGTCTTGTTTTTGACATGCAAACAGTACACCAACGATCTTCCAATTCTTTATCCATGTTTTTATGATCTGATCGAAACAGAAAAGCTTTTTCTCAAGTTCCACGAGCTTTGACTATTGTAAGAACATCTTCATCTTGCAATATGTGGTGCAGGCCAACTCTCTGGCCTCCAAACTTTACACTTTTTCCCCAGACTAGAGAATATCTGAAATCTTTTCTCATGTCTCTGTGAAGTTTATTGCAAATATCTAGGATTGTAGAGCCTTCTCTTGTTATCAACGGTTCGTCATAATCCGTTTCACCGCCTTTAGGTCTCATATAAATTCGGATAAAATCAAGTTTCTCATAAATCGCATCCTTGAGTGCATTTATGTTAATGTCAGCATCAGCAGAAATTGGAACAATTCTTGATTTTATATTAGATTGTAATTCGTTCAAAAACCCCTGATTTACTAGATCAATCTTATTCATTACAGTCAACGATTGAACATATGTCTTTGTACCAGAAATAAAATCAGTTAATTGTTCTGAATCGATATCTTCTCTTATCAAAACTCGACCATTGTTGACACCATAAACTCGTAGTATGTCTTTTAGAAGGCTCTGTGACATTTTTGTTAGGGGAACTTGTTGGCTTACTGATATTCCACCATCAGCAGTTTTTTCGATTACGATATTGGGAGGTTTTTGATCCAACCTTATTCCAATGTTGCCAAGCTCAGTTCTGATAATTTCTTCATGATATGGTTGAAACACATCAAGAATTATCAAAACCAAATCTGCACTTTTTGCTACAGCTAGAACTCTTTTGCCCAGTCCTTTTCCAGTGGACGCACCTTTGATTATTCCAGGTAAATCAAGGACTTGAATTTTAGCTCCACGATGTTCCATCATTCCAGGTACTACTGTAGTTGTGGTAAATTGAAATGCGCCGACTGCAGATTTTGCGTCAGTAAGTTTGTTTAGCAGTGTAGATTTTCCTACACTTGGTAATCCAATGAAAACAACAGTTGCATCTCCAGTTCGTTTTACATCAAAACCAACAGAACTCCCAGAAGATCTAGATTTGACTTCTTCCTGTTCGCGTTTTAGCTTGGCAAGTTTTGCTTTTAGTAATCCAACATGGTGCTCTGTAGCCTTGTTTATCTGCGTCTTTGACATCTCATCTTTTATCGCCTGAATTTTTTCTGGAATTCCCATTTAGTTCACTTTTTGGTTTACCTTACTAAATAAAACTCTATTTTGTTTTTTTATGTACTGAATTCTAGTAATAGGAATCGTCTCAAAATTTTCGGATTCTCTTATGAACTCTGGTAATGTCATTTCCTTGATGATGTCATAATCTAGATATCCTATTGTGTATGAGTTGGGATTGTCAGCATACAATGCTTTGCTGAAGATCTCAGCTAGTCTTCCTTTCCGAGGCATCAATCTAATTTGATCAAAATGTTATTTTAATTATTTTTATTGAGTAGCAGTTATTATACTCTACAGGATACATGATTTATTGAAAGAAAAAATTTTTGCAGTCGATATAGATGGTACTATAACAGAAAATGGTCTTGGAAAAATAAATCTTGATGCCTTGGAAGGGTTGCGACATATGATTGATCTTGGTCACAAAGTCATCCTAGTTTCAGGCCGTTCTTCTGTAGAAGGATATGTTCTTTCTGTTTTTGGCGGCTTGACTCGAATAGCAGTTGGAGAAAATGGAGGATCTATAACTCTTGGCCCATCGGAACATAGACTTTTGGGTAACAAGGACGAATGTGTGAAAGCATTTGAATCACTAAAATCAAAAATACCACAGATCATAGAGAAACCTGTATTTCCAAGAATGACAGAAGTTGTATTGGAAAGGAATTTTGATGTAGAGATTGCAAAAAAAATCATAAAAGAGAACGGTATGTCAGTTGAGCTTTCTGATAGTCAGTATGCAGTTCATATTAATTCAAAAGGGATAAACAAAGGAAGAGGATTTTCTGAAGTCTTGACAATGCTTTCAACACCTCCGACTGATGTCATTGCTATTGGAGACAGTGAGACTGATGTTCCTTTGTTTAAGATGGCAGGACAAAGTATAGCTCTTGGAAACGCGACGGAGGATGTAAAATCTCAAGCATCGATGACTGTCTCAGGAAAAGCTGGTGATGGAGTAATAGAAGCGCTTGAATACATTGCAGTCAAGCTTGCAAAGGTGTGACAAATGACTTTACGACTATTGCTTGAGGAAATTAGATCAAACATCCAAAAAATTTGTTATAACTTAAATTTTCCTGAAACAAAGTTTGAAGTCTCGGAATCAACGAGATCTGAATTTGGCGATGTAAGCTGTAACATTGCATTTTTACTTTCGAAATCACTGAAGAAACGACCTTTTGATATAGCAAAAATTATTTCTGAAGAGTATCAAAAAACGCTACGCAAGTTTGTTAAACAAGCATTTCCACATGAATCAGGATATCTGAATTTTTTTGCTGATCATAATGAATTAACCCATGTAACAAT
Source organism: Nitrosopumilaceae archaeon (assembly GCA_052389415.1). Taxonomy (GTDB): domain Archaea; phylum Thermoproteota; class Nitrososphaeria; order Nitrososphaerales; family Nitrosopumilaceae; genus UBA8516. Next base: position 6,946 of record JBQTHX010000063.1, read on the forward strand.
TTCTGCTTCCTTTGAAAAAAATTATGGATCTATAGATCTTGGGAAAAATTCCAAAGTTGTAGTTGAACATACTTCCGTAAATCCTAACAAGGCATTACATGTAGGACACGTAAGAAACATCATTATTGGTGATACTGTAGCAATGATTTTAAAAAAAGCACAGTATGATGTACGCATCCTAAACTATGTAGACGATTCTGGGTTGCAAGTTGCAGATATTATTGTTGGATTCAAGTATGGTGGGTTTCAGATTGAACCACCAACAGTTCAAAAATTTGATCATTACTGTGGAGATATTGTATATGTCAAGACCACAGAAAAATATGAAACCGATTCAAAACTTCTTTCATATAGAACCGAAGTTCTCAAGCAATTAGAAGAAGGAAATTCAGAAACTGCAAAATTTGCAAATGAAATTACACGGCGCGTTCTAGCTGAACAGCTTAAGACATGTTGGCGCCTTGGTGCTACATATGATTGTCTTAACTTTGAATCCCAAATCATTCAATCTGATCTATGGAAGATAGTATTTGAGAAGATGAAAGCAATGCAGCTTATAGATCTAGAAAAAGAGGGCAAAAACAGTGGATGCTGGACAATAAAAACTGAGAACAACGAAGAGGACAAGATACTTGTTAGAAGTAATGGAATTGCAACTTACATTGCAAAAGACATTCCTTATGCAGCATGGAAGCTTGGAATTTTAGAAGATCCATTTTATTACAAAGAATATGCAACGCAGGTTGGAAATAAAATACTGTGGGAAACAGTATTAGAAAAAAACTCTAATGCTAAACTTGACTTTACTGGTGATAAAGTGATAACTGTGATTGATTCGCGTCAATCTCGGTTGCAAAAAATTATCACAAATTTGATGTCAAGTTTTAAATCACAAGAAGGTGCATATGTGCATCTTGGATATGAATCGGTAACACTGAGTACTGAAACTGCAAAGACGCTAAAAGTAGACATAGGTGGAAAACAGATTCAGATGTCTGGTCGGAAAGGAATCTATGTTAACGCCGATGATGTGCTTGATGTTTTAGGTGCAAAGACATTCGAAGAGGCAAAGAAAAGAAATCCTGATCTAGAAAATAAAAAACTATTGGAGATAGCAGAGCAAGTCGCCGTTGGAGCATTTCGATATGCAATGATAAAACAAGATCTAGATAAAATCATCACGTTTGACATGACAGAGTCGCTTAGCCTAGAAGGTGATACAGGACCTTACATACAATATGCTCATGCAAGAGCTGCAAGAATTTTAGAAAAAGCGGAATTGAAGCCAAAGATTGATACTTCATTAGCACAATTGACAAGTGAATACGAGATTGGTCTTATCAAAACAATAGGAAAATTTGATATCCAGATTCAAGACGCTGCAAAAAATCTCTCACCAAAAATAATTGCACGGTATTGTTATGATCTTTCTGTTTCATTTAATGGATTCTATGAGCATGTCAAAGTCCTCACAGCTGAAAACAAGGATTTGATTAATGCTAGACTTTGTCTAGTATACAGCTTCAAAGAAACACTTGCATGTGCACTAGATATCATTGGAATCGCTTCTCCAGAAAGAATGTAACGCAAAGAGGTAAATTCTTATCCGCATCTGATTAGCACTTTTTTAATGGAAAAAATAAAACAAAATTCCCATGTGCTCTTTTTTTATAACGATTCTAAAAAATGGTTGATGAAAATTTCAAAAAAACAACAATTTCATACACACGTAGGAGTAATTGATCACAGTAAAGCAATAGGAAAAGAGTTTGGTTCTACAATCACAACCAACAAGGGCAAATACATCTATCTTTTGGAACCTACAATACATGATTATGTTATGAAGAGTCAACGAAGTACCCAAATTGTATATCCAAAGGATTTAGGATACATTGCTGCAAGAACTGGACTTCAAAGCGGTCAAAAAATTATTGAGATAGGAACTGGAAGTGGTTCGCTCACAACATTTCTTGCAAGTATAGTAAAACCTCGTGGGCATGTTTACACATATGATGTTGATTCAAATTTTATGGAAATTGCAAGAAAAAATATCGAAAAAGCAGGTGTAGACAAATATGTTTCTATGGAAAAATTGGATTTGAAAACAACCAAGAAAATCCCGCAAAGAGATGCCGATTTGGTTGTAGTTGATCTTGGAGATCCTTGGTCAGTAGTGCCACAAGCAAGAAAGATGCTAAAGGGGAGCGGATCATTTGTCGCAATATGCCCAACTATGAATCAACTTGAAAAACTTGTGACAAATCTTCGGGAAAATGATTTCTTTGATATTGAATGTACAGAACAACTAGTTCGAACAATTGAAGCCCGTGAGGGAAAAACTAGGCATTCATTTAGAAGTATTGGTCATACTACCTATGTGGCTTTTGCAAGAAAGGTGTTTACTCCTAAAAAAGAATTAAAGAATAGAAAAAAAATTAAAGATGAAGAAATTGAATCTAAAAACTTTGAATAAACATTGTTCTTAGAAAACAAGATAATTTCATATTTGGAAATTATCCTATGTTTTCAAGTTTGGAAATCACAGAAGATTTTTTGATCACATTTGGAATATACTACTAGTAAAGATCGCATAAAGAAATTTATATCTTGATCAACAATGTGATAAGTCTTGATCTTGAATACAGCAATCATTTCTCATTTTAGAAATTTAAAAGAGGGTAATTTTCAATAAATGAACCAATTGAATAAAATTTCAAAATCAAGAAAAATGTTGGCTCTATTAGCAGGACTCTTGATCTTTTATCCTGCAATTTCTTATGCGCAATCAAGTAATGGATCAATTGAAGTCAATGCCGTTTACATCAACGGAGATAGACTGGCTACTCCAGGATTAGTAGTAAAGGTTTTTCAAGATTATTCTGACACTCCATTTAGGATAATTGATGCACTACCAAGCAGCCAATTTGGTATTTCTGATCTTCCTTTAAAGCATGATTATCGAGTGGAAATCTATCAATACGGTCTCTTCTTAGGAGAAGAGAGCATATTTACAAAAAATGTTGATGAAAAACTCTTAATCGTTATTCAAGTTCCTAAAGGGGTACTCTTCAATGTTTTTTATAATGATGGCCAAACTCCAATAAAAGATGCAATGGTAAGGGTTTCATCGTTTGAGGGTGTTTTTGTAGGCGATAGTCTTACCGATTCTGATGGAAAGACATCACGCTTCTGGTTACCTCCAACCAGAACTAACGAATATTATTCTGCAAACGTAACTTTGGGAGAGGATCTCTCATACAATTTTTCTGACCTGCCAGTGGTTCATGGTGCACCTGGTGAGGTAAGAATTGTTACACCATGGCCTTCGGTAATTAATAATCTTATTACAGTACAACTCTATGAAAGCCCATCAGAGAAATCAAGTGCGTCAAAAGAACGTTTCATGGTGGAGCTATATGACAGCAAAAATAATAAAATTGCAGAATCCAAAGTTACTGATAAAGGACAAGCATTTTTCTCAAAAATTAAAGTTGATACCTATACCTTCCACGTTCTCCAAGAAGGAATGTTAAACAATACCAAATGGGAACCATTGGAGGTAATAATTGATGGAACCCAGCAAGAAATAAAGATCACAAAAACTGTCATTCTTCCTCCGCTAGAAGAAGTGGTAGTGCCAGAAATTACACCGACTGAAAATATATCTAATCAAACACAAACCACTGATAAAATAAATGGTTGTAATTGTGTTGCATTTAGGTTAGATGATGTGCAAGACTATTACCTGAATGCCTCACAAATTGCAGTAATGGAAAAGTTTCAAGAAAAAAATGCAGGTCTGACTATTGGTATTATAGGTTCAGTAATAGGATCAGATGAGGAACTAATATCTACAATCAAGAGCTTGCAATTAGATCCTGATCATATTTTGTCAATTGCTAACCAAGGATGGTCTGGAGATCTACTTACAAGTTTCTCAAAATTTGATCAAGAAAGACAAATTCTCAAAAGCAATGAACAAATCAAATCAGTGTTCGGTGTTACACCTACAGTATTCTTTCCACCCTCAAATGCGTTTAATGATGATACAATAACTGTTTTAAAAAATAATGATTTTACACATTTTAGCGCATTTGGAGTAATCGATCCTCCGCCATATCCACTTGCGAATTCTACATTCTATCGTTTCCCAAGTTATACTTTAACTGGACAATATGATGCTGATGCAGGAAACTGGCTGCCTAATGATATCACTAAAGTTAAAGAATCGATTCAAAGAAGTTTGGTAGAACATGGGTTTGCTATAGTATTAATGCATCCCTACGAATTCTCCATATTTGACGGAGAGACGTACACAGGTGAGGTAAACGAAGATGCTATAGAAAGTCTTGGAATACTCCTTGATGATTTACGTTCAGATAAATTAAAGATTGTAAAGATAAACCAGATTAATTTTGCTTCTGCTGACTCGAATCTAGATTCTGATATGCCAAAACCTTCAACTGGCAAGCCAAAACCGATTATTAACGATACACAGATTCCAGACAGTGGAATAGTTATTGAAAAACCAGAGAATAGTGATTCCAAAACCAATGGATGTCTTATCGCAACCGCTACCTATGGTTCAGAGCTCTCTCCACAAGTTCAAACCTTGCGAGAAATCAGAGACCAGATGCTGATGAAGACAGATTCAGGAAGATCCTTTATGATTTCGTTTAATCAATTCTATTATTCATTTTCGCCTACAGTTGCAGATTGGGAGCGATCTAATCCTGTTCTCAAGGATCTAGTAAAGATAATCATTACTCCACTGATTGGCACTCTTTCAATCTTAACCTATCTAGATATTGACTCAGAAGCTGAGATGATAACATATGGTGTAATGCTGATAAGTCTGAATTTGGGAATATACTTTGCATTGCCAACGCTACTGATTTTCAAAATCAATGAGAAAATAAAAACAAGAAAACTTAAAGAATTTAGTCAGATCAACTGATTTCAAAAATTTTTTACAAGTTATTTTGAAATCACAAGTCTGTTTTCATTATTTTATCTGGACTAAATTAATTTCTTATAGATGTCCATCGATCATGTTATTTTCAAATGGTTCCAAAATTGGGACGATATGGTAATATAATTTTAAAAAAATATTACCGGTGTATGGATGAGATGAGCACACTATGTAAAATAATAAAATTGTACGGAGTCGGGCAAAATGTCTTCTGACAGATTTTCAAGAAGAGATTTTCTAAAGCTTGTTGCAGCTGGGGCTGGACTTTTTACCTTTGGTAAGCTAGTTGATATTAGCGGATTTTTAAAACAATCCTCAAAAGGAATCCAATCAGATGGGTCGAATCTTCTGCCTTCTGCAAACGCACAAACACCAGATCCGTGGGAATTTGGACCTCCAGTATGGGTAACTGCAATCCATGCTGCTTTGCTTCCTACTGGAAAGCTTCTCATTGTAGCAGGTTCAGGATATCATAACGAGACTGCAGACGGTCCGTATGAAGCAAAAATTATGGACGTGAACGGTAATGAAGAAATCAGTTTCAATTTTGTCGATGATCCCTGGTGTTGTGGCCAAACTAACCTTGGTAATGGAAACATTTTGTGGGCAGGTGGTACATTAGGATATGACGTACAAAATACTGCGGGAGTATTTCAGGGAGACAAACTTGCTTATGAATTCAACGTTTACACCAATAAATTCGAGAAACTTGTTGACATGATGCATGGAAGATGGTATCCAACATGTTTGGTTCTTCCAGATGGCAAAGTGTTTGTTGTATCAGGTCTGGACGAATACGGCCAAAGAAACGCACTAATTGAAATTTACGATCCTGTAACAAGAACTTTTACTGTTCAATATGATCCTGGTTCTGGCAACACATATTGCGTTGGCCAGGGCATAAATCTTCCAGGCGCTGGTTCTCCATGTTATGGTGGACCTGGTCAAGGCGTTAGTCCTTGGATTTCATTGTATCCAAGAATGCATTTGATGCCAAGTGGTCTTATTGCATCAGTTGGAATGCAACATTATGTACACATCATTAATCCAATCACTGGCGAATGGGGGACAAGTATTGGTGACACCCAGTATTCATGGAGAGACTATGGAACCTCATTTTTACTTCCTCTACACAACACCGCATCTGAAAGAGGAAAAGTTATGATTGCAGGAGGAAGTATTGATTGGGCATCTCCTGCTACTGCAACATGTGAGATGTTGGACTTTGATGCTGGCACAAATACTGCTCCAGTTTTTCGTTCAACAGGTTCCCTTACTGTTGGACGAAGATTCCCTGTACCTGTAATACTTCCGACAGGTCAACTTATGGTTTCGGGAGGTGCTTATGGCTTGGCCGATCAATATACTCGTTCTACCGAATTATTCGAACCTCTAACTGAAACTTGGACAACCGATCCTGTTGATGCCAAGGTTTCAAGAACATATCATCAAACTGGATTGCTTTTACTTGATGGCAGAGTTTGGACTGCCTCTGGACAACCAAATAGGGCTGAGTGGGAAAGAAGGACAGAGATTTATAGTCCGTGGTATATTTTTGCAGGATCTAGACCTGTAATTAATGGAAGAGTAAATTCTGCGCCATATGGTGGAACAATTAGAATTCCTACTACAGATGGCTCTAGTATTGAAAGTGTATCTCTTGTAAGGCTACCGACATATACTCATCATTACGATCCGAATATGCGTTTGATCTGGCTCCAGATTATGTCCGATGATTCTACAGGGATTAATGTATCTGCACCCTTGAACTCAAGAATCGCACCTCCTGGTGATTACATGATTCATATTCTCAATACTGCAGGAGTGCCCTCTGAAGCCAAAGTAGTGAGGATACCTGGATGATAATTACAAAAATTATCGTAGCCTCAGATTTCATGGAGGACTACTAGATGTTATCAATCAAGAAATCACATAGAACGCTTCCTTTCTTCATGTTACTAGGTCTTGTAGCCATAGCTACAACATCTGCCATTCTCTACCTTCCTTCTTTATCAAGCGACGAAGTTCATCAAACAAAACATACACTTTTAAGAGAATCTGAAGCGGTTCATTTTCCTTTAGAGATAACCCAAGTCTATAAGGAATTTGAAACTGAGGGAGATACAGATTCAGGCGCTGAGCATCTAAAAATTTATGAAAATGTAATTGATACGGAGCGTCATTGCGAATTTTGTATTGCCTTCGTTTATACGCCCGGTAATTTGGGTAAAGCTGAAGTTGCATTTTCATCCACTGTAAAAGGCTATGATCTTTCAGAAGCAAAAAAAGTTTCTTTCTATATTATGGGAGACAAGGGCGATGAAGTAGTAACATTAAAGGCTGGAGGCAAAAAAACATTGCCGAATGTCATAGACAAGAAATCAAAAGAATTTGCTGCTACAACAAAACCAATCAAGCTTGAGAAACAATGGCAAAAGCTAGAGATTGATTTAAAGAATAAAGATCTAAAGGATGTAATCTATCCCTTTGGCATTGAATTTACAGATAATAAGAATGGACAGCCTGTAGTGATGTTTGTCAAATGGATAAAATATGAAGCTACTGAGCCAACAAATCCACTTCCTAATGAAACTATACCTGATGATATCGGAGGTTCTCAGTAATGATCAAAAAAAATCGACAGGTTTCAAATTTAATTATGCTAACTATTGCTGTAGTATTTACCTTATCAACACTTTTTAGTCCGGAAATGGTTTTGTCAACGCATACGACAAATACAATAACTCACATGTCTGATACTACACGAAGTACCAGTGTACTTACTTTTAGCGGTAGACAGATTAATGCAGAACTTGTTACTCCAACTTCTCAGTTAATTGGAGATAACATCGATAGTATCACTTTACGTTTACATAGAGTAGGATCACCGACGGGAACTGCAAATATAGGAGTGTTCGATGCTAACCTGAATATCAAACAGCTGTTTGGAACAGTTAATGTTTCGACGCTGCCAACAAAATATCAGGACTTTGAATTCAAACTGGCTAATTTTGCTTTTTACACAATACAGTCAGGCGACAGAATAGGCATTCAATTTACTGGAGGTTCTTCCTCAAGTGGAGTGAATTTGCAGATTGATACAAGAAGTCAAGAGCCATTTGATGGGATCTCGTCACATCGCACTAGGCACGAATCTTCATGGATAAATAGCACGACTGAAGATGTGTACATGATTTTAAGATGGACTCCACAAGATATCACTCATCCAACAGTATCAAGTGTTTCGTCTCCAACAGCTAACGGCACATACGGTGTAGGAACTACTATTCCAGTAACTGTGACCTTCAATGAACCAGTTATTGTTACAGGAACTCCTAGAATCCAACTTGAAACAGGCGCAATTGATAGGCAGGTAAACTATTCTAGCGGTTCTGGTACTAACACTCTTACTTTCAACTATCTAGTACAAACAGGTGATTCTTCGTTAGATCTCAACTATGTTGCAACAAACTCACTTACACTAAACGGTGGAACAATCAGGGATCTTGCTTTTAACGATGCAGTCCTTACTCTTCCAGCAACAGGTTCTGCAAGCTCACTTGGTGGTAGCAAGGCAATAGTGATTGATACAACAGCACCAACAGTATCAAGTGTTTCGTCTCCAACAGCTAACGGTACATACGGTGTAGGAACTATTATCCCAATTACCGTGACCTTTAATGAAGCAGTTACTGTTACAGGATTTCCACAACTTCAACTTGAAACAGGTACTGTTGATAGACAAGCGGACTATGCTAGCGGTTCTGGCACGACCGTTCTCACTTTCAACTATCTAGTACAAGCTGGAGACTCTTCGTTAGATCTCAACTATGTTGCAACAAACTCACTTACACTAAACGGTGGAACGATCACAGACGCTGTACTAAACAACGCAGTCCTTACTCTTCCAGCAACAGGTTCTGCAAGCTCACTTGGTGGTAGCAAGGCAATAGTGATTGATACAACAGCACCAACACTAGTGTTATCAACAACTGCATCTGATCCAACAAACGTATCACCAATTCCAGTCACAGCAACATTTAGTGAAAATGTTACAGGATTCGTACTAGCAGACATTACAGTAACAAAC
>JBQTHX010000064.1:0-9792 GCA_052389415.1 Nitrosopumilaceae archaeon
ACTCCATCATGCTTCTTAGATTAAAATTAAAGATAGAATCGCCATAAATGCAAACAAAAGTTTCATGCAGATACTCTTCTGCTGTCTTTAGCTGTCCTGCAGTGGCAAGTGGTCTGTTTGCAACTGCATATTGTATCTTTACTCCAAACTTGCTTCCATCCTCAAAATAATCTTCGATTGTTTTTCTTAGATAACTTACACAGATTACAATTGAAGTTATCTTATTTTTTTTAATCCAGTTGATTAAATGTTCTAGTAGTGGCTTGTCTCCTAGTGGAAGCATTGCCTTTGGAAGAAATGTAGTGTATGGTTGCAGTCTGGTTCCTAGTCCTCCTGCAAGGATTACCGCCTTCATGGATTTTTGGGCCAGAATCTTGTATTTATATCAAGAGGCAGGTTTCTAAATTACATTTTCAAGTATTGTCTTTAGAGCAGTTCAAAAATATTGATTGTCACTCATTTTCATAAACGAAACACAAAATCTAGATTAAATCATCGCAGGATTCCTTTATCATACATGTAATCCAAGGCATCGACAAATTCTGTAAAGCTTATCCTTCCTTCAAACAACCATTTTCCCACATTGTTTCTAAACCATGGCTGGATTGAAACGTTACCTTCCTCTCCAGTTTCTGGTGAAATAATCCCTACTAGTCTTAATAGTTTTGAATCAGAAACTGATTCTGAATTATATCCTAGCCATTTCTCCACCAAGAGTTTTTGATCATCTGTAGTTATTTTTAGACCAGGTTCTGCATTCTTATTGTTGGTATTCGATTCTTGGGACGCTGGTCCTTGTGATGAATCAATATCAATTACTTGCAGTGCATTTTGGTACCATATTTCATTGGAATTTTTGGCTAGATCCCATATCCTAAACAATACGCTTGATTCTTCAACTGGTTTTGCAAATGTCATGTCAAATCGCAAAACAAAACTACCTGCATCTTTTGTTAGAATTGCAAATGATACCTCAGAGAATATCTTGTCAGGATCACTGACTTTGAAAGGACTTCCTTTTTCAAATCTGATAAAAGTATCACTTTGAGATACTTCAGATGCGCTATCTCCTTTGGCAATGTACAATGATGCATGTTCAAGATTGTTTATCCCTCCATCTTCATTTATTTCAAATCTTAGGTTTATTGCCTCCCCCACCTTTATGGGTCTAAATTCTGAAAGATTTACAAGATTATTATTTTCGCCAAGGATTTCAACCGATCCAGATTTAGCTCCTGTTAAGGTCAGAGTTGAAGAGACAATTGATGGAGGAGTGTTGTCTCCGCCTCCTCCTCCTCTCTTTGTAATTTGTTTTTGAGCAATAGCGAGATCATTGATAGTAGGAAAGTCAGTTGGGAAGAGACTTTGCCTTAGTATGATAGATTCAGAGAGTACTGGCGTATCATTAGCAGTGAAGGCCTGAATCAATGACGCTGTTGCAGAATCAGAAAGAGTTGGAGTATCATCTGCAGATACGTTTTGATTCAAGAATGCTGTTGCAGAATCGGAAAGTGAAGGAGTGTCATTTACAGACAAGTTATAGATTTTAGATGCTGTTGCAGAATCAGAAAGAGTTGGAGTGTCACTGGGAAATATCTTTTGCTTTACTGTTACAGATTCTGACAGTGTTGGTGTATCTGCAGGAAATATCTTTTGTTTCACTGCTGTAGATTCAGATAGAATCGGTGTGTCTGAAGTTAGTAGATGTTCTCTAATACTAAAGGCCAATAGTTTACTTTCTCCGTTATATCCAGTTGCTGATGCAGTAGCCCTTGAGTCATAGCCTAAAGATGCAGAACCAACCGTGCCATACCAAATCAACGCATGCCTAATACCCTCGCCTGCATTTCCAGATGCGGTAGGTTCTGATATTTCCATTTGATTTCCAGACTTTGCAACACTATTTTCCCTTAGCTCATGTCCTGATGTTATAATCAGATTTTCTGTTACAGCATCAGTATCATCAAATTGACTGGCTGACATTACTACGACGTTTTCATTGCTTGAAAATGACGAGGTCAAACTAGTAAGTTGTGTTGCAGAAGCTCCTACCGCAACACTTGAACCATCGCTAAAGTAACCCTCTCCACCATTTGCTTTTATGGCCAGAATTTTTGCTTCTGCACCTAACACGTTACCACCTGCAGGTTCCATAACAGCTACCTTGTACGATGTGTTTGCAGTTCCAGCTGGAACTAGAGCAATTAGAGTTATGGATGAACCATCTCCTGGAGTATTATTTCCACCTCTTAACTCGAATTGACTTTCAGCAAGCATTGTATCGGCGCTATCTCTTAATTCTATATCGCCTGCAGCAATTGTTGCCGTACCATCAAAATCAATTTGCACCTGAGCGATAACAATGTGATTGTTTGCAGTAAGGTCTGTAGTCAAAGTTGCAACTGTAACAAAAGAACCTGCTGTTGTAGCTACGTTTCCACTGTCTGTAAAGGAACTTTCTAATCCTTGAATTGCAAGTATTTTTGCTTCAGCATTTCCTGCAGTAGCTGAAAGACATCCCTCAACGGTATATGTGGGACTAGCACCAGCCACAGGATCTTCATACAGATACGTATAGTGATTCCCTTCATTTGATGCGCCAATGTAAAACGTGTATTGTGAACCCACAAGCTGTGAACCACTGCGATAGATACCTGACGATGTTTGAACCTGTTCGTTACCAGCGTCAGTAGATACGTAATCTGTAGTTGCAATTATAATATTAGGAGTGGAACTTGAGGCAGCTGGTAAACTTGTACTTAATGTACCTATAGTTGACCTTGCAGCACAGTTTGTTGATAGACCTGTTAATTGACCTCCATCTGAGAATTGTGCTGTGCCACCATAAACATCATGGGAAAAAAATGAAAACAAAAATAACATAAAGAAAATAACCGGAAAAACTTTGGATTTTTTTATTTTGTAAGATTTGAACAAATGATTGTTCAAAAAATGTGTTGATATGTAGCACTGATCATCATGAATTCCTGTAGTTTTGAGATCAGTGCATCTCTCTAAAAAGAGGTTGAAACATTTTTGTATATTAAATTTTGATATTGTTAGAATTCTGTTTCTTAGGTATAGTTGAACTGTTCCCCTTGCTAGAAACAAAAGAAGAATTCCTGTAAACAGTACGACAATCTCACTTTGAGCTTGCCATGGGTCATCGTATTTTATGAAAAGAACATTAGTTAGATTCTCAATATCGTTGCCATATGACGACAATGCAGGAGTGAGAACATAGTGTTTTACATTGTTTGAATCAAAATAAAAGTTGGAGGTAGCAGGCAAAGAAACCCATATGCTGAAAAAAAGCAAGAATCCAAGGAGAAGCGATACTTCCCATTTCATTAATGTAATCTGTTTTGTGTGATATAAAAATCAAATCTTGATTTAATATGCTATTTTTTCGAAGTTTTTGGGATCTATCTGCAAAAAATCGCTTGTCAAAAAATTAGTCTATGAAATGTCTAGAAGAATCTGACAACAATTGATATAAACAAAGGATTGATGATTTCTAATAAAGTGAATCTCAAAGGGATTCTTGTAGTGGGTTTCATTATTGGAATAATTGCTCTAGTTGCAGTACTTTCCAGCAACAACAAAGATACTAGGCCAGGCCTGGGTGACAGTCCCGCAATCACCGACGAGGTGCTATTGAACTCAAACCTCCAGCCACAGGAAAACCCAAGCCTAAATGACACTTCTACCATAGAAAAATCGTCTGGATCTAATTATTACATTGACGAAAAGGGCTTCAGGCACTATGTCATAAAAGCAGAGGATACCGTAAAAACCGACGATTAGATTCCTGATGAAATATGAGCTGAAAAAATTCAATATTTTGTAATACTAAGTAATACTTTTATTGTTCTTATAAATTTCTAGGTTCATGTTAAAATTTTTAGGATTTGGTTTAATTTTTATTGCTTTTTTGATGATAATCCCAGTAGCTACAAATGTTCAATCAGATCTTCCAAAAATGTACGGAATTGCAACAGTGGTCTTGAGGGATTCTACAGGAAACATTCTATTTGAAAACGTAATTCATAACCAAGTTGTTGATACCGGAACAGGTTACATGTTAGATCAAACTTTTGGAGATGGAAGTGTAGATGCTCCTGACCCAAACCAAGTTGATTCAATTTGTGTTACTGATGCATCAGCTCCAGCTGGAGCTACAGATGACACTGCCACTGCTGCAACTTTTAACGCGGAAAATACTTTAACTAGCACCAACTGCAAGGGAAGCATCTCGTTCACCACAACAGCTACCACGGCAGGTTCTGGAACACAGACATTTTCTGCTGGCACCCACTTTCCAGCTGGAACTGTAGTGGGAGGCATTGGAGTTTGTGGTAATGGAGCTCAAGGTGCAGGTCCATTTGCTGACTGTGATACAACTGTAAATCAGGCTCCTCTTCTTGCTGTAGTGGATACCACTAATGTTACTGTCAATACTGGCGAATCAGTTGATATAACATATACCCTGACACTAGACTAGATAATTTTGTGGTGTATCTCATTGTATTTTGATACAATGTTTCAGATAGAATGAAATGAATAAGAAACAAGAAAAGATATTTGTTCTTGCTGCAACCGGTGTAGTTGTAATAATTTTTATTTTTGGTCCATGGCAGAACAGCTATCTTGGTTTGTTTGTTGATACAATTGCTGGACCAAACTGGGACAAGCTCAGCCCACATGATATAGTAAAAAATGAAATCCCGTTAACTTTGATAACAAAGTTCGATGGATCTTGCAAAATGTCTGCAGAAAATCTGGGAAATGTCATAGAGCACCAGTACTTTGTAAGAGGACAAGAATTTGCAAATAAAGTAAGATTTGATCCAATAGATAGCAGCATTGTCATTCCTTGTGAAATGAATTACGGAGAGAGATCAAGATTGCATGTGTGGTACGTAAAAGAAGAGGCAACAAAATACGGCGGAGAATTCAAATACTTTGTTACTCCGTGGAGTGAAATAACTCCATAAATTATATCCTGGAAAACCTTGAATTTAATTGAAGACCTACGCTATTGACATAGTTCCGTTTTTGGGAATTTTCTTGAATTATCTCTTGTTGGAGTTAAACCAAGTCCACGCTTTTGCGTAACTATCTGTCATGAGATGAACTGCCTTGTCGTAGGAATCTAGCATAGAAAGCCTAAACTCGACGTACGTCTTTGCAAGACTAGTTACTTGCTCTATTTGCGATATTGTCATGTCAGTTATGAATTTCCAATATGTTTCAAATGCTCCAATTGTTGTCTTGTCCATCCCAAGCTTGTCAAGAAACTCTTTTTCTGATAGATAGCAAGAGCTGTACATGTCATCCATCATGTGCAGATATTTTGTGTATAAATCAGAATAGAGCTGCATGAAAGTTGGAATCTGTAATTCTAATTTTTGAATTATCTCTGATGTGTTATCTTTCATGATATCGCATATCGATGTAGTTTCGTTTTCTTTCAAAGAATCTGCCTCTTTTTTTGCTGCCTTGATTGTCTCAACCATCTTTTCTTTGGTCATTTTATCAACTGCGGTGACTTTTTCAGTCCTTTCTCTTGTCATTATTTTGGCTATTATTTCATTTAATAAAAGACCGATCATCTAGGCAAGAATTGTTTCAATCATTTCTAGTCGTGTTTATTCTGTAATTTATCAAAATCAGGCTTCAAAAATTTTCTTGTACTCTTCATCAATTTTTGAGGCTAGAATAAAATCATTTTCACTCAGGCCACCTATGGCAAAAGTTGTGAGCTTGACTGTAAGCCTCTTGTATCCAAGATTCATTTCCGGATGATGACCTTCATCTTCTGCAATCTTTCCAATAGAATAGACAAAATTAAGGCCATCAAGATATGTCTTGAATGAGTAGTCCTTTTCTATGCTATTTTTTCGAAGCACCCAATCTTTTATCTTTGATAACTCCTCTTGGATTTGTTTCTCATCAAGGGGTGGAATTCCTCCCTCGCAAGGTACGCATTTTCTATCCATGAGAATCATTAGAATTTTGTTCGTATATGGATTGCTGTACCAAAAATGAAATCTTGATGGATTTACTATAATCTGGATGCTTGACGATAACTCTTTTTTAATTTCCTATTGTGAGCAGCATAGATCCAAGTCCAAGAACCATCTTGGTTATCTATTATCTTGCCTATCTCTTTGAGATATTTTAGAATCACATTTAGAACTGGTGCCTTCATGGTACCACCCAACTTTCTTAGGATCTGATTCTTGGAACCAAATTCAATATTTTCCTTGAATAGTCTCTCAACTTTTAGTATGCTTTTGAGGGTAGGATTGTATTTTTGCAGGTCTTTTTGTAAGAGTGTGTCTATACTTGATGTTCTTTTAATGTCTTGTAAACTAGGTTTTTTTAAATAGGTTGATTTAGACATGTATGATATAATACTAACAAGTATATGACTTTTATGTTATGTACGTATTAGTACTATATATTAACTAGATTTCTTTTTAAAGTAACCAAATCGTTTGTTATAGGTATCATGATCCATTAATTCTAGTAACAATACTTTGGGTTTTTCTCCTTTGACAAATGTTTGAAAAGTATAGACTAGTCTCCAATGTTGTGGCAGTGCTACTCTGTATAATACCTGAACATTATGTCGCAACTTGTAATAATTTGGAATTTGTTCATGTTTTACGTGATCTCCTACGATTGAATCGTTTTTTAATAATTGCATGATCTCATTTATCTTGTTTTTTATTGGACCTTTGGAAAGATTTTGATATGCATGGACAAAATCTTTCTTATCTCCACGAACCTCCATAATGAATAAAAAAAATTGTGATAGACTAGAATTTAACGTGTGGTATTATTGAAATAACCTTTGATTATTCAAATTAGATTTGCTAGTTTGCCAAGAACATCCCGCGGGCTAGCTCCAAATATGATAATCATTGGCTCTTTTCCTATATCTCCTCTATGAAAAACAAGATCAGGTGTTCTCTTTGAATCCTTGATTGCATCTTTTATTCCCCATGAAATAGTTCTTCCTTCTCGAGTTTTTGTTACTTGAGGTTCTTCCTGTCTTGAATAGCTCTTGACTACAAATCCAACCTTTTGTGCCTTACTTACCAGATCTTCATCAAATCTTATGTTAATCGCCGCTCTTTTATCTGGAAATTTTTTTGCAACCTCAAGCAAGGCAGAGCCAACGTGCCTTGAACCACCATACTCTAGGCTTCCTGCTACAATGACTTTATCAAAAGATTTTACAATTCTTCCTGATACTCCGACAATATCAGCAATTGATCTTGGTCTTGGTTTTGAAAATACAAAGTTTGTTCCAACTTCGGGTATTTGCTTGTAAGCATTTTTTATTTGTGCAAATCTTGAGATGTTATATTTCAACTCTTTTTTTATTTCATCTTTTGCATCGATTCTGGTAATTGCAATTCCTTTTCCCAATCTCTGCGAATTTTTTATTGCATTTGTTGTAAACTCTTTTGCTAGCATCACTGCATCTCTAAGATTATTCTTCTTTGCAAGAAATACTGCAAGCGAAGCTGAAAAGGTGCATCCGCTTCCATGATTTTTTATCGGAATCTTTTTTGCAGAAAAAGAATAGAACTTGGAATCTTCTAAAATAAAGTCTGTAACTGTTTTTCCATGCGTATCTCCCCCAGTGATTACAACATTTTTTGCGCCAAGTTTTTGTATCTTTATTGCAGCCAATCTGGCATCTTTTTCATTTCGTATTTTCATCCTCGCAAGTCTTTCTGACTCAGAGATGTTTGGTGTAATGACATCGCACAAAGGAACAAGGAATCTTTTAAAATCAGCAAAAGATTCTTTTTTTAGTAATTCTCCGCCAGTAGTAGATTCAAAGACAGGATCTAAAATGATGGGAATTTTTGTATTTCTTATGGTTTGATGAATCGCCTTGATTACATCGGAGCTGTACACCATTCCAATTTTTATGGCATCAATTTTAAAATCTGAAATGACAGAGCATAACTGACTTGTGACCATCTTGGAAGTAACTTGCTCTATCTTTGAGAATCTTCTTGTATTCTGACTTGTTATGGCCGTGACTACTGCTAGTCCATAAGCACCAAGAGAAGAGAATGTCTTGATATCATTTTGAATTCCAGCACCAGAGGAAGGGTCGGAACCTGCAATAGATAAAACATTCATGGTTTAATCTCCACAAATTTATTGTTTAATCTAGCTAAACCAAATCGTTTGCTGAAAATTGCGATATTGTTATAACGGAAATTTTTTATCATGTTATCTGATTGACAGTTAAATTATTTGTCTTTTTGTTTTTGATATCAATACTCATTCCGTCATCTTTTGCCGCTGACAAAGAAACCCAAGAGCCAAACATCTCGGGCTCTGTAACAATGCCAGACAAATTCTCACAGGATCCAATTAGAGTATTTTCTACCGCTAAAGGTCTTGTCACTGAAATAAAAAATAATGATCTTCTAGTATTAGAAAACAAAGACATGGGAGTAAAGATATCCGGGGTTATCAAGGATGGCCAACGTGGAGATAAGATAAAAATAATAATCTTACGACCAGACGATTCGGTTTTCACGACAGGCGCTTACTTGAGTGATGTCAAGGAGTACTCGATACCAGTAAAGCTTCACACAAAATGGGTAGAGGGGGTCTACAAAATTCTGGTTGGCTTTATAGATAAAGAGGAAAGCAGGATAAGATTTTTTGTAACTGACAGAGATTTGTTAGTGGAACAAAAAGAGGAATTGGCTGAGTCAGATATTGTCTCTAAAATTTTTGACTATCTTGACGGTATAGAAACAAAAGAAGGACTGACTTCTTATCTTAAAGAGGTTGGTTGGTCAAAGTACAGGATAGATAATTTTTTTATAAAAAATATTCCAAAGCCTGGGATGGATATTTCAATTAATTATACCTCAAATGATATTGACGATACAGATGACACACCAGATTATGACAATCCTTTTGTGATCTACTTTTTAGTAGCTCTCTTACCTGTGGCGTACTTTATTGTAAGGATTTTAGCCAAGAAAAAGAGCAGAATTAATCCGCAAGCAGGAAAATCCTGATCCCGCAGTTATTGATAAACTCGTGATTGAATTTTTGGGAAAATTCTTCATTAAACCAAACAAATTGTGTTGATTGGTATCATGGTGTTGATTTTTTAAAAAATAAAATTTGTTTCTAAGCATCTTTTCAGAATCTATGATTCCCAAATCTGGTAGGACGGATTTTTATAGTAATTTATATTCCGATCAAATTACCAAAAAGTGAAAAAATGAATAATGTAGAATATAGATTAAGAAAAATTACCAGTTTACTATGTGCAATATTGCTAATTACAGGAACTCTGACAGTTGCAGTTCCAATGTCAAATCCGGTTTTTTCCCAAGTCGCTGATTCTACTGATTCAAATTCTTCCGATTCGAGCTCCTCTAGTTCTAGTGACACTGGATCGTCTTCTGATTCTAGCTCGACAAGTTCAACCGATTCAAGTACCTCGGATACTGCCTCAACGGATACAACAGACACACCATCACCTGATGCTACAACTGATACTGTTTCTGCTGATACTAGCTCATCTGACACAACACAAGAAACTGATTCAACCGATACCACCTCAAGCGAGACTACAGACTCGACAACTGATACAGCTACAACTGATTCTACCTCACATTCGACAACTGATACAGCTACAACTGATTCTACCTCAGATTCGACAACTGATACAGCTACAACTGATTCTACCTCAGATTCGACAACTGATACAGCTACAACTGATTCTACCTC
>JBQTHX010000065.1:0-6835 GCA_052389415.1 Nitrosopumilaceae archaeon
TTTTTTCCTAGCCATATGACTGACCTTGAAGAGAAGTTACTCATGTATTTAAATTTAAGTATGGTGCCAGGGGTGGGATTTGAACGCACGACAGCTCGGTCTTCAGCCGAGTGCTCTCCCGGGCTGAGCTACGGCGGCACAGCGAATTATCCAATAAGTGGGGAATTAAAGTGTGTCTGTTCTAACTTTTCCAAGCAACATCTTTGATCATTTTTCTTTTATTGATAACTCTTGCAAGGACAAAGAGAAGATCAGAAAGGCGATTGATGTAAATTTGACATGTCTTGTTTATTGCTTCGCTCTCTGATAGTTGTACAATACAAGTCTCTGCACGTCGTGTTATAGCTCGTGCAAGATGAACCTGCGCCGCAATTGTGTTTCCACCAGGTAAAATAAAATATGTTATAGGCGACAATTCTTGTTCAAATTTATCTATGCTGTCTTCTAGAAATTTTACCATTGGTTCAGTTATTCTATTATTTGAAATTTGTAAATCAGAGTTGGCAAGATCTGCACCAGCAACGAAAAGATCATTTTGAATCTTTTCTAATAATTCATGAATGTCATTATCCAATCCTGATGATATCGCCAAACCAATTGAACAATTTAGCTCATCGACTACACCATAAGTGATGATTCTTTGATTTGACTTTGAAATTCTTTTGCCACCAATCAAGCCAGTGGAACCATCATCTCCTGTTTTTGTATAGATCTTTGTCAAGTACTAGTTTATGGAATTTGGCATTTTTATCTTGTTCGAATTATTTCGTTATTGATAGAAGAATTTGATGTTTTTTATATTTGGAAAAATTTCAAACTGATTAATTTAATAATGGTAACTATAGGCTGTTAGAAACATGACAGAATTTACTTGTCCATACTGTGATTCCAAATTTCCAGACAAAACGGACCTCTCAAAGCACATAGATAGAATACATGGAGGAGCAGGCCTATTGGAAGGCGACAGAAGGAAGTTCTAATGCTATTTGATTTTTTCAACATAGTTTCAGAATTGAAAAAAATTCCTCGTAAAGGCTGGAAGGAAAAGCTTGGCCTCGAAAAGACAGAATCTGTAGCTGATCATTCGTATTTGACTGCAGTGATGGCAATGGCGTTTTCGGATTGGAAAGGGTTTGATACACTGAAAATATTAAAGATGTCTTTGTTGCATGATCTAGCTGAATCAATAACTGGAGATCTTACTCCTGATGAAATTTCAAAAGAATCCAAACAAGAATTAGAAAATCAAACGATAAACGATATTTTGTCAAAATTACCGTCCAATCTATCAAACGAGTATTCAAAAATTTGGAGGGAGTACCAAGAGGGAAAATCAAATGAAGCAATTCTCGTGCATGATGTGGATCGTCTAGAGATGGCTTTGCAGGCACGCAAATATCGATTAGAAGGGGTGCCAGATGACAAACTAGAAATTTTTTTCTCATCAGCTAAAAGAGACGTCAAAGACATTGAAGTACGAAAAATGCTTGATGAGATATCCTATAAATAACAAAACCGTTAGAAATTTTCTATGCAATATTTTGTGGCATTAAAAATTGGCGAAAAGCGAGTAAAAACCGCAAGGGAATATTTGAACAAATTTTCAAATGATACTGCAATGCCAGCACTTGCATTAAGGGATAATAAAACAAATGTTTGGGAACCAGTAGGCGAAGAAAATCTTTTTGCTGTTCTAAACGATGCTGGTGGTTATGTTCTCAATGATGTTAGTGGATACATGATAGTTCTATGCGATAAGAATGGCATTTCAAAAGCCCTAGTTCGAGGATTAGATGTGCAAAGAAAAGATGCTATTGTTAAAATGCTTCAAGCAGACGACATACAAGAATACAAAGGCGAAGTTTCTCTTCCAGTTTAGAAACTAAGTTCAATTTGCCATGTTTATTGAGCAAAATTGACCCTAATCATACATTAAATTAGCATAATGACCAAAACATAGGAATGACAAAGAAATTTGAACATGAGATCGAAGTACGTGGCCATCTCATAGATTCGATGATACTTACAAAAATATTTGATATCATCATGGACCTTAATGGAGAATTCCAAGTACAAGAATTCAAAGTTGGTAAGAGAAAGAAAGACGAAAGCTATGCTAAACTACTCATTCAAGGAAAATCAAAAAAACATCTCGATGACATTCTAGAATCAGTATATCGTGAAGGTGCAACATCAAAAATTCAACAAGCAATCAAGATAAAACCTGCTCCAAAAGACATGGTAATGCCAGATGATTTTTACAGCACAACAAACAATCGCACAGATGTTTTCTATAAAGGAAAATGGATCAAAGTTGAAAATATGATGATGGACAAGTGCATCGTAGTTAATGGAAAAATTGCCCGTTGTACACCTGTTCGTGAAATAAAAAAGGGCGATTTGATTATAGTTGGAGAAGGTGGGATAAAGATCACTCCTCCTGAAAGACCAAGAGAAGGAGTCAATCTTTTCCAATTCATGGGAAGCAATAGTTCAAGTGAACGACCAACACAACACATTGCACGAAAAGTTGCTTTCGATATTTTCAAGACCAAAAAAGAAGGCGGAAAAATAGTTCTGGTAGGTGGGCCTGCCATAGTGCACACTGGAGCATCTGATTCTATTGCATCTTTGATAAGGCATGGATTCATCGATGGAATCCTTGCAGGGAATGCTCTTGCAGTACATGATATCGAGTATGCTACGCTTGGGACATCACTAGGAATGAATGTAAAAGATGGAACTTTAGCTGTGAGAGGACACAGAAATCACATGCAAGCAATCAACTATGTATTCAAGGCAGGCTCGATAGCAAAAATGGTTGCAAATGGTACCCTGAAAAAAGGAATCATGTACGAGTGCGTAAAAAGAAAAATTCCTTTTGTCTTGGCAGGTTCATTAAGAGATGATGGTCCATTGCCTGATGTGATGACAGACATGATATCTGCTCAAAGAAAATACAAGGAAATACTCAAAGATGCAAAGATGGTCATAATGATATCTACGATGCTTCACTCAATAGCTACAGGAAACATGTTGCCAGCAGAAGTAAAAGTGATTGTGGTTGACATAAATCAACCAACGGTAACAAAATTAATGGATCGTGGGACGTGGCAGGCACTTGGAATTGTTTCTGACGTAGGAGCATTTCTACCACTAGTAACACAAGAGATTCAGAAATTAATCAAGTAGACTTAAAAAAATATCAACAGTGAAAATCGATATCGAGAATTAGAATTTTATTAATAATGGAATTGTGTTTACCTATCTAATACGAATGCTCTTCTTACTACTGGCGGTTCTTTGACCATGTGTATGAACATTTCCATTGTTTTGCCTATGCCAACAGGTTCTTGTTCATTAAGAATATCCTGAGCTCGTGTAAGCTTACGTGATTTTTCTGCATAAATCGAAAAAAGAACTTCATTCTTTGTTATCTTGTCACCACATTTTTTACTTGCACCGGCACGAATACACGTTGCTTCTACTTTGTTACTGTCAAATAGAACTGCTTGGTCGCTTGCCTTTATTACATAGATTTGTTTTTTATGAATAATTTCAGACATGGATGATATTTTCAATAGGAGTCTTAATCGTTTTATTTTTGATCAGATGATTTCATTCTCATAAGAATTTGTTCAGTAATTCTACTCATCTCAGCGTCTGAGCCTACACTACAGATTCTGGCTAGATCTGTGGTGGTTACAATCCCAACTAATTTACTTCCACTTGTTACAGGAACTCGGTGTATTTTTTTTACCTTCATTAGTTGAGCAAGCTCCCATATTGTTTCATCAGGATTAATAGTAATCAACGGCGTAGACATTACATCTTTTAGTTTTGCAGAATGTTCCTTATTTTTAGCAACAATTCTTCTGACAACATCTCTTTCTGTGATTATTCCGGTTGCAGTGTTATTCTCCATTACGACTATTCCTCCTACTTCCGCATCATCCATCATTTCAGCGGCGTCTTTAATTGTCATTGAAGAATCTATGGAGACCACACTATCTTTCATGATGTCTTTTACGAAAGTATTTCTATTCATAATACGCCACTATTTTCTTTAGTTTAAAAAACAACAGCATAATTATCAACTCTGAGTTTACAACGCATCTATGTACAAAACAAGAATCAATTTTAATTCGATATCAGATATGATAATCAGAAGACCACTTTTAAGAAAATAATGTTTCTCATCCTATATGTTGTACCATGAATCTGATTTACCTCTGTCTAGACGCTCCTTAGATAATCTCTTACCTGATTCATTGTTCAAATCGCCAGCAGTGAGTATACGATTAACTGATACTGTAGGTGAGGCTGCAATCTTATTACCTCATAATCTAGAATCATTCACTGATTCTTTGGTTGTAGCAAAAGATAGCAAACCAATAGGAAAACTAGGCGGAATAGAACTTTTAGATGGCATATTAAAAAATCCAACCTCTGATTTCTTCGATAATACCACAGTTGGACAAATAATGAGTGAGAAGATTACTATTGTTACAAAAGAAACTAAATTATCTGATTTATTAAAACAATGGCAAGAGACTAGAAGAGCTGTTGCAATCATAGAAAATCAATACTCCGGATATTCATCTATTTCGGCTAGAAAGATCCTTGAAATTTCCAACACATATGATACTCCGATGACAGTTTCAGAGATTCGTAAAAAAAGAATTGTCACTTTTAACAATAATGATACAGTCAAAGATATCATAACCTTAATGTTTGAAAATAAAGCTCGTAAATTGATCCTTCAAGGCACATCATCGTTTATCAGTGATAGGATAATGATAGAAAAGATTGTTAGAGATCTGAATCATTTGCATGATGTTAAAGATTTTTTGAGTATGAAAGGTACCGCATTTAAATTAGAAAATGCAAAAACAATTCCTGAAGATTTGAATATTCAAGAAGCATCAAAAATAATGTACAATATGCTATCGCCCTATCTTATAGTTAAAGACCAAGTTGTAAGTCCATGGGACATAGTTCTCTGTTTAGGCTCCGAAAAATACGTGATACGAAAAAATTAGAATTCTTTCTTTAACTGTGAATTGTGTTTCTTATTCCAGCAATTTTATCTTGTAACCATGTTTACTCATGATTTCTTGTACTTGATAATCCTCAACTTGATCAAATTCTCTGTAAAATTCTCCAACTGCATTAAAGTAGAGAGGGGATTGTAGAACTATGACTTTATCTACTCCATTAGTTAGCTTTTCAATAGTGTCTTTTGGTCCTACAGGTATGGCCACTATGATTTGTTTTGGCTTTTGTTTTTTTACCCATTGTATGGCCACCAACATGGTTGCTCCTGTAGCAATTCCGTCGTCTACCAATACCACGGTTCTTCCCTTCATATGATAATCCTTGGTTCCTCTAAATCTCATCAATCTGCGTTCTATTTCCTTCATCTGTGCAGATATCGCTGAATCAATGTACTTTTGTGGAACATTTAACATCATTGTGATGTCAACATTTGGAAAATAACTGCCGTCATGTGTGACTGCTCCAATTGCTAGTTCTTGATTATGTGGCGCGCCTACTTTTTTTGAAACTATGATATCAAGTTTTGCACCTAATTCAGAAGCTATGACATCACCTGTAACTACACCTCCTCTTGGAATGGCCAAAATTATAGGATCTTCTTTTTTTAACCATTCTAGCTTTTTGACAAGTTTCTTAGCTGCATCGACTCTATCTTTGAAAATAACATAGGAATTATTTGATTCCAACTGTAGTCTCCTTTGGTTTTAGCATTTTTTTTTCTGTACTCAACAAAGATACTGCCATTGTAATTGAATAAAAAGCATAAATGCAATTATCATAGTTGGAAATCTAAAAGGAACACAAAATCAGAGACACAAATTTTAGCATAATGACTCAATCAACGGACTATCATAACTGGACAATTGGCTTCTTCAGATATTTTTCTTCTAACACTTCCTCGTGCAATCATCTTAGCGATATCTATTACCGCCGCAATTTACATACTTGTCTCACTAGCAGCAATATAGATACTTAATTGGCAAGAATTAGGAGCATCATTAGCTCCCTTAGCAGATGTTGCTAAAAAATTCTTGGAAGTAATGGACAAATCCTTCTTTCAATAATAGCACTTTTTGCAACCGCAAACACGGTACTCATAATTCTGGTTGCTGGTTCACGAATTATATATGGAATGGCATCACAACATTCCTTATCTCTGTTATTAAGTAGAATACACCATAGAACAAAAACCCCTTGGATTGCAGTCCTTGGCATTATATGATTACCGCCGTAATTTTTTCTTTTTTGGAAAATATTGTTACCGTTGCAAATATTTCAGTGTTTTTTATTGCCATAACTTTTGGCATGGTTAATTTGTCAGTAATTTTGTTACGATATAGAGCGCCTAGCATTGAGCGTCCCTTTAAAGTTCCTATAAACATAGAAAGATTTCCACTCCTTCCACTTTTTGGGGTCGTCATATCAGCATATATGATGACGCAGTTCAACGCGTATGTGATTTCAATTGGGGTCGGAGTCATAGTAGCAGGTGCCTTGTTTTATCTACTATCTAAAAAACATATGACCAAAACTTCACAGTCATGATATTATTTTTGAAAATCAACCGATAATTATATTATTCATATAGTACATCTTGGTAGTAACTCCATGAAATTAAAGGACAAGGTTGCAATAGTCACAGGGGCTTCAAGCGACATAGGTTTTTCAATCGTAAAAAAATTTGTTGAAGAAGGATCACAAGTAGTTATGATAGGTAGAAGATTGGATTCATTAAAAAAAGCTGCATCTGCCCTAGGAAATAATTCTAAACAAACTG
>JBQTHX010000066.1:0-9989 GCA_052389415.1 Nitrosopumilaceae archaeon
AACTGTGAATCAATACTAGATCTAGCATGTGGTACTGGAATACTGACATTTCAAATTGCAAAGAAATTACCAGAGGCAAAGATACTTGGTGTTGATATAACAAAAAGCTATCTAGAGATTGCCAGAAAAAAATTAAAACCGCATCACAAAATTTCTTTTTTATGTGAGGATGCTGAGAAGCTAGCTCTGGGACAAAAATTTGATTGCATAACATCGTCTTATATTCCAAAATATTGTAAAGCTGAAGTTCTAATCAAAATATGTCTTAATCATCTAAATCCTGGCGGTAAAATCATTCTGCATGATTTTACTTATCCTAAAAATAGAATCGTTAGATCATTATGGAATCTCTATTTTGTTGTATTGCGATTGGCTGGATACCTTATTACTAATTGGAGGGATGTATTTGTAGATCTCCCCAAGTTGATAAAAGAAACAAGATGGCTTGAAGATTATGTCGATACAATGAAAAAAAATGGCCTTGAGGTAAACTTACAGTCTCTAACTGTGCATACTTCATGTATTCTGACGGGTATTAAGAAGATCTAATCTTATCTCTTCATTGATTTCAAACCAGATTAAATTATTATGCCAAATCTCGTAATTTCGTGTTAATTTTTTACCATCAGGTTCCATGTTAGTTTCCAAAATGTTTCTTTGCACAGTAACGTTGTATTTTCTAAGTATCTTGCCTATTCCTTCCTTTTTTCGCAATAACTCCTTCATAATTAATTTTGGTATATTTTTCGAATCAAAACGTGTTGTAGCCTCAACTATTGGTATCTGTCCAAAATATATTACAATTTTTCTTGCATATCTAGTATCAGATATCACTTTCTGTTCTATTACATCAAGATGTATTGGTCGTCCTAGAATATCTTCAATGGTTTGTTCAACACCTCCTACTGGTGCATCAAGGAGAATTTTTGCTAAATAATCAAGAGATACTGCCACAACACTATACTGTGGTTATATCAATTAAGCATGTCTTAAAATAAAATAGAGAATCGTACCGACTATTACTCCTATACTAATTATCTTTAAAATCAACTCTTTTTTGAAAACTTCTGAAGTGTAAATTGATTGTTTCTTGAGATCTTTGTACTTTCGTGAAGTCTTTATCAATATGTAACTTAGCACACCAGCTAAACCAGACATGAGGAGAGTCTCTATGGAAATGGTGTTTGCTTGTATTGCTGAACCAGCTAATACTGGAAGGATTCCCCACGATAACACAAATGATGCATTGTTGTGAAATTTTCCCTTGAACCATTCTAGATTATAGGCAAAAAGAAAGAACGACTCTGCGATTCCTATGGGAAATAAAAGTGATGAATCCAAAAACGCATAGTATAATCCAATAGCAAAGGCTCCAACCAAGGATAACAACGATGTAAACCAGACAAATTTCCTTGGTAAGTCTCCCCAAGGTTTTTTCTTGCTACCAAGTGAATCAAGATAATGCGCAGATATTCCTAATGCAAGAAAATACAAAACACAAATAGCAACTAGGCGTTCTAAAGAAAAATCTACCGCAAACGAACCCCATGCTGCAAATGAGACCACCATTCCGGTGTATGGTAAAAAAAGTATTCCTATTCCAATTCTAAAATTTTTAGAACCAAATCTTGGAACAAACCATTCCGATGTTCTGTCTTTTTGCATTATTTCTCAAAGCGAGTTTGTTGCTTATATTGTTGGTTTTATTTTACTAGAACTTTTTGTATGACACCAATTAAACTAAGATTGTTTCATATCACTGGGTCTGAGGACTAAATATGACCACCTTGAGAAAAAATAACCTATGATAAAACACAAATAATTCACAGTAAATTTAATCGCAACCATGTATCTATCATCAGCACTATGCTACCTACTGCAACAGTACATATCATGAAGGGAAAACCTACCTTAAAGAATCGATTATACGTGATAGTGTGACCGTGCTTTTCTGACAATCCAGTTGCAATTACGCCTGCACTCGATCCAATTAACGTTCCATTTCCACCCAATCCAACCCCTAGTGCAATGGCCCACCAAAGTGGATTAATTGGCAATTCACCAAATCCAGCTATAATTGAACTATCTTGAATCAAGATAGCAGTTAACGGTATCATGGTTGCAGTAAATGGAATGTTATCTACAAACGAGCTAGCAATAGCTCCTAACCATATTATCAAGAAGAAGGTGATCCATGGGTCCCCTCCTGTGATATTGATTGCTGTTTTTGCTAGTAAAGAAATCATACCTGATTCTTCTCCCACACTAATTATGATGAAAAGACCAGCAAAGAATACTAATGTAGTCCAATCTACATCATGAAATATCTTTTCTGGCTTACTCTTTGATATGAGAAATAAAATCCCTGCGCCTCCTAGTGCTATTATAGAAGGTTCTATGTGAAGATTGCCATGAATCACAAAAAGTACTATCACACTAAATAAAACAAATAATGATTTTTTCAGTAATGGTCTATCTTTGATCAGAGGTCTCTCATCTTGTGTCATCAACGCCTCTAGATTTTGCGGTTCCACTTTGAGCTCCTTTCTAAAGAATAGTCTGAACATGACCAGTGATACTAAAAATGAAACTGCAATGGCAGGCCCCAGATGGATTAGAAATGAATTGAAATCAATATTGACTGCTGAACCAATCATAATGTTGGGTGGATCTCCGATAAGTGTAGCCGTTCCTCCTACATTTGATGAAAGAGTCTGTGCAAGGACAAATGGAATTGGTGAGACGTTGAGTACTCGAAATATAGAGAAAGTGACAGGTAGCATAAGCAAAATTGTTGTAACGTTATCTATGAACATCGAAGCAACTGCAGTGAAAACTGTCATCACGATTAGTAGCTTCCACATGTTTCCCTTTGATATCTTGAACATCTTGAGACCTACATACTGAAATATGCCTGTCTCTGCCAAGATTACTACAATAATCATCATGCCTAGCAGTAGGCCTATTGTGTTAAAGTCAATAGAATGTACAGCAAATTCAAAACTATCCGTAGCAGAAAACAGACCAGTCGTTATACCTATTATGATGGCAATAGTAGCACCCACCAAGACTATCACCATTCTGTGAACCATCTCAAATGCAAGTACTACATATACAGAAACCAATACTATTGACAAAAGTTGCAAAGACAAACTGAGATTCAACCCAAGAAGGTCAGGAACAGTCAAGATGGCAATTGCAAGAACTGTTATAACAAGAAGACCTATTATGACTTTTCTATTTATTGTAGATTTGTTATTAAAAAATGAAATAGTCAATCTTATCTCTCAACCAATTTTCAGAATTGCGTATAACATCATATTTACTAAATCTCAATTTACTTAAACTTTTATTGTATTTTTAATAATTCTTAACTTATACTGAGAAAATTTTGGTATTAGAAATTGTCTTCAGAATTTGTCAGTGATTTGATCCTGCCCTTGTGTTTTTCTTTATACAGACTTTTACACGAAGTACAGCAAAAAAATCTTTCCATGTTTGCAAATTTAAAGATGCATGGTTTTCCTTGTACTGGACCATCACAATAATCACAAGTCATTTTCACCAACATCCCTCTACCAATTCTTAATCCATGGCCTTGATGTGCTTTGTAACGAACTTGGTCTAATCGTTGACCTGTTTTACTCTCCAGTTTTCCCAAATCTAATACTGGAGAAACTCCCTTAATGAGACCAATATTGACCAGTCTCTCGTATCTTGCTTTTACTGTAGGTGTGCTTACCTTGATTTCCCTTGAAATCTGTC
Source organism: Nitrosopumilaceae archaeon (assembly GCA_052389415.1). Taxonomy (GTDB): domain Archaea; phylum Thermoproteota; class Nitrososphaeria; order Nitrososphaerales; family Nitrosopumilaceae; genus UBA8516. The sequence continues at coordinate 3,766 of JBQTHX010000066.1, forward strand.
TAAATGATTTTCTTCCATCCCTGACAAGTGCCTCTAGCAGTGAAACATCAGTCTCATCCAATCTAAATGGCATTTATTTAAAATACTGTGTTCAGGGTATTTGAATATTTTACATTTGTAAAGTTCTAATCTTAAGTATCATTTACTCTATAAAATTTTCATGTCAGTGGAACTAGTAGCAAAAAAATCTGTATTGATATTGGCATTTGGTTTATTCTCTCTGGTTTTTGTTGGCATAGTTTTTTCAGCAACAAACAATTTTGTTATTGGCAAAGATCAAGACATCTCATATCTTTCTTGGTTGGTAATTGCATACGTTGCAGGACTTTCTATGATTGTCTTGCCATGCACCCTACCGCTAGTCTTCATAATAGTTCCTTTGAGCATGGGTAAGGGACACAAAAAGGGAGTTGCTATGGCACTGTTGTTTGGTGCTGGACTAACAACTACCATTACGTCTTATGGTGTTGGTGTTGCAATCTTAGGTAAAACAGCTTCGTTAGATCAAATATCATTTCTGATGTTTCTTGTTGCTGGGGTGGCTGCATTTGTTTTTGGCCTCTCGCAATTAAAACTCATCAAGATAAGCATGCCATCTTATTCAGGTACGCCAAAGTTCATTCAAAATCGCGGTGATTATGCAAAATCATTTCTTATGGGTACCTTGCTTGGAAATGCTGGAGTAGGTTGTCCAAATCCTCTGTTTTACTGGTTATTAATTTATGTGGCAAACACAGCTAGTATAGAAATTGGCGCATCGCTTGGTCTTGTTCATGGGATTGGAAGAACAATTCCACTCATCTTGATGTCTGTTCTTGCAATTGCAGGTGTAAATGCTACAAAGAACCTTGTATCAAAAAGAATCACAATAGAAAAAGCAACAGGATGGATGCTTGTTGTTATAGGTTCATTTCTTATAGTCAACGGCATACCGGGAGGACATCAATGGTATGAGACAACATTTGTCCATACTGCATGGAACAATCTGGTGTCTGTCACCAGCCTTCCACCAGAGTTTCATGTAGGATATCACATACATAAAAACATCTATGGATATGAAATCCCAGAGGACACGGTACCAATTATTCTAATTGGTTTAATAGCTGCACCAGTTGTATGGTATCTTGTCAAAAAGAAAGGGGAGATAGCAAAATGAAAGATCCAGTATGCGGAATGGAAGTCAATGAAAAAAGCGAGTCATTAACTCATGACGGGAAAGAATACAGATTTTGTTGTGCAAGCTGTAGATGGGCTTTTGAAAAAAACCCAAATCAGTTTCTAGAAAATAAGACATGAAAATTGAGATACTGACCACACCGGACTGCACAAATTGCAGTATACTTGAAAAAATCCTTGACGATTTGGGTGTTTCTTATGAAAAAATAGATGTGACTGAGAAACCAGAATATCTACAAAAATATCCAATCTACACTGCACCGGGACTGGTAGTAAATGGAAAATTGGAATTTACTGGCATACCAAAAAAAGATGAACTAGCTAAAAAACTAGATTTAGCAAGAGAAAATTTTTCATAGCAGAATTTTTAATTTGATATGTGCTCCAAAGACTTTTTATTGTTTGATGGTACACGAAACTGTTCAAAATGGCAGGTGATCCGTATGCAAAGCGTCTTTTATGGTTTGTATTTGCCGGATCAAAGGGTGGTCTGAATAGAATTCGCCTCATATCCACAATACGAAAGACGCCGCTTAATGCTAATCAACTGGCAAAAGAGCTTGGCTTAGACTACAAAGCAATCCAGCATCATATAGGCGTACTTGAAAAAAACAACCTCATATCCAGGGTTGGTGACAAGTATGGAGTAACTTTTTTCATTTCCACATTTTTGGAAGTTAATTTAGAAACCTTTGATGAAATTGTAACTAAATTGGAAAAAGGTAAATAAGCTTAGGAGGATGGATTTTTCTTACATGGAACCAATAATGACAATCAGCACTATCGTATCTGGTCTAAACATGATTGTTCTTGGTGTCTTGATTGGGGTTTTTGTCAAGATGTATCAAAAAACAAAGGCACAGCTACCAGTGGGAATGATATTTTTTGCAGGATTGTTATTTTTGCATAACATTATCGGAGTATACGCATACTTTTCTATGATGGATCTCTATGCGGCAGCTCTACTACCGTACCTTCTTGCAGTTCACATTGCAGAATTTGCTGGAATATTGATCTTTCTCAAGATCACACTTCAGTAGCTCTGATTTATTTTTGATTTGTATGCAATAATTTCGTGAGACAAGAACACATATTTTTATTAATCAAATTCTTCAAATAATTTTTCTACATCATGCGATAGATATTTAAACTTCCCACGTTTGAGTGCAATGATGTTAGACTTAGTTCCAAAAAAATTATTTCTTACCAGAGGAAAGGGAGTACATGAAGATCAGCTAACTAGTTTTGAATATGCTTTACGAGATGCTGGAATTTCAAATACGAACCTAGTTTTAATATCAAGTATATTTCCACCGAAAGCAAAAATAATTTCTAGAACTGAAGGATTAAAATTGATAAGACCAGGTACTGTACAATTTGTAATATATGCTAGGCAGCAAAGCAATGAACCACATAGATTGATGGCTGCATCAGTTGGTATTGCAGAACCTACTGACAAAAACAAACATGGTTATCTATCTGAATATCACTCGTTTGGTGAAACGGAAAAAGAAGCCGGAGATTATGCTGAGGACATTGCTGCACAAATGCTGGCCTCGTCTCTAGGAATACCATTTGACCTGAATAAGAGCTGGAATGAAAAGAGACAACAATGGAAAATCTCAGGTGAGATTTACAAGACACGCAATATCACACAAAGCGCTATTGGCGATACAAGGGGACGTTGGACTACTGTTTTTGCAGCTGCAGTTCTACTTTTTTAAATTAATTATTTGTGATTATCACAAGTACACAGGATTTTATAACCCGGTTCCAATTCATGATTTGTGAAACCAGGCAGACCAGTAAAGGACATTTCAATAAAAAAAGATGACAGTATCCAAAACATATTTAATCAAATGTCAAAATCTGGAGGATTTGAATCAAGAAATCTCTCAGAAGGGTTGGACATACTTTGTACCATGATTCAAGATAAGACTTGTCTAAGGTTTCTATCCTTTGTTGCTGCAATAACATCAACTGGATTAAGAGGAATAATTAAAGACATGATAAAAAATAAGATGTTTGATGTTGTAATCACCACATGCGGAGCATTAGACCATGACATTGCAAGATATTTTTCAAACTATCTAGAAGGCTCGTTTACTCTTGATGACAATAAACTTGCAGACAAACACATCCATCGATTGGGCAACGTACTTGTCCCAATGGAAAGCTATGGTCCAATAATTGAAGAAAAGATGCAAGCATTTCTTGAAAAAGAATACAAGAGCGGTAAAAAGGAAATGTCAACAGCTGACATTACAAAGATGATTGGAAAAAATCTGGGTGAAGGTTCATTTCTTTACTGGGCACATAAAAACAACATTCCAGTCATTGTCCCTGGAATAATGGATGGTGCGGTGGGCAGCCAGATATGGCTTTTTACACAAAAACATCATGATTTCAAACTAAATGTAGCAGCAGATGGTGATTTGTTGTCTGGCCTCATATTCAAGGCAAAAAAGTCAGGTGCTTTCATGATTGGTGGAGGCATATCAAAACACCATACACTGTGGTGGAATCAATATCGTGATGGATTAGATTATGCAGTATATATCACAACAGCTCAGGAGTTTGACGGTAGTCTGAGCGGAGCACTTGTTAGAGAAGCAGTATCATGGGGTAAGGTCACCCAAAAAGCAAAACAGACTACGATACATGCGGAAGCAACAACAATACTTCCGTTTCTATATTCTGCAATGATTTCAAGACTTCATCTATAAAATTCAGATGCTAAACATTTTTCCTATAAACACAGGTTTGATACATTTTGATGATTCCGATTAACCAGATGGCAGTACGTGCTTGATGTGTTATCAGCTCTACTGATGATAAGACGTTCTAAGAATACTTGCCCAACAAATATTTTCTAAATTATATGGGATATTTTGAAATTTTTTGAATAATCAATTTTCGACACAGAAAAAATACTTTTTTTACGAATAATCTGGTAATCCTTATATAATTTCTATTTTATCGTATGAGGATGGCGGGGTTGGAAGGCTTTGGCATTGCAATTATTGGGTTTCTTATTTTATCTCTTGTTGTAGGAATATTAACTTCTAGACTAGTTAAAAAAAGTAGCAAAAGATACATGGTTGCTGGCAAAAGTCTGCCTTTGTTTTTTGTAGGAACCATGCTTGCAGCTCAATCAATTGACGGTAATTCATCACTTGGTAATGTTGCGCTTGTTTATCAATTTGGATTCTGGGCAGGTGCGGCAATTCCTATTGGACTTGGTGCATGCCTGATTCTTACAGGCTTGTTTTACTCAAAGACGCTTAACAAATTATCAATGCTTACGTTGCCAGATTATTATTACAGAAGGTATGGCAATGCATCAGAAGGCATCTCTGGTGTTTTAATGATAATTAGCTTTACTGTTCTAGTTGCAGGAAATTTTGCGGCAAGTGGTTTTATTTTACAGACAGTTTTTGGTATAGACTTTTTCTGGGGCGTACTTATTGCAGCACTAGTCGTTCTAACATACACATATGCAGGAGGTCTATTCGCCTCGGCATACACAGATATTTTCCAGATTTATCTTGCCATAGGTGCATTCTGGGCAGCGTTCATCTTCTTTGCTGGAGGATTTGCAGGAGTTGATTTTGGCACAATTTTGGGAAGTGCGCCTCCAGGGTATCTGGATCTATCTGGATTAACAGATATGGCAAATGGCGCATTGATAAATTGGGCTGGAATAATGGCCTTGGCATTGGGTGACATTGTCGCATTAGATTTTATGGAAAGAGTATTTGCTGCAAGGGATCCAAAGACTGCACAGAGAGGCGCCTTCTGGGGAGGAGGATTGACACTATTCACAGTTATTCCTACAAGCATGTTGGGAATCATTGCATTATTCTATCTACCTGGTCTAGCAGATCCGTTTACTGCAATGCCAGAACTTGCAATAAACCACATGCCTTTTGCAATAGGCGCAGCTTTGTTGATGGGTGTATTAGGGGCTGCAATGTCAACTGCAAACGGAGGCTTGCTTGCAGTATCTAGTGTACTGTCTAGAAACATCCTTCAAAGAGATATTTTGAAAAGATTGTTGAAAAAAACTCCAATGAATGATAAAAAATTACTTTTGACCACGCGATTATTCACTATACCAGTGATGGTAGGTGCCTTCATACTTGGTTATCTTATCCCTCAACCAGGAGTTTACTTGATCTTGGCATTTGATATTGTCTTTGCTGGTGCTTGGGCACCACTAACACTAGGTTTGTTTTGGAAAAAGGCAAACATGCCTGCAGCTATAACTTCACTTATTGTAGGCTCTGCATTAAGATTGTCAATGTTCTTTGTTATTCCGCCAGAGTTAGCAGGGCTAGATACGTTTATACCACCACCAATATCGTTTGCATTATTTATTATAGTAGCCTTAGCTACTCAAAAGAAATATCCAGGTAGACAAAGACACGGTATCAATGATTATGTTCCACCAGAAGAAGATGTGATCACAGGTGAAGATCTGAAAAATTTTACAGGTTCTGATGGTGAAGGAGCAGACAACATAAAAAGAAACCCCGTTTGATATTCTAAATCGAGATCTCCTAAAAATCTTATTAGACTGTCGTGCTGAAACTCTTTAATGAGAGGAGCAAAGCAGCATATGTTTGCCGTAATTTTATTACTTTTGGGGGTTGGTTTAACTCAGTTGCAACCTCCTCAACCTATGTACGTTGGAGCAGGATATGGTACAATCGCCATGGGTGTTGTATGGATTATAATTATAATAATTCGTGATTATAAAAAATAATCTTTGCTATTTATTGAATACATCTGTTTGATCACTAATTGCTAGATTGCAAATCTAAATCCTATACTCTTGAAAGATTTTAAACCAACTTCATTACTGACAAAATCATGCCAACTAAGGGGTATGGAACTATTGGATTAAAACCTGCAATTTTATCAAAATTACAAAAGGCTACAGATGAATATTATCCTGGCATGTTCCTTCCAAGTGCATTAATAATTTTGATGAATGAAATTAAACGTGAATATTATTCTGTAGAAATGCACAATATGAAAGTAGA
>JBQTHX010000067.1:0-65598 GCA_052389415.1 Nitrosopumilaceae archaeon
GATGAAGAATTTATCAAGATTATTTTTAAAAAAATACTTGGATGTGGAGAAACCTATAATGTGGAAGAAATTGAATCATGGTTTAAAAATGAAGGAACATGGAAAAACAAGAATTCAATTACAAGAATAACAAATATGGCACACTATATTCAAGAAAAATATGAACAGGGTAACAAATTCCGAATGCTACCTGATTAACTTTCTTGCAAATTGGATTGATGGTTTTTTATTAAATTTCAAGTTTCTCTAACAGTCTGCTAACAATTTTTCCATTTTCGTCTCTTTCTTTTAAAATCTCATCTAGTCTGTTTTGATTGATTTCACGCTCTTTTATGTTTGAAATTAATCGAAAATATTCTTCGTCTAGTTCATTATTTGCTTGAAAACGTTTTATTATTTCAAACAAAATTCCAATGACTTCTTTTTGGGCTTCAATTAATTCATCCTTACTTCGTTCAGACATTTCTACTAACATTTCATTAATACATGTATATTTTTAATTATTGAAACAAATTTGACATTATTTTTTGTAATTGTTTATTTTGTATTTCATTATTTGCATTATCTATAAATGATTGAATCTTTTCCATAGGAAATCCTTTCTTGAGATAAGTGTTTGCTTGAAAGGCCATCTCTAATTTATCTATTTCATGAACAAATACAGATTCCTCGCTTTGGTGCATTTGAAACTCATTCCATATTTCCTGATATTCTTCAGTTAAATTATTAGGAAGTTCAGTAAGAATTTTTTTCATAGCATTATTCTCTAGTTCTAATTTTTTTGATTTTGTAATTTCATCTGGAGTCAAATCTCCTACTACTGATTCAGCAAGGTCATGAAGTAATGACATTTTTACAATTTTTTTTGTATCCATTCCTTGAATTTCAGAGAGGATCAAAGCCATTAAAGTCATGGAGTAACTATGATCTGCGACTGATTCTGAGTTTTTTAAATCAAGTTTATTTTTCCATCCTTTTCTTTGAACATTTTTTAAATTAATTATAATTTGGAAAAAATCTTCAAGCAAGTTTAGAATTTCCTGGAGTCTCCTTCTAACAGACCAGAACCACTATGAATTCTATCTATGTGCTTTGAGAGTTCTTCATTACTGTCAAAAATTGATTCGCAGTAAGGACATGTTGCCTTAGACATAAAATAATTATGAAAAACAAGGTATTAAATCTACACTTACATAATTATGCTATGAAGATTTATACAAAAACAGGTGATGATGGAACTACTGGATTACAAGGAGGAAATCGAGTATTAAAATCCAATTTACGAATTAGAGCTTATGGTGTAGTTGATGAGATTAATGCTACAATTGGAATAATTCTTTCAAGTAAAATTGATGAGGATATTACAAAAATATTGACAAAAATTCAAAACGACCTTTTTGTAGTTGGTTCTGATTTATCTAACCCTGATTTATCTAATAAAAAAAATAGAGTTACAGCAATAATGGTGGAAAATCTTGAAAAAAATATAGATATGCTAGAAAAGGAGCTACCCCCATTAACTAATTTCATACTCCCAGGTGGACATAAAATAGCAGCACTATTGCATCTTGCAAGAACAATTACTAGACGAGCAGAAACCAATCTAGTTTCATTGGATGAAAAAGAGAAAGTTAATGATGAATGTAAAAAGTATCTTAATAGACTTTCTGATTTGCTTTTTGTTATTGCTAGAACTATTAACAAAAGGGATCAAATTAAGGACATTATTTGGAAACCGTAGACACACTTTAATTCTGTATTTTGGAGAATTTTGATGTGCCGCGGTAGCTCAGCCCGGGAGAGCACTCGGCTGAAGACCGAGCTGTCGCGCGTTCAAGTCCCGCCGGCGGCATTTTTATTTGTACATCAAAAAGGCCTATGAAGAAAGTATGGACAGATCTTGAGACAAGTTTAATAACATGGTTTACAACTTAGCAAAAAGTCACTATTATGGTAAAAGATAAGAAGAAAACAAAAAAGAAAAAGGAGATAATAGAAAAACCAAAGAAAAAGACGCTAGCTAAACCAAAGTCAAAACTAAAGCAGGACTTGGTAGTATCTGATGATGCAGGAATCATCGTAGTAGAAAACGATTCGAACATGGACAAGGACGCAGAGCTTGAAGCAAGAAGAGCATATCTTGAAGAAGCCCGTTCACAAGAAGCTGAAGATTGAAATTAATTTTAATTACCTAACGCTTAGAAAAAACAATATTACATCACAGATAATACCATAAACACTTATCCATATGTCAATGATAATATCCATGTGCGAGCCCTTTGTCTAATAACTGTTAAACCTGGGAAAGTTGATTCAGTATTACAAACATTAAAAAAATCACGTAAGATAATTCGAGAAATTATGATAGTGACAGGTAGAGCAGATATCGCAGTAGTGCTTCAAGGTACTATTGACGAAATAAATAATATCGTAATTGATTTTAAAAGAATACGTGAAATCGTCACAACAGAAACTCTGATAGAAGTGGAGGTCAATATGGGATGGTAAAAGCTGTAGTTTTGGTAAAATCTCCAAAAAAACTCATTGCCGCACGTCTAAGAAAAGTAAAATCAGTCTATGATTCGTTTGCAGTAAGCGGACAGTTTGATGCAGTTGCTCTAATTGAGGTCAAGTCATTAGCGCAAATCAAAGATGTTACAACGGAGATACAAAGTATCACCGGAGTCGAACGAACAGAGACAATGGTACAGGTAGTATAGCAAAGGATTTTAACATCATAGTATCAATTTTCAGTATGAACATTAGGCACCTTGGAAGTGTAATAATTGCGGTATCTGATTTGCCAAAATCTGTTAAGTTTTATAATGAAGTCATAGGCCTCCCAATAAAAAACCAGAGAGAGAACTGGGTAGAATTAGCAAAACAGGGCGCCACAGTGATATTGCATTCTGCAAGTAAACCAATTAACACTGGAACCTCTATTGAGAATGGAATAGTCATTGGCCTTGTGGTCGGGGATATAGATAGTGCATTACAAGAGTTAAAAGCACAAAAAGTTACGGTGTATAGAGAAATCCAGTCTCATAAAACAGGAAAAAATGCAATAGTTCTGGATCCTGATAAATATATGATATCTCTTTTTGAACCCGGTCTTGAAGATACTGCAAAACAAGCTTCGGGATTTCATGGGTTTGCCCCTCTCTAAATTAATTTTTTAATTTCGTTGACCATTTTAGATAATGAATCAGATGTCATATCATCATCTATAGAAATATAGTAAGTACCTTCTTTTCGTCTGAAAGCAAGTAACGTTATTTTCTTGTGTTTGAAGATAGCATATTCCAAATCTCCAATTGCAGGATAATTGGCACTTCGCATTGATAACATGGTAGAGATTAAAAAGAACTCGTTTCTTACCTGCTCTGGCTTTAGGAGAGGTTTTGTCCCTTGTTTTAAGATGCCAGTCAAAGTTCTGCCATATTCATTAATTAATCCAACATAGCGTATGGATGATGAAACCAACAGAATCCTTTGGCATTTTTTTCTATGAACCGTAATTTCATCGATCCATTTCTGGTTTGGTGTTTTTGTCATGGTTTAGATCCTTTAACAGATTCAGTAAAAATTTCAGTTTTTCTTTCGTTTATCCAGATCACGCTTTAGAGCTGCATTTTCTTTTTTCAATTGTTCATTTTCTGATTGTAATGAATTGACAACACTGGTTTTTGAATGCAATGGGTGACCAGGTCCAAATTGATTTAATGGAGCCATATCAAATAATCCTAACGCATGTTGCTGGAACATGGTATGGAAATCAAATAACCTTGAAAGCATGGATGCATTGTTATTAATTATATCATCCTTGAGATTGCCTGCTTTTGACATTCCCTTATTTTGATTAGCAACACCAGGCGGCAACCTTGGGAATGCCAATGGAGAGTTTATCATATACATATCAAATCCAAATGGAGGTATTTTTTTTGGGTCTATATTCCACATGTATTGTTTGAATTTCACTCCCCTTATTTCACTTTTCTGTACGTGATTTCATTCATTAGATATGCAAGAATGTCAATCCGGATTTAGTTTTTATCAAATTCAGCTGATCGCTGATCCTTATAGAAGGTCAGGATCTACAAGAATTTAATGGAAAAAACAATATTGAAACGATGTATAAAATGTAAAAAAAATATTATTTCCAGTGAATTATACAAAATAGTAATGTATGTTGTAGGTGAAGAATTTACCGATCATCATTACGAACACATTGAATGCCCTGATAAATTTACAGTTTAACCAACATATGCATACACACGATAAATTTTTCCAGTTTCCCTGTCACGATAATCCCACTGTTCGTTTGCGATCTCCTTAAAAGTTTTTTTCATTGTCGGATGAAGTTTTTCAAATATATCCTCTCCAATTAGTATCTGATTTGGCTTAGCAATACTAGTTATCTTTGCAGCTATACTCATACCAGGACCAAGAATGTCGACATGTGACTTGGATTCGTCAGTTCCATATCGTACAATCGTATTTTCGCCAAAATCCATTCCTATCTTTACATAAAGATCTGGATAGTCATATTCATTAAGAATTGGGTTTATTCCTCGTTCAATTACTGAAATCATTGATTTTGCACAATTAACCGCATTGTCTGCAGCAACTAGTTGATTTTCCTGCGCTACAAAATAACCAATTACGGCATCACCAACATATTTTAGCACATATCCTTCATGGTGTCTAATGACAAATCCCATTTCCTGAGAAAATGAGCTTATGATGATAGCTAATTTTTCAGTCGGCAGTTGTAAAGTCATTTGTGTAGAACCTACCAGGTCAACATAAACTATAATCATCTTCACTCTAGAAGAGACATGTTCTCTCAAGAACTTGTCAGAGTCGTCTCGAAAATAGTCATTATACTGATAACCTTCTTTGAGCGATTTCCATACTCGTGTTTGTACTTCCTTTATTACAGTCTCAAGATCTGCTCTTTCCGATCTACTGCCTCCAAGCATCATATCTACGATGTCCTTTGTTTTGACAGGATCGGAGGAAGGTGGTCTCACATCTTCATTCATTATTACTCACCAAACACGTTCATTCTAAAGGAAAATTGACTCCACAAACTGGGCATTGGGCACGTTCTCCCTTATATTTAAGGTCAAAATACTGGATTATTTCAACATCACAGTTCCAGCAGACTATCTTATTGTATGATGCTTTAGCCAAATCTCTCCTTTTTACAGAATTTCCTATATTTAAAGGACATATCAGATTTATGTGACTTTTAAAAAAAGAAAGATTATGCAAATTCCATCAAAGTCTGATGATCAATTTCTTAAGGATATGACTGAAAAAAGTGAAAAGATAAGATCTACCTTTCTAGAAAAGATCACAGAATCAACAAAAAGTATGCCAGTCAAAGTCATGCTTGGAGATAGTACTGTAACGGATCAGACCACATTTGATCCCACATTAGTAAGGCAGTTCTACCATGAGATTCTAAAAAAATTATCAGATTGGAAAGATCAAGGGATATCTACTGTCAACGATAAAGACTTGCGGCGTATTTTTTTCAAATCCGAAATACACGAAGAGGGCTACTTACTTTCTTGCTACATGTCATTACAATATCATGCACTGTTGTATTATAAACCAGACAAGAGAGTGATAGAAATACAAAAAGAATTATCGGAAATAATGGATAAAACAAAAAATCTTGAAGTAGAAGTTTCCCAACAAGGAGATAAAATTATTCAGAACAGACTAAAAGAGATTGGAAGTGAAAATGCTGATCAGCAAAAACTTTTTGAGATTTTTTTTCAAAATGACGAATTATCCACAAGTCTTTTCGCCAAGATATACTCAAGTACTGATGAAAACTTTAAAAAATTCTCTAAAAGGCGTTCTGAATTATTTACAGAACTTGATAATCTGTTAATCGAGATTTATCATGTCTCTCCTGTAATGATTGATGAGATGAGAATGATAGCCGCAGAAGAAGGATGTTTATGTCATTTTGATCTTGAGTTAATAAAAAAAGACAATAAAGAGGGCAATTTTGACGTTTCAAAAATCCCATCCAAGGCCAAAGAGAATCTACTAAAAAGAATGGATGAAGTGGTAGCTTCTTTGTTTTGATATTTTTTGGCAACATTTATGTTGTAATTATTATGAACAAATCTGTTGAATCTTTCATTTGAGGATATCATATCGGCACAAAAAATTCAGGGGCGTGTCATACGCAAAACGCCAATGTATCAATCTGCTACGTTTAGTCATATGACTGGATCAAAAGTTTACTTAAAATCAGAGCACTTGCAGAAAACTGGATCATTCAAAGTAAGAGGTGCGTATGCAAAAATACATTCCTTGTCAAGAGAAGAAAAAAGAAAAGGTGTCATTGCGGCATCTGCAGGAAACCATGCTCAAGGAGTAGCATTTGCATCGTCACTTGAAAACATTCCCTGTACAATTGTAATGCCTGTAAATGCATCTCCTGCAAAGGTAGCTGCAACAAGAGCATATGGTGCAAGAGTTGTTCTAGAAGGTACTATCTATGATGAGTCTTGGTCAAAAGCACTAGAGATAGCTAACAAAACTGGAGGCAAGATAATACATGCTTTTGATGACCAAAAAGTAATTTCTGCACAAGGAGTAATCGGATTGGAAATTATGAAGGATTTGCCAAATGTAGATGAGATCTATTTACCTATAGGTGGCGGTGGACTTGCTGCAGGTGTCTTACGCGCAGTAAAAACCAAAAAACCCAAAGTAAAAGTCATTGGAGTACAATCAAGTGCCTTTCCCTCGATGAAAAAATCAGTAGACTCTGGAAAATTAGAATCAGTAGAAGGGAAACGAACTATAGCAGATGGAATCTCTGTTAAAAAACCAGGTGAATTCACATTTAAGATAATAGATGAGTTAATTGACGATATTGTTCTTGTGGATGACTCACAGATAGTCAAAGCCATGTTTCTTTTAATGGAGAGAACAAAGATGGTTGTAGAACCTGCAGGAGCAATTAGTTTAGCTTACTTATTGGATAAGAAACCAGCCAAAGATAAAAACGTGGTATCAATTCTTTCTGGAGGTAATGTAGACATGTATCTCTTAGGTCAGATAGTTGCAAAAGGACTTACTGAAATGGGAAGAATGGTAAAGATATCGATATTGCTAACCGATAAACCAGGAGCGCTCAAAGAAGTAGTGGATCAAATATCATCACTGAGTGTCAATATCGTTGAAGTAATCCATGATAGATTAAGTTCAAGCATACCAGTAGGAACAGCGGGAGTAACCCTAAGTCTGGAAACGGAAGACCAAAAACATGCTGAAAAATTAATTTCTTATTTAAAACATAAGAAAATTCAATTTAAGATAATTACTTAAACTTCTCGTTTTATAGTTTTATTCTATAATAATCCCATTTGTCTGGAGAAAACTCATGAACAGATTCAATTCCTTCGTTTCTCTCAATTCTCATTCGAATTAGATTTCTTTGTGCGAAACTTGTCAAAAATTTATATCCCTTTGCCTCTGCTTGAATCGAGAACAGAACGCGAAGTTCATGCCCTCCATTTTGACCATAATATCCTGTTTTGAGCGCAATTGGTTCTAGAAAAACGGTGTTGAACATTCCATAGTTTTTATCAAATTGTTGTGCACGATGTTGATAACCTTCTAAAGGACCTCCCTTTGCAAAACCTACTATCGGCCCTTTTTCGTTTCCCAACCTGAGAGTATTTAGAATAGTATTGCAGTCTCTCACTGATTCTGAAAATTCTTCCCTTTTGAATTGATAAGGTGTTGGTAATTCTTCAAATATTGTTTGTAATGTCTTGATAAATTCTTCATTCTGTCTTGTTTTGGGAGGTTCTATCACAGGTACTAGTTTTACATTATCATATACTAAGGAAGCTTTGATCATTATTTCTTCTTCCCTTAGTTTCATAAATGCCAACACATTATCCATGAACAATTTTCTCATTTGTTTTGGGAGAGCGTTCAATACATGATCACACATTTCGGTTTCGTTGTTCAAAAGATCTTCAAAGTATGCAACTGATCTTCTTGCCAGAACACTAGGATGCCAGGATAATGCATATGCGTTTTTATTTGCTAATTCTAACGCATGATTGAAATTTCCAACTGCATAACCACTAATTCTATCTACGACAGAGAGAAACCATCCTAGTTTTTTATAAAATTCTTTTTTTGTAGGATTGTTTTTTATTAATTCTGAGGCAGACAAAAACTCTTCTATTTTTTTTTCCGCTTTTTCCTTTAGTTCTCCATTCCATGGGTATGTTGTTCTAAGAATCAGTGAAGCCACAATGTTTACATCAAGATCTGCAGCTCTTAATAAATCGCGTAATGTTTCATCTGTTCTTACAAAATGCACCGCAACTTCCTCATGTGGTTTCTCTGCATTTCGCTGAGGATCATAATCATGAAAGAGCGCAGCAAAGTAAAGATATTTCATATCTTCCAAGGTAATAAAATTTTGAGGACTTTCCCATTGAGCTGCGATTAAGGTGACATAAGTTACTTCTAGCTCGTGTATTATGTTATGATATCCATAGTAATCTTTCCCTCGTCCAGCAGTTTCAAATACAGATATGGTATATTCAAGAACTTTGGAATAACAGGGTGAAACTAATCCATTTTGGGAAAGTACTTCTAAAATTTTTTCCTTTAAATTGCCAGATTCTACAAGTTGTTGCAATAATACAATTTTGCGCTAACTAATTACATAAACATTTTCTAAATTTAACACAATTTCCAAATTAGGAATCAAGTTTAAGGTTTATGAAGTTTTATCCATTGTAAACATATCTTCGTTCCCCTCTACTTTCGGGAGCGTTTTCTACATCTACAAGAACAAACTCTTTTTTGCTTTCTAGGAAATTTTGCTGCGGTCCTCGTTTATTTTCGTGGAGAGCTTCATATTCCTCAAGTGATAATTTTACCCTGTTGCCAATCTCGGCTTCCAGATTCATGTCCTTAACAATTTCTTTATATCCTGATTGGATTACTCCACTAAATACCATCGCACTACTGCCACTGCCGTAAGAACCAAACCCAACTCTTTTTCCTTCAAGATCAGTTCCTTTTTGAAACTCAAATTCCAGACTGCTACGGAATCCAAGGTATAATGATGCTGTGTAAAGGTTTCCAATCATTTGTGATGCAATAAGTGAACTTGCAAGCTTTGTCTCATATGTATCTTGGAACTCGTCTGTCTTCGTAAATTTCTTGGTAAATTCATGATCTTTAGTCATAAATTCAGTATCTGCAAGAACCGATTCAATGGTTCCGCGGGGATCTTTTGGTGTGGGTTCATCCATTCCAATTTTATCAATTATTTTCTTCCACCTTGGAAGTTTGCGCCATTCATGCCTTAACAAGTAGGCAAGGGCTTTCTTTCCCATGTTACTATATGGAAGGTGCATGTTAAGAAGATCAATATGGTCCAAAATGGTTTCACCCTCTTTTAGTTTGATCAATCCAGTGCTAAGCGCTTTTTCTTTGTATGACATCAACGCCTTCTTTACCTGAATCAGATAAAGTAAGTTAGAATATTGTCCATGCACGATTGGAGTCTCTTTTCCAAAGGGTCTGTAGAAATCATATTCGTTTTTAATCGAAGTAGACGTCACTTTTGGATCAAATTCTAATAATCTTGGTTTATCATTAACAAGCATTGCCACAGCGCCGGCACCTTGAGTATACTCACCGCTTGAACCCATGTCATACTTTGCAATGTCTGAAACCACAACTATAGCAGACTTGCCGCCAGCCTCTCCAGCTCTTATCCAGTTAGAATTATCATATAGAGCATAAGAACCGCTAACACATGCAAATTTGCATTCTATTCCTCCACAATGTTCAAAGCTACCTTCACCGTAAACTTGTTCAAGCATTCCAATTACGTATGAATTCATTGCCTTTGACTCGTCAAGTGACGATTCCGTTGCAACGTAAAGACGACCCACGTCTTTAGGAGATACTTTGTTTTTCTGCATTATTCGTAAACACGCGTTGGCTGCCATACATGCAGGATCTTGGTTAGTATCAACTATAGCCATCTTTGATATTCCCAGTCCACGTTGAAGTTTGTCTGGGTCCATTCCACGTGCCTCTGCAAAATCCCGGGCATCAACAAATAGCCTTGGGATGTATATTGCGATGTCGTCTATTCCTACAGTCAACAGCTACCACCTTCGTTATTACGAATATAAGCATTTTGAGGTCAAAATAGATATCTGCAAATTATAATTTTTATTCACTTTAATTCCAAACCGATCATAATTTTTTTACTTTTTAAGCGCTGACTCGAAGATTTTTTCAAATACCTCATAAGGTTGTGAGCCAACCACATTTGTAACTTCCCCATCCGGACTTATAATAAAGAAAGAAGGCGTGCCGCGGATTCCCAGTGCTTTGGCATGAGAGTTGTTCTCCTCAATTACAGAGTCATATCTGCCATCATTCATACATTCTTTAAACTTTTTTTCATCTAGTCCTATTTGCTTTGCAAACTCGACAAGGTTATCATATGACGCCCAACCGTTATTTTCACCTGTCCAATGGTTGTACAGAGTATCATGGTATTCCCAGAACTTGCCTTCCTCGTTTGCGCAATGTGATGCATGTGCAGCACTAAAAGAATCTTCACCAATTATTGTGAAATCCTTGAAGATCATTTTGACTTTACCTGTATCAATAAAATTTTTTTCAATTCCAGATTCTGTATTATGAAAGAATTTGTTACAATGAAAGCATTGGTAGTCTCCAAACTCTACCAAAGTTACTGTTGCAGAAGGCGAACCAAGCAATGCTGTTGCTTTGGCTGAAAAAAGTGAAAAATCAATTTTAGTTCCACCTGGTTTTGCTTGATCCATATTTTCTGGTTGAATCAATGTGATATTATTTTCGTTTTCCAGCGAATTATTATCAAGGCTAATGAATACAACGATGGAAATTACTGCAATAACAATACCTATACCTACTGCCAAAATCCGAATATTCATTTGCTTCAGCAAGTTTCTGCAGATATTTAGTTGTTCTTACAAGTATCTAAATAAAGAGGCCTATTTATCAAAAAATCATGAAAAAGGTTTTTGTGAATGGCTATGGCGCAATTGGAAGTAGAATAACACAATTCATCGCAGAAGATTCTGATATTGAATTACTAGGCGTAGGAAAGTATTCTCCAGATGAAAAGGTAGCTGATGCTATTTCCAGGGGTTTCAATGTATATGTACCAAAGACCAAACTCGATGACTTTAAGAAATTTAGAGTCTCCGGCACGATAGAAGAAGTACTTGACAAATCAGATTTGGTGATAGATGCATCCCCTGGAGGACATGGCTATGTAAATAAAAAAACACTATATGAATCAAGAAATGCGAAAGTAATTTTTCAAGGTGGTGAAAAAATTACAGGTGAAAAAGCAGTTGCAGATCTGATTTTTAACTCTAGAGCAAATTATGCTGATGCATTTGATAAAAAATTTGTAATGCAAGGAAGTTGTAATGTAACAGGAATGGGGCGAATTTTACAACCAATAAAAGAGAAATATGGATCAAGGATAAAGAGATTCGATGCAATACTTTTAAGACGCTGGGCGGATTTAGAAGATTCCAAAACAGAAGTCAGAGATTCAATTGAATGGACTAGAAAGCCACACCATAATGATGATGTTAAAAGCTACATGGGAAAAGACACACCATTATTCATACGAGTGTTTAAGGTCCCAACAAGACAGATGCATGTTCATTTAATGGATATTAGATTTAACGGTCCTGCACCAAAATCATCAGAAATACTGGATCTCTTCAAGAACGAATATGGAGTAGCAATTTTGTACACTGCTAAAGGCACAAAAGACATTCGTGATTTTGCAGAATCGACAAAGTTTAGTTTCAAAGATACCAATATGATTCACATACATGCTGATCTTTTGGAGGTACAAGATGACACTGTCAAACTCACTTATTCTGATGATCAAACAGGAATTGTGGTACCAGAAAATCATTTACTTATGCAAGCTATGCTCTTTAAGCGAAGTTCAGTAGACGCCTTTAAACACACTGAAGAATTATTTCACATGGAAGAAAAGAAACGATTACTTCAAGAACACTTCAAGCAACAGACATAAGCATATAACTTTAAAACCAGAATCATCTAATTTCTCTTAGATAAGATTATACATTGAGTGACTCAGATAAAGGTGAAAAGACGATAAGCAATATAGAAATTCTTAACAAAGGACAGCGTGCTGCTAGGCAGTCCGTCATTACTCTTGCTTGCATAGGAGTAGCTGAGCTAATAATATCATCATTCACTGGGAGCATTACCCTAACCGCTGACGGTATTGACTCCTTAGCAGACTCGATGATTTCATTTATTGTTTGGTTTGGCATTTTAATGATAAGAAAACCAAGTAGCAAAATATTTCATTTTGGGTACAGAAAAGTGGAGGTTTTGGCAGCATTTATCGCAGCAATTATCATTGTAATTTTAGGTTTGTTTATTGCATATCACGCATTTCAAACTCTCTTCGAACCACGTCTGATTCGTTATCCTGAACTGACAATGATCACTTTGGTAGTTGCAGGAAGTATTTCCTTACACAGGGCTTCTTTGATAAGAAAAGTAGCTATAGAATCTAATTTGATTTCGTTAAAACTTGATGCAAAAAACTCGATAAAAGATGGTACATCGTCATTTGTAGGATTTGCTAGTATTTTGACTGCAACTTATTTTGGATTCACCTTCATGGATGCAATAGGCGGTATGATCATTGCCGGATACATCTTTTTTATGGCCTACACAGCAATTAAAGAATCGGCCTTGGTATTAGTGGATGCAGTACACAATCCTCAAATGACTGGTAAGATACAAGCAATAATTCTGGAAAAATTTAAAATCAAAACAAATGATATATTCTTAAGGCCAGTTGGTCATGAATTTAATGCGGAAATTCACATAGTATTACCAAATGAAACAAGACTTGATGAAACAAATAGACTCGTTAAGGACATATCTAATACTATAAAGAGAGATCTTCAGTTAGCACGCGTTGTTATTGTACCTGAACCAGAAATTCAGTAGTTATGTCCTAGGAGGATTTGCAAATTTATTATTTGAATTTTTATGATAATCTACAGGTATGCTAGAATCTTTTTGTCTGCCTGTTAGAATTCCTACTACCACATCATCTTTTTTGATCACTTCATCGTCTCTAAGTTTTTTTACGCCTGCTGGAACTGCGCCCGATGCCATTTCACAATCAAATCCATTCAAACCAACAAGAGCCATTCCATCCATCATTTCCTGATCTGATACTTGTGTAACAACACCATTTGTGAATTCTAACGCCCGTAATCCTTTCAAAATATTAGCAGGCTTTGCAATTTGAATTGCAGTTGCTTTTGTTTTAGGCCTAATACCATTTTTATCCATGTACGCATAAAATCTTTTTATTAGATCAGTATTTGGATTACCTTTATTCCAATGAAGCTCTGTTTCCTCAAATTTTCCATTGTAAAGAGTGTGTAATGTATTTGCACCTTCAGAGTTTACAACTGCTATACGAGGAATTTTTTTTATCCACCCCCATTCGTATAATTCCATTAAACTTTTACCGCAACTAGAAGTGTTTCCTAGAGCACCTCCCGGATACACTATCCAATCTGGCGCATTCCAATCTAGTCTTTCAAGAGCCCTAAAAACAATAGTTTTTTGTCCTTCAATTCGGAATGGATTTACCGAGTTTACAGTATATCCTCCTACTTCATTTGCTTTTTCTAATGATGTTGATAATGCATCGTCAAAGTTTCCTTTAATTTCAATTACTTGAGCACCAAATTGAAATGCTTGACTTAGTTTTCCTGGTGCCACTTCGCCAGCAGGTATGTATACATCACATTCAATATTTTCATTAGCGGCATACATTGCGGCTGAAGCAGATGTGTTTCCCGTAGATGCACAAATAATTTTTTTTATATTTACAAGTTTTGCATGAGTAACTGCCGTGGACATTCCATTATCTTTGAAAGAGCCACTTGGGTTGTAACCTTCAGGTTGAAGCCAGAAATTTTCATGTTCTAATCCTACAAAATCTGCTACTTTTGACATATGGTACGGTTTTGACAACCTACCTTCGGCTCCATCCATGGAGACAAGATGCTTAGAACACGCTTCTGCATCTTCAGTATCTATTTGACAAAAGTTTAACAGATCTCTGAATCTCCAAACTCCGCTTTCATTAAAGATATTGTTAGCATGGTTTCTTCTTTTGTAGAATACCTCCTTAAGGGAAGGTAATGGCGGTGTTTTGTATTTGACATCAAGTAAATGCCCTCGATCACATTCTATTCTGGTATCAGATACAAGATATTCCAGACCACAATGAGGATCTATACATTTGAGATAGACTGCCCGCATCATCTGATGATGAAGTCAAGTACTTATTTAAATCTAGAATCAGACAATTATTTTGCAATTTCTTGTAAATTATCTAAATGTTAAAGTAACGTAGACACATAAATTGCCAATATAGTCATCCAATTTTTTAATTACTATTTTTGTTAGTAATTTAAGCCACAGTTTTATCGATCTTTTATTGGTCATCCCATTTCTATTATATCAAATTAATCAATCTGAATAATTTGCATAATTTTACGAATAATATCCTATAGCAGATCTGGCCATCTAAAAAGATAGTAAATACATGGATTTGGCAAGCACACTACAAGATAATCTAGTACCAATTTTCACCAGTTCTATTTCAATTGTGATAGTGATACAACTTACTACTATTTTTCTGAGCATATTAGCCGCACTTCTTTTGGCAATAGCAATCAATAGAAGGATAAAAAATAAAGAAGACGACATAATTAAAAAACATACTTTAAGTTCTGTTCTAGAGGAGCTGACAGTTTTACAGTCAGCACTAAATAATTCGGAATTCAGATCAATTTCATGGGATCAAGATCAAAAGCACTTTATCGGAAATTGGATTTTGATGGAATCCGATTCATTCGAAGCTAGTGTAAATTCAGGTAATTTTACTCTACTTTCACCTAATTTGCAGAACACACTAAGTCGTCTGTATTTAGGAATAAAGAATAATAATTTTCTGTATTTTCAGGTAGCAAAATTTTATTCTATGAACATCTATCTTTCAGATTCAGTTGATACAGTAGCAACAAAAATAACTGAAAACATGAACAAAAACATTGTTGAGATTCGAAAAGGGATTAAAGACATAATCCCAAAGCTAGAAACAGCAAAAAAATATAGTCGATATTTGTAATATCGCCAAAATCACATGATGAGAATATGATTTTATAGATATGACCTTCAATTGCAAACGGAGTTTGTCAAAAAAATGACATACAACTTTACAATAAAACAATAATATGTAATTGTGCCATATGCCGATAATTCATGAAGAATGCGATGCTTCCAGTGTGGAAATTGAACAAAAACTAAGATCTAACAAAACTAAACCTCAAACCGCGCTACATGACGATAAAGATAGAGTCGAACATCTTTGCAATAAAGTTGTAACAGAATCTGCTGGAAGTGGCTCAAATAAAATAGTGAAAAATACGAATTTCCAAATTTCTAAATTAGCAGAATCAATGGCAAAGATGACTGCAGCTACAATGCACAAAGTAGAAAAAGAAAAAAGTACACGAATTTCTAAATTAGCAGAATCGATGACAAGGATGACTGAAGCCACTTTGCAAAAAATTGAACAAAGCGAAGCTGAAAAGATTTCTAAAATAATCGAAAACATGCCCGTGGTTGTAAAGGCAACCAGTAACGAATTCGTTTCATTTTCTGTTAATTTTAGAACAGAGATTAAGAATCCAAGATTAAAAGAAAATTCAAACCAACCCTGGTTTCAATAGTTCTTGTAATATTGCCTTGTTATTATAATGATAATTTTACAAAAGTAGTTTTCTATCTTTTTGGACCTGATCTAGTATGGAAATTAATACAACATTTGCATTCTTTTGAGATACATTCTTTCTCAGAAGGATGACCACAAATACCACATTCACAGTGAGTTTGCATGCATAGTAATACGATTCATGTAATATAACCATTCAACGAGTATTTTTCTGATTTTTGACTCAAGATATTATTACTTTTTTGGTTTTTTCTTATTTTTAGGAACTTTAGATGAGCCTTTACTTGATTTTTCTGTTGTTTCAGATTTTTTTGATTCTGCTACCTCTTTAGATTTTTCTTCAACTACTTTCATTATTGCTTGGATTACTCCGTCTAAATCATTATCAGATACCTCTGGTTCTACATAGCCAGCAAGTTGATTTATGGTATTAGAAATAGCAGAACTTACTTCTTCAAAACTTTCAGGATCCTCATAGGCTGCATTATAAAGAGCTTTGAGACGCCTTGCATCCATAATCGATTGATCAGTTAGTCTAAGATTGAATTTCTTTCCATTTACAGTAATTTCTTGAATTATCATGTGTGCACTTTTCAGCCTTCTTTCATAAAGGTTTCTGTGTGAAAACAACTAATAAGAGAATAGCGATGGTCAGTCTTGGTTGGAAAGAAAAATTGCGAATAATGCTCAAAAGTATTTTGTTACTGGCGTATCCATGATAACTTCCGTTGGACAGTCAGGTCCTAACGTTATGGCTGCGGAATGGACAATGCAAATTTCATACGATCCCTTTCTTATTGCAGTTTTTATTCACGATGGATCTGTTACTCTAAAAAATATTCGTAAAACAAAAGAATTTGGAGTAAACGTAGCTTCGGAAAGCCAATCAGATCTTGTAAGCATTGCAGGCGGCTATTCGGGGTCGGAGATCAACAAACTTGAAATAAAAAATTCCTTTAAATTTCTAAAATCAAAATTTATCAGATCTCGTCTAATAGCAAATTGTATTATAAATGCAGAATGTAAATTATTTTCTACTAAAAAATTAGGTGATCATGTGATGGTGATTGGCAAAGTAATTGCAATCAGATACGACAGAACGAGAAAACCGTTGCTTTATCACTCCAGAAGATACTATCAGATGGGCCCAAACATAGAACCCTCAAGAAAAACAGTTAGAGTAAATGGAGAAACTTTTCATTGGTTTTCAAACGAAGCAGAAGGCAAATTTATCCTAAAATGCAGTGCAGCAATAATAAAATCAGGCAAGAATGTGCTTCTACAAACGCATTCTAAAGGAAAAGTTACCTATGAAACTATTCCATATGTAAAGCCAAAACGTGGCACAGATTATTTGCACTTCTTACAAGAACATCTACAAAAAATAGGAATAAAGACAAGATTAAAATCAAAACCAATAGTCAAGAAACTAATCTTACAAAATAAAAAAAAGATACAGAGAATAAACTTTGTTTTATTTGAAGGATATTTGCCAAAACCTTTGCCTCAAATTCTTAGGAATAAAAACAATGATGATTTATTAAAAGCAATTTACGATTAAATTACAATATAATCTAACGCCACGGCGTCGCTTATCAACAGAGTGTGACGTGTACTTAGAATGTAACCATTTTTTACATCAGTAGTTTGCACCCATCTGTTTGTTGAGCTATAATGTCTTTTTGTTTTCATTTCTTCTTCAATAACTTTTAAATCAAATTCAGCTTCCTCAATTTGTTGTGTTTGGAGGTGTTTTACAGTAACAAGAATTTTCTTTACCTTAATTCTGATTCCAAATTTCCAGTTGTGATCAGATGCATCGTCTTCAACTTCAAGCAACTTTATTTTTATCTCCTTAGTGCCCAATGCATCATGACTTATGAGACTGCGTTCATCTACAAAATCTTCAAAACTCAATAATTTACTTCAAACGTGGTTATTAAAGAAGGATTCGATTCTCCAGTAAGTTTTTTTGAAATGGCATCTGATAGTCTTTTAGTCCTAATCTTTGTCTCTTACTATCAACGATGACAAAAGTTTCTCCATCGTATGTGCAAATAAAATCAGTAATATCTTTAGATTCATCCCACACTTTATAAAATTCTCTTAGTTGACGATGCTCATATTTTCCAGTAGCTATCCTTTTTTTTGATAAAAACTTGAAAGCGATTATCACCTTTCTAGTTTTATAGAGTTCAAAAGTATGTATCCATTTCAAACATCGAGTAATTTGATCAAAAGGAACTTGTAATGAGGTGCTAGTGCCTGACTTTGCCTCAATTGTAAATAGAGTATTTGCATTGTTGCTTACCACCAAAATATCAGGCAATGCTACACTTGGAGAACCTAGTCGAAATGCCTTCCATCCATTCAATGAGTTAAATCGTTTTACCAACGTATCTTCCCAAGCATAACCCCTTTGTCTCCTTGTTCTGGCAATCTTTTTGTTTTTTTCAGTAACAAAACTTTGCGATTTTAGCCTTGATTGGTTACGCTTTTTTGAATTACCGTGGATCTTTAATAAAGCTAAATTGTTAGATGTTTCTTTAAAGGACAACATAATTACCTAATATTTTCACATATAGAATAGTTGGTAATTATATGATTACCAAGTTAAAGTTTGACATAATACTCAACGATAGCACAATTTGTGATAGGATTAGATCATTCAAGTGGCACTAACTGGAAAACAAATTCGTCTTTTCCGCCACTATTGTATTTTATTAACTTCACAGATTGTCCTAAAAGAGGCATAACATTGCATTCTAAAGAACCAATAATTCGTATCTCATTTTCAAATTCTGCTATACAAAATACATCATCATCTTTTTTTGAAAACTCGATTACTTTTCCCATAGATGAAACAGGTCTCCATGTCACTTCTCCAAAGCAGTTGTTACAGTAATTGTTAGGAGGCCATACTAATTTGTTGCATCTTTGACACTCGCTACAAACAAATTTTCTCTTGCTATGCTCATCTTCAAACTCTGTCATGATTGCAATATTATTACAGAAGAAGATGTTGCTGCAGCGGACATGTTTTGAACTAGGCCTGTTTTTGCATTGGAAACCTGGCGTTTTCCAGCATTGCCTTGTAATTGTTGGCTGATTTCGACAATTTGCGCTATACCGGTTGCGCCTATAGGATGACCTGAGCCTATAAGGCCTCCGCGTGGGTTGATTTTTCTATCATTAGTCTCATAAAGGGTTCGAACAAATTTATTTCCCTCTCCTTTTCTTGCAAAACCAAGATCCTCTACTTCAATTATTTCACAAATTGAAAACGCATCATGAATTTCGGCAACATCAATGTCATTGGATTCTTTCTTTGCCATGTTATATGCCATAGAAGCCGCATCTATTGTTGATTGCATACTTGTAAGATTCTCATTTTTTGTAAATCCCGCAGATATAGTTTTTTGCCCTATTCCTGTAATCCAAACAGGATCATCAGTGAATTTTCTTACTGTTTCTTCGGAGGCAAGTAAGACTGAAGCAGAACCATTGCAAGGCATGGAACAATCCAAGAGTCTAACGTCTTCAGTTAGATTTTTTGAGACCATGATTTCCTCAATAGAAAATGTTTTTTTAAAATAGCCAAACGGATTTTCCAATGCGTTTTTATGATTTTTTGCCGATACAAAGGCAAGATCTTCTTTAGTTGTACCATATTTTCTTACGTGAGATTTTGTGAACAATGATGACCAATAGATTGGGTGTTTGTACTGACCTCTTGACTTGTCCCATTCCAATACCAATCCTGGACTGTCGAACCTTTCTGCACCTACTACCAAAGCAACATCTGCCAAGCCGGAAGCAATGTACGAAAATGCGGAAATGACGCTGTTTGCGCCAGAATTACAAAGACTTTCTACAGAGTGAGAAATTTTCGGTTTGATTCCTGATGCTTCTGATAAAATGCTTGACAGATATTTAGAATTGTCATTAGTTGAAGTCAGTACTATCTCTATGTCTTTTTGCGATAAATTTGATGTGTTTTCAAAAAGCGACTTTACTGCGGAGAGCATTAGTGATTCTATGCCTATCTCATCTTTGTTGAACTCTGTTAGTCCATGACCTGCTAGGCCCACTCTTCTCATGGCTGATTACCTGATAAGGTTGACGTGAGCAATTTAAAGGAGGCAACAACGTCTCCGACTGGATTAAATTGTATTATTGGGAGTGTGACACCTGCGTTAACAAATGCTTGAAGTTTTTTTATACAATCTTGCGGTGTGCCGCATATTACCAAAGAATCTAGCATTTTCTTAGTCACTAGTTGATAGTTTGACTTTAGCCCAGATCTTCTAAACTCGTCATAGATATCTTTGGTTTCAGCAGCGAAACCATTTTTTGCTAAAAATGTACGATAAATCCCTCCTACAGAAATGTAAAAAGCTAATGTTTTTTTTGCTCGAACAACTGCTTTTTCTGGATCATCAGAAATACATGTTATGATTTGACATGCGATGTCGATTTTTTTCTTTGATTCCATTTTTTTTATGGTATTTTTTAGTTCGTCAATTGGTCGCAAATAGAAGATTATTCCTTCAGCAATCTCTAATGCCAAGTTGATCATTTTTTCGTTTACAGCTGCAAGATATATCGGAATGTTTTTTCTACTGGGATTAACAAGGAGCGTAAAGTTTCTCAAATGAAAAAATTTTCCATCATAATTCACTTGATTTCCAGATAACACTAGTCTTATAATATCAACATACTCACGCATTCGTTGAATAGGATTTACGAATTTAAGCCCGTGCCATTCTTCTACAATGGCTTCGCTACTTGTTCCTAGTCCAAGGATTAGTCTTTTCCCCGAAAGCGTATCAATTGTTGCAGCCCCCATTGCAATAAGGGTTGGGGTTCTAGAATAGATGTTGATAATCGATGAACCAATTTGGGAGTTTTTTACAATCTGAGATACTGAAGATAAAATAGAATATGCTTCCATTCCCCATGTTTCTGGGATCCAGATAGAATCGGGATTGTGATTAGATGCGATTTTTGCACAGCTTAATATTTCTTCTATAGACAGTAATGACCCAAGGCTATACGCTAATCTCATTTTTGTCATTTTTTCAACAGGAATTTATCGTAATGTTTTCTAATAATGTTTTTAGAACATTCTTCAATATCTTTATGCGAATCTATAGAATGCCAAAATGCATTTGAGTATTTTACTGCATACAACTTACCTTTAGTAGAATATATTGGAAATGCGGAATCTTCTATATTTCCTTTTTTTGGAACATTGTTTATAATCTCTTTTGAGAGGAAGTATATTCCTGCATTCATCCAATATTCTGGCAATATTGGTTTTTCGTAAAATCTTGCAACTTTGCTATCCTTAATTTCTACTATTCCAAATGGTGTTCTCAGCGGAATAATCGCTATTGAGTTTGGTTTTAATTGTAATTGCCGTATGTCAATATCTGTAATTATATCCCCATTCATCACAAAAAAGGATCTATCCATAAAGGCAGATGCTTTTTTTAATGCACCGCCTGTACCCAGTGGCATTGTTTCAATAGAATATTGGATTTTTACACCAAGATTTTTTCTTGCTTCTAGATAGTCGCTAATTTGTTCATTTTTGTAACCTGAACAGATAACAAAATCTTTTACTCCAAATTTTTTAAAATATCTAATTTGCCACTCTATGATTGGAGTATTATTAATCGGTACAAGGGATTTTGGAACATAATCTGTGATTGGCCTTAGTCTTTTTCCAAATCCGCCTGAAAGAATGAATGCTTTCACAGATAAAATTCCCGTTTTTTGCAATAAAAAGGTTCATCCAAAGTATTGTATGGATGCAATACCAAAATAATAACCTACAAGTGACAAGGAAATACTCCACACGGAAGATCCAATAAATGTAAAAACAAGAAATTTCAAAATCCGCATTCTAAGAAATCCCGCAGGTATTGAAACAAGCTCTCTTATACCTGGAATCATTCTTCCAAACAAAACCACTTTTTCTCCGTGACGTGCAAACCACCTATCAACCCTCTTAAGTTGTTCGTCTGTTACTCGTGCATATTTTAGATATTTAGCGAGTCTTTCTCTCCCAATCTTTAGTGCTAAGAAATAGATTACAAGTGCTCCAAGAGTAGAACCTGAAGCACCTGTTATTCCAAGACCTATCACATGAAAAAAAGGCAGTTGATTCTTTGATACAACAAACCCTGCTAATGGAAATATCACCTCACTTGGAATTGGCGGAAATATTGTTTCAATCAATGAAGCAGCAAAAACCCCAGGATAAAGATATTCTGTTACCAATGAGATTATCCATTCTACAAATTTATCTACTGCCATATGCTAACTGTTTTCCGTCATATAGTAATGGAGCTCTGTGTAACATGAAACACAAAACTCTTGCTCATTTGTATGGTCGCATGAATGTGTTTTCTTTACATCTTTTTTGCATTTAGTACAAAATGTCATGCTAAGAAACTGGAGGTTTCTTGAGGGATTTTTTTATTTTTATAACACCCAGTGCGATTATGAAAATTCCTATTGCTATGACAGGACCAAATTCTGTAATTCTATTATCGTCAAATTCAGAAGTACCATATTGCATTGCAAGAAAGGCTACTGAACCAACAACTGTCAAAAACCCGCTTATGACAATTAACAAGCCTAGGATTTTTGAATCATCCCTCCTTGAGATAAAGTAAGCTATTATCGGCAGTACAACAGAAGGTATTCCTAAAGATATGCCTCTGATCTTATGATCAAATGGTAGGAAACCTTCACCTGTTCCCCCTCCAATTGCAGCATCAGTTCCATATATTACCAATAAAACTATAGAAACAGATGTAATGATTATAGGTACTTTAACCATATTGTTGTCGAGGTACATTCATCTAATAAATCATTTTGTTAGTGAGTATTTTTTTCATAGAAAATAATAGATAAAAATTGCTTTAATTAAGAAATGAATCAGTAAAAAGTTAGTAGGATCGTCTGGATTGATAATTTTCTGTTTCTTCTTCACGCTTTCGATTTGACATGAGTTTTATTGCAAATAGATATTTTTTACCAAATATTTCTGCTAAGAGGCATTCTGGAAGTTCTTTTCCTCTAATTTCAAAAACAGAGTCATTTCTGATAAACTCCTCTTCTGGATCTATAGTTCCAGTAAGAGTCAAATTTTCAACATTAGATTTCAAGTCCCACGTATTTCCTACATCGGTTCGAAGTTTTAATGTATCAAATCCGAATGAATTTCCCTTGATTTTATTACTTGTTTTTAGTAAATTCCTGAACTTTATTAAAACTTCATACTGCTTCTTGTTTGACATGGGATTATTGCGTTCATAATCTTCAACGCGTCCTAGACCCAGAATCGTTATCTCTATATCGTTTACGGTCCACGAATAAGGCAAATTCAGAATTTCAGATTCAGTTTTAGAAGAGATGTTTTCCTCATGTTTTTCCTTTATATCTGATTCCGTGGATGAGGGTCCAGTTGTTGATTGTTGCGGTTCATTATAATTTTTGATGTTTGGAATAGTATCTTTAATGTTAGTTTTCTTAATCAAAGATGAGAATGTGTCAATAACAAGTTTTCCGCAATTATAGCAATATTTGTCTCTTGACAACATCTTATATCCGCAATCTGGACAAAACGGCATGATATTTCTTAACTCGAGGATAAATATGGTTTTACTTGTATTAATAGATAGATTGCAACAAAGTTAGATAAGGAGTATGCGATTTTATGTTTGAGTTTTTGTTTGAAATAAACAACTTCAGGATCATGTTAGCTTTAATTATGCTATCAATTGCGACCACTTTTGACATATGGAAACGAGAGATTAATGATCTTTTATGGATCACTTTTGGAGCAATAGCTGTTGTGTTGATTTTCTTTGAACCAAATATGGCTGAATCCGTTGTAAATATAGGTATTTCATTAATTATCGTACCAATAGTGCTTCTTATTTGGAGAGTTGGAATTTTTGGAGGAGCAGATGCATTTGGATTAATAGTTTTAGCGGCACTTGCACCACAGCTTAGTTTGTCAGAAAATCTGGTGACTCCATTAACAACATTAACAAATGCAGTAATAATTTCTATCGTTCCTATTTTATTGAATGTATTTAGAAATCTTTTCGAACTCTCTAGACATAAAAATATTTTTGAAGGGTTTCACGAGACTCGATTAAAAAAGATATCTGCAATATTTTTAGGATATCGGGCAAGAAATCCAAAATACAGCTTTTCAATAGAAAGAATTGAAGGAGAACATAAAAAAATTGATTTTTCTTTCCATCATGCAGAAAATTCAGAGTTCTGTACTGTACCTGATACATGGGTAACTCCAGGAATACCATACATACTTTACATCACTGCAGGGTTCGTAGCCCAGATTCTAATGGGAGACATCATCCTCACAATAATTTCTAGTTAAATCATCCTCAAAAATATACTTGAAAAATAGGGTCAATTTAGATGTAATTTTTTCTTTTTACATACACAACTTCTTTATATTAAAAACTCCCTTTTTACCAATATGTCATCTGATGATACAGACATGGATGGAGACCTAGCGGAAGTAATAAAAACCTTAGAAAATCTGATAGATGAAGCCGTTCAGGTATACGAATTAGATAAGGAAAAGGTCAACGTAATTGACGAATTATACAATTCTTTAAAAGTAATAACAAATTTTCTTGGATTTTCCGTTGATTTGTATCCAGAACTTTTGAACTTACCTCCAGGTTCACGAGCAGTACTTACTCCCTCACTTGATATAGTACTCATAAAACCAAACTTCAAATCAGAAACCAAGAGACTGGATCAATTTTCATTAGAGGAAGTAACAAACATCATAAGATATGGCACTCCAGCATTAATTAGCATGGCAAGCGCGGATAGAACTTACAAGAATAGAAGAATTTCTTTCTTAAAGAGTGCAGCAGCAAAGCTAAAACAGGTATCACACACAAACGTTGATGATAACGTTGTAACAGAGAATTCAAGACGCATAGAGAGGGTTGAAAGTTAATGCAAACAAACAAAGAGTCAAGATCTGTTGTGGCGGTGGAAAAATTACCTATAACTAATCAGTTAACACATTTAATAAAATCAAGAATCGAATGTGCTTACGGTCTAGAAACCTTGGACATTTCTCACAGAAATAATACCAAAACGTCTCAGCTTTCTAATTATCAATTGCATAATGAGAGGTCTCTCATAGAATTAGATTTGCGTGACCTACATTTCATTCACTCTGCGATCATGAGAGAAGGTGTTCAATGAGATGACAGAATCAAAAATTAATAAAATTACCTCAAGAGACTTACATAATACTGAAGAATTTAATAATAAAATTGAAGAAAACGTTAATGAACGATCGCAGAAACGATCAGATCGATCAAAACTAGCTAACTCTCGCACAATATATCCTACTAACAATTCTAACAACCATACAGGAAATAACATGAACCAAGAACAAGTAGAAATGACTGCATTTGATTCCACTCCAGACTCTGGAATGTATGATTATCGAATGTCCCTGGAAAAACTAAAAGACGAATTATCAAAATTCGGCCTTACAGCAAACCAGTCGAAAGTTTACATATATCTAGGAAAGTATGGTTCAAAGACAGCTCCAGAAGCTTGTAGAGCACTCAAAATACCAAGAACTGAAACTTATCATCTATTAACCACTCTCCAAAATAAAGGAATAGTTTCTGCAACCTTCCAACATCCCATTAGATTTTCAGCATTGCCTTTAGACAAAGCAGTATGGGTATTAGTAAATGCAGAAAAAGAACGAGTGAAGTCATTAGAAAAACAAGAAAAAGAAATCGTAGAACTGTGGAATGGCATACCAGATTTTAATATTGGTCCAGTTGAGCAAAAAGAAGACAAATTCCAAATGCTTCAAGGAGCTAACCAAATAAACAGCAAGATCCACGACATGATTAGTAAATCAGCAGAAGAAATTCTAGTTTTGGGATCTGAAAAAGACTTTCTAAGATTCTATCACTCGGATTTCTTGTCACCATTGAACAATATAGAATCTGATGTTAAGATACTAACAGCCTGTTCAGAAAAAACACTCTACATATTTGATGAAGTCGATAAAAAGGATGTAAAATTGATGCCAGCAGATATCAAAGAAGATATTTGCTTCTTCATAAGAGATGATGAGCTTGTATTCTTTATGAAGAATGCAAACCAACCTGCACAAAACGCGATGGCCATGTGGACAAATTCTAATGCAATGGTCCAGTCCATGAGATTGTTATTTAATTCAGTTTGGTCTAAATCTAAAAAAATTTTTCCATAATCTAGGGTGTTAACCTTGGATGGATCAGTTGAAGTCCTGCGTCACTAAGTTTTAGTGGGTAAATTTGTTCACTATGACGAACTCCCCGCATTTTAAGAACCTGTATTGTTCTTTCCATAGCATTTTCCCTCTGTATATGGTTGAGCAAGATAATTCCAGAGGCAACATACCATTCTGTGGGTATTCTTTCAGACGAACTACTTTCTGATATGAGAATAGATGTGCAGTGCCTATCATCCAAAGATTGAATCATTCCTTGCAATCCCTGCCTTACGTAGAACTTGTTTGCATATTGCATTGCAAGCACGGTAAGAGAATCTACAACTAAACGCTTCGCACCAATTCGTTTTATACTGCTCAATATCAGCTGTGTGAGGTGTTCAAACGGTAGTGCCTCTCCTCTGTAAAGTGAATCATCTAAGGTTACAAATCCTTCTTCGATTTTAAAAGGTCTGGCATCGATAATTAACATTTTTCCATCATCAATAAGTTGTTGAATATTCCAACCATACAATTTAAAATCATTTTTTATTTCACGTGGGCTTTCAGCTAAGGTAACATAAACAACAGGTTCATCAAAATCCTTAGCACCTGCATAAAGATATTGCATCCCAAATGTAGTTTTTCCACTTCCAGGAGGACCTGATAGTACAATCGTTTTTCCTTCTCTAAATCCACCGGATAAGATTGAATCAAGTCCTGGTATACCAGTTCTAACTTTAATTGAAGATTCTATCACGAACACTGTCTCACAAAAGTCTATTTAAAGAATAGTAACTACTTTACTGTAACTATTTCCAACTACGGAATTTTTTTAGTATTAATCGAATAATTATTTCCAGATCTGGTTCCATTTCATAATAAAATTTTCGCATTACCAAATGATGAAATGGTTTTGCTAACAATTTTAAGACATTAAAAAATAGTTCACACATTGACAAAGATCCTTGGAATAATAGGAGGTGGACAACTTGGGATGATGCTTACAGAAGTAGCAAAAAAAATGAACGAGTATATTTCTGATGTAATTGTTTTAGATCCAACAAAAAACTGTCCTGCTGCCAAAGCAGGCGCAAAACAAATCGTGGCAGATTTTAAAGATAAAAATGCCATCGTAGAGCTCTCATTACAATCAGATATTATAACATATGAGATAGAATCTGGCAATAGTGAGGTTTTAGAGTCTATAAAGTCTGGAGTGACAATACATCCGGATCCTTCAACCCTAAGTATTATTCAAGACAAGTATTTACAAAAGAAATTCTTACGTGATAGCAGTTTACCAGTACCTGATTTTATGCCAGTTGATTCATTAGAAGATCTTAAGGAGAAGATAAAGTCATTTGGTTATCCTGTCATGCTTAAGACACGAAGAGATGCTTATGATGGTAGAGGCAATTTTAAGATCAACAATCCAGTGGAAGTAAAACAGGCGTATGATCAGTTCAAAGATAGATCGATGATGCTTGAAGAAGCGATTGACTTCCAAATGGAAGTATCTGTGATAGCTGCAAGAAATACCCAAGGGGAGATTGTGACTTATCCCCTCGTAGAAAACATCCATGAAGACAATATATTAAAAATGACGATTGCGCCCGCAAGAGTAGATAAAAAAATTGCCGAGGAATCAGAAAAAATTGCTAAAAAAACCATGGAAGTGCTACAAGGGGCAGGAGTGTTTGGAATTGAAATGTTTGTAACAAAAGATGGAAAAATTCTCATCAATGAAATTGCACCAAGAGTACACAATTCTGGACATCACACTTTACAATCTAGTTTAACTTCTCAATTCGAACAGCACCTAAGAGCAATTCTAGGATTAGAACTTGGCAGGACTGATTTATTGCATTATACTGTAATGTGCAATATTTTAGGACCACGAGGATTTCAAGGAAAATTTAGACCAATCAAAATCGATGAAAGCGATGGGATATATCTAAAGATGTATCAAAAAGATGAAGCCAAACCTCAAAGAAAGATGGGACATTTCAACGTAGTTGACATATATGATACAAAAGATACCAGTATGCTTCTCAAAAAAGCAGAAGAGGTTAAAAGTTTAATAAAATTCAATCCTGTTTGATTTCATGAGTTATTCAAAAAAACCAGTTGTTGGGATCATCATGGGATCAAGCTCAGATAGTAAAATAATGCACAGTGCAGCAATGATTCTAGATGAATTCAGAATAAAGCATGAGGATCAAATCATTTCTGCACACAGAACTCCAACAAGACTATTAGACTATGCAAAACACGCTGAAAAGAGTGGATTTAAAGTAATAATTGCAGGGGCTGGCGGATCTGCACATCTTCCAGGAATGATTGCATCACATACAATAATTCCGGTAATAGGGGTACCAATAATGGTTTATAATGACAAATCTGGAAATTCAGATCGTTTCAAATTTTCAGCATTTGGAGGTCTTGACTCACTTTTATCAATATCTGAAATGCCAACTGGATCCCCTGTGGTAACCGTAGGAGTTAACAAAGCAGCTAATGCTGGTCTGTATGCAATAAAGATAATTGCGAACGAGTTTTCAGAACTACAGAAAAAACTAAGACAACATAAAGCAAAGCAACACTATTCTGTAATCAAAGAGTCAGAAGAGATGAAGAAAATTGGATTAACTAAGTTTGCAAAGAAGAAATACAAGGCACGATATATTTTTGGATAGTTGGAAATAAAAGAAATTCTATACCAATCTATTGAAAAGCATGCTAAGTATATTGTTTCAGACATTTCACAAGGCAAGTCCTCTGAAATCATAAAAACTATACAACAAGAATCTAGTGATCAGCTAGATAAAATAATAGGTAACAATTCAGAGATTCTGGGAACATTTGCAGAAGGATTTGTTCATTACCTTCTGACTACTGCTTTGATTCCAAGTCAACGAAAAATTAACATCAATAATATTTATGTGGACATTTCCATCCCAGATGTTAAAACACTTAGCACTTCCCCGCAGGATGCTTTGGTAATATCATTTCCAAAAGTAAATGATATTTCCAAAATAAAAACTAGATTAGGAGAGATCTCTAAGATTCAACCCATTAAAGAAAATATTTGGTTTGTTTTAGAAAATGAGAAGGATTTAGGAATTAGAACGTATTCTATAAAAAATGATGGGATGTTTCCCTTCTCAAACATTATTAGTGATATAATCGGATTTCTTACCAATAAAAAGCAGTCAAATCTCAAACTGTTTCGAGTGTGAATGATTTCATGTTAACATTTTTTTCTACCATCTCTATCATTGTATCAATCTTATTGTAATCTTTTATGAAAGGCACCACACCTAGAATATCTAGACCAGTGATTTCATGTAATGTTGTAGGAGCATTCTTTTCTGCTGGAGAGCCTTTTTCGTCAAAATTATTTATTATTATTCCTTTTACTTTAATGCCACGTTCTTTGCATGCTTCACATGTCAACATGGTATGATTCAAAGTACCAAGAGTTGCTCTAGTTACAATAATTGTTTCAATGCCCATCATTTTTATCATATCTGCAATAAAAAATTGTTTTGTGATTGGAGTCATTATTCCGCCTATTCCTTCTACTAATAATATATCATGAAGGGAAAGCAATTTTGTAAAGGCTGAAAGAATAAGTGAAACATCTACTCCTGTTAAGGACAAAAGTTTTGTTGCGTCATATGGAGATGCAGGAATTGGGAAAAATGCAGGATTTATCAAATCTTCAGGATCTTTTGAATTGGACGCACCCACAATGATTTCAACATCTGCTGATTTGAATCCTATTTTTTGTGGAATTCCTGTTGCGATGGGTTTCATTACACCCACATTAAGCCCCGCTTTTCTTAGAGAACCAGAAATTCCAGCTGTAATAGCAGTTTTTCCAACACCAGTATCTGTGCCAGTTATGAAATACGCTTTCATCATCTATTCATTAGAAAACATGCTTTAAGAATTCACCGTACCATTATTAATGCCAACACCAAACTTGCAATAAATGAATTCGAAAAATTATGTCTGGCATCCTTATACTCAAATGAAAGATTGGAAAAAGTTCGATGTAATTACAAAGGGAGATGGAATGTGGATTGTTGATGAGAGAGGAAACAGGTTACTTGATGGAGTTGCAAGTATGTGGTGTAACGTCTGGGGACATTCCAAGAAAGAACTTGTGAATACAATAATAAAACAGACCAAAAAACTGCAGCATTCTTCTTTGTTCAATCTTACAAATGACAAAGCAGAAATGCTTGCTGAAAAGCTTGTAAAAATATCTCCCGGCATGAATAAAGTATTCTATTCTGATAACGGTTCTACCGCGATAGAAATTGCTATAAAAATAGCAATACAATATTGGCAAAACATCGGAAAAAATAAAACAAAAATTATTTCATTACAAAATGGATATCATGGAGACACGATAGGATCAATGTCTCTTAGCCCAATTCCATTGTTTTTCTCAAGATTTAAAAAACTACTTTTCCCAGTAGTCAGTGCGCCAGCTCCTGAGAAATACAGAATCCCAAATGGTTATACTGCTGAAGAATATCAAGAATTTTGTATTAATAAAATTGAAAAAATATTTATGAAAAATAATGATATTGCTGCTTTTTTTATGGAAAGTGGTGCACAAATAGCTGGAGGAGTAAATATTTATCCAAAAAACTTTCAGAAAAAGATAGGTCAGTTATGCAAAAAATATGAGGTATTGTTTGTATTAGATGAGATTGCGACAGGATTTGGAAGGCTGGGTTCTTTTATAGAGTATAAAACGCAAAATAGCCTTCCGGACATTTTGACCTATGGAAAAATGCTGACGGCGGGATATTTACCACTCGCAGTTACCCTAACCAATAAAAAAATTTACGAATCATTTCTTGGTAAATATGAGGAAATGAAACATTTTTTCCATGGCCATACTTTTACAGGAAACCCATTAGCATGTTCAGTGGCTATGACTAATCTTGAAATGTATACGAAAAATAAGCTTATTTCTAAAATTCAACCACGTTGCAAGCAACTAGAATCACGAACTTCAGAGATTAATGGATTAGATCTTGTGGGCGATGTAAGACATAAGGGAATGCTAATGGGAATAGAACTTGTAAGTGATAAAAAGAAGAAAACTGCGATTAAGCCAGAATCTTTAGTTTACAAGAAAATTTTTTATGAGGCAAAAAAACACAAAATATACCTAAGAACTCTTGGCAACATTGTAATGATTGTTCCACCTCTTGCAATTTCTAAAAATGAATTAGATTTCTTGATTGATGGGACTATAGATACAATAAAAAAAGTCGCGAAGGCAATATGATTATCTCCTTCGTGCTCTTCGGAGTTTTACTCCAAGCTCTCTAATCATTCTGTTCCTTACAACTAAAGAATTTTTCAAACGCCTTCCTTCTCTTCTGGCCACGTCACGCTCTCTTTTTGCTCTATTAAGAGCTGCACGCACGGTGATCATTTGTTTACGAGTAGGCGCTGGGCTGGATCTTCGTTTAGAACGTTTTGATCTTTTAGATCGTCTTTTAGACGCCATGTGCAGTCTGCATAATAGTAATAATTAAGGATAACGTATCAATCGTTTTTCCTATGGATCACTTTTATTTTTTATCTT
The DNA here is from genome assembly GCA_052389415.1 of Nitrosopumilaceae archaeon. Classification (GTDB taxonomy): domain Archaea; phylum Thermoproteota; class Nitrososphaeria; order Nitrososphaerales; family Nitrosopumilaceae; genus UBA8516. The sequence continues at coordinate 31,816 of JBQTHX010000067.1, forward strand.
ATGAAATTAATTGAATACATATGCCACAGATCCGTCAGTGTCAAAACTGTAAAAAAATATTACAAATAAATGAGATTCACACATGCCGAAAAGAAATGTTAAACATTATAACGTGCAACAAATGTGGGGAGAGCTACAACTCTATCAAAGATCACACATGCCAAACCATGATAAAAAAGAATACTTCTAAAGGGTAATAGGAAAACAGTGTAAACCCTAAGAACAATTTTGGTTTACATTTAAGACAATCTTAATTAGTACAATATGAAGAGCAAGATATTATGAACTCAGAAATTGAATTTATTGAAAGATGTAAAGAAAAGATCATTTCGGGTCAACGTATTTCACAAGAAGATGCTAGGAACCTCATCATTGTTTCAGATGATGCGCTAGAACATCTTTCAAATGCTGCAAATGAAATAACAAGAAAATTAAATGGCGACTTGGTTGATGTTGAAACTCTCATTAACGCAAAGAAAGGAAACTGTCCAGAGGACTGCTCCTTTTGTTCTCAATCTGCGTTTTATAAATCAGGAATTGATACCTACAAACTTTTGCCACCAGAAATCATTGTAGAAAATGCAAGAAAAACAAAAAAAGAAGGTGTAAAAAGCTTTTGTTTGGTTTGTGCCTGGCGTGGTCCTTCTGAATCTGATTTTAAACAAATTTGCGATATTATTAAGCAAATAAATGACAACGTAGGAATAGAAGTAAACTGTTCACTTGGATTTATTTCTGAACAAATGGCTTTAGATCTTAAAAGTCTCCGAGTTAAAAGATATAATCATAATTTAGAAACTTCAAGAAGCTTTTTCCCACAAATTTGTACAACACATACATATCAAGATAGAATCGATACGGCAAGAATTGTAAAACAAATTGGACTTGAACTTTGTTGCGGAGGGATAATTGGCATGGGGGAATCAAGGATGCAGAGATTGGAAATGGGACTTGATCTCTCAGAACTAAATCCAGAAGAATGCCCTATAAACATTCTAGTACCTCAAAAGGGGACTCCTCTTGGGTTTAAAGAAAAAATATCAGTTAGTGAAATACTCAGAACAATTGCGACGTATAGATTTTTGATGCCAAAGACAATACTTAAGATAGCCGGTGGCAGAGAGGTTTATCTTACAAATGATCAAGAAAAAGTTCTTCTTGGAGGTGCTAATGGAATTATTACTGGAGGATATTTGACAATAGGTGGCAACACACCAAAAGATGATTTACTAATGATAACACAGTTAGGCCTTGAAACATAAACTTGGATTTGTAAATTATGATCTTAAGAAATTAAGAAAACAGAATCTATACAGAACTTTACAGAATGGACATATTGATGGACCACACATTATTTTTAATCGCAAAAAATTACTAAATCTTTGCTCTAACGATTACCTTGGACTGGTCTCAAAGATTTCAAACAAACAATTGCAGTCAAGCTCAAGATTAGTGGCAGGAAATGACATAATATTCAAAACTTTAGAAGAGAAACTTGCAACCCATAAATCACATGAGTCTTCGCTTATCTTCCCTACAGGATACATGGCAAATTTAGGCACAATTTCTACGATAGTGCAAAAAGGAGATGTAATTCTTAGCGATGAGCTAAACCATGTAAGTATCATTGAGGCCTGCAAGTTAACAAGTGCAAAAGTCACAGTTTACCAACATAATAACACAATAGACCTTGAGAGGAAAATCAAACAAAAAGCACATCGTAAATTCATAGTAACAGAAGGGATCTTTAGTATGGACGGAGATTTTGCAAACCTGAAGGAAATTTCAAATATTGCCTCAAAAAATAATGCCGTATTAATCCTAGATGATGCACACGGAGATTTTGTCGTAGGTTCTGATGGAAAAGGAACGGCACAGCATTTTGGAGTTGAACGAAATATCGATCTTTACATAAGCAGTTTAAGTAAAGGGCTTGGAGCATTTGGTGGATATGTTGCTTCAAAAAATAATGTAATTGATTATTTGATAAACAAGTCTAGATCGTTTGTTTACACCTCAGCGCTGCCGAATATTTTTGTAGAGCTTGCGCTAGATAGATTTAGATCAAATCGAGAAAAACAAAGAAAAAAACTTTGGAGAAATATTCAGATCATGCATTCTGGTTTAAGATCTATCGGATATGAGATTAATTCATCAAGTCAAATAATTCCGATAATCATAGGAAATGAAAAGAAGGCATTGGATTTTGGGAAATTTCTTTTTGAAGAGGGAGTTTTTGCTCAACCTATTCGTTATCCAACCGTTAAGATAAACTCCGCACGAATAAGAATCTCTATTACAGCTTGGCTATCAAAGAATCATATTGAAAGAACGTTGGATGTCTTAGAACGAGCAGGTAAAAGATTTAGAATTTATTAAACGTGACTCATACGTGAAACATAATTCAAGTACATTGCTATTGCAATTATTGAGCCAAAAATTATTCCAACTAAAATAATTCTTTTATTCATAAGATTTAATCAATGAAACAAGAATAAAAATTAATCTTTAATTTGGAGCAGATTTGGAACAATGTATTAATAAAAAAAGAACGAATTCAGAACAATGCCAGAAATATCAATAGCGATAGCAGCCATAGCGGGATTAGGTTCATTTTTAGCACCATGCATCTTGCCTGTCATACCTGCATTTCTAGCATACATATCAGGTACAACAATATCAGAGCTGCAAAGACAAAATGGAACTGTAAATCTAGTTTCAAACAGAATCAACATTCTAATAAACACAGTATTCTTTGTTCTAGGATTTTCTATTGTTTTTTCTATTTTTGGCGTTATTCTAAATAGTGTGTTAGCTAGTTCTGCCACTAGTTTAACTTCTGGATTTAATCAAATTGGTGGAATAGTAATAATCGGTTTTGGTGCCTTTATGTTATTATCTAATAAGATAAGACAACTTAATTTTGAAAAAAGATTTTTTCCAAACCGTACTAAAGCTAGCTATCCACTTTCGTTTGTTTTTGGATTGGCCTTTGCCACCTGCTGGACCCCATGTATAGGACCGATTTTAGGGAGTATTCTTACTTTAGCTGCAACCACACCAGGACAGTCATTTACTTTATTATTAGCATATTCACTGGGATTAGGAATTCCCTTTATTATTATGGGAATATTCTTTTCCCGATTCACAAGAATAATCAAATCATTAAGCAAACATTTAAGATTCTACTCAGTAATCATGGGTTCATTTATCATAATATTAGGAATATTAGTATTAACAAATCAATTGGCAACAATTGCTAGCTTTCCATTGTTAAACAATTTATTATTACAAGGATAAAAAATGAAAAGTGAGTTAAGAACAGCAATTATCATGGGGGTTGTCATAGCAATAGCCGTTGGAGGAGCTTGGGCATATTTTTCATCATTTGATTCTCAAATACAAAACACATCAAATCAACTTGATGCCAATATTGTGGGACAGCCGTTGGAGGATTCGACAAAAAAGCCTGCTATTGATAAAAGTAGATTCAAAAAAGCACCAGAATTAGTTGGAATTACAGGCTATATCAATACAACTCCAGAAGAATTGAGCACCATTATGAAAGACAAAGTGATTCTTTATGATATTTGGACTTACAGTTGTATAAACTGCATTAGGACCCTTCCTTACATTGTTGCCTGGAATGATAGATACGCAGACAGTGGATTGTTAATAGTAGGAATACATTCACCAGAATTTGAATTCGAAAAAGATATCAGCAATGTAAAAACTGCAGTAAAACAATTTGGCATATCATATCCCATTGTACTTGATAATGATATGAAAACTTGGAAGGCGTTTGAGAACAGATATTGGCCAAGAAAATACATCGCAGATTCTGAAGGATATATCAGATATGATCATATTGGTGAAGGAGGCTATGATGAAACTGAAAAAATAATACAACAATTATTGGCTGAAAGAAATCAGATTCTTGGTCTAAATGTTGTGTCAGCTCAACCACTGGTAGATCTAGAAGAACACCAGTTCAATGTAGCACAAACACCTGAGCTATATTTTGGTCATAATTTTGCATTTGGTAGAAATCAATTAGGAAATTCCGAAGGATTTAAACCAGACCAGATTGTAGCATATTCCTTACCAGAAAAAATAATTCAAGATAATTTTTATCTTGAAGGTCAATGGCATAACTTTGGTGACAGGATGAAACTTGTTTCAGAGAATGGGAAGATCGTACTTCCCTATTATGCTAAGTCAGTTAACATTGTAGCAGCAAATGAATCTGATCTACAGATCTTACTGGACGGAAAATCAGTTACTCAAGAAAATGCTGGATCTGATGTACAAAAAGGAGCTGTTCACATTTTAGGAGATAGATTGTACAATTTGATATCAAGTAAAAATGCAGAAAAACATACCCTAACTATAATGGCAAAACGAGGATTTGAAATCTACACCTTTACCTTTGGCTAATCTATTAATAATATTTCTAAATTCGAATTTAGAAATATTATTAATAGAATAAGATGCGCGTATGTTACCGCAACCCTATGTAACCACGGTCACATATGATCTAGGTACATGACAGGTTAAAACCCAAATTGCTAATCCGACCTAGGTGCAAAATTACGACTTTTGTTAACAAGTGGAACCAACACAAGGAAGGAATATCACAAAAAGTTATCAATAAAGTAAGACCAGATGCGCCATTAAAACCAAAGATCGATGAAGCGCAAAAAAGACTTCAACTGCAAATTGTGAAACTTGATTCCATTTCAAAAAAGTTAAAAGAAAAGGATGATTTTATTTTTAAAAAAGTTGTTTATGCGGTAAGAAATCAAGATAAACAATATTCCCATGCTTATGCTACAGAATTACATGAGATAAGAAAGATGAATAAGATGGTAACAAGTGCTAAACTTGCCATGGAACAGATTCAAATTAGATTAAACACTATTTCAGAATTAGGCGACGTTGTGGTTACACTTAGTCCATGCATGTCCATAATCAAAGGATTGGGAGCAGGGTTAGGCAATCTAATGCCAGAAGCAAATTCGTCTATGCAGGATTTGTCTGCCATTCTAGGAGATATCATGGCAGGTTCCTCAGTCAGTACACACGAGAATATAGCAGTAGATACTGGTAGTGCAGACACTACAGCTATCTTAGAAGAAGCACAATCAATATTAGAGGGACATGTACGCACAAGCATTCCAGATCTTCCTACAAATCTTCCAGCACCAAAGAGTACTGAAGCAACTATTTAGAATTTTTTTTACTTATTTCTATAAGAATTTTTTTGATTCTAGAAATGGTCGGATAACTGTATCCACGTTTTCTATAATTGGCAATCATCATCTTCCAGTTTTTTAATCGCCATTGTGCCTGTTCAGATGTCACGGAATGAATTTCCCTTTTGATTATACTTTTTCGTCCAACTTTGAGTACACCGGCGTCTTTTGCAGTCCATCTGTTTTTTGCAAAGTGCAATCCAGACAGAATTTCATCTAATGGCATTTCGCTAAAGTATTCTTGTAGTATTTTTATTTGTGCCTCAGTAGGTTTACTCGTACTTTTTAAGGTGAACCCAAAGTCGTCCAATGTTTATCAAATACAATTACAGTATTTAATGTGAATCATAGGACATTTTTGTTGTTTATTTAAAAAAATAATTAGCGTCTCTTTTTAATCAAATACATGCTGCGTGTATTTTCCTTGCTTTACAGACTAGATGTAATATCACTTGAGAGATAACTATCAATCACTGCTTGGGTCTGACAGTTTTTGTAACCAACTGTTATTTCCACAACATAGACCCAGCAGATTTTTTCCTAGTTTCTCATATCTCATCTGTTTCATTAGTTAATAATCGAGCAGAAACTAATGGTGAGTATCTTCAAAGCACATATTCATCGACATATTACAGATTATATCAAATTATAACGTATGCGAGGTTTGATCCTCGTTAGTGGAATGATTATTGTAATAATAGGTATTGTAGAATATGCTATGCTGAGAGACTATTCACAAGCATGTGAATCAAAATTAGATTTAAACAACCTTGATTTGAATCTGCTTCAAATGTGTAATCAGATAAAATACGCTCAATATGGCTCTCTTTTATTATGTGCCGTTGGTTTTTGCGTATCAATTTATGGCGCAATAAAAAGGTCTACACCTAAGATAGTCAGATATGACTAGATTACAAAGTTAATTTTTTTACTTTAAACATGATGTAATCTTTTGATACACACGATATGATAAGTTACATTTGAGCAGATAAGATAACCAACTGGTGGACAAATTTAAGTAACCCTGTTATTTCCCAGACAGCCCACAGTTTGTTTCTGGTTATAATTTAGTGAATTCATTTCTAAAGAAGTAAAATTGCATTTATTATTTCCATTCTTGGTAGAAGGATCTTAAATATTTCAAAGACAAGCGAAGATTATTGAATTCAAAAACCATTCTGGGCCTCTCTTTTACCACTGTTTTTATTTTGTCAACCATATCTGCTATAACTGCAATACAAGCCGACGCAATGTTCAAGATAAAAAACTTGCCTGATTTTAAAATACAAAAATCTGAAAATCAAGAACAGTTGAAGAAAGATGGAACTCATGATGGTTTCCTTTCAGCAAGTTTTGATAAAAAAATCAACATCTCAGAATCTTCTATGTTGAATAAACATCTAAAGAATTAGCCTTCAATTCAATTATACTGATAATCAAAACAGAAAAAGATGGTTCAGATCAAAAATACTAGCTTTTCGTCAAAAAACGAATGATTGAGGTCTAACATATAAAATGTGGTAAAAATTAAATCAAATATTATAGAATTCATAGCTTTGAAGACTTTGTTCCAAAAATGGTAGGTATTTTTTATAATTATAATGGATCAATTAGAAATATGAATGCAATACTCTTTTCTGCATCGCTTGCTGCAATACTTGTGATATCGATAACCATAACTCCTGCCTTCGCAGCATCAGCAAATCTGAAAATATCCTCAGCTTCTGGATTTTCATTGACAGTTAAGGGTGGACAGCCAGGTGCCGTTCAAGAGAATCATGATATTGTTGTATACGCGTTCTTTACAAACACTCCAGGAGTTACAGCGGATTCTTTTGTAGCATATGTAATTGCAACGCACAAGTCATTTAATGACGATCCAGAACAAGATGCAAACATAAAAGCACTTCATGCACATAAACTTGAGGTTAACACAAGTACTCTTTGCGTACAAGATTTGGATGAAGCACCGGATGTCTCCCTAAATGGAAGCACGATGAGTATTCCTGCAGCAACTGGAATTATAGTGCCAATGTAATTGCTGCATATGATGTCAATGCTGATGGCCTTTTTGGTGGAAATGGTATTTGCCCAACTGAAGTTTATGACCTAAAACCAGTAACCTAGACTAGTTCTTGTTTATTTTTATATTATGCTGAAGTACCTTGCGGGTTTAGCTTTTGTTCGTACACGAAAAAGTTAGGTAATAGTTTACTGTGTAATGGGGGTGTTTTGACCATTGGCTCGCTAATACACGCACAAATGTTAAACCCCCCATCAAAAATCGATTTTTTAAAAAAATGACATTATGTGTGAATTATGAAAAATAAACAGGGGTTTAGCTTTTACGAAGAAATCTTTTCTCTCGCCTGAACTATCTCTATTTCCACAGTTTCAATTGGTTCTTCAACGACATTTCGTCTAACTGAAAACATCTTAGGTTTATCAAAATCTTTAGTGCAGTCGGGACAAGCATAAACCAATACCCTATGTTCATTAGGAGCTTTTGGGTTAGAAAGGCGGGGGTAATACACTAATCTTCCTCCACAATCAACACAATATCTATTAGCACGACGTATTCTGGCCAATGCGAACCTCCTGCATAAGTCATGATGCATCGATCAGTATTAGATCTAGTTAGTCTAATAGAATGAACAGAAATGTGATCGTGGATAATCTTTCAAATCTCGGATTATGAAAGATGCTCAACAAAAAATGTAAAACTATAGAACAGATCAGCCCTATTCAAAACAACATGTTTCAAATTTCGAATTTAGAAATATTAAATGCGCCGCCCGTCAGACTTGAACTGACGACCAGCTGATTAACAGTCAGCTGCTCTACCACGCTGAGCTAGGGCGGCAACAGACTTTGTTCCTAGTATATTCGGATTTAATCTTTTGCTAAGATTATTTTTCAATGCCGGTGGTTTTTTCAAAAAGATATATGCCATCAAGAAAAACTCTATGATCTTTATTTTTGACTTTAGTGTTTTGCTGTAAACTAGCAGCAGTCTGAGATACATCTGTTAGGACAGGTCCTGTCAATATAACGTCATCTCCTTTTGAAACTACTTTGGTATCACCGCGAATCTTTGAAACACGCGGTGCTCGCTCACCTTGGAAATTTTCCACCAAAATATTTCCATCCTTTATTTTTATTGTAATGGGAAAGTGAGCATATACAATTTTCATCTTAAATGTATAACCTTTTTGAACACCTTCTATCAGGGATTTGATAATTGACTGTGCGGTGTTGAACACGGCATAGTCGTGTTTTCTTGTTCCTACTGATTTAAGTATGATATTTTTTCCATCAACGCTTAGGTTCACTGGTATTTTTTTAAAGTCTTTTCGTGTTTTGCCAAGCTGTCCTTCTATATACAGCATTTTCTTTGTTATTACAACTTTAACTTTATCAGGTATTGGTATAGTTGTTTCGTGAACCTCCATTTGTTTAGTAGACATAACCTATCAATAATCCTCCTAATCTTTTCTTTACTGCATCATGATGAGACATTACTCCCTGATTTGTAGTAACAATTAGCATTCCCCTAGAATAAGCTGGAAGATATTGTTGCTCCCAGTCTACGTACTCATCTTTTTTAACTTTGAATCTTGGCGTAATGGCTCCACATTTAGTGATTTTTGCTAAGAGATGAATCTTGAACTTGCCACCTTTTTTATCGTCGACGTGCTCAAATTCTCCAATGTAATCATGTTGTTGTAGTGTTTTTAATACTTCCATCGCAAGTTTTGATGAGGGCAATATTACACATTCTCCTTTTCTTCTGGCTTCGGTATTAAATAAAGTAACAAACAGGTTTGAGATAATGTTATTTGATGGCATTTTTTCACCTAAATTTCCTAAACCCTAAGGACACAGCAACTTCTCTAAAACATCGTCTGCACAAATCCAGATCATATTTTTGAATGACTGCATTATAATCACCACATCGCTTACACCAACGTGAACCCTTACCAAATTTGTGTACTGTCCTACCTGTTATTTTATAATCCCGATTTTTTACCATTTTACACTATCTCTATTCCAAACTCTTTGATTAGAAAGGCCTTTGCTTCCTCGCTTGTTATTCTATGATTATTTCCAACACTTGCTTTGTGTTTGCTTCTAAATCTAATGTTAAAACCTGGTCTTTCCAGAGAAATTGAAACATTTAATCCCAAAATGCCAATTTGAGGATCGTATTTTACTCCAGGAATATCGATGTGTTCTCGTATTCCAAATGAAAGATTTCCAAATTCATCAAATGATGAGCCTTTCATCTGATTTCCCTTTGCAACAAATAATCGTTTAATTAGATCGATAGCTGGCTTTCTTCTAAGAGTTACAGCAACACCTATTGGTTCACCTTTATGGACTCCCCAATCACGCTGCGTGGCTTTAGCATTACGTGCATTAGGTTTTTGCCCAGAAATTTGTTCTAGAGCTAGTTTTGCTTGCTCAATTGGTTCTCCAGACTTTCCAACGCCCATATTTAAAACAACTTTAGCTATTGAAATTTTCTTCATGGGGTTCTCAAGTTTTAGCGACATATTATCACTCTATTTGTATTACCGGTTTGTCTTTACCTACTGCCATAATAAGATCTGTTGGAATCTCAATTTCCCTTTCGCCAATGTTTACAACTGCACGCCGAGGGAGTACAAATGAACCGGCTTTAATTTCTTCAATTTCACCTATGTGACCAGCATTTATTCCACTAGTTACTATGACTTTGGATCCTTTTTCTAGTTTTATCACTTCAAGAATTTTCTGTTCTGGTATTTGTATCACACATGAATCTCCAACATTTACTTTAGTATCAGACACAAGAGATCTACCATCATGAAAACCAATTTGTGTGTTTGAACCTTTTATTGTTACTTTACTTGTTACTTTAACAAGTTTTTTTGTTTTTTCAGTGGAATTTATCACAATTGGTTGCAATACCATTGAATTTTTTGGAACTAGTCTATACACATCCGTTAATCCATCAAGTTCAACTACATCCATTAGGCCAACACCGTGATGAAGCGATTTTCGTACTACGCCATCAATTTTGATTTTTCCACCGTATATAGCTGATTTTGTTTCTCTGAGGGTAGTTGCTAATTTTAGAACGTCTCTAATAAATACTGCACTTGGAATTGAAGCATGTTTTGAATGTCCTCCAGGTCTTACAGTTACGACAAACCTGTCATCTTTTCGTGAAATTCTCCAAAAAATTGGAGACATTTGTCTTTTTAGTTTCTTGCTTCCTGCTATGCTGACCATTACTTTTTCTCCTTATCCACTGCCTTTGTTGCTTTTGTTTGTTTGGTTTCTTTGGAAGAGGGTTTTTGTTTTTTAGTTTCTTTTGTTTTGGTTGGTTTTTCTTGTTTTTCCCTTGGTTGTTCTGCAGGTTTTTCTTTTGATGTTTTTGTTTTTTGCTTTCCCAATCTATTTTGTCTCCATTTATCCTCAAGATTCAAACCAGTTATCATAACGTTTGAAGCATGTGTGAAAATGTCAACATTACCACCTTTCAATTTTTCACGTTTTATTCCTTCTATTGCCACACCATTTTTCTCAGTAAGTATTTTTGTAACTTTTCCATCTATTCCTTTAAATTCTCCGCGCAAAACTCTAACGGTGTCTCCTTCAATTACACGAGTATTTCGTCTGCCATACTTATTTCTTAGTTCTTCCGAAAGTGTAGCACCAAGTTGTTTACTTCGTACGTGATTTGTTGCTTGGAATATTTGCCGATTTCTAACAATTGTTGGTTTCAATTCATACCACCATCGATGCAAGATTTGCTATTCTTGGCCATTTTTCTGAAGCTTCGGCTGCAACTGGACCTTTGATTTCAGTACCTTTTATTTCTCCTTCTGGCGTAACAAGTACAGCCGCGTTATCTTCAAAAGTAACCCGAACTCCATTTAGCCGTTTTATTGGATATTTTTGTCTAACAATGACTGCACCATAGATCTGTTTCCTAAGTTCTCCCGGCCCCTTTTTGACAACTACATTCACAAAATCACCTACTGCAGCAGAAGGATATCTTGCTACTCTTGTTTTTGTCTTTTGTACCATTATTATTTCCAATATTTTTGCTCCCGTATTATCTGCACAAACTACTTGTGCACCAAGGGGAAGTGCTCTAGTAACATAAGGTCTAAACTCTTGTACCCCTTTTGCCGAAACTGCACGACTCTTTGTTGCTCCCATTACGATACAACCTCCACTACTACAAATGAAACACTTTTTGATATAGGTCTGCATTCAGCAGTAAGAACGATATCTCCTTCCTTCACATCAATGCAAGATGGCCTGTATGCATGAATTTTACTTTGACTGCGTGCATATCTTTTGAATTTTGTAATAAATTTAGGTGCTTCTTGTTGGACAACAATCATCTTTGGTGCTTTAGAGCTGACTACTTTGCCTTCGATTAATTTACCTCTAATTGACAGATTACCGTGGAAAGGACATTGGCTATCATTGCATTCTGTTTTTGGTGTTTGGACCGAAATTCCTATGTTTCTAGTCATGTCTTTATTCCTAACCTCTCAAATGATCTCTTTGATATCACGTTTCCATTCAGATCAATTTTATTATTTCCCAAAAAAAATCTCCAAACTGCATTCTCCTTTGGGAGTTTCTTAATTTCGTTTTCCGAGCTCAAAACTAAAACAAATTTTGTTTCATCAACTATTCTACCTTTCATTCCCATCTGCTGTGCATTAGATGAATGGATAATCTCAACATCAAGTCCAATGAATTCGTGCAAAGCCAAATTTTCAGCCGTAATCATGGTTTTTTCATCTCCTGAAGTCGTGTCAATATTCTTGCAATGTCTTTTCTTAAAGAACGAACTTTGCCGTTTTCCTTTCTTAGTGTTCCCTTCGAGGATTCTACTCGTAATTTAGAGAGATCGGTTCTTAGTTGTCCAAGTCTATCTTTAAGATCAGTTTCATTAAATTCCCTAATTGTTTTCATTTTCAATCGTGCCATTACTTTAATTCCTCTTCGATTTCCTCATATGTTTCTACAGCCTTGATGTGTTCTTCCTCTTTTTCAATTAATTCACTTTCTGTTCGTGGTTTTGTTGGATCCTCTGGAATTTCTTCGATGATCATAGTTTCTTTTTCTTCATCTACCTCTAACTTCTTCTTTGGCGGACGCATCTCCTCTCTTGTCTTGAATTCAAATTCTGGGACATAGTTTTCTTTTCTTGCGATTCTGATTCTTACTCCAATAAGACCCATTTTAGTATCTACGTGAACTATATCCTCTGCCACAATAACATTAGCGTGATGTCCTGCACGTGGTAAAATTCCTTTACTGTGTTTTTCAAAGGCTGAGCGCTCTCCACGAAGTTTTCCTGAAATAGTTATTTGAACCCCCATTGCTCCCGCGTTCATAATTGTTTGCATCGTCCACATCACGGCACGTCTGAATGCAGTACCTCTTGCAAGATGTTGCGACATCCTATTACACATAACATTAGGATCTAGTTCTGGTCTTTCTATTTCAACTACTGAGATCTGTGGATTCTTAAGATCAAAATCTTTTTCCAGCGCTTTTGTCAAATCACGTATTCCAGAACCTTTTCTGCCTATTACAATTCCTGGTCTTGTTACATGAAGCGCTACACGCGTACCTGTCGGAGTCTTTTGTATATCCACATCGGAAAATCCAGCTTCTTTAATAACTACTCTTAGATAGTCTTTGAGCAACATGAGTTTATAGCTGTCATTGATTACATTTTTTACAGATGACATTTCAGATCTCCTGAGCTACCAACTCAACATGTGTAAGGATATCAATCTTCGGAGATGCTCTGCCCATTGCACGTGGAGTGAATCTTTGAATTTTTCTTCCTTTGTGAACAGTGGCATTAATTATCTTGAGTCGGTCTAAATCCATTCCACGATATTCTGCATTTGATTCTAAATTATCAAGCAATTTGATGAATTCTCCAGCTGCTTTTTGTGGATAACGACCTGACATCATTCCAGTATCTGATTTGTGTCCTACTTCATTATGGTATCTTCTAAAGGCAATAGCGCGTTTTAGTCTCACAACATCTTCTAAATAGCTCCGAGCTTTTTCAAGCGAAAGCCCTTTTATTGCAACTGCAATTTCACGTGCATGTTTGTGTGAAATGGTTTTTTCTCTAAGAGATGAACGAACGTGTTTTGTTTTATCATAATTTTGGAAAGCGTATTCGAACTCAACCATGTTAATCACTTTAGTGGAACATACAAGCTAGACCTAGATGCTCCTACGCCAGGTGCCCCGTGCACTACTCTTTTGTTTGTCATAACATATTCACCCAAATAATGTCCTACCATTTCCTGCGTAATGTTTACTGGAACAAACTCTTTTCCAGAAAAAACGTTTATTGTAACTCCAATCATATATGGCAAGATTATCACGTCGCGCAAGTGGGTTTTTATTGGTGCTGGTAACTTCCCTGCTTTAGCCATTTTTGCTTCTTCAAGCAATTTCCGTTTTTGATCAGTTATTCCTCTTGTAAGCGACCTTCTTGCTCTAGCGGGGAAAAGATGAAACAGATTCTCAAATGATTGATTTTGTAGATCCTCCGTCGTCAATCCACGATATCTAAATTCTTTAACCATTATACACTCACTCTTATGCGAAGAATTTCAAACAGAACCATATTATAGCATTCCTATCTTTGTTGCAAGATCCCTTGCTTTATCGACTGATTGAAATTTGACAAAAGCCTTTTTGCCATAAACTGATCCGCATGTATTCACCTTTATTGGTTCCTCGTTGTAAAGTATCTTTACTGCTTCCATGATTTTTGGTTTGGTTGCAGTTTTTTTTACAATAAAGCATATTCTACTTTCTTTTTCAACTAGAGCAAATGTCTTTTCTGTGATATACGGTTTCAGAACTATTTGGATAGCTTCTTCTGAGTTCATCTAGATTTCACCATTAGCTCCAAATGTGGAGATTTTATTTTACTAATATCTTCTATTGCATTTTTTGAAAACACTGTTAATCGGATCGGTTGTGAGCCAGGAATCAAGTCTAAGACACTTAGACTACTAACTGATTTTACATCAACACCCAGGAAGGTTCCACATGCCTTTGAGAGATTCTTTGAATCGCGCACTACCATAAGAATACTTTTTCCAATCTTTGTTTTTCTTCCACGTAAAAGTGATTTTCCAGAACGTCGTTTTAGTCTTGAGCGTAATCGATCAATATCTTGAGCCAAATTCAATGCATTGAAGAATTTTTCAAGATCTTTTGCCTTTGATATGGATTCAATTTCATTGTCAACAACAATTGGAAATGATTCAATATTATCAATTTTATGTCCGCGTGATTTTACTAGATCTGCAGATAAAGTTGCAGCGATAGCAGAACAAAGAGCAAGTTTGTTTTCCTTTTTATTGAGCATTTTATACACAACTTTTTCGGCTGTGGGAGGATGAGCTTGTCGTCCACCTCTTACCATTGCTACTCCACCTCCCTGACCCTGTCTTCCACCTCCACCTCCACGCAGTCTTGCAACTCTTGCTTGATGGTGACCTGTAGGAGGGCTGTTGGATTCTGCTACAACATTCATTCCAGCATTTGGGTATCTCCCTTGGCTCTGAAATGAGTGCGATTCGATATTCACGTATGCTTTGTGTAGAAGATCAGTTCGAAGAGGAGTAGAAAACACATTTGGTAATTCTAATTCTTCAGTTTTGGAACCATTTATTGAAAAGACTTGGGCTTTCATATCATTATTTCCAAAATGTTAGGTTGTGTTATTTTTGAGACTCGTTGTCTTACTGGTGCCCTCAGTTTTACCAGTCGTCTATAAGTTCCTGGAATGGAACCACGAATTACAATAAAATCGCCTTGTACCAACCCAAAATGTTTGAATCCCCCATCAGGATTTATTTTAAATTCATTTTTTTCTGTATTGCTCATTATCATTATTCTGTTATTGTATTGAGTTCTCTGATGAAATCCACGTTGACCAGCTCTTGGAACAGTATACATGATTGTCGCTGGACTTATTGGACCAAGTGTTCCAAGTGCCCTTACGCTTTTTCTTGATTTATGCTGTTTCTTTTTAACTCCCCATCTTGTGATTGGACCCTCAATTCCTTTTCCTTTAGTAATAGCAGCAACATCTACATCTCCACCTTTTTGGAATACTTGATCAATTTTGATTTCTTTGCCTAAAAGATCTTTAAGAAATGTAAATTGTTTTGTAATATCGCCACCTTTTACTGCAACCTCAAAAACATATGGTTTTTTCTGTTCTCTGCCAGCGTGTCTTGGAAATACAGCTGCTATTGCAAAAAGATCAGTTGTTCTTCCAAGAGATTTTTCTACAAGTTCAAGGGTCTTTTCTTCAGATTTTGCTACAAAGAGCCTTAACAATTCTTTTGGAAGATCTTTTGCGTATACATCAAAAATCGAATCTAGCCCATACCTATCCTTTGCATAACCTCTTATTCCAACAACTGTAATCGGAGGAGTCACAACAACTGTTCCAAGACTAACTAATTGCTTTCCAAAGTTAGGCGTCTTATCTCTATCATCAATACTTGCGATCCGAATACAACCAGCTTTGAATCCTGCGTGAGCCAATAACTTTGGTTGATCGCCCTCTTGTTCAGGCCAAGTTCTTATTCTGGCTTCCATGCTTTTTGCTCTTGCTCTTGGAAGGTATGCAAGACTACCTCGCCTTGGTTGACTATGTTTTCTATGACCCATGGATAGACGCTAGATGTTGTAAACCCCATTATAAGTCTACTATCAAAAATTACAGCTTGATCGATTTTTCATATAATTTTTGATCCAATTATTGAAATAAATCCAATACGGAAATTGCTAATATTATTCCGCCTACAATAACTCCAACAATGCCAGTAATGAAAGCAAAAAGTAGAAATTTTTTTGGTATAACCACGAGAATCAAAATACTCGAAGTGTATTAAATTTAATTGCGCGTAAGAATATTTAGAATAGATAAAGTACCAAGTATTGCTTCTTCAAGACGAACTGTCTCTGTGCCTTGTTCTGGGAAGAAATTAATGATTTGCGATTTTGAAATACTGTTAATCGTGTTCCCCAATATTTCGTGGATTCCTCTCTCTGGAGAACCAAAAACAACTAGTGTATCAGTATTAGAAATCCCTTCGAAAAATTTTTGAGTTTTGTATATTATTTTTCCTTTTCTCGAAGTCAAAATAACATGAGAATTCCAACCTGAAAGGAGAGTGCGCAGGTTTGCACTCTCTCTGACCTCATAACCCCAATACTGTTTAATCTCCTCACGAGATATCTGTTTAACTGAAAATTGAGGAAATACAGATTTGAATTGTACAGTTATTCGTCTTCCTTCTTTTGCGTCGCCAAAAAATTGAATTGGTTTGTCCAGTCCCACATCTACGTATTTCCCTCCTTTAGCAAAGAATACAACCCCTTCACGAATATCCCCTGCTTTGATCTTTTTGGAATCAGAAGTGTAAGTGTGGTGAGGAATTTTTAATGGGCTTAACACACCAGCATATTTTAATTCAGAGATTTTGGGAAACAACATTCGTCGTAAATATTGTGGAGTCTCAATATACCGCAAAACGGTACGTAGAAGAGATTTATCTTGAGCAGTTCCTCCACTTTCATGATATAGATAAATTGTTTGTACATGAAAGATAGCGCATGATCTAGCAATCAAAGATATTTTCCTTGATTTATCCAGTTGTGTCGGTTCATCGGTGAGTGCAGAATCAGGAATTGCTATTGAAAGTTTCAAACAGTTATTGTATTTTTGTGGATTATAAAATGGTAGAGATTACCTTTGCCTTTTTGCAGAATTCTCTTTTGCCTTTGCAGCATATCTTTCAATATCTTTTTCTGCCACCTTGGTTAAAAGTTTGGCATCGTTGAGAATTTGCGACATCTTTACATGTTTTGTTCCTTCTTTATCCTCACTGACTAAATAAATTGATTCTATTGCAAGCGCAGCTGCATCTTCCAATGACATGTCTTTTTTATAGAATTTTTCTAAATGTTCAGTTACTTGATCGGCGCCAGAACCAATTGAGACCGCATCGTATGAAATGTATGTTCCACTAGGATCGGTTAGGTATATTGTGCTTCCACTCTTGTCTATTCCTGCGATAATAAGAGCTACGCCAAATGGTCTTACTCCTGCGTATTGTGTAAATTGTTGGCATTGATCTGCAAGGTGTTTTGCCACCGATTCAACTTCGATTGGTTCATCATATATCATCCTGTTACTTTGTGAGAAAAATCTGGCATTATCTACCTGGCTACGTGCATCTGGAATATATCCTGCGGCGGCCACTCCAATGTGGTCATCTACTTGGAAAATTTTCTGAGTTACTTCAGCATTCTGTAATTTACGTGGTTTTTCTTCCACTGCAAGGATTATTCCATCTTTACTTTTTATTCCGATTGCAAGAGTACCTCGTCTGACTGTTTCAATAGCATACTCCACTTGGTATAATCTTCCATCGGGAGAGAATACAGTGATTGCTCTATCATAACCTGCGGCTGCTGGTAACAAATCAATTTTCATCCTTTGAAGGTTTAATTTAAGTCTAGTGATACTTTTTGCATGCTTTTTGAGATCCCATTTTATGGTCACGAAAATATTCGATCGCTTCATCAAAAAACAATCGAGATAACAACAGAATCAGAACTTACATTAAATGGAGATTGTATAATAGGAGTTGGTGCAAGTTGTGGATGCAATGGAATTCCAGAAAAAATGAAAAATCTTTTGTGCAGTTCAAAAACAATCATTTTATTTACAGTTAAAGTCAAAGATTTTTCTTTCAAAACAAAAGGAAAAGGCCATGACGGACTTACATTAATCCATCCACATGATATTGTGATTAGAAAAAGTTCATTTGTGTGCCCACGCACCCTAGCAGTAAATTGCGACAAGGCATCAGATTCTATTCCTCGCGAAATGATAAAAATTTTGCAGGATCCTGATATAAAAGGGATTTTTTCAATAGAGATAATCTAATCTTTTTTAGATACAGATTTTGATTTTTTATCTGGAATTATTAGAGAGTCAGAAGAGTTATTTTCAAAGATGTTCGTCACTGCACGATTAATAATTTCCATTAAAACATATTGATTATAATGTGAATCGTTTAGGTGTTCAATATTTTTCTTTTTTATTTTCAACAGATTTTTTTGTAAAATATTTTTTATCATTTTTTCTATTCTTACAGAAACATCCAAGATGGCATTAGAATATTCTGAATCGAAATGTTGGGGAATCCCATATCCAAGAAGTTTTACTGAAGTGCCATAATACTTCATTACAGCACCACGAGCTTCTTCCATCTTTACTATCTCAATTAGTCCAGCGTTCTTCAATATGTCAAGATGATGTCTAATTGTAGTAACCGCCTTTTTGTGACCGGTTTTATATAATTCACCAGATATCTGTTCAGCCGTGAGTTCGTTGTGATATAAAATTTGGAGGATTTTAATTCGTGCAGAATCGTTAAGTGCCTTTCCCTGTTCCGTATTGGTTATAAGAATTCTGTTTATTTTGATTTCTTTTTTTAATAGTGTAGACATTTCTTTCTACAGTTTTAATGATAATCTAAAAGAGCAAGGCGTTACAGTTTTTTGTCCTTTAGCATTAATTTTTTTATGCTACTATAAAGATAATAGCAAAGGGATTAACTGTCAAATTACAACTATGATTTTCATAACATACTTAATGTATTAGTTATAAATTCAAATAATTAGGACCATTACAAAAAATTAAATATTTTTTAAAAAAAATCCAGTTTTGGGACATTTAGCCATTTTTTGAGCCAATCCAGTGGCAAAATTGCCGAAAGGCATTGGGATGCCCAGTACTGAATTCGAGTTATAGCAAGTGACCAGTAATTTTTTCGTATGAAAGGATATATCTTGAAGACAGTTGTTGACACAATTCTTGCGGAAGTTCAGGCGCAACTGGTTCCTTGCCTAACTTCCTTTCATCATCAAATTGTTTTTGAATGCCATGGTGGGTTAGCCAGTCACGAAGAAGTTGCTTATCATAGCTTTCTTGTCGCTTTCCTATTTGATAGGTCTCTTTAGGCCACATTCTGTATTCATCCGGTCCAATCGAATCGCCAAGCAGTATTTCATTACCAAGTTTTCCAAACTCTAATTTTAGATCTGCCAGAATAAAACCCGCGTTTTCTGCAATCTGGTATATTTTTTTGTATACTGCAATTGATGTTTCTTCTAGCCAATCATATTCTTCAGCAGTCACAAGTTTCCTATCAATGGCATTTTTTTTATTAATTGGCAAGTCGTGAGTTTCTGATTTCGTGGTGGGATCAAAAATTGGTTCTGGCAGTCTTGCCGCAAGTGACGTATTAGTGTTAGTTGGAACTTTAACTTCACCATTTTGCCACCGTTGAATTAGGCTACCATAGAAATATCCTCTTACAACGCACTCCATCGGAATCATTTTCATTTTTTTTACTATCATCTTATCTTTTGATTCTGTTCTAATGTAATGGTTAGCGTTTGGAAGTGCCTTAAACCAGAATTCTGCAAATTTACAAAGAACTTCGCCTTTCCTTGGAATGACTGTAGGAAATTTTACATCGAATGCAGAAACCCTGTCACTGAAATGAAATAGAAGATTGCCATCCTCTGTGTCGTATATGTCCTTTACTTTTCCTGAACGTAGAAACTTCAAACATGCGTCTTTAATTTAGGTATGATTTAAACTGATATAGAATCATGAACCCATCATACCAGGCATTTTAGATGGTAGCCTGTAAGGCATTGTCATTCTGATCCCCTCATCACTGGTTACAGTTACATGTTCAAGTTTGTTCCCCGTTGGCGGCGACAGTATTACCTTCTGTCCTGGCTTTAGGAGAGGAATCTTGTCAGTATAACCATCATAGTCTATGACTACGTTTGTGAGAGGAGCGTTCCCTGTATTTTGTATTGTTACCCTAGCCATCGTAAAAAGATCCTGTGGATCTTTGAAAGGATCAAGATGAAGATCATATTTGACAGGAAATAGAACTGGCAACCCGAAGATCACTATTGCTGTAATAATTATAGCGCCACTTGTGCATGCAACAATAAGATTAGTTTTCATTGGTTTGTTTTGTTATTTCTTATTATTAAGATCTATTTGCCGCCTTGTTCAGGAATTACAGAAAGAGTAGTTGTTGAAATGACATTGTTTATCTTTCTAATTTTTTTGGTGATAACTTGTTCAATTTCTTTTCTTGTTTGAACTTGAACCTTGGCAAAAATATCGTAAACACCATAAGTTCCCATGACTTCTTTTATGCCATCAATTTTCAAAAGATCATTCATTACATCCATTTCATGTCCAATTTTGCTTTTGACTAAAACATAAGCAATCTCCATTTTTATTCACCTTTAATTTCGGCCCTTGTTTTAAAGACTGGTTTGATGCCTAGCGTGGCATAATTTCCATTGGAACAGGTAAAACACATAGAGTTAACGTCTATTCCAACTGCTTCTGCCAAGTTTTTTTCGTCATTGTAGCCAAGAAAATCTGCGCCTATGATCTGTCTTACTTTTTCAGTCAATGCCTTTTCATCATACTCTTTACCATCTTCAATAAATGTTACAAGTTCATCTTGTGATGGAAAATCGATTCCTGCATAACATGGAAATTTAATCGGCGGATATGTTATTACCATGCTTATCTTTCTTGCACCAGCTCTACGAAGTGCTTTGATGATTGCCTTGGAGCTTGTGCCACGAACTAAACTATCATCAACAACCACAACATGTTTGCCAGCAATTACAGAAGTGATTGGAATTATCCACCTATTGATTTCAACTCTATCGCTTTGGTGCGGTTCTATGAAACTTCGTAGTGGTCCCTTCCTGCTGTATCTATCCTTTAGTAACCCTTCTTCAAATGGAACCCCAAGCTCCTGAGCATAACCAAGTGCAGCTGGTCTGGCAGAATCGGGAACAGGAATAACTATATCAGCATCATTTATTGGAAATTTCTTTGCAAGATGTTTACCAATTTTTTTTCTTGCCAAATAGATGTTGGATCCTTCCATAATGCTTGACGGATGGGCAAAGTACGTAAATTCAAACGAACAATGGGAATGTATTTTTTCTTCTGAAAACATCTCTGATTCCAGACCAGAATTACTGATTTTGATTAGTTCACCTGGTTTTACGTCTCTTATCAGTTCTGCGCTGACTGCAGCAATTGCTGATGATTCTGATGCGACGATATAGGTATTGATATCTTTTCTAAAACCAAGGACCATGGGTCTAAATCCTTTAGGATCGCGCGCGGCATATACTGCGTTATCATCAGAGACAAAGGTAAAGCAAAAAGAGCCAATCATTTCATTTTTCAAAATTGAGAGAGCGTTTCCTAGTTTTCCATTGTTTGCCATTAGTGAAACAAGTCTTTTTGCTGCAACAAGTGTATCACTGACATTTTGTGGCGTAAATGTACAGCCTCCTACCATGCCAGCTAATTCTTCGACATTTGCAATTGTCCCATTATGTGCAATACAAAGATCACGTACCTTCAAAGGTTGAGCATTTTCCAAGTTACTCTTTCCCATAGTAGAATACCTGACATGTCCTATAGCAGCAGGTGACGCATATTCTCGTGCAACTTTGTCAAACTCTGATGCCGCAGATGAAACAAGACCAATTTGCTTATGCGGCTCCTTTTTAGGAATAGCAATTCCCCAAGCTTCTTGACCACGATGTTGTAAGGCTCGTAAGGAATCAATAACCATTGGAATTACATTAGCTCCATCAAGGCTAAAGATTCCTACAACTCCACAATTTTCTTTAACCATGCGCAACCAATGACTCCAATGAGTTTAACCATTTTTCTTGTGCTTTATCAATCCTTAGATTGAGTATCTTTTTGGACTGGTTTTTAAAAACGATTTTTGAACCCGAAAACCTTCCAATTATTCCATAAGGTAATTCTTTTCGTTTTAAGATATCTTCAATTTTTTTTACGTTTTTTTGATTCGCTGCAAGTAAATATCTTGAATGCGATTCTGAAAATAATAGATCAGCAGAGTTTAATTTTTCTGCGGGCATTTTATCCAAAGAAGTTATACAACCAATTTGGTTGTTAATACACAATTCAGATACGGCAATTGCCATCCCGCCTTTAGAACAATCATGTACAGAGTTGACTAGATTTTCTCCTATTAGATTCAAAACTACTTCCATAGAGGTTTTTGAAATTTCAAAGTTCACAGCAGGGCACACCCCACCAACCAAATTGTGAATGTATTCATAATATTCTGAACCGCCAAGTTCTTTTTTTGTCTCTCCAATAATAATCAGAAAATCATTTTGTGAGACTTGTTGCCTGCATAATGTTTTTTTTTCAATCAAACCTAGCACACCAATTAGTGGAGTGGGTTTAATTGGACCACCATCTGTTTCATTATAGAAACTGACTTTTCCTCCCACACATGGAATTTCACAATGTTTTGCAAAGTCAGTTATTCCCTGAAGTGATTCTTTGAAAGTCCAAAAAATTTCGGGATCCTCCGGATTTCCAAATTGCAAGTGATCAACCATACCTATTGGTGTTGCGCCTGTGCAGACAACATTTCTACATGCTTCTTCAAAGCATCCAATTGCTCCTTGTCTTGGATCAATATAGCAATGTTTTGAATTGCCATCAATTTTTATAGAAAGGAATTTTCCATTGTCAAGTCGTAACACTGAAGCATCATGACCTGGTTTTACTACGGTTCTTATTCCTACTTCATGATCATATTGCCCATAAACCCAGATCTTACTTGCAATGTTAGGATTTGCAAGCATCGATAGTAGAACCGTTGTAAAGTCGTTTGGAGTCTTTGGTTCTTTTATTTTCTTTAATTTTTCCAGATATTTTGGCATTGATGAAGGCCTGTCAAGCAACGGAGCATTTGCCACAACTGCGCTTGGAAGTTTTGCAATAGTATTTGTTTCAACTTTAACTTGCATCAGTCTGTCTTCTTTTACTCTTCCTATGACAGAGTATGGAACGAGGAATTTTTCACAGATTTCCTTGAGTTGTTGAAGATTGTATCTATCAGTTATCACAAGCATCCGCTCTTGTGATTCTGATATCATAATCTCAGTGGGAGACATTCCTTCCTCTCTCTTGTGGACTCTAGCTACGTCTAATTCAATTCCAATTGAAAGCGCGTCTGAAGTTTCAGATACGGCGCATGAAAGGCCTCCACCTCCCAAATCTTTCATTGCTTTAATACAGCCTTTATCGCGTGCCTCAAGGATTGCTTCGATGACAAGCTTCTCAATAAAAGGATCTGGGATTTGAACTGCGGAACGGTTTTCCGATTCTAATGTGTCGGATGCAAATTGAGAACCCCCCATTCCATCTCGCCCAGTAGAACCTCCAATTAGGACTACAAAGTCGTCTTTGTCTGCTCTGTTTTTAATTAGCTTATTTTTTTTACCAAAACCAACTGCTGCAACATCAACTAGGGCATAATTTTTAAAACAGTCATCAAATTCAATCTCTCCTCCTACTGTGGGAATTCCAAGGCAGTTTCCATAATCTGCGATACCGCGTACTACATTTTTGAAAAGCCATTTTGCGTTGTTGTCCTTTTCTATATTTCCAAAGCGTAATCCATCAAGAATTGCAATCGGTCTTGTCCCTGCTGACAAGATGTCCCGAATAACACCACCAACTCCAGTTGCCGCACCCCCATACGGTTCCACGGCAGACGGATGATTGTGACTTTCTATATGTATCGTAACAACGTAGTCATCGCCAACATCTAAAACCCCTGAATCATATCCTTGTCCTGAAATGACGCGTTTGCCTTCTTTTGGCAATATTTTAAGATGCTTTTTTGATGATTTGTATGAACAATGTTCTGACCATTCTGCAGCGACGATTTGTAATTCAAGTGGATTAGGTTTTCGTCCAATTTTTTTCTCTAGAAATAACTGTTCTTGCGAGGTCAGACTCATTGTGCCACACCCATGTTAGTTAAAAGGGATTCAAAAATCATCGAGGCGGGTTTAGAATTCTTTGGGTTAATGAGAGGTTCTGCAGCTCTCTCGGGATGAGGCATCATCCCAACTACGTTTCCTTTTTTGTTACAGATACCTGCAATGTTATTGGTTGAACCATTTGTTTCCTCACAATAAGTAAAGACTATCTGATTGTTCTTTTGTAAGATGTTCAGAGTTTCCTTATCAGCATAGTATCTTCCTTCACCATTTGCGATTGGTATTGGTATTCTTTGATTTAATTTGAATTTAGTAGTAAATGGCGTTTTATTGTTTTTTACTATTAACTCAGTCCATTTACACATGAAATTAAGTGAAGTATTTTTTAGTAATGCACCTGGCAAAAGACCAGATTCTACAAGGATTTGAAAACCATTACAAACACCAAGTACAGGCATTCCTTTTTCTGCCATTTTTTTTATTCTAGAAATAGCTGGACTATGAGCAGCAATTACTCCAGCACGAAGCCGATCACCATATGAAAATCCTCCGGGGAGAACTACAGCGTCAAGATTTTTGGGTAGTTCATGTTCATGCCAGAAAAGCTGTGTGTTTAATTTAAAAACATCGCTAAGTACGTGCAGCATATCACGATCGCAGTTGCTCCCTGGAAAAACTACAATTCCTACTTTCACAATTTTTGTATCTTGTCAGGATTATTAAATTGAATCGAATGAAATCGTTTTTATCTAATTTCTTTTTGATAGGAAATATGACAAATGTTCGCGACATCATGATCCGGAATGTCGTTACCATCGATCATGAAAAAACATCGAAAGATGTGGCGCTATTAATGTCAGAAAAGCAGGTGAGTTCATTAGTAGTCATAAAGGATGGCAATCCAATTGGGCTAGTTACAGAAAGAGATCTATCACGCAAGGTCATGACTACAGATAGGAAAAGCGCTGATGTTCCACTTTCTGAGATAATGTCCTTAAAATTCAGATGGGTAGAACCAATGACGCCTATTGAAGACGCCATTCAAAAGATGATAAATAACAATATTCGCAGATTGTTAGTATTAGAAGAAGGCAAACTCGTTGGAATAATTACTGAAACTGACCTAGCAAGACATCTTAGAAGTAAACTCCTCATAGATGGAGCGCTAGAGGATTTCACTGCTTTAAAACGCAAAATAGTAAAAAGCGGCTAGCTTTCAGAGCCTTCAACAGTTACACGACTTACAAGGGGGTTGTATATTCGGAATTCATTACATAAATCCATCACGGTTTTTTCAGCTATTTTTTTGTTTTTTGCATCAACCTCAAATTTTAACATCTTGGCTGATCGAACTTTCTTCACAGGGGAATTGTTTCTTTTCAGAATCAAATCGTGTAGTATAGTCTCTCCTTCTGGATCATTTATCTCCGGCTTATTTTCTATAACCACATTAACTTTAAAAAATGGCATGAGGGTTGTTTGGTTATAATTAATTTAAGCTTTGGTTTATTGATAACATTTTAAACCGTCCAGATTTTCCCTTTAGATTGTGCCAATGTAGCTCAGCCTGGCTAGAGCATCTGACTTGTAATCAGAAGGTCGAGGGTCCAAATCCCTTCATTGGCTTTTTAATTACAGACAAAGTTAAGTAACAAATGGGTGAAAAGAACAATATGCATCTAGGATATGTTTTGATAAACTGTGATCTAGGAACTGAGGAATATATCATAGAGGAGCTTAAACGAATACCTCAGGTCAAAAATGCACATGTCACTTTTGGTTCTTATGATATTATCGCTGAAATTCACGCTAAAACTCAGGAGGATTTTGACAAAGCGGTATCGCATGGAATCAGAAACATTTCTCGTGTCATTAGCACTATGACTCTCAAAGTAGTAAATCCCGAAGGATAATTATAGAAGAAATGAAATCAGACTAGAATTGACAAACATAGAATATTCTGGTACAGTCTGGGCCATAAATCACGGTCTACCAGAACCATTGCTTAATCATTGTATAAAGAAACTAGTAGATCATGGGATAAAAAAAGAAGACATCAAAATGACTGATGCGCCAGAAAATGTCCAGGTAGGTACTGTTGTTGTTGACATATGGCCATATCACCTTGAAGTGGGGCGTGTTCGCACAGTTAGAAACGAATCTTTTATCAGTGGAAGTGTAATGATAATTGAATTAAAAGCTGATGCAAATGGGACCTATATCGACTAGCATATAGAATAGATTTATTCCAGGTATTAAAAAGAGCTTGACGTGAAGAAAAAATCTGGCCAATCAAGTAAAAAAGGATTGTACATCGCAATCGGAATAGGATTAGTAATAATAATACTTGTGATTGGCGTAAGTTATTATATAGACCAAGCAAGAATCGCTGGTCAGAGATTTGGAAATAGTCTTGATCAAATTCAAGCAGAGCTCAAAAGAGAAACTTCAGATTATGAATCAAAAAAGAAAATTTGGCAGGAAGGCCAATTGACAAAAGATGAACTAATAGAGATTTCCGAAGAACATCTTAAGAATTTAGAAATAATAGTTAAAAAATATGATGAACTCTCACCCCCTCAGGCATTTATCTCATCAGTGGAGCTCTTCAAACGTTCAACACAAGCCCAGTTGGAAAGTGATAAACTTTTAAAAAAATGGATAGAAACTGATGATGATTCTATCAAGATTAGATCGGATGAGCTCATGCAGCAATCGTTTGAATATGAGACCAGTGCGTTAGCATCGTACAATTCCGCAAAAAAAGGTTATACACCATAGAGTCATTTGAATAACAACCAAATGAGGAATCCTTTGATGAAGATTCTAATTGCAAGTATAGTTTCAGCCTCATTTGCAATTTCTGGCGCATCAGCTCAAGTATCCATATTAAATGATCAGCAATACCTCCATGACGAAACAATTCACATTGTGGGGGAGATTGAAAATAACACTTTGGTTCCCTTGAACAAAATAGTCGTTACTGCCATCCTCTATGATACTAATGATGAAATTCTTGATACTAAGAAAACAGAGTCCATTCTTAAAACTATAATGCCTGGAAAAAAAGGACCGTTCGATATGTCCTTTAATGATAAGATACTTTCGCAAATAAACAGATATTCACTTGAAATAGAATACAACCCGGCAACTCCAAAAACTGAATCACTTGAAATATTATCATCAGTTTCCAAGAGAGACATGCTGGACAATTATATTATAAGCGGCACAATAACAAACCATGACCAAAAAACTGCCAACTCCATAGTTATCATTGCAACACTGTATGACAAAGACGGGAGAGTTATTGCAACAGGAAAGTCTTTTACAAAACCAGATTATCTTAAAGAAGGTGAAATTAGGCCTTTTTTTATATCTGTACAAGATAAATTTCAATCGCGCAACATCGCAGACTATTCTCTGATTGCCGAATCAGAAGAATATACAATAATACCAGAATTTCCACTTGGGTCAGGAGTAATCCTTTTGCTTTCAGTCTTGTCCTATCTTATTCTAACAAAAAGACCAAAAAATTTACAAAAGTCCATTTTCGTGTAACGAATTTAGAATGATTTCAAGTTTGGCAAGCAAAAGTTTTTGTTCCAATGCAACTGGAGTAACAAATTGGATGGGAAATGTAATACTTAACATGTCTGAATCAGTATGCGATACTCTAATCTTATGTTCAGAGGTCTTTTGATTCATGATAAAATTTTTCCATCTTTCAATCCGTTCCTTTACATCTTTAATACGCTGTTGTAGATGATCTAATCCAATTTCTTGTTCGTTGAATATTTCAAATTTTAACATAGGTACCATCATATATCCACCTAGGATTTTTTCGTGTTTTTTATGCATCTCTTCTATTATTTCGTTGACTCTGTGTTCAGGAAATATTTCACCGTAATCGGGATCAAAGTAACCAGCAATGTTTTTGTTTTCATCATATATTTTGAAATAGCTTTCTTCTCGTTCTAGTTTCCAATGCATAGATTTAATCTAAAATCGGTAGTTAATAATTTTAAGACATTTTTGGCAAAGTGACAAGACATTTACCACAGAAGTAATCTTTCCCCGTGTTAAAGAGAGTGGAATTTTTACATTCTGGACACGATTTGTTTATTCGATTTATTTCAATTGGCACAGCATCAAGTTTGAGATCCGTCTAAAAAGAAACTGGGTCAACATAATGTTATCAAGTTCTGTAAAATTAACTAATATATGGCATAGCCATAGAATTAATCGCCATTGACTCTACACCCATCGACTGTTGATTTCATAGAAAATCTCATCAATTATTACATAAGCGAGGTATCCTCTTACAAACAAATTGCACAGATGTACTCCGAAGGAGATGATATCACTGCAACTACCCTAGGTATCATAATTGGTTGTGTATATTCTGGATTTTTGCAGACATTCAAAAATCAAAGACAGAATCCTAGTCTGGAAGACACACAACAATTCAATGAAATTGTAAAGGAAAGATCTCCAGACATAAAAAAGGCAATACTTGCCGTGAAACAATGAGGCGCTAGAGATAAATTCTTACAAAATTAGTTAAAAATTATGTCAGAAATCATTCATTATAAAATACAACAGTTAATTGACAACGGTCGTACAGTACAAATTTCACTTATAGAAGACATACAGCTTGAACCGATTTCACAGAAACAATTGATGTTTGATGCAATAAATAAAAAATTAGATCCTGAATTAAAAGATCAAGTACTTCCCTTAATAGAAGCAATCATGCAATCACAACCAACTATTTCTGTGAAAAGCTACGATAATACCTCAATAACTATAAGCATGCCAAAAAAAAGATATGAAAGGATGGGTAGTCCTCGCGTTGGCGAAAAGTTAGAGATCAATATTAAAAAGTACCTAGAGTAATTTTTCTATTTCAACCATAGAATCCAACGGTAAGGAGCATGTGAAATTTTTACAAACATAAACTATAGTTCTATTTTTATCAAATTTTTTTCCAGAAAAATATTGATATTTTTTTAGTTCAGTAAGAGCTTCTTCATTTGAAATAGTAACAAGTATAGATTCAGGAACAAATTTCTTTGTAAGATCATTGTAGATTTTATCGTCATTTGTATTCAGCACAGTGATTTCAATTGGCTTTTGAATGTAAAGATACATCGCGTTTAAAAGCTGACCAAAGCCAAACGGGTTTTCCGCAGCCATCAAACAAAGCGATTCCATTATTTTCACAGAGATTTCGAGAAATTTTTTATCCTGTGTGAAATGATATAATTTCAAAAAAACATATGCAACAACGGAGTTTCCAGATGGCAAGGAAAGATCATAGATATTTTTTGTACGAATAATTAATTTTTCATGGTTATCAGCGGTAAAAAAGAAGCTGTTTTCAGTCGGATCCCAGAAATGTTCTATTAGATGATTACCATGTTTGATTGCGAGTTGTAGGTATTTTTCACTAGGTTCTACCTCAAAAACATCTATTATAGCATTTACAAAATATGCATAATCATCAAGATATGCCTTTAACTTTGCTTGTCCATCTTTGTATGTTCGTAAGAGTTCTCCATCAAGTGTTAATTTTTTTGCAATAAATTCAATACAGTTTTTAGCAGCCTGCAGAAATTTTTCATTTCCACTTATTCGATATCCTTTGGCAAAAGCAGATATCATCAATCCATTCCAACTAGTGAGAATTTTTTCGTCTTTTCCTGGTGCTGTCCGCTTTAATCTTTCATTAAAAAGTTTTTGTGATGAATTTCGTATAATACCAATTATTTCGTCTTCCGTTTTTGCAAATTGTAATGCTATTGATGAAACGTTGACATTATTGCACAAGATGTTTTTACCTTCGAAATTTCCCCCATCAGTAACATCATAATATAAACAAAAGATGTCTGAGTCTTTGCCTAATAATTCATGAATATCTTTTTTTTTCCACACGTAGTACTTGCCTTCTTCGCCTTGAGAATCGGCATCTTGTGCGGAAAAGAAGCCACCCTCAAGCGAAGTCATTTCACGCAATACGTAAGAAAGCGTCTGATTCATCACTTCGAGAAACTCTGGATCTTTTGTTATCTGATATGCTTCTGCGTAAACTACTGGCATCAAGGCATTATCATATAACATTTTTTCAAAGTGAGGTACAAGCCATTTAGAATCTGTAGAATACCTATGAAATCCTCCTCCTAATTGATCATATATTCCACCATCAGCCATTTTTGTTAGAGTTTTTAACACAAATTCTTGGAATTTTGAGATTCCTGAGAGTTTTGAATATCGTAACATGAACGAAAGATTTGCAGCATTAGGAAATTTTGGTGCATTGCCAAATCCTCCATTTATTGGATCAGTAGTCTGAAGCAAATTAACTGCTGCCTCATCTAGAATTGATTTTTCGATTTTTGATTGTGAAGTTTTTGATTCAGTTTGTTTTAAAACATTCATGAATTTTTCTGCTGCATCTTCAACATCAGATGGTTTTTCTTTATACGCCTGTGCGAGTTGGCGAAGCAAACTTCCAAACCCTGGTCTGCCATAGCTATCAAGGGTTGGAAAATATGTTCCCACATAGAATGGTTTTTGTTCTGGTGTAAGAAACACACTCAGTGGCCATCCTCCGCTACCTGTGACTAGCTGACAAACCTTTTGATATATATCATCAATATCTGGTCTTTCTTCTCGGTCTACTTTGATATTGATAAAATTTTCATTCATTACTTGCGCAATGTCTTCATTTTCAAATGATTCATGAGCCATAACATGGCACCAATGACACGCGCTATAACCAACACTTAGAAAGATTGGTTTGTTCTCGGCTTTCGCTTTTTCTAATGCCTCTTTTCCCCATGAATACCATTTAACAGGATTATAGGCATGTTGCAAAAGATATGGACTGGTTTCTTTGATAAGATTATTAGGTTCCACTTTATTCAATATGTTTTCCTGTCTATTTGTATGTAATTCAATTGTTAAATAAAGGAAAGATTTCTTTCAATCATGAATTGCAGAAGATGCCACCACATTGATTCTGCTCATGAAATTTTGAAAGATGGCCCCTCTATTATTCAGGCTGGAAAATGCTTGATTCCAAACTGCAACTGTAAACAATACCTTGATGCCATTGAAAAGATTGATGAAGAATTACTTTAGATAAACGAATAGTACAGCCATTCCTGGTTTTGGCTCATCAAGTTTTGTTCCAGTTTCGTTTATCATTTCAGCTGTTTGTTTTTTTGTTTCCTCAAATTGTTTAATTTTTTCATTCATGATGTTATCAGAATAAAAGGGATCATCAAGCAGAGCTAAAAGAAGAAGGCCAATTGCCGCAAGTGAGCCAGCCACTGCAACCATAGACCAACCAACTGCCCTATAATTATGAGGTTCTTTCATTTGTTTCAAAGCACCGAAGTCCTGAATTTAATCTTTTATTCACTAAGTAAGGTTATTTCAAACAAATTGACGATCCAAGTATCACTAATTTAAGATGAATTTACTTTATTTTCTACTTTAAATATCTGCACCATAAGCAAATCCATTCCTCTTTTGATATGTTCAAGCTCGTTTAGAGAATGAATCTGTGTTTCAACAAGTACGCGTAAAACGCTAATCATAGACTTTTGATAATGATCTGTAGAAGAAACCTCAAGGGCATTTAACCTTGATAAAACGATATTCAAATCTTTCTGCATTTCTAGTCCTTTTGATTGAGATTCTGGCATATCAATAATTTTCTATGATAATATATGAAGATAATCTAAATTATCTTGTTTTTAATTAGAAGGTTTAGATTCTAGGATTTTATCGGTCATACTAGATATCGCTTTATCAATTCTCATAAACTGTCGTTGTATTTTTTTATCTACACGACCTTTTGCACTTGCTTTGACTACTTCTACTCCCATTTTTATCTCTGTCAAGTATTCAAGCAATTCAAGCGTCTTGTAATTTTCCTGGTGTGGGTATTCTTCTCTGTGGGATGATTTGTATTGTAAAGGTGCTTTGTCATTTAGGTTTACTAGCATCCTCAACAAATCATTTGCTTCTTCAAGTTGCATTTGAAATATTTTCTAGATTCAACTATTAAAACCCGGTCTGCCATAAATGAAAATCAGAACAATTTAAGATAAAAATAAAGGGCGTGTCATAAAGGCAATCAATATGATTGAGGATAAACTAAATGAATTAGGAATCATACTTCCGATTCCCCCAAATCCAGCAGGCTCATACATACCAATAGTTAGGTCAGGAAATCTCGTATTTGTATCTGGTCAGATTCCAATAAAGGATGGCAGGATACTTTATTCTGGTAAAGTAACAAAAGATTTGTCAATAGAGGATGCGCAAAAAGCTGCGCAGTTGTGTGTAATTAATGCACTTGCAAATCTAAAATCAGAATTTGGAAATCTGGAAAAAATTTCTAAAATTATTAAATTGTCTGGTTATGTAAATTCGCCTCCAGAGTTTGTTGAACAACCAAAAGTGATTAATGGTGGATCGGATTTGCTTTTTCAGATTTTTGAAAAAAAAGGTCAGCATGCAAGAATTGCAGTGGGAGTATCAAGTCTTCCACTAAATTCTGCTGTTGAAATAGATCTTATCGTTGAAGTTATTTGATCTTCCAACATTATGACATTGAAATGTTCATTGCGACAATTCTTCCGCTTTTTTCATATTTCCAATATCATCGCGCCTATCATCTATCGGAGTCTCCATGATTATAGGAATTTTTTTGGAATTAGCAAATTTTATGACTCGGCCAAGTCCCGCATCACCAATGTGTCCTAATCCTAAATGCTCATGCCTATCCATGTTGCATCCAAGAGGCCCTTTAGAATCGTTCAAATGAATCAATTTAATATGTTTAACACCAATCGATTCTTCAAATTTTTCTAAAGTTGATGATACAGTCTTTTCAGTTCTCAAATCATATCCAGCCGCGAACGCATGACAAGTGTCAAAGCATATACCAAATCTATCTAACGGTTTTATTTGAAAGAAAATTGAAGCAATTTTTTCAAACTCAGAACCAACGCTGTGTTTAGATCCAATATTATTTTCAAGCAAAAAAGTAACATCAGAAGGTGTTTCTTTTGCTGCTTTGGTGAAGGCTTTAACAACAGTGTCTATTCCTTTCTCTTCGCCAAGTCCTTTATGACTACCAAGATGCGCTACAAGATATGGAATTCCAAGACTACTGCATCTTTTTGCCTCATCTATTAATGACTTCAAAGAATTTTTAAAAGGCACTGCCTCAGGGGAAGAAAAGTTTGGCAAATACGGCATGTGCGCCGCAGTTGCCATTCTATCGATTCTACTTGCATCTAATCTCTTCCTAAATTTCACAATCTCACTTTTTAAAAGAGGCTTTGTTGTCCAACCTCGTGGATTTCTTGTGAAAATCTGTAAAGCGGTACATTTCATAGCTAAAGCGTTATCAATGGATTTATCAAGCCCCTCTCTAATCGAAACATGCATTCCAATTTTCATAGAAACTAATTTGTTTGATAATGGTTTAAATTTCTATTGATTTCCCGATAGATCAAAA
>JBQTHX010000068.1:0-28497 GCA_052389415.1 Nitrosopumilaceae archaeon
AGCGACATAGGTTTTTCAATCGTAAAAAAATTTGTTGAAGAAGGATCACAAGTAGTTATGATAGGTAGAAGATTGGATTCATTAAAAAAAGCTGCATCTGCCCTAGGAAATAATTCTAAACAAACTGTTGCGCTTCCGTGTGACATTACAAATGATGGACAAGTAATCCAAACAATAGAGCAAGTTTATGACCATTATGGAAAAATTGACATATTAGTAAATAATGCAGGCGCAATCAATGATCCAATACACTTTCATGAAATGTCTGATTCTGATTGGATGTCTCTAATTAACACCAATATGATTGGAACTTTTAGAATTACAAGAGCGGTTTTATCCAAAATGCTTGAGAAAAAAACCGGTTCCATCATTAACATTGGTTCAATATCTGCCGAGAGGGCAATTCCAAAAGTACACTTGACAGTCTATTGTGCAACCAAAGCAGCCATCAACATGTTTACCAAAGGCATTGCAGTAGAGTATGCACGAAGAAACATTCGATGTAACTGCATTAATCCAGGAATAATAAAAGCGGGGATGATAAAATCATATTTAGAATATCCTGAAGCAAAAAAGGTATTAGAAGACAGACAACCACTAAATCGCATAGGCGAACCAGGAGATGTTGCGAATGCAGCTGCGTATTTGGCTTCAGAAGAAGCTAACTGGATATCTGGCATCGTGCTAAATGTGGATGGGGGCAAATCAGCGTCCGAAGGTTAGCAATTAACTTTTTTCATTTTTTAGAAAATCTAGAGAATTTTTAATTGAGTTTTTTACTTCTTCTAACAAATCTTTGAGTATGTTTTCATTGTTTGTTGCCATTTTTTGTTGAAGTTCAGTATTGTAATATTTTAACCACGAATATGTATGGTGCAAATTTTCTATCATTTCGAAAGGAAGTAAAGTCTGCTTGCCTGACAATATTACCGCGTCCCATATATCAGTAAAAAATGGTTTATAATCTTTGTATTGAATTGATTCATGGATAAATCGTAACTTTCTTTCGAGATCATCGTTAATCAATACTAGTATTTTTTGTTTCATTCCTTTCTCTTCATTTTTTTGTATTCTTCTATAATTCCAATGCTCAACGTATACCGCACCAAAAATTATTCCAGCTAATATCGACATTTCAATAATTAATTGCACCCACTCAATAACCAAAATCAATCACCAAAATACTGAAACCGATCAGAGTTTGTCATTAGGTTATGAAAAGATCATTTTAATCGATTGTAAATAGATTTGAATTCTTCTGCTATGGTATATGCTAGGTTTTGTAACTTTGTAACTTCTATCATGTTTGTTTTCCCCATAGCAATTTGTCTCATCTGTGTCATACATTTGTGCACTGTATTATGATCTGAGGGGGCAGTCTTGTCAGACCATGCCTTAAAACAATCATTAAAATCAAGACAAAAATTCAGAATTATCGTTTCCCAATCTTTTGTATTACTTGGATATCCCATGCCATGAGCAAGTTCTCGAAATTCATTACTTCGATCAATTAAGAGCATTTTTAGGGATTTTGCAGCAATTACAGTATCATAATTATCAAGTGGAGAGGATCCTTGCATCTGAGTTAGTAAAAATAATGTGTATTTTAATAATGTTATGCATTATCAATTTTGATTACCAAATTCCAGTCACACAAAATGAGGATCTTTTTTTACTAATCTTGAATGAGTTTCAACTTCGCTGTATGCTCTAGTAACATCAGTTGATGTAATTACACCTTCCAAATCCTTTTCATTGTTTACAGTTGGTATTCCGCTCACTTTATACAAACTCATTAATTTTGCGGCTTTTCCAAGATCTTCTTCTGATTCCACTGTTAAAAGTTCTGTTCCTAAAAGTTCACCTATCTGCATTTCTTTGTTTGAATTTATTGAAACAAGATAATCCCTAGTATCACTTGGTTTGTCCTGTTTAAAATATTCACTGTGTTTCATAAACAAATCATAAGTAACTACCCCAATTGGTTTTCCATAACTATCTGTTACAACAATTC
The DNA here is from genome assembly GCA_052389415.1 of Nitrosopumilaceae archaeon. Lineage (GTDB taxonomy): Archaea > Thermoproteota > Nitrososphaeria > Nitrososphaerales > Nitrosopumilaceae > UBA8516. Next base: position 2,015 of record JBQTHX010000068.1, read on the forward strand.
GCGCGATCTTATTTTTGTTTAACATATTTAATACAAATAGTAATGAATCAGACTTGCGACATGTAATGAGCCTTCTAGTCATGTAATCTTTTACTTTGCAGATTCCAGAATATTTTGTAGCAAAGTTTCCAGTTATATCTGATTTGGTAGTTATTCCTACAAGTTTTCCATTCTCATCTACTACTAAAATTGCACATATCTGAAATGTTTCCATCCTTATGGCACATTGTGTTAAATGATCATCCTGTCCAACTGCTATTGTAACAGGATTTCTGCTCATTATTTGATTTAATGGTATTTCATCTAGAGATCTAGTAGTTTTATCCTTCTCAAGGAAATTTCCAATATCTCGTTCTGTTACAATGCCTAGTGGTATTTTATTATCTTCAATCACTACCCTTTTGATTTCATTTTTTTGCATAAGTAATAATGCATCATGAATACTATTATTTTGCGTCAAAGTCAATACCGGAGTACTATAAAGATACATTCCTGTTTTCATCATTTTGCTCACTCTTGTTTAAGATTTAAAGTATGGATATGATTTTCATCCATGGTCATAAAATAAAAATTCTGAATTCCCAATGCGATTTTCACCCTGTTGCATTGGGAACTATCTCAATATCCAATGAACCTCCATTAAAGTAGGCAACTATGGATTTTACTTTACTCTTGTACAAAAAATATTTTTTACCATCTTCATTAATTGAGCCTGAGATTCCAAGGAGCTTATTATCGTGTAATTCCTGCACTCTTCTATATGCAGTGCTGATTGGGATTTTACATTCTGCGCTCAGTTCAATTGCTGATTTTGGAAAATCCAGTGTTGCCTCAAGAATGGCACGAGAGTATTTGTCAGCTAATATTCTTAGCATGACATCTTTCGTAACTTCTTCTTGAACCTGTTTTCCCTGTTGAAGTACTTGCATGCAAAGTCTTTACATGTTTATCGATATAGATAGTGGGATTGCTTTGCCATGCACTGCACTAAATACTAATGAACAATCATTACAGGGCAAGTAGCTAATTCAGTAACTTTACGGCTGACACTTCCAAGGGTGACAATCTTGGCTAATCCATGTCTGCCTTGGCTTCCCATAACAATTAGGTCAATTTTACGACCACGCATGAATTTCAGAATCGATTCCACGGGATGCCCTGATATGATGTCATAAAATGTTTTAGATATTCCTCTTGCTTTGCAGATCCCCACTTCTGCTAAAAGGTCTTTTCTTACTTGCGATTTTACCGCAGAAATGTATTCGTTTATTGATTCTTCAAGGATCTTGTCTTTTTTTAGTAAGGCTAGTAGCATACCTGGAGGAAAATCAGATGTATCGACTGCAGCAATTATGTAAATTTCTGAATCAAATTTTTTGGCGATACTAATTGCTTGACTGATAGCATTTCGAGAATACCGTGAACCATCAAATGGAACAAGAATTCTTTTAAAAATCCCGTTTGTCATAAACAAATTATTATCAATATATACTTAAATCAATTCATAGACTCCATTGATGATTATCAAATGTATTCTTTGTTTGTTAGTGGAAAAAGTCACTGTCAAAAATGATAATCAATATGGGGAATTTAGAATCTGTATATAAATAAGAAAGCTAAAACTTCAACATGGAAAAAAAATCCAAAGAAAAGAAACTAGATACTTCGGTAGAAATTTCTGCAGAGCATAAAGAACAAGAAGAAGAAAAAAAGAAAAACTATGTCAGAAAAGAACGTAAAGAGTTATCTTATCACAGAACATTGCCTTTGCCTGAAAAAGTTATATCTTCAAAGGCAAATGCGAAGCTAAACAATGGAATTCTAAGTATAGAGATTCCAAAAACAACACCAACTCCAAAACCAAAGAGCTCTACTATCTCAGTTCAATGGTTCTTTTCAATTTTTTATTTTTAATATATTGTTCTTTATTATTTGTGCAGAATCACCAAGAGCTTTTAGTTCTGGCCAATTCAGATCGATTTTGTTTATTTTAATTATTCCTGTTTTACATATAGTAACTGGTATGCCAAGACATACGTCGGATAATCCATATTCGCCTTCTAATAACATAGATGCTGAAAAATCCCTCTTTTCATCATTAACAATTGTTTTGACAATATCAAAAGTATTTTTGGCAGCTCCAAAAACAGAAGCCTCTTTAAATGATTTTAAGAGTTTCCAATAATTTTTTAATTCCTCGGTAATTCGTATAGTTTCACTCTCTTCTAATATTTGCAGAATAGGTTTTTCATCATATTTTGCACTTGAAAATATCGGAACCATGGAATCACCGTGTTCACCCATTACAATGCCTTCTACTTTTGACATGTTTGTTTCAAGAGACTTGGCAAGTAAATAACGAAATCTGGCAGAATCAAGGCTTGAACCCATTCCAATAACGTTTTCTCTGTTCAAGCCAGTTTCTTTTAATATTGTGTACGTAACAACATCCAAAGGATTCGTTACTACCACAATCTTTGCACTGTCGTTGTACTTTCTTATTTTTTGTGCGATTTCTCTAGCTAATGAAACATTTGCTAAAAGCAAATCTGTTCTATTGGTAGTTATTTTTCCTCTGCTTGCCGTTATTACGATCACTTTGGAATCTCTTATTGTCTCAAAATCGTCTGTGCCTATTACAGAAATTGATGAATCTTCAGATATGGAATTGGTAATATCAAGTGCTTCTCCGATTGCCTTGGTTTTAGTAGAATTTATCAGAGTAATATCATCCAATCCCGTCGATGCCGCTAGAAATCCCACTGCAGAACCGACTCGGCCAGCTCCAATTATGGAAATAATGAAATTTCACCTATCACTTTACTATCAAAACAGGTACCTTGGATTTATGAAGAACACTATTTGAAACACTTCCCAAAAATACTTCTTTTACTGATCCTAATCCTCTAGCTCCTATGACAATAAGATCAAAGTTTTTCTCTGCAGCATAGCCTACAATCTCTTCTGATTCATGACCATCTGTTATTTTCTCATTAAATACAATTCCATTTTGTGCGCATCGAACTTTAGCTTCCTCCATTATTTCCTTTCCTCTCTTTCGGAGCTCTTTTTCATAGGATATGGGTGTCAACAGCAAAGATTTGGGATAAAAAGGCACTACGTTAATCCCAGTTAATGTGGCTCCACATTGTCTTGCTAGGTAAACTGCATAGTCTAGACCTCGAAATGAATTTTTTGAACCATCAAGAGGTACAAGAATCCTTCTTATCGCTGGCAATTTCATAGATTAGATTATTTCCATGCCAATTTAATAATGTATTTAGAATATCAATATTGATAATAAAGAATTGATTTATCAAATTATTATGATTCATTTCGGATGATTGTCTTTATCACTCACGATTATCAATATTAGGAATCAATCGCTCTTTTTTATTATTCATTAATTGTATTTCTTGTGTAATAAGCCATGGAGCAACTGTTAATTATGCTGAATTCGATGGAGTTTTTGGAATGAGTTCGCCCCAAACCACACATGAATATTTGAAAGACATTCGCAATACAAATGTTACAAGAGTAATGCGTGCTGCAACAATGGTGGAACCCTCGTATTCACTCTCAAAAGTAATTGGTATGATGTCTGAAACTGATTCTTTTGATGTATACTGTATAGATGATGGGAAGGTATTGACAACAAATGGACGAGAGATTCTGAGTGCCAAAAACATCGCGTCTGTGAAAATTTCTTCCTTGTTACACAGAATAAAACCGCTGTCAAAAACAGACACAATAGAAAAAGCTGCTACTGCAATGTCTCACTATAGAATGCGTTCATTTCCTGTGATGGACGGTAAGAAAATCATGAGCGTCGTGACAGCAAAAAATATAGTCAATCTCTTGTCAAGACAAAATCTGAATTGGATTAGGGCAAATTCTGTCCTAACTGCAAATCCTATAGTTCTAAGCAACGTCGAATCACTTGCAAAAGCTAGAAAAACCATGATGACAAAGAGAATAGATCACATACCAATATTTCACAAAGGCAAAATTGGTCAAGTTTTAACTTCAATGCATTTGCTCCGATTGATTACTCCTCCTGAGAGGATAGGAAGTGATCAAAAAGGAGTTAATCCTAAAAGCCGATTTGAATCAGATATAGGAAACATAGGTAGCCCACGAATTCCACTATGTAGTACCAATGATACAATAAACACAGTTATAGATGCCATGCTAAAATCAGATACAACGTGTTGTCTTCTTACTCTGTGGGAAAATATCCACGGCATAATTACTTACAGGGACATACTAGATCTAATTTCTACAAAGATTTCAAGTACAGTTCCACTTTACATCATTGGAATGCCTGATGACACTGAGAACGCCGAAATCGTTAAAACAAAATTTCAAAAAATAATCAGTAATTTAACTAAAGTTTATCCTGAAGTTGAAGAAGCAAAAACATCAATAAAAACAATACACAATCCAACAAGTCAAAGAAAACACTTTGAGGTTTCAGTTAGAATAGTTACTCCGTACAAAAATTATAATTATATTGAATCCGGATGGGATCTTTCCAAAGCATTTGATGCATTAGGAAAACGCATTATGAAAAATCTTTCAAACCGAAGTAAAAAACGTTGGAAGACATCATTACGAAAAGTATCAAAGAGAGAAATTTTTTAATTACATTCCCATTTCAGGCATATGTGGCTGTCCACCTGGAGGAGAAGAAGGTTTCGATGAAGCCACGACATTGTCTATTCTAAGTATCATGTTGGCAGTTTCAGTTGCAGATTTGATCACTTGTTCTTTTACCTTGATTGGTTCTACAATGTCAGATTTTTGAATGTCTCCAACAACTCCATTGATGGAATCAATTCCAGCCCATTTTTCTCCAGCGCTATGTTTAGAACGAAGTTGGGTTATTGCATCTATTGGATTCATACCTGCATTTCTTGCAAGCGCCAGAGGAATTGATTCTAAGGCCTCCGCAAATTTTTCTACCGCTAATTGCTCTCTTCCTGACAACGATTGTGCCCAACTTCGCAATTTTGTTGCTACGTATCCTTCTGGTGCTCCTCCTCCATACACTATAAGGGTTTTTCTATTACATCCTTTACAACCATTAATGCGTCATGAATCGACCTTTCTGCCTCATCAATTACTCTTTGCGATCCTCCTCTGAGTAGTAAACTCACAGCTTTTGGATTTTTACACCCTTCGACAAAAACCCAGTTATCATTTTCTATAGGTCTTTCTTCTACAGTTTGAGCATCGCCAAGGTCTTTTTCTGTCAGATCATTTACGCTTCCGACTATCCTTCCACCTGTTGCTTTTGCAAGTTTTGACATATCGCTTTCTTTAATTCGTCTTACTGCAATTATCCCAGCTTTAGCTAGATGGTGTTGGGCTATGTCATCAATGCCTTTCTGGCAAAGAACTACATTTGCATTGATCGATTTTATTTTGTCTACCATTCCTTTTAGTATGCTATCTTCCTCTGCCATGAAAGTACGTATTTGATCAGGTGTGTTTATGTTAATCTTGGCATCAAATTCCGTTTTTTCAATTTCTAACGGAGCACTAATCAATGCGATTTTTGCATTTTGTATTTTTTTTGGCATGCCGCTGTGAACAATTTCCTTATCCAAGACAATTCCATTTATCAGTCTGCTATCTGCAATTGATGCTCCTGCCTTCTTTTCTACCTTGATATTGTTTAGATCAACTGCAAAAGTATCATCTCTAGGTGTTACTACAGAAAGCACTGCGTCAACTGCTATCTTTGCCAAATCTTCTGCCCCTACAGAAACCAATTTTGTTACTAATGAAGTAACTGCAATTTTTTCAAGTATTTTTCTATCTTTTGGCTCGACTTTTTGCGCAATTTCTGATAGAAGAGACATGGCCTTAATTGCAGCTTTCTGATATCCATTTGCTATAATTACAGGATGAATATCATTTTCTACTAGTCCTTCTGCTTTTTCGAGGAGAGCACCTGCCATTACTACAGCTGAAGTGGTTCCATCACCTACCTCACTATCTGTGGCTTTGGCAACCTCTACCATCATTTTTGCTGCAGGATGCTGAACGTCAATCTCTTTTAGAATAGTTGCACCATCATTGGTAATTGTAATATCTCCAATAGAGTCAACAAGCATTTTATCCATTCCTCTTGGTCCAAGACTAGTACTGATTATTTCTGCAATTAGTTTGGCTGCTGCAATGTTATTACGTTGAGCTTCTCTTCCTCGTGACTGCCTAGACCCCTCCTTTAACACTATTACTGGAATACCTTCCGTAGTTGTCTGAACCGATGACATGCTGTTCACATTGCAAAGTTTTGCTTTTATAATGAACTATGAATTTCAGGTATGATTATCAATAATGAAAATATTACACCACTTTTTTAGAATAATTATATTATAAAATTCAATGATTTCACAATCTGATGATTCTAATTTAAAAAAACTAGAAAAAATGCCAAAATCACCATCAATATTATTCGTAGGTATTCCTGGACCAGGTCTGATTGGAATTCTTTCGTTAAATTACATAATACATTCACTTGAGATGGATATTATTGGAGAAATAGGACACTCTGATTTATCAAATATTATTTTTGTTGACAATGGCGAACTTTATGGTCCTGTAAGAATTTACAAAAAAAATAACATTCATGTTGTGATATCCGATGTTCCAATAGATTATGTAATAGCTGAAGATTTTGCGGATTCACTCATTAAATTTTCAAAGAAGAGCAAGATAGACATGATTGTGTTATTAAGTGGCATACATGCAGTTGAGAGGAATCTGACTAATCTAAAGACATATGGTCTTGTAACTGACTACAAATTAGATCAAGTCTTATATGAAAATGAGATTCCAAAGTTTCTTTCTGGTATGATTGCAGGACCTGATGCAACAATCCTTACTAAACTAAAAAACTCACCAATTTCAACAATTGTTCTTTATACTGAATGTAATTTCTTCTTTCCCGATCCAGAAGCTTCAATTCATAGCATAAGTACGATATCACGAATAATAAAAAAAGAGATCGATGTTACTGAATTTAAAAAACAGATTGATTTCTTGCGATTGCAAAGCAGACAGCTTATGGAAGATACCTTGACAATTTTGAATCCAGAGAAAACTAAACCTGCTGTTTCAGCTCCCCAAATTTATAAGTGAGAAAATATGTCAAACCAATCTTTTACATCATTTGAAAAGTTTTTCACCTCTTTAATAACCAGAGATATGGATGATTATACGAACAAGGAACTTGCTCCATTGTCTTATTTGACAGAAAAAGATTCTAAATGGATTTTAGAAATAGATCTTCCCTTCGTCAACAAAAAAGACATAGAAATCACTATTGCTGATAACCAATTAATTGTCACAGCAAAGTTAGAAAAAACTTACTGTGTTTCAAAACGTGATTGCATAATTGAATTCAATTATTTTAGAAAAGCTACTTTGCTGCCTATGGGAATAGATAAAGAAAAAATTTCTGCAAAATTCAACAACGGGATTCTGAGCGTAAATATGCCTAAAATTTCAGTCGGTATAAATATCAAAATCGATTAATTTTGTCTTCAAAAATTACTAATTCAAAAAATGCTTCTGGAATAGCTGGTCTGAAAAGCTCTAGAAAATTTCTTGCAGTTACAAGAGATGAAACAGTTAGTAATGTTAAGAACCTAATAATGGATAAAATAAAAGATTTAGATATTATAGACGATGTTTATGTTGTAGATAAAAACAATACGCTTGAAGGAGCAGTTTCATTGAGAAATCTTTTGCAAAATCCAAATGAAGTAAAGTTAGGGGAAATAATGAAAACAAAAGTAGCTTCTGTAAAATATCATAGTCATCAAGAAAGAGTGATTCATCTTGCATTAAAAAATGAATTGAAAGCAGTTCCTGTCGTAGATAAGGAAAATCATCTTTTAGGTGTTATACCACACGATGTCATATTGGATATCTTTCATCATGAATTTCGCGAAGACATTCTTAGTTTAGGAGGCATTCATCATAAAGTGAAGGAAATAGAAGAAATTACGACGCCTGTTTCACGGCTCATAAAAGCAAGACTGCCATCATTAATCATCGGTCTATTGGGTGGTCTTGTAGCTGCTTATATTGTAGGAGGATTCGAGGAAGTTCTAAGATCATATCTTATCTTAGCTGCATTCATGCCAGTCATGATTTACTTGAGTGATGCTGTTGGCACCCAATCTCAAACTCTCATTGTTAGGATGATTTCAAGAGAGCCTAAATTTTCTTTGAAGCACTATATGGCGCGTGAACTAAAGATAGGAGCAAGTCTTGGTTCTATTTTTGCAATATTGCTTTTCACTGCAACGTTCCTGGGATGGGGACCTGCATCACTGGGAGCAATCATTGGAATATCCATCTTTGTGAGCATGTTGACTCAGACCTTTATTGCAACATATCTATCGATGATATTAACAAAAGTTCACATAGATCCTGCTGTTACATCCGGACCTATTGCAACTATTATCAGCGATATTACCACTGTAATAACATATTTTAGTATAGCAGCCTTGCTCTTAGAGAATTTTTAACTTATCTTCAACAAATTAATGAACTATAGTTACAGGACACGTGGCATGTTCAGAAACATATCTTGCAGTACTTCCAAGTCTTTTAAGTGCAGCAAGACCCTTCATGCGTCTACTGCCCATAACAATGAGATTTATTCTGTTTTTCTTTGCATATTTTAAAATGGTGTATGAAACATCACCTTCAAGCACTTTGTAGTATGCTTTCACTCCTTCTTGTCTACACTTTTCTGTAACTATTTTGATTTCCTTTTCTCCTTTTGTTTTTAATTCTTTGATAATCTTACTATAATCTCCCATTGTGGCACCAGAGTAAATTGATGGTTCACTCATTGGATAAAACATGGGTATTATCATTAATAATTCCAAATTTGCGTTAAAATTACGTGCAATTTCTTTTCCTAAATCTAATGCTTTCTTCGAAAGTGGTGAACCTTCGTATGGAACTAGTATATTTTTTATTATCATTTGAAAATATCCTTTATTTTAATTCGGTATTTTTCAGCAATCGTTCCAAATTCTGCAAAATCTTGTTCAGAAGGCGATTTTATTCTCAATGTATAATGTGTTAAAAATGTAGGCAATACATTCCCAACAATCAAAGTATAACATGTTTCAGACAAGTCCTTTACTGTTGGAAATGCTAGTTTGATAAATGGCAAGTAAGCTCTTGTTTGATCAATCATCAATTCGAACTGCTTTTCTAATATTTGCTTTATTTCTGCTGGTATGGTCATATTGATTACTTCCTGTAAGCAACTTCAAATTGTTTTGGACTATAATGAGATGAACATAGAAAAACTGTCTTACCGTCAATTACCTTTCCTGTAATGGATATGCCATTCAATTCTTTTTTACAGATGTAACATGTCAATGGTGAAACGGATGAATGAAGTAAGGGTTTCTTTCCTTCATGATACAGATCATGATAAAGAAATTCTTCTTTCATTTTTATGCACAGTAAATATGGTTTTAAATATAAAGATTAGGTGCTAATTATCAGTAGTGATTTTATCTTATTTTCAACCTTGATAATTTGATACGATAATCATCTTCTCATTTTTATATTAAAATTAGTAAAAATTCATCATGACAACTGCTAAAGATATCATGAGCAAGAAAGTAGTTTCGGTAGAACCAACAGTTTCCGTAAACGAAATTGCAAAACTAATGGACAGAAATAACGTAAGTTGTGTAGTCTTAATGCAAAATGAGGAACCTTATGGCATCATAACGGAGAGAGATCTACTATCAAAAGTTACTGCTCTTAATAAGAGATCCTCCGAAATTAGAGCAGAGGAGATCATGTCATATCCAGTTGCTCTGGTGTCTTCTTTTACCCCATCAGATGAGATTGTACAAAAAATGTTAGAAAAGAGAATTAGAAGGGTGGTTGTAGTGGATGGCCACCAACCTGTAGGAATAATCACAGTTACTGATTTTATAAAACACCTAAACTCCATTGTCGAAGACTATGATAATTACAAAAAAGATCTTTATCAGAGCCTTATTGATGAATATGATCATTGGAAAGGCTAGATTGCATTTGCCACTTGTAGCAGCAATTAAGATGCAATAGCTTTCACGATATTTGTCTTTGTGATAATTCCTACAAGTAACGAGTTCTTTACCACTGGCAAGCCACTAATTCCATGTCGAATCATAAGTAATGCTACGTTTGATACATCATCCGTAGATTCAACCACCACTGGGTTTGAAGTCATAATGTCAGCAGCTATGAAATTAAGAAGATAGCTTAGTTGATTTGCTTTGTATTCATAAGGTGTGGAGCTTAGGGCAAATTCCTCAACATCTTTTGGGTCTGAGAATTGTTTTATCCATAAAGGCATTTTTGCAGGAATAAAATCACGGTGAGTAATGATTCCTACTGGCCTTCTCTTTCTTTCTACAACCACTCTTGAGATCTTATTATTTATCAAAACACTTTCAACAAATAATAAGGAATCAGCAGGTTTTACAGTAATTACTTTTCTTGTCATGATTCTGGATACTTGAAGTGGAGTAGACGATTGAGTAAGAAAGACAGAAGCAAGATCGGTTTTTGTTATTATTCCTGCTAATGTGCCATCTTTTTTTAGTACAATTATTGAGCTTATCTTATGAGACAACATTAGTTTAGCACAATCATGAATGGTATCTTTTTCAGTAATAGTAACAAGATCTCTTGACATGAACTCGTTGACTCGTATTGCTTCAAGCGGCTTCCCTGCAAGATAATAAATTGCTCGGACAAGATCCTTCTCAGTTATTATTCCCACTGGCTTTTCGCCTCTAGATACTATTAATCGACTAATTTTATGCCTCAAAAGTATGGATCTAGCTTCTAAAAGCGGAGTATCTGGTGAAACCACAATAGTTCTTTTAATGACCTGACCAAGACCGACATTTCCTAGGTGCATTTTTTTTATTCACTTATTGCAAAATAAGAAGCCTTTTCAAAATATTAATGATGAGAATCAGAGATGAAAGTTCTTGACAACCTTTAAGTGGAAATTCCGTTTTTTTATTAACGCATGGCATTAAATCTACTTAATGAATCAATAACAAAATTTACAACCCATAAGATGACCGCCGTTGCAAGCAATCTAACCATAAGTGATACAGCAAGAGTCATGGTAGATTCCAATGTAGACAGTGTTCTTGTCTTTGAACATGGTCAAATAATAGGCATCGTAACAGAAAAGGACATTTTCCAAGATATAGTTGCAAAAGATTTGGACCCAAAAAAAATTACTGTAAAAAAAATAGCAAAGAAACCGCTAATCACAATAAGAAAAGACGCAACAGTAAGAGAAGCAATTGACCTGATGGAAAAACACAACATACGCAGACTGGTTGTGATGGATAAACGGCCAATAGGATTAATTACACAGAAAATGGTTTGTGGAAATCTAGGTGAAGACTCATTTACATTGCCAGAATTAGTGTCAGAAAAGATACTCTGTCCTTATTGTTCATCACAATTTGAGAATAAGAAGATCCTCTCAAAGCATATAGATGACATACACATTGGTCGTGGCCTGCTTGAGGGGAATTTAAAACGAACCACGACAGAGTAAAATACAGTAAAAGATCACATACTTTAATTGAAAAATTCTGTCAACCGAAAGCACCATGACACAAAACATGAAATAACTCGCAGCATAACCTATAGACTTCCTGCTAAATTGGTAGAAGATCTTGAAACAGAAGCAAACCAAAAAGAAATTTCCCAAAATGTTCTAGTAAAGCAAATTTTGGAAAAATATACTCAGTGGGATAAATTTGCAAATGTAATGGGTATAATTCCTATCCCCAAAGAGATTCTTAAAACACTCGGAGAAGACATGAAAGGTGATGAAATTAACAAAATTGTTGATGTAATACTTCCTATGATAAAGGATTGGATCATGTTTATGAAAGGAAGTTATGATCTGAAAAGGGCAATAGAATCTTTAGAAGACTATATGAGAGCTTCAGGAATGACATCTGATCACAGAATTGAGGGAAACATTCACCATTTTATAATACAACATAATTTAGGTATGCGTTGGTCACTTTTTACTGAACAATTATTAAAACACATTTTTCATCAATTCTTACCTGATAAAATTATGAATTCTAGAACAACCGAGAACACGACAATTGCAAGCATAGCATTAGGATCAGAGTTTGATGAACATCAATACTAACGAATAATCAAAATTTTTTCCGTTATAAAATTTGAAATTCTCACCAATTTTTAAAATGTTTATGGGTAATTCTCACATTGGATAATCACCAGGTACTTTAATTAAATCAACATAACAAAACAAACCATTGGTTAAACTAACAAAAGAGATTCAGGAAATGTTACGTTCTCAAAAGTTTATTGTCGTAGGTTCAGTTGACTTGAATGGGGTTGCCAACCTCTCTCCAAGAACTGCGTTTTACTTTTCAGATGACTCTGTATTTTGGTTAGATTTTTTCAAACACAAATCACATATTAATTTTAAATCCCTGCCATGGGTTAGCATAGCAGTTTTTGACAAGATGAAATTAAAGGGGTTCCAGATGAAGGGTAAAGTTTCTTTTGTCGAGGATGTAAAAGAAAAAGAAAAAATGATTGATTTGATAACGCGGTCATCTACTGGAAAAACCTCGTCCAAGGTTTTTGAAAGACTAAATGTAGATAAATCCCCTGACGTCGTGTCATTCAAACCAAGGGCAATCTATTCACTTGATCCGGAAGAATATTCAGGTAGAGCAATTGTGTTAGATACTGATGGTGAGACAGTCTCTCTACTTGGAATCTAGTTTTTTCCTAATAATGTCCAGTGTTAATGATGGGTCTGCCTTACCTTTTGTCTTTTTCATGATCTTGCCAACAAGATAGTTTATTGTATCAGGATTAGTTTTTGCTTCAGAGACTGCTTTTTGTTCCTCGCTAAAAACTTCATCAATTATTTTAGATATAGAAGAACTGTCATCAACATGTCCTAGATCCAGAATAGAAATTATTTCAGACAGTGATTTTCCCGTTTTTAGGATCTCTTGCAATGCAATCTTGCCAGAATTTCGTGTTATGACATTATTCATTATTGCATCTGCCAAATCAGCGAGGTGTTTTGGTGTAAGTTTTAGTTGAACTCTTTGTTCTTTAGTATCTGCAAATCCTTTCAAATCTGTAGTGATGATATTTGCAATCTCCTTAGCATTTTTTTCATTATGAGCTTGTTCAAATAGGTCAGAGTAAAACTTGTCAGAAGAGAGTACTTCTGCCACTTGAAGAGGAATCTCGTATTTTTTGATGTATCTTTCTTTTTTTGAGCTAATACTTTCTGGCATGTTTTTTTGTAATCTTTCAATAACTGAAGGTGCTATGTACACCCAAGGTATGTCCGCTTCAAGAAAATATCTATAATCTTGTTCTTCTTCTTTTGATCTTGCAGAGACAGTAATTTTTCGCGCTTCATCCCAATGGCGAGTCTCTGCAGGAATTGGAATTCCTCTTTCTGCCAGACTCTGTTGACGTGTTATTTCAAAGTGTAATGCTTTTTCAATATCCCTAAATGATCCTACGTTTTTTATTTCCACTCTATTTCCCTTATCGATAGAGATATTTCCGTCCACTCTCAAAGCTCCCTCAAGTGAAGGATCAGAAACTCCAAGATTTTCCACAAGGTCAGCAAGAACATTAAGAAACAATCTAACTTGTTTTGGTGTTTCAAAATCAGGTTCTGTGACAATTTCTACAAGCGGTGTGCCAGCTCTGTTATAATCAATTAATGTGAGCTGTGTCTTTTCAGAAGTTCCCTCATAAACTAGTCTTCCTGGGTCCTCTTCTAGCTGAATTCGCCTAATTCTTATCTCCTTGTTTTCAATTAGGACCTTGCCATCGCTACCAATGCTTGTTGGACCATATGCATTATATTGTGTGATTTGAAAGTTTTTTGGTAAATCTGGATAAAAGTAATTTTTTCTAAAAAAGGAAATTTTGGCAGGAGTTTTACAACCTAACGCTATTGAAATCATTGCTGCTTTTTCAACTGCTTTTTTGTTTAGCAATGGAAGAGATCCTGGCAGCCCTATGCATACGGGACAAATATTTCCATTAATCTCTAGATTACGATAGTCTGCCTTACACGAACAGAATAGTTTACTTTCTAGTTTAGTTAACTGACAGTGAATTTCTAATCCTATCTTTGTCATATTGGCACTCCTGGAAGACTAGTTGTAGCTTCCAAGGCATGGGCAGCTTGCAAGAGTGTTTTTTCTTGCATGTGATTGGCAAACAATTGCATGCCAATAGGTAATCCATTTGCAATCTCATATGGTACTGAAATTGCCGGAATTCCAGAGAGATTTGCAACTATGGTATTGATATCAAGAAGATAAAGAGATAGAGGATCATCGATTTTTTCTCCTATTCTAAAAGGTAATACAGGAGAGGTTGGAGCAATGAGAAGATCAAATTTTTTAAATGCTTGATCAATCTCGGATTTTATTTTGCTTCTCACTTTGAGTGCTTTTAAGAAATATTTTCCCAAATATCCAGCTGATGGTACAAATGCTCCAAGAATCATTCTTCTTGTAACTTCAGGACCAAAATTTTTTCTTACCTTTGATAGATAAGTATTAAATTCATACCCTTCTACACCAAAATCAAATCCATATCTGATGTTGTCATATCTTGCAAGGTTACTTCCTGCCTCAGTAGAGGCAATGGTATAATACACCGCAACAGAATATTTTACAGATTCTAAGGAGACTCTGTCACATTCTGCTCCTAGAGTTTCTAGTTTTGATATTGCCCTTTCTGTGGCAGATGCAACCTGCTTGTCTACTCCTTCTCCTGTCATTTCTGAAATTATGCCAATTTTTTTTCCTTCTATTCCTGAATCAAGATCTTTGGTATAGTCTATCGCTCCTTTGTCTACGGTAGTATTGTCGTGACTATCAATTCCTGAAATGATGTTAAGAATAAACGCCGTATCTTCAACTGTTCGTGCCATGGGACCTATTTGCTCTATGCTATTTGCATAAGAGATGAGACCGTATCTGCTAACCAGTCCGTATGTTGGTTTCAAGCCAACAACAGAACAAAAGCTTGCTGGGTTTCTCACTGAACCTCCTGTATCGGAACCAAGAGATGCAATGCATTCCAAAGCACTTACTGAGACAGCACTCCCTCCTGAAGATCCGCCAGGTACATAATCAGTATTCCAAGGATTTTTGCTTGTTCCAAAATAGCTAAACTCTGTAGATATTCCCATTGCAAACTCGTCAAGGTTTGTCTTCCCAGTGATTATGGCATCTTGTGATCTTAGATTTGATACTACTGTAGCATCATATGGTGCTACAAAGTTTTCAAGCATTTTTGATGCACATGTAGTTTTCATTCCCTTTGTGCAAATGTTATCTTTGATTGAGATTGGCATTCCAAGACATGAACCAACTTTTTCTTTTGCTTGCAATTTTTTATCGATCTGTTTTGCTTGCGATATTGCGTTCTCATTTATTGAGATATAAGCATGGATGTTGCCTTCTACGTTTTTTATACGCTCCATTGTTTTGGAAATAAATTCTTCTACACTCAGACTGCCGTCTTTTATCTGTTGTAAATATTGTGTTCCAGTTATTCCAAGATTCACATTATATCATCTTTGGAGCTTTAACAAAGGTGTCTTTGTAGTTTTTTAATTGTAGAATAAGTTTTTCATCATAAGGAACATGTTTGTCATCTCGCAATTTGTCAAGTGAAATTTCTTGAGTAACAAAGGATTCAGATTCTGCATCCGCTTTATCTAATATGTCAAAATAATTTAGAATCTTTTCTATTTGATCAACATATTTTGCGTGATCATCTAATTCGATTCTAATAAGGTTTGCAGCATGAAGAATTTCTTCTTTTTTTACCATTTTCTCTCCTATGGAGTTAATCTATCTGCGTCTCTTGGATAAAATGTTACATCCCTAATGTTTTCTGTGCCTGTAAGAGACATCATTAGTCTCTCAAGACCTATTCCACATCCAGCATGAGGCGGAACTCCATAATCAAACACTCTAAGATGATAATCAAAGGCATCTACTTTGAAACCCTTGTTCTTCATTCTTTCTTCAAGTTCATTTCTTTTCTCAATTCTTGTACTGCCAGATGACAATTCTAAATCTCCAAACATTAAATCAAATGATTCTGAAATTTTTTGGTCGTCGTGTTTTGCCTTGACATAAAAAGGCTTGGGACTCAATGGCCAATCTTTAATAAAATAAAATCCAGACAGATTTATTTTTTTTAGGTTAGATGGGTAAAGATCATCTCCCCACTCTGTCTTTGCACCAACCTTTTGCATCTTATCAACCAAGTCAGAATAAGTGTAACGTGGAATAGATTCTGGTACATCTGGAATACTAAGATCAATTCCTGAATTTGATTGTAGATGAAATTCTTTGACTATCTTGATTGATCTTTTTATAATATTTTCAATATGAGTCATTATATCATTATAGTCTGCAAAGGCCTCCTCCAAATCTATCGATATTGCTTCGGACAAGTGTCTGTTTGTTCTGGATGGTTCTGCCCTAAAGATTGGTGCAATCTCAAAAACTTTCTCAAAGCTCATGGTAAGCTGTTCTTTGTAAAGCTGTGGGCTCTGTGCAAGAAAGGCTTCCTTGTTATAATAAAATATAGGAAACAATGCTGCGCCACCCTCTGTTGCCGTAGCAATCATTTTTGGAGTATTTACTTCAACAAATTCTTTCTCATACAAGTAATCTCGAATCGATTTGAGAACCAGACTTCTAATCTTAAAGACATGTTGCAAAACAGCACGCCTCAAATCTACTGCTCTTATTTCCAGCCTAGTATCGATATTTGGTACTACTTTGGTCTGCGATGTGAAAGGGGCAATCTTGTCGACTAAAGAAAACACCCGCATCTCTTTTGGCACAATCTCTGCACCTCGTGGAGCTTTGGGAGAGGGTCTGATTACTCCTTTGATTCCAACACTTGACTGTTCCTTTAATTTCACTATGGCCTGTTTTATCTCATCAGGACACGAACCTGATTTTGCAGTAATTTGAATCTCGCCTTCTTTGTCTTTTAACATCATAAAAACCAGATTTCCATGATCTCTGACGCTTGAAACCCATCCCATGATTATAACCTCTTTTCCATCCATGGAGGGATCAATCTGGTTTGAGTAAATACTTCGACGCCAAGTGCCAAGTTCTGTATCCATAATCTAACCTTTTATCAAATCTGGCCTAGTAGTGTTAATTTATCTTTCCTATGATATTTCTAAGATAATCAAACAAGAATTAATTAGCTAAACTAGCATAAATCAAAGAAATGCCTCTGACAAATAGAGAGAAACTGATAATCTTGATAACAAATGCAATCACGCTATACTCTAAAAAGATGGAAGAGGGCAAAATATCTCAAAATCAATCAATAATTGACTTTGTGTTACAATCACTTCCTGATGATGCAAAATCAGAACTTTCTATGGAGTTAATAGATGATGTCTTTGCACAGATAGCAAAATAGTTCTGCAACTTTCATAAAGAGCCCAAATATACATACAAGCAGGGAGGATTATGACATCAATAGCAACATTGGGTTCTCATTGCGCCTTGCAAGTTCTCAAGGGTGCAAAAGATGAGGGCTATAAGACTATTTTGGTTTCTGAAAAAAAACGTGAAACACTGTATAGGCGATTCAAGTTTATAGACGAGATAATTCTTGTTGATTCTTTTTTAGAAATAGCTGATCCCAGATGTGAATCAATACTACAAGAAAATGATTCTATAATAATTCCACACGGAACTTTGATCTCTCAGATGGAATCATCAAAAATAGAGTCCATAAAGACACCAATCTTTGGAAACAAATGGATACTTAGATGGGAATCAGATAGAAACATGAAAGAGCAATTAATGCGTGAGGCCAAACTTGAACTACCAAGGACAGTTCCTAATCCAAAGGAGATCAAGAATCTAGTGATAGCAAAACGACATGGTGCAGCTGGAGGTAAAGGATATTTTTTGACAACTAGTGAGAAGGATTACAAGAAAAAGCGTGACAGATTAATCAATGACGGCTTGATCAAAGGTGATAGTGACCTGTACTTGCAAGAATATTCTTTTGGAGTCTCTGCATATTTACAATATTTTTACTCGCCATTAACTGATGAGTTGGAATTTTTTGGAGTAGATAGAAGATATGAATCAGACATTGATGGTCTTGGAAGAATCCCTGCTGCTCAACAATTAGACATTGATTCCATCTCATCATTTAATGTCATTGGAAACAGTCCTCTTGTACTGCGAGAATCACTTCTTGATGAAGTATACTCTATGGGAGAAAGATTTGTTGATGCTGCAAAAAGACTGGTAAAGCCTGGCATGAATGGACCCTTTTGTCTTGAAGGAGTATATGATGAGAATGGAAAATTTACTACATTTGAGTTTTCAGCACGAATTGTTGCAGGCACCAACATGTATGTGGATGGCTCTCCATACTCTACCTTTTTATTCGATACTCCTATGAGCATGGGAAGAAGAATAGCCAGAGAGATAAAAAAAGCAAAAGATGCTGGCAAACTTGAAAAAATTGTTACCTAAGTCGAATTACTAGTCCTTTCATTAACAAAAAAGTATCACACCAGAAATTAACGAATTGACTAAACCGGAATAAAAAAAGAAAAGAGGGTTTATCTTTGTACCCTGAATTTGTTGATGTCATAGATGAGATGATCATTTGCACCAAATGGAACCGGTTTGTCTCCATCATTTACCAAGAACACATCAGATGCATTCTCTGCAGTCACATGGTAAATGCATGACCCATCTTGTGCTGGATTGAATTTTGCAACTCCGTCTAGTGTGACAGAGATATCATATGCTTGAATGTATGATTTACCTGCACCAGTTCCAGGAGTGGTGTCATATGTTGGATCGTTTGGATCTAAGTTATTTGCTACTTCGTTGGCTTCAAGGTTGTCAAAGTCCAGCTCTGACATTGTCTTTACACCATTAGGGGCAACAAGTGTAAGAGGAATGTTGATTACTCTTACCTCAGCAACCTCTTCTGGTTCTGCAACGAATGTTCTGAATCCAAAGTCTTCGTTGGTGTCTGTCAATGCATCTGGATCGTACTCTAGATGAGCTTCTATCTCTCTTATTTCTGCAAAGTTTACAAGCTTTAGCAATGGTGAGCCATCTTTATTGCAAGGTATCTTCATTGCAAAATGGGCATCTACTCCATATGGTGATGTGTCCATAAGGAATATTCCATCACCTGGTTTGAGAATGTGGCCATTCAACCAGATAAATTGTGATGATGGTATTTGCAGTCTCTGAAATCCAGATGTATCACTATCATCTGTTACCGCTGAAGGCTTTGGAAACTCTGCTGATTCTCCAGGAAATGCAATGGCAATGGTAGTTGCTGAAAGTGCAAGTATTGTTCCAATTGCTATTGACATCAGGGGTTTTTTGGTTAGTTTTCCAAAACTTAACATTGCTCAAACTTTAAGAAATACATAATATTATCGTGTTTCCCTTTACACAATGTTAAAACATTATTTTAAATTTTGAAATTAAAATAATAATTTAAAATAAAATCTAGTTACAAAAATTTGTTATAATTTTTTAGAATAACTTCTTGAAACACACACTACTTTTAATACCAATTATCATAACTTTATTTTTGCAGACATGTAATCTGTCAAGAGATCACTGGAAAAGATATCCCAATAAGTTTGTTCGTCGCACAATGGGAATATTACAATTGGCATGTTGATTTTGACCGAAGCCAGTGATCTCTTTTGATATAAAATAATTTTATTGTAAACTAGATTCTTGTATTATGTGTTTTAAATTCTTAGAATAAATATTTGGAAAATGCGTCACTTTTAACTTGTAGTAATTTGGTATTATTTGCATGACGCAACAATTATCTCAAACAGATCAAAACCAGAAAAACTTGTGGGTGTTAATAAGCACTACAAAGGAGAATACCGATAAAGAAATTCTGGAAAAGATAACTCCATCAGTTATTGATCTTGTTGACGAGTGGCAGTCAGGTGGAAGATTTCTCTGGTCAGGACCATTTAATGACAACAAAACCGCGATGGCTGTTTTTGAAGGCACTGAGGACGAGGCAAATCAGCTATACCAAAAATATGGCAAGATATGTGGCAATCTTTTAAACTATGATTTATACAAATGGGATGCAATCCCATTGCTGTCCTTATTGTAGAACAATCAAAAACTCTACAATTTTTTTTGACTTTGCAATACTAGGATATATCTAGTCGACACACCAACAGTGACAGAAATCTTTCTTTTTTAGAACTTTGGTACGAATCTAAACTTTTGATTTTTAATACCTAGAACAATAATTGGAATTATTGCTACTAGAAAGACTAGAGTTGCTAATGGTCCAAACTCTGGAACGATAACTGCTACTTGGTCCATTCTTATAAGAATCTCATCAATATGTGAACTTACATCCTCGACTGGGGCACCATTTTTTATCATGTCTCGCAATTCTTCACGCATCATGTGTTCTACTTCTTCATTTAATTCAGGATCTTGTGCACCAACTGCTGACTCGAGAAACTCAAAATTGTCAAGATATGCCTTTGTTGCCAAGCTTAGAGCTTGCTCAGTCTCACCTGCTGCATATTCTTCCTTTGCTTCAGCTAGAAGATTTCTTATATTTTCAACATAATCTGTTAGTTCAGTTACCTCAATCTCTTCTCCTGCGACTTCTTGTAGTTCATGAATTATTCCTCCGGCCAATGTTTCTACAGTTTCAGGATCTGCTTTAGAATCATATGCTTCCCACAAGTCTTCATAAAACTCGGTAATCTCTTCAGCTTCATGCTCTGGAACTTCGGATTCTATTGTTGAATAGATCTCTTGGGATCTCCAAACAAAGGCCGACCCATCTTGGAACTCTGCCATCTCATTTATCTGACCATTTGCTACGGCCTCTCCATATTCTGCAATGGAGGTTTCAAGCAATCCAATCATTAATTTTATCTTAAAATTTGTCCTATCATATTCATTACCTACAACTGTTGCAGTAGTGATTTGGAGCAGGTCTCTAGCATCATCAATTGCTTCTTGTGCCTGTTCTCGTGTAACTCCTGCTGATGTTGTCTTGTCATTAAGTTCTATCAACGCTTGTCTTAACTCTGAATCCAGGTTTGCATCATGTTCTTGTAACTCTGGTGCCATCAGATCATAGAGTTCTGCAATAGGATGCATTGCATGTATTGATGCTAGCTGTCTATTGTCTTCATCTAGGTTATTTTCAATTGCATGAAAATGTCCCAGCATCTCTTCAATATACCCAGCAAAAACTACTTTTTCATCTTCTGCTGCAAAGGCAGGAATTGTAAATACGGATAATGTGATAATTACAGTCAGTCCTAATAATCCCAGTTTTTTATTCATGCAAAGTTAGGGCAAGCTAATAGATTATTTAAACCACGGGAGAGTTACAAAATCATAGAATCAGAATTTAGAATTCTATTTTAGATCAATGATGATTGCGCCTTTGGCAGAATTTTCCAATTCTTGTTTTATTGCATTAATTATTTTTGTTTTTGAGGTAAGCCCAGAGAAATCAATTAGTTTGATATCATTTAACAGATGTACTTGTGGGGCAATCTCTGCACTCCTTGATTCTAAAAATTCTTCAAACTCTTCTATTATAGTTAGTGTTCCACCCTGGAAGAGTTTTCCATTTGATACAGAAAGTTTCATTCTTCCATATCTGTCTAGAATTATTATGTGATGGTGTTTTTTTCTACCAAATAATTTTTTTTGTTCTACATGTCCCGTAAAAACAAAATAATTATCTGTCTCAAAGCTAAGGTCGATAAGATCCTTTGAAATCAGCATTATCTCGCTTGCTCTAACCAGTGCTTCATCAAGTGTAAATACATTTTTTGCTGTCTCATTTTCAAATTCTATATTTCCAATTGCAGTGATGCGCAAGATTGATCTTTCAGGGATGTATTCACTGTTGATAACAATGGATTCAGGAACTGCTCCCTTTTCTACAACAATGGCATGAATTTTTTTATGGAGATTCAAGATTTGATCAGGAGTTGGATTTGTAATGGTGTGTTCCAACTCTTCTTGAATCATGGATGATGCAGCACCAATAGATGATATGACTTCGGCATGCTCTGCTTTATGATATGCAATTCCAAGTTGTTTTGCTACAAATGGTACAAGAACTGATGCACCTCCACCACCACCCACAATAGATGTCGTATCTTTTGTCATCTTGAATTCTTTTAACAAGTGACTGATCATCTTTGTAATCTCAAACGAGGCTGTCTGGATTATTGATAAGGCCATCTCAGATACAGATACGCCCACTTTTTGTGCCAAGATTCCTATTCCAATCTTGGCCGCAACCTTGTTTGCAAAAGCATAATCTCCCTCATCAATCATGCCTAACGCGTTTGCAGCACAGGTGTTTGTAACCGCATATGTATCGCCCTTGCATTTTATTGCAACATACTCTTCTTTATCGTTTGGACGCGGTTTTATCAAGACTATTTCGCCCGTTTTTAGGTCTTCAGGATCTGCAAAACAAGAATATTTTAGACCTGCAATATGTGCACTGCGTGGACCTACCTTCCAGACTCTGTTTTCTTTTAGTTGTATCATGCTTCCTCCTGCCACTCCGATAACTCTGACATCCATTGAGCGAATACAGGTTGGATGATCCTTTATGGTAACATAACGAATCTCTGGCTTGCCATTTCGTATTACACAGATATTGGTACTAGTTCCACCAACCTCAACAAATATTCCATTCGTGACCTTGAGATATAATAATGCACCCGCAACACTTGCAGCAGGACCAGAAAGTATAGTAAGAATTGGTTTTGTTCTAAACGTATTCATGTCAGTTACCCCGCCATCCCCCTTCATTATCATAAGCGGTGCTGCCACTCCTGTACCGTGAATTGCTTTTTCAACAAAGTTTGCAACCTCGACTGTCTTTGGCAAGACACTTGCGTTAACAGCTGCAGTTAACGTTCTAATCTCTAAACCATAAATTCCGGAGATTTCATGTGATGCGGTAGCTGGAATATTTTGGGCATTTGCTATCTTCATCACATACATCTCGTTTGAAGGATCATCAACTGCGAATGCTTCTGAAGCAATAATTACTTCGGCTCCTTCTTTTTTAAGATCATCCAAAGTTGCCGATACCTCTGATTCTGAAATAAGATGAGACGTGTCTAAAAATCGATAAGCGGTTTTCAAATCATGTCGTGAATTAATACTTGGATCTTGCAAATTTGTTCTCTTGATGACATTTTGTTTTTCTGGGCCCACTCCCATTCCTATTATGCCAACCTTCGATGTGTCTGATTCCAATAATGCGTTTATTGCCTGGGTAGTGCTGTGTGCAATCAGTTCAATCTCGTCTGGTCGAATGTTTGTGCTTGAAAGCAGATTCTCCAAGGCAGCAACAATTCCAGTAGATACCCCGGTTTGTGAATCGTGTGTTGTCTGTACTGTTGCCTTGCCAAGAATCTGGCCAGTAACAATGTCTAACGCTATTGCCTTTGTAAAAGTGCCACCTACGTCTATTCCTATCCTGATTCTAGACTTCAAGCTGGGCCCTCGACTTTCTCATCTTTAAAATCTGTTCTTCCCTTCTTGGTCGCATTACTAACACATAGGTTGCAGCAGCCAAGTAAATTCCAAGTAATACTATTTGTGCAATCACTGTTTCAAGTGTTGGATGAATTCCTGTCATGGTTGACAAGTTAATGTCTAATCGTGGAATGGTTCCAATCATATTTGTAACTGGAACAATATCCAGAGTTTGTAGTTCTCTTACTGCATTTCCAATAAATGCAATTGATAGATATGCTCCTACTCCCATGGTTAGTCCAAAGAGTGCCTTTAGCGGCAATCTCTTTCCAACTTTTCTCATGGTATAATATACAACAAATAATACTGCAATTCCCAAAACAAAACCCAATCCCACATAGACTTCCATGTATTTTGCAAAACCAAACATTGCTTGATAGAAAAGCACTGTCTCAAAGCCTTCTCTATACACTGTGAAAAATGAGAGCATAACAAAGACTGTAAAACCGCCAGTGGCAGAGGCTTGCCAGACCTTGGCCTTGACAAACTCCATCCATTTTTTTGTCTCTATCTTGTTTAGGATCCAAAAGCTGACATAGAATAATACTGCAGTAGCAGAGAGTGCCGCTATAGCTTCAATGAGTTCGCGATTTGCGCCAGAAATCTCGATAACATATGATGCGATAAACCAAGTTACTGCAGTTGCAGCAATCGCTGCTACTACTCCATAGTAAACATATGGTTTGAACTTTGTATTTCTTGATGCTTCAAGATATGTCAGTATTGCACCAAGAATCAAGACAGACTCTAGTCCTTCTCTAAAGATTAGTGCAAAAGATGATGAAAAAGCAATTGTCGGAGCTAGAGTGCCAGTACCAGTGACTAGTCTTTCAGACTCGTCAAGACTGCGCTTGATTGCAATTGTGGCTTCTTGGACCTCTTCATAGTTTGCTCTTTTGTTGATAAGATTTCTCAACTCTGCAAATTGAATCTCTGCTTCCAAAGTAAAGTTTGGATCAATTGCTCGCAGTGGTATCTCCACATGTTCATAACTGTCAAGATATGCAATTCTTGCAGTAGCATATGCTGACTGATAATCGCCTTCCTTGTACTGGACTAGTAATGACTGTAGACTGGTACGGATAAAGTCAACCTGACCTTGTACTCCTGACTTTTGTTCTGCTGAAGCAGAACCCATGGGTAAGACCTCATTTTCAGTTGATATTGAAAGTTCTGTTGGTGCAAGGTTTGCTTGGGGTAGTTTTGATACGAGATTTTCAGCAATATCAAGATCTATCAAAATAGCACCAATCTTTTGTTTAATTATTCCAGGTGTAGAATGCTGTTTTATGACATTTCGGAGGTCCTCTCTCATGGCAATCTCTAGTTTGTGAAGTAGGGCAGAGTCTACAAGGTCGATATCGGCCTCTAGATACTCGAAATTCTCAAGATATGCCTCGATTGATAATTGCTCTGCCTTTACATAATTTCCTCCATCGACTTCAACCTGTAGTTGTTTGTATAATTCACGGATAACATCATACAGGTTTTGATTTATGGCACTTTGTGTTCCAAGGATGTCACGTTGGATAGCAGTAATTAATGTTCCAACCTTGACAAAATCTTCTCTTGATGATACCATGGCATCAAGTTCTTCAAAAAATGACTCTAGTTCAGAATGTTGTCTCTGATCAAAATCGCCACTAGAATCAAAGATCTCTTCAACTTGAACAAGAATCGCATTTGATATTTGATACGATGCTTCAATATTTTTTGAAGTTCCTTCTTCATATTTCTCATCAGCAACTGCAAGCATCTGTGCCATGACATTTTTTGTTAAACCTTGATCAGATTTTAGATCTTCAAGCAACGCTCTTGCGCTAGAAATTTTTTGTGCGATACTATCAGATGAAACATTTGATTGTACATCAGCCTGGATATCAACTAAAATAAGATGAACTTCATCAGCCAAAGTCGCATCTACAGCTCGTGCATCTTGTAATGAATCTGCAAAAGTATCTGAAGCAAATTTAGAGTAAACATTGGCAGCATCATAGTTTCCTTTAATGACATTTTGTTCTGTCAGCTCCAGACCAACCAAGACCAGTTCTTTGTTGCTGTAAAGTGATACTTGATCCATAGATTGAGCAGAAATGTTCTGCATTGGAAATGCAGTTAGAGAAATTATTGTAAATATACCAAGTGCAAATATGGTAAACTTCATCAAATAACGACAATTAGGACAAGCTAACTTTATTTAAATCAGAAAGTCATTCTAAAACTTTAGAATGAGATTCGCGTCGTTTAAATAGTTAGGCTGACCTAATTGTAAAAAAGATGGCAAAACGACTCTCACTTTCTCAATTAAAAAAGTATGATGTGAATCAAAAGATTCTAGAGGCGTTAGCAGATGCACAGTCACGATCAATTCTGTTTTCAGTCATAAAAGAAGGAAAGACTGCGGCAGAGCTAGCAGAAGACCACAGAATCCCTCTAAGTTCGGTATACAAGAAAATTTCTGATCTTGAAGACCTTTCATTACTCAAAGTAGAACGATGGGTTCTTGCAGATAATGGAAAAAAATTCAAACTGTACAAAAGTAGGATAAGCAAGGCGGATGTTTCCATAAGAAAACCAGAACCAGTAATTAGTTTATCACCAAATTAATGGGTAGAACCATTATTTTGAGACAGACTCTTTATTGGCTGGTTGTAGCTAGAAATTCTTTCTAGTAATTTATTTGTCAGTCACATTCTATAGAGTTATTATATGATCTTAGAATCATCTGAACTCTACTTTTTGTACATGCGGTTGAAA
>JBQTHX010000069.1:0-3018 GCA_052389415.1 Nitrosopumilaceae archaeon
ACATTTCATAGACATGTTTCCATTTGTTTAGCGCCTCAAGATACTCTTCCCAAAGCGTTTCCCAGCCTTCTGGTTTTTTCTTTGACATGGTTTTAACATGTAATTCTCAGATGATAAGCCTTTTGAATAAAGATCTACAAGTTAATTTGCTAGGACGGTATTCATCAATACAATGTCAGAAAATCCGAATAATTTGGATTTTGATACGCTATGCAACAAGGTTTTCGAGTTAGATGATAAAATCAGGTCTGTCAGAGCCATAAACAACAAAGGAAAACTTGTTGCAGGTGGAATGAAAAAAGGCCTAACAGCTTTGGAAGATTCTAAAAAAGACGAGATGCTGTTCATGGAACTATCTCTTCGAGTTAGAATGCGTCATGAGTTTGACGAAGAATTTGGCCCAGTAGAATTTTCACTTTCTTATAGAGGAAAGATAATTCTCATGAGCTTCCCAATGGATCCAAATGTGCTTTTCGTGACTACTGAACGACATGTTGATCTAAACAAGATCCCCTTCAAGATTTTAGAATTAACCAATGGTTTCAAAAAATAAGTTTCATTATAAATAAATTCATGGCATTCCTTCAGGGGCGTGTAATTCATCCTGCTTTAGTTTTAACGCCTTTTCTATTATTTTCCCATGATCAGCATCTGCTTCGGTCGTGATATACAGAAAATATTCATCATCTAATGGCATAGTAATTCGTTTTATTCTTTCATAGACTGCTAGAACGTATTTTCCCTTACCAATCTTGTTTGCGTATTCATTTCTTGATTTCCATGCAGATATTGCCTGAGCAAGCGCTTTTTGATTTTCTTCTGGAGAGAGAAGGTTTTCAACACCTTCTCGATGAGCACTATACAAGATTTGTCCGTTTATGTCAAATATCGTAGCAAATCTAACTTTAGTATCGATTCTCATGATATTTTGGTGAAGTGATTTGTAATCCGTATCATATCATTGGATATGTAAAAGGATAAAGTTTACCGTCGTTGCAATCCAGTCTAACAAATATCATGTTATCTTAAACTTGAATTTATGACAATCTGGAGACTTCAGGTAATTAATTTTTCATTTATTATTATAAAAACTGTCTAAATCTCAATTTCTGCTGCCTTTGCTTTGAATCCTATCTTTGAGTGGATTCCATCACAAAGAGGTTTGTTGTTTGATGAGCCACATCTACATAGTGCGACTGCAGTCTTTCCATCCATGTCTATTAGACAAAGTCCATTTTCAATAGCTTTGATTATAATTTTTGTCATGATTTATACAATTATTGGTTTCTCATTAATCTTTCCTAGATTTTAAAGTAGCATGAAAGAAATATCATGATTATTTCTCTCAACAGGAGAAACCGTTAATTTATCTTTCCAATAAATTTTGTCAAGATGGAAACCAATCGGGATGAATTCTTCCTATCTTTTAAGTAATGGAATGACTAAAGTGTAATGTGAAAAACCTACTTTTCACTTTAGCGATATTATTAATTACCGTAATTCTAATTGATGCGACTCAGCTTGCAACTGCTCAAGATTCTTCCGAGACCTCGCTTCCAAACTGGATAAAGAAAAATGCAAAGTGGTGGTCAGAAGGTGCTGTACAAGACAAAGATTTTGTGCAAGGCATTCAATATCTGATACAAAAAGGAATAGTGAAGATTCCTCCTACACAAAGCTCTGATGAACAATCAGATCAAAAAATTCCACAATGGATAAAAAACAACGCAGGTTGGTGGGCAGATGGCAAGATATCAGATGGAGATTTTGTTTCAGGAATACAATATCTGATTAGTAAAGGAATAATGAAGATCAATCCCCCTCCAAAGGTTACAAAACCTCCACCTTCAGGTTACTAGTCGCAATCAGAAATTCAGTTGGCTAGAGTCTAAGACAGTTCTTTATCAATGACTTGTTGGAATGAAGAATACGGTTTTGCCCCTATCAAAGTAACATATCCATCCTTGTCATTACCTATGAAAAATGCCGGAGTTCCAGTCACGCCATAGTTTGCGCCGTTCTGAAAGTCCTGGTTTATCTCGCTAGAGTATTTTGCCGAATCAAGACAAGTGTTAAAATCATCGGTAGCAATTTTCAGCTCAGACGCATATTGTTTGAATGTATTTGAGGCATCTTCTGCGCTTAGGGGTGCCCATTGAGTCTGACCCTCAAACAGCTTGTCATGGTACTCCCAAAACATCTTTTGATCATCTGCGCATTCCGCAGCAATTGATGCTGCCTTTGCATTTGCATGTATGCTTTCAATCGGGAAATCTCTAAAGACCAGTCTTACTTTGCCTGTATCGATGTAATCTTGCTGAATTTGTGGTAGAGTTTGATCAAAGAACCTTGCACAGAATGGACATTGAAAATCAGAAAACTCTACAATCGTCACTGGTGCGTTTGGATCGCCTATAACGGGATCATCTGATAGTGAAACAAAAATTCTTTGTTCCTCTTGTGGAGGAATCTGAGTCGGTTGAGGTACTGTTGGAGTTGGATTTTCTTGTATTACAACAGGTGCTACAGTTTGACTACCAAGAGTGTAACCAGAAAAAAATGCAACCACAATTAGTGATGCCGTTATTCCAATGATAAGCATTTTAAAAGTGGATTTTTTCATAGTCATTTGTTCTGACGCTGGACTTTTTACTGGTTCAATTTGTTCAGTGGGTTTCGATATTTCCTCAACATTTGGTTTGTTAAATTCATCGTCTGACATTTTCTCACCGATTTATTGTCTGCTTGATTGATGCTCCATTTAAGTCCAACGTAGAATCATAGGACTAACATTTCATTCATTTAGCTTTGTTCTGGAATCATTAACCTGAACATTTATCTCTCGGCTTTTTATCTCTTGATGAATTTTTTTTATTCGTAGTTTTATGCGTTCAATGTCTGCCGCTGAGACTTGACTTGGATATTGCGCGTTTATCCGTTTGTAATTTTCAAGTGTTTCCATTGACTCGTAAAGTGAATAACGAAGATCCTCAATTATTCTTCTTTCATTTAGTACCA
>JBQTHX010000070.1:0-2073 GCA_052389415.1 Nitrosopumilaceae archaeon
TAAACTCTGGTGACATCAAGGTATTTGATGCTATCAAGATAGAAGGTGAACCAATGATACCTGACACAAATAATCTGATTGTGCCAGACTCGGCAGATATTGTGGTGCCATATTACAAGATGCCTTACTATGAAATTCCAAATGCTGATTCTGATGGTAACCTAATGTACTACAATTCGTTTGGTGTACTGGAGGAAAGAAAAGTGCATCCTTACTATGATCCGATAGAATACCCTGATGATGTTGGGAAAGATGAGAGACATGATGATGGATTTTATGATTCATTGGTAGATGAAGAATCTAATGGACAAATTGTTATGCAAAAAATAATTGGTGAAAAGTTTGTTTTACCTGACGATCCCAAAAAAGAAATCAAGTTTTATTATCCAAGTAATGTTGGTAAATTAGATAGAGAAAATAAAGAACTTCTTAACCTTATGAAAGAATTGGAATCACACAGAGCAATGAAAATTCTAGGAAAAACAAGTCATAATTAAGATCTGATTTTTGTTTGAAATCTAAAACTAGAAAATTATCGTATCTTGTGCTTCTAAATCATAGAATTCATTAATGATTGCGCTTGATTTCTTGTCTCCAAATTTATTCTCACAATGACTAGCCCTTCGTTTGGCTGACCATACAAAACAACAGAGTTATCTGGAGCAAACACGCAAACAGGAAGAACCAAAAGATCCTCTTCTCCTATTACAGTAATTCTTGCTGGAGGTTCATTGAGTGCTTTTTTTATCACATTGATACTTTCTTGAGTTATTTGTGCAGCTGGATTGTTACAGGAAAACTCTGTTTTGACAAAAGACCATGGGACATTTCTTTTGAATCTTTTCTCCATGCCGTCTACTATTTGCAATGACGGTACGATTCCATATTCTACCAACTTTTCTGTAGTTGCGTCGCCAACAGTAATTACAAATGAGCCGGAAGGAATGTTTTTTAAAATATTTTCTTTTGTTGTATCAGAATCTTTAATCAAAACTCCGAGTGGTTTTTTTAAACTATCACGAAGGTTTTCTGGAAGATGCACGATATATCTTTGATTAAAACTATTTAGGTAGCTACTTCGGCGCTCATCTCTTCTTTTAGCTGAGATGCCAGTACACTACATCGTGCAGCTACGTTTTTTGCTGCTGCCATAAAGGCTTCGGCGTGGGTAGAGTTGGGGTCAGTTACAAGTACGGGTCTCCCAGTGTCAGAGCCTAGCATGATTCCGGGATTCAGAGGAATCTCTCCCAAAAATGACAAGCTAAACTTTTCACAGATCTTTTTTGCTCCTCCCTCTCCAAAGATATGATGCATCGTGCTACAGTCAGGGCACTTGAAGTAGCTCATGTTCTCAATAACTCCAAGGATGGGAACATTTAGTTTTTGAAACATTCCAAATGCCTTTACCGCCACGTTGCTTGCAACTTCTTGCGGTGTTGTAACCACCAATATGCCAGTAATAGGTATAGTCTGAGCTAGTGTTAGAGGAATGTCTCCAGTTCCAGGGGGCAAGTCTACTATAAGATAATCAAGATCAGACCAATTGGTATCAACAAGGAATTGTTTTACGATTCCAGAAATTATTGGGCCTCTATAAATTGCAGCTTGGTGTTCTTGCTCTGCAAAAAATCCAAAGGAGACAACCTTTAGTCCATTTGATTGTGCAGGTTGCAGCTTGTTGTTCTCTACCTCCATTGTCGCCTTGCCCATTCCAAGCATCAGAGGAACACTGGGACCATAGATGTCTGCATCAAGCAGACCAACTTTGGCGCCAGTCTTTGCCAAGGCAAGAGCTAGGTTGACTGAAACAGTTGTCTTTCCTACTCCTCCTTTGCCACTTGCTACTCCTATAATATTTTTGACAGTTGGCATCATCTCGTCCATTGATAGCGCGCGGCCTTCCATAACTTTGGCAGTTATTTTCATATCAAACTTGCCAAGACCAGATATTGTACTAACTGCTTTTCTTACATCTTGTTCTATTTGATCATTGAAAGGACATGCAGGTGTAGTAAGTTCTAGTGTAAACTTGAGATCATTTCCATTAATTTCAAGATCTTTTATCATTCCCAT
>JBQTHX010000071.1:0-1831 GCA_052389415.1 Nitrosopumilaceae archaeon
GTTGCAATAGATTTACACTAGACTCTCTTGCCAATCTTGCTAGCTCGTCCTTTGATGAATTGGAATGATCAATAATACATGATTCTCCTGTTTCAGAAATAGGTAAAGTTGGTTCAACAGAGGGTTCACCAGGGTCTACATGACTTGATGTCTCTGGTGAGACATCTGGTTCTTGATTTTCATTGGATTTTCCTTTGTTTTCCTTAGCTTTGTCGCTTGCAGTATCTGGCAGCTCGGATTTCGATTTTGACGAACCAGAGTCGTTAGAATTTCCATTTCCACCGTAATTTCCTCCAGAATTCCCACCCGAGTTTCCATTGGAGTTTGGTTTACCAAAAGCAGAATTGTTTGCAATAGTCATTGGCGTTACAAGTAAAACTATTAGGATAACTGCAAATATTTTGGTTCTCAAGTGTAATCTAGTCTTAAAGTAAGTGGATATATCATAAGGTGAGTTCGAATTCGAACTTACATGAGACATCTGTGGATCTGATGATAGAAGTTACAATGGATACTGCCAGAATTAAATTCCAAAATTGGGAAAAAGTAAGAAAACAGATCATTGTCCAATAAACCTAGTAAGATAAATCTCGTTATGATATTTCAAGAATAACGAGCCATCCACATTCTCTGTTACTGTAACGCCACGTATTGAAAAGGACTCTTTTGAGAATTTGTCTGCAAGATCAGATGGCATTATTACTACTGCAGTGTACACCTTGCCCTCTTTCGTAGGACACTTCAAAGTTACCGATTCTTCTTCTCCCCCTGCAAGACAATTTTCATGGGTGGCACGAGCCAGTCTCTGTGTACCATTCAAAGGCTCTTTTAAATTTACGATAGGCTTGGCTGACTCTGCTTCGCTTTGTGGTATAATGAGAGTGTCCAACTGAGCTGCAACAGCAACTCCTAGAACAAAAGAACATATTATTCCAATAGCTAATAGCGCATTACGCAAAGTATGTGATTTTTTTATTCTTATGGCAACATTCGGAAGCATTACAATCTCTGTCCTCATGCCATTTTGTGTCGCAATAGGTTCTATGGGGAGACATCTGTCATGTATTCGGTCAAATGTTCTTGAACCGCACATTTTACAGATTTGTTGTATTACTTCCCTGCATCCTGAACATAAAGAGTGTGAGATTAGTTCGCCACCACACATCCTGCATGATTCGTCAGGCATTAAAATTCCAAAATAATAATCATAAATAAGTGGTACTAAGTATTTGCACCACACACTTAAATTTGATGAGCGATTTTAGCGATCAGAATTTAACTAAAGTTTTTTACAAATTGGAAATTTCACAGCAATCATTATAACAACATCTTAAAACAACAACATTCATTATTTGTTAAAAATACAAAAAAATTATGACATTCAAAGTACTAGGAGTTGGTTCTAGCTTGCGTGATGGCTCTTCAAGTACGACTACGCTAAAGATATCACTTGATTTTGCAAAAAAGCATGATGCAGAGGTAAGACTACTTGATTTGAAGCAGACCAGATTGCCTTTGTACGATCCAGAAGAAAGCCAATCTAGTGCCGAGATTCAAAAAGTAGAAGATGATGTCAAATGGGCAGACGCATTCATCCTTTCTACACCAGATTATCACGGTTCAATGTCTGGAGTCATGAAGAACTTTCTTGATTATTTTTGGTCAGAATTTGCTGGAAAGACCTTTGGATATATTTGCGCCTCTCATGAGAAGGGTCTTACAGTAATGGACCAGATGAGAACAGCTGTGAGACAATGCTATGGTTGGAGCTTACCATACGGTATCTCAATAAACAGTCATGAGGATCTTCAGGACGGAAAAATTGTAAACC
>JBQTHX010000072.1:0-6884 GCA_052389415.1 Nitrosopumilaceae archaeon
CGTTTTTCAAGCCAAAACCAAGGAAATTAGACAAGAAAAACTTGGATAATACCATAATTATTAAATTCAATTACAAAAAACGCAGCCCTGACATAATTTGGGGTCAGATAAAGCGTGCAACTACTGCTCTTGCAGGTCAACTTGATCTTGCAGGTTTTAAAGTGTTAAAGAAATCATGCGTTACAGATGAAAAATCAGAGGCAGCTTTGCTGTTTCTTTTACGTTCACCAAATATTGAAAAAAATACAGTAAGAAAAGGACCAGATGTCTTTATGAGAAAAGAATCTGATAACTATATTTCAAAAAATTATAAGAAGAGTCAAATAATGTGGGTCAATGAAACTGGTAGAATTTTTTCTTTGCAAGAAAATAAAAATAATGATGCAAGAAGGTTTCTCCAGTATCTTTTGAAAAAAAATCTTTTAGCTTCTGGCATATCAACTGGTCTAGTCAAGGACATTAAATCAAACTTTAAGATATTAAGCGGGAGGCAAGCAACAAGCAAATCCATTAAAAAGGCTCTATCAGAGCTTATCACTACAGATGGACTTGTCTTTGGTTCCCCTTAGCAAACTTGTAGAGGAACCATATTCAACAATACTTGGATATCCAAAGGCAACAAGACGTGAAATTGCAAGCAGGATTGCAGAGCTTAGAAAACTTGGCGTCAAAAGCATCTCATTTACAGGCGAAGTCGTGCTCAACTCGCTTAATGTGTTAGGAAAGGGCTACGTTGGCGTCGTGGTTTTATCAAAATACAAAACAAAGGATGTTGCTCTAAAGATACGTCGAATTGATTCTAGCAGAGCTGAAATGGATAGCGAAGCACGACTTTTAAGACTTGCAAACGAAGTGGGAGTAGGACCAAGACTCATAGACAATAGCAAAAATTTCATGATAATGGAATATCTTGAAGGAAGGAAGATAATTGATTGGATGGGAGAATTAAGAGGTAAAGGAAGTGCTGCTAAACTTAGGTCTACGGTAAAAAAAGTGCTTGAAGACTGCTATAATTTAGACAAGATTCGTCTTGATCATGGTGAGCTTAGTCACATACACAAACACGTAATCATTGGAAGGTCAATTTCTATAATAGACTTTGAAAGTGCAAGCGTTAATAGAAGAGTCTCAAATGTTACATCAGCAACACAGAGCATATTCATAGGATCTGGAATTTCCAAACTCGTAAAAAAGATCATCAAAGGACCACAAAAAGGAAAATTGATTACTTCTCTAAGAAGATATAAAAAAGAACAGTCACGCAAAAATTTTGAAGATATTCTTAAGGTGTTGGGGTTGCAGCAAAGATGAGTTTGCAGAATCTAAAAACTCGCGCTCTGAAAATTTCTCTTGCTCTAATCATCTCCGCATTTGTAGTTGAGCTAGTTGGAGGAATTTACTCTAACAGTCTTGCGTTAATTACAGATAGTGTTCATGCAGTTTTGGATTCTTTTGTTACTGCAATCTTACTTGTTGCTGCCAGATGGGCGATAAAACCTCCAGATCTAGAGCACACCTATGGCCACGGTAAGATAGAAACCATGGGTGGATTCATCGGGGGCATAGTAATTCTTCTCATCGCAGGTGTTTTCATATACGAATCTATTGATAGGTTTCAAAATCCTCCCGAAATTTTACCTGGAATTTTTGCCATTTGGGCAGCAGTTTACACACTTGGTACGGACGGAGTAAGAATCACTATCCTTGGAAGGGCACTCAAAAAAGTTGAAGGTTCCACTACACTCAGAGCAGACCTCTATCACGCGTTCATGGATATGGGTTCGACAATGGTTGCAATAATTGGAATCGTACTTGTCGCTTTTGGATTCAAGCAAGGAGACATTATTGCAGCTCTAGTTTTAGGATCACTGCTTGCTATTTTGTCCCTAAAGCTGATCCACAGGACTGCACTTGAGCTTACTGACGCAATTCCGCAGAGCATGGTAAAAAAAGTTCAAAGTATCGTTAGCAACACGGAGGGGGTAATGAATACTGAATCAATTCAGATGCGAAGGTCCGGTCATGAAATTTTTGCTGATGTTATAATATCTCTAAGTGGGGCTTCAAGTTTTGATGAAGCACACAAGATTAGTAGTAATGTAGAAAAAAATATCATGAATTCAATTTCAAATGCCAAAGTCACTGTTCATTTTGAGCCAACTTGGAAAGATGTTCCTCTTGGTTCCAAAGTAAATAGCATAGCATCTTCTGTAAAAGGCGTAAAGGGAATTCATAATGTCAATCTGTCTTCATCTAAGAAAGGAATTTTTCTTAGCTTACATGCAATGGTAGATAGAAACATGTCACTTGAGGAAGCACATGGTGTTTCCGATGAGATTGAAAAACAGATCAAGAGTAGCATCTCCAACATAAATCACATCACAATACACTTAGAACCTCACGTCTCAATACCAGATAGTCTGCCTGTAGAGAACCTTACCATAGAAGAGCAAATTACAAAAATAATCAAAGAATATTCGGTAGTTAAAAAAATTGGAAGAGTAATTACATTTCAGCTTCAAGATATTTTCAAGATCGATATAGACTGTTCCTTTGAAGGAAATCTATCAATAGAAAAGGTTCACGATATCATATCTGAGATTGAACATAGGATAAGAAGTCAGATCAAAAATGCGATTGTAACAATACATCCCGAGCCAAACTAATTACAAATATCGTTAAAAAATTAATTAAAGAAGAAAATTGCAGAATGTCCAACTCCAACTTTTCTTAAATTGTAATGGGGCCGGCCGGACTTGAACCGGCGACCTCTAGCACCCCAGGCTAGCATCATAACCAAGCTAGACTACGGCCCCTCAAGTTGCTGTCAATAGTGAAATTATTAAATCGTAGGATCGATGCTAGAATGATTAAAATCAAGCAATTTGTTATTCCAATGTATTGAAGATCTGTTCTATCTGTAAAAAAATTTCAGCCTTTGATGAAGATCATCTTGATTGTGTTGAGAAAAGAAGAGTTGAGCTTGAGGATAATGAATTCAAGGAATCAATTCCAGAAAAACTGGATATTAGCAAAAGTAATGAATTAGATAATGGAATTCAAGGAATCCTGGATCATCTGTCAAGAGAAAAGCGAAGATCATAACCATTTAGCTAATCTTTCTCTTTCAAATTTTTCTTTATCATTAAAGTTCTGTTCGTTAGGCTGTTTCAGCAAAGTAATGGGATTGGGAGTTGCAAACAAATCTACTTGGAGATATCCTGCAGTTCTCTTGCCCATTTCAACAAAGCAGCCACCTTTCCCATCAAAGATTGCATTTTCTTGTTCCTGATTTATTTTCGAGATAATGTTTTTTGCAACAGTAACTCCTTCGCCCTCTGCAAAAATTCCTGCCTTGGGGACCGCGAGTTTGTCTGTTACCATTATTTCATTAACATCACCAATAGCGTAAACATTTTCATAATTCGTTTTACAGCATCGATCAACTGATATGAATTTCCCCTTTTGTGCAAAGCCAGATTCTGAAATAACTCGAGGAACCCTGTGTGGTGGAATTGCTATTAGAAGGTCAAAGTTAGCTTTTGCATTTTCAAAATGTAGAATGTTTTTTTCAACAGAGATTGTTTTGTGTAGACCATGAAAGTTAATGTTCTTTGATTGTATTAATTGCAATAATTCTTCGCTTACTTGAGGTCCCGCTGCTGGCAAAGTTATTGGTGCAGGACTGTAAAAATCAATTTGTACAGAATTGCGTGTTCCAAAATCACTTAACATAGAATGAATGAGACAAGCTGCCTCATATGGTGCTGGGGGGCATTTGTAAGGCATGCCCATGATAGCAATAGCTATTTTGCCAGATTTTATTTTCTTGATAGCTTCACGTATTTTTGCAAGTTCTGTAATTTCATATAGGATCAATCCGTGTTCAGAAAGACCATTGATCTGTTCAGGTGCATATTCTACACCAATTGCAATTATCAAGTAATCATATGATAATTCCATGGATTTTGTTGTTACAGACTTTTTTATTGGATCGATTTTTGTTATTTCTTCATTGATAAATTCAATGCCTTTTTTTCTTAAAGGTTCCAGTGGTTTTTTTGAAAATTCAAATTCTCTTGTGCCATTTAAAATCCAAAGTTTTACCAGACCCATCATAAAATAGTCTTTTTTGTCGATTATTGTAATTTTAACATCCGTTGGAAGGTTTCGTCGTAGCTCATTAGCTGCAGATAGTCCTCCAAAACCACCGCCAAGGATCAAAATGTTTGTGGACTTCATGAAAATACTTGATTACCTTTCTTGTTTAGTTGGTCTTATCAAAATTTCATTTACATTCATATGTAAAGGAGATTCTACTGCAAAAAGTATTGCGTTGGCAATATCCTCTGATTGTAGTGATTCCATTGTCTTTGAAAAATTTACAAATGATTCTAACGATTTGTCGGTGATTGTGTTGGTTAGCTCAGTTGCTACAACACCTGGCTCTATTGTAGTGACTCTGATGTTGTGTCTGGAACTAAGTTCTTGTCGTATTCCTTCGCTAAATGCCCTAACAGCATATTTTGTTGCACAATACA
Source organism: Nitrosopumilaceae archaeon (assembly GCA_052389415.1). Classification (GTDB taxonomy): domain Archaea; phylum Thermoproteota; class Nitrososphaeria; order Nitrososphaerales; family Nitrosopumilaceae; genus UBA8516. The sequence continues at coordinate 4,542 of JBQTHX010000072.1, forward strand.
CACTTCCAGCTGGAAATACAATTCTTCCTGCTACTGATGAGAGGTTTACTATATGGCCAGAATTTTGATTGATCATGTGAGGGATTGCTGCCGCCGTGCAAAAAATGACTCCCTTTATGTTTACATCGATCATCTGCTCCCACTCATCCACTATTAGATTTTTTAAAAAACTCAAAGGCATAATTCCGGCATTATTAATTAGAATATCTATACGACCCCATTTTTTTGTTACAGCATCAACTAGTGATTCACAATCTTTACGTTTTGTAACATCGCAAGTAATAACCAAACATTGACCCGCATTTTTCTTGATTTCATTTTCTAATTGTTGTAGTCGATCAGTTCTTCTTGCAGCAATGGCCACCTTAACTCCTGCTTTTGCCAATGCCAAAGATGTTGCATGTCCTATACCACTACTTGCACCTGTTACTATTGCTACTTTATCTTTGATCAATGAAAATCTGCTGTTTATCATAATATATTGCGTAAATATGTTTTGGTAAATTAACTGAATTCATGTTGAAATGTAGATTTTGTGTTTTAATCGTTTTTGTAAAAGTATTTGTATATCTAGTAAACTGATTGTCCTGGTTTTATCTTTGCAATCCTTGCTTGATATAATAGTGCTACCGCTAATGCTAGAAGAACGATGGAGGTAAGCCAGTGTGAAACAATCAATGTAACATAAGCTATGGCAAATCCTATGCACAAAGTTCCTTGGGTTACAAGTTTCGCCCAAGATCTGATTTTGAATACCCTACAAACAGCTTCTAAAACAAAGAGACCAATCACAGGATATATCGTAAGTAGAAGATAATCAATAACATCAACTCCCAAATGAGACATGAGTGTCTGGCGAAGTTTAGGTAATTTCTAGTCTTCCCAGCTAACTTTTACTGCAATTTTCTTTCCGATGAGAGCGGTAGCATTCTCAAAAGGAAGAGTAGCCACGTCTTCTGTGTCAAATGGACCATATTTCTCTAGATCAGAACCAACAATCTGGTCTATTGGTTTAAGGAATCTTACAACAATAGAACGCGATTTATGATTTCTTGATACAGTTTCTAAAAGTTTTAGTCTGCCATTGAGCGTTGCAGAAAGAACCGTCTCTTTTTTCTGACGTAATTCATCATCAGAATCCAGTATGTATCTTTCTTCATCTAATAAATTAGCATAATCTATCTCTATTGATCTTACAGCTTTTTCGATCCTTATTTTTAGTAAGAGTGAAACCATTTCAGTTATCATCTTTACAAGTGAATCTTTGATCTTTGATTCAATCCCATCGTATCCCTGATTTTTTAACTTTCCAAGCATTTCTGATATGCTGTAGTAAAGACCTGGATCAATTTCTTGAACAGAGTCATTTTGGATTTCTCGCAGTAAGATATTATACAGAGTGTTTACATCAATTTTTTTTATTTCAGACATTTGTACAACCCAACAATCCTTAAATGGCAGACTCCTCGTGTTATGATCAGGGTGTTAAATTGCCATATAAAGTGATTGGTGGAGAACCCACTCCAGTTTCTTATTCAGCTGATGAGGTTTTTGCAAAAATAAAACACGAACAAGTAAAGTTTATCGATTTACAGTTTACAGGGCTTACTGGGAGATTTCATCACACAACAATCTCTGCGAATCTTTTTACACCACAACAAATGCAAGATGGATTGCCAAAACTTGATGGTTCTTCAATTATCGGATTTGCTCACGTTGCTGATTCCGATCTGGTACTAAAACCAGATCCGAATACTTATGCTCCTATCCCATGGATGGCAAATGCTAAAACTGCAAGGTTGATTTGTGATATTTACTGGGGTTGGGACAAGGGTAGACTTGAGAGCGATCCTCGCTCAATAGCACAAAAAGCCGAGAAACACCTCAAAACGCAAGGATTTGATTTTAGCCTTTGGGGACCAGAGGTAGAATTTTTCGTTTTTGACAAGATTCACTGGGACGTTCTAACTCCATACAAAGGCCAATCATATTCTATAGAATCAAAGGAGGCCCCCTGGAGTCAAGAAGGAACTGGATATCCAATGGGCTTGCAAGAGGGATATTATCCTAGTACACCTTCTGACACACTTACAGAGTTTCGAAATGATTGTGTTGAATGTCTGAATGAACATTTTGGAATATTATGTGATAATCATCATCATGAAGTAGCAACTGCTGGTCAGTGCGAAATTGATATTCGTTATGATCAATTAACCAATGCTGCTGATGGTGCACAAACATACAAGTATGTTGTAAGAAATGTTGCCCAAAAGTTTGGCAAGGTAGCGACTATGATGCCAAAACCAATTTCTATGGATTCAGGATCCGGAATGCATACCAATG
>JBQTHX010000073.1:0-1569 GCA_052389415.1 Nitrosopumilaceae archaeon
GTTGTTCTACCATCTTTGGGAAATTATTCGTAATTAATTTTGTTGTAGTATTTTTTATCCAAAACAAAATTTTTCTTCCCAAAATTGGAACTAATTTTAAGAAAATTTTTTTAGAGATTGAGAAAACTACTTGAAAATGATTTTTCAAAAATTATTTTGTATTTAATCATCTTATGAAACTCTCTTTACAAGCTTCAATGCCTTTGAATTTTCTTTTTGTTTTAGATCATTCATTGATTTAATATTTGTCCTATCTCCTTTACCAACGTTATCTGGATAGTTGAATACCTTGACATTTTTGGCTGTCTCTTCTGATTCTAATAACTTGTGTGGATTCATTGAATCAACTAGAGCTTGGATTCTTGCTCTTTCTTCTGCTAATTTGTCATAAAATCCTTCATCGTGTCTTTCTGACTTTCCTACATCACCATATTGTACAGGAGGAGCAATAGTCCTCATTTGGCTTGTCTCAAGATTGCCAAATGCATCATAGGTTACCATGTTTCCATCTGAGTCTATCATGAATTGGTTCCAGTCTGGATTCTTGTAGAAAGGAACCTCCGCTGCTGCTGAGCTTGCATCTTCAGATGTTAACGGTTCACCTTGAATCTCAAATGCGGCAAAGACTATGGTGTTTTGGTTGTTTCTAAATTCATCTTCAGCGTTGATTACCAAGTCAGTTATTGGCATTGGTTTTTGTGGCGTAAATACAAAGATTAGTACCATCTCTGTTTCTGTAAATGTTCTGTGAACTTCGACATCTCCAAAGAATCCGTTTGGATCAGATACTGTAAGTTGGCCACTCTCTTCTACATACATAAAGTAAGTATCTGCTTTCTGAGTCTGTAGATAGTCAAAGAACATGTTTATCACTACACGTTTGATAGCACCTATTCCATTGTTGTCATAGATGTTTACTTGGAGTCGTTGTGATACACCTGTATCCATCATCTGGGTTGGGATATCATTAGAGTATGATGCCAGTCTTCCACCAAATCCTGGAGTAGGTGCTCCACCTTGCGTTGATGAGAAGCTTATCTGGTTTGTAGTTGGCGGAGTTACGTCAAATGACAATCCACCCTTTCTATTCAAGAATGGGTCTGTTGTTGCTGAAGCTTCGTTAGACTCTACAATCGGACAGTCTTCGCCGCTGTAAATCGCTTCTACTTTGTATGTATAAGTTGTATTTCCTTCAAGTCCACTATCTGAATATTCTAACGCAACTACAAGGTCCGGAGTAATTAGAACAAAGTCTAGATCCTCTGGCCCCATTCTGTAAATGTTGTATCCTACCAATTCACCGCACTCTGAAGTGGGGGCATCAGTCCAAGTGAGGTTGATTATTGTTTGATCTAATGCTGTTGCGGTAAGTGCTATTGTCTCACATGCATCTCCTATTCCATCACCGTCAGTGTCAGCTTGATCTGCATTAACTACAAGAGGACAATTATCGGTCTCATCAGGTGTACCATCATCATCGTCGTCTGTTTCACATGCGTCACCGATTCCATCTCCGTCAGTGTCAGCTTGGTCGGGGTTATCGACTAGTGGACAATTATCAGTATCATC
>JBQTHX010000074.1:0-1885 GCA_052389415.1 Nitrosopumilaceae archaeon
GATGGTTACATCACCACAATTGATGGAAAGAAGGTAAACAAGTATGTCTCTATATTTGAGAACATCAAGATAGACATAGTAAAGAACAATGTCTCAGTAAAGGTAAAACTAAAGACTGACTCTGTAAGAGACAGCATGATGATTCCTCTTTTGAGAAATTAGGTTACGGCCTGCCTATCTCGAATTCAACTTTTACAGAAACTAATGTCTCGTCACCCATCCTTACATAGGGATCGTATGGAGGCCAAATGCTCATACCTCCATACATAGAGTTACTTGCGTACTGGTTAACATAAATTGGATTGACCTCGATTGTTTTGATTCCAGTGATTTGTAATCCAGTAGAGTCTAGAATTTCTTGTGCCTTTTTCATTGCATCCTCCAAGGCCTGATGCGTAAGATCTTTTCTAATCTCATCTATTTTAGAATCAGAAACTGACATGGCTATGTTTTCTACATGGGCTCCGGAATCTGTTGCTGTCTTTAGAACTGTCTCAACGTTTACAAGATCAGTGTTTACTATGATCTGTGTGTAAGTATTGTACAAGTAATATTGTCCTGTTCCATAACCATATGTTATCGGGTTGAAGCTTATCGAGTTGTTTTGAATAGAATTAGAAGAAATACCGCTAGATTCTAGAGTATTTTGTAATGCAACCTGTTTTTCCTTATAGGATTTTATCGTGTCAGCCAATGACGCAGGCGATGTTTCTATTGTTACATTGATGTTAACTTGATATTTTGTTTCAGTTGCAAGATCGCTTTCTGGAACTGTTACTGTTCCTGTCATCCAAGGATGAACTATACAGAAATAATCATGAACCCCAACTGTATTGAATTGGTGTTCAAAAGTATTTCCAGGTGAAAACAGTGCGGAATCAAATAGTCCGGTTGGGCCAATTGATGGTTGCCCACTGGTAACTGTGTGGGTCGCGGTATCATTGTTTGTCCACACAACTGTTGTACCAAGATCAACCGTTATTTCACTTGGAACGTAATATTCTAAATTATTGGGAGTCGACGAACCAGGAACAATCGAGACCTCTACACTCTTTTCCGAGATTGTACCGTTAATTGGGACTTTGATTTGTGATACCTGAATGTTGTCTATTCTAAATCCTGCATTGATAAGATTTGAAGAAAGTAACGCAAGGTTATCAGAGTCTGTTTGTACCTGAACAGTAGAGTACACATTAAACAATGGAGCAGTGCTTTGTGTTCCTGAATAGATTGGATTGAGATTTGTATGACCTATTCTAACACTTGTCTGGTTTAATTGCAAAGCCGCAACGGAGTCTACTACCTTATTTACTGTCTCTTCCTGTGATGAAAAAGTCGAATTTATCACACTTGGAGGGGTTTGCACGTTTAGAATAAGGCTAAGCTGATCTGGTTTGAATTTTTGCGAGCTTGTTCCAATGATTGTAATCGAGGAAAGGTCTGATTTTAAGAGTAAATCTTTAACGTTATCATCAGTCTGAGAATATGAGACTTGGGCCAATGCAAGAGTGGATCCAAGAAAAATTGTAAGAGAAAGCGAGATTAAGACAATCCGTTCTATATGCATGTCTTGTTTTCGTTAACATAGTTAAAACGACAGGAGATCTTTTTCATATGATCCGAAGGCAAAAAAGAATTTACAACATTTAGTATATTTTCATTATTTGATTTTAAATTTCAGGCTATTTTTCTTCTTTAAGATTTGTGTCATCGGGTTTAATTTCTGAAAACGAATTAGAGATTTCTTGGCATTCTTTTCTTCTCTTAATATACAAGCTTATTGCTGCTGCAATCATTCCTCCAAACAAAAAGATTCCAGTTACAAGCCACTCTACATTCATAACGACTTGAACTTCTTGATTGCTTCTTTAGCAAATTTTTCCAA
>JBQTHX010000075.1:0-4332 GCA_052389415.1 Nitrosopumilaceae archaeon
GGGTTAGTTTCTAACTAACGTAGGTCGCAGTGTAACCTTGATCTTGTAGACAGAAAGGATCTCTTTGCATCTGTTTCTAATTGTTACTTCAGTGATTCCAGCAATGCTGGAAACGTCTCGTTGTAGCATGCTTTGCCCAAGAAGAATTGAGGCAATGTATAGATACGCTGCAGCCAGACCGTTTGGGGCCTTGCCGTCGGAAATGCTTTGATCTTGAGTCTTTTGTGCAATCTCTGCGGCCAGTCTCTCAACACGTACCTCAAGTTTTGCCAGATTGGCAATCTTTGAGATGTACTTGTCCAAAGTGACTACTGGCGCAGTTGATGTGCCTAGCTCCATCACAAGCATTCTATAATATTTTGCTGTCAGTTTTACATTCATGTCAAGTTCTTTTGAACTTCCTGTCGCAGCGCAGATCTCTTCTAATGATCTTACTATATCACATTGCTTGCAGGCCATGTAAATCGTAGCTGCTGACATGCATGTAACAGATTTTCCTTTTGCTTCAAATTGGCTTTCAAAATTTCTATAAATCATTGATGCGCTCTCCAAAACATTTTTTGACAGTGACATTGCTTGGCAAGTCTCGCCTATCTTTTGTAAAATGTTTGCTAATCGTCTTTCTCTTGGAGAAGCAACTCTGATTCGAGTCTGCCACTTGCGTAGATTGTACATCTGATTTGCTACTTCGACATTTATCGTCTTTCCACTAAAGTCCTTTGTGCCCATCGCTATCTCAGTTCTAATCCCCAGATCGTGCTGGGAATAAGTTGTCTGACCAGTTGCCCTAGAGTTCTTCATCCTTTCTTCAGGATTTGTAGAACGTGATTCTGGGCCAGAGTCTGACATTTGTTCCATTGCAACCAAACCGCAGCCAGAACAAATTTTTTCTCCATTATGAATGTCATCAATCAATGCTGACTGACACTCTGGACAGTGAGTTTGGTATTCTATTATGTTCATCTATTTCTTCCCCTGAATCGTTTTGGTCTTATCGCAGGGGATTCTTTATCCATGAAAATTTTTTTTCCGACATATTTTTGGATATTATTTGTTAGCGGAGTTGCAGATGCATAAGGAGCATCTACGGGACCTATCATTTCGGAGACCTTTGCAATCTTTCTACCAGCATCATCAACTAGTAGCTGACCATCACGTACTGGCGTTGTCAACCTGATAATGACCCTGCCACTACTGGCCAAATGCAAAACTTCGCCGACCCCCTGCAATTATTTTCTCAAATCAAATACCATTATCAATAGAGTTCTGTCAACTTTACTTTAGCTCTAGCTAGAAAGAGAAATCTATTTTGACTGTTTTGACCTTTTTGCTACCAATTTTTCTGAAATCTTGGCAATTGCTTTGGACTTGGATACTCCTTTTGGCAAAATGATGTACCCTGATCTGACAAATGGTCTCCTTGGAAATCTTACTTGGTCGTTTTCTTCTTTTAGCTCAAAACCTGCAGCTTTTGCGGCATCGGATAATTCTTTTAGTGAAGGATCAAAAACACATTTTTCTTTTGAAACTCTTCTCCCCATCTTTTTTGGTAATGTCTTGTTAAAATAATCAAGCCAGACTACGACATGTTCGTAATCTTTCATGGTGTAATCACCTTATTAAAATTGCATTAACAATGCCAGTCTGTCCTGGTCTTGAAACCACTCTACACTTTCCTTCTTGTGTTTCAAGTACTGCTCCTTTTGAAATGACACCGCGTCTTTGATAGTCGTTGTTTGATGGATTGTTTAAAACTTTAAGAATTTTTGTCTTCTTTACATTTTGTCCTGGAACAGCAATGTTAACATAGTCAGCTGTCTTGAGCGCAGTCTTTGAACCCTTGCCACGAACTTTGCGCGTTATAGTTTCTTGCGGACCTGACAGGGTTTCTACAGGATATCTGTCTATTTCATATTTTCTTCGAGTTCGTAATGGATATCTTCTTCCACCAGTTATCTTACTTGTAGCTAGATTCTCGACAGATTTTTTCATATCATGTTCTCTAAAAGACTCTAATTTATACTATGATCAGTTTATTTCTAATGATCTACAAAGTGTAATTTATCCTGTTGGACTTGGAGGTGTAGGAGATTCCAAAGGTACTGTCTGTGGAATGTTTCGTACCTTTGTGAAGAGTTTTTGTTTGAGCACGTCTTTGCCTCCTTGCACTCCAAAATATTTCTGAAACTTTTCTGTGGTAGAATATATCTTCATTCTTCCGACATTTTGGTGTTCGATATAACCAAGTTGATACAAATGTCGCAGATGGATATACACACCTGAACCTCGAATCTCGACTAGCTGTTTTGAAGAGATTGGTTCCATGTAAGCAATATAAGATAATGTCTTTAGTGTGGCATTTGGTAAAAGCGGTTTTGAGGCATATTTTCTAATTATTGTGTTATACTCTGGTTTTAGCTGAAAAACATAGGAACCGTCAGGAAGGGTAGCCACCTCAATTGCCTTAAAGGCTGACTTGGTTCTCTTGATGAGGTTTGTCATCAAGGCCAGGGTCTTGCTTCTTGATTCTGTCCCAGATGCCCTAATTAGCTCCTCGATAGTAAGAGGTCTTCCTGCTGAATAAAGCGCAGCTTCAAGCCTTGAGCTTGCCTCGTCGTCATCTTCTATCTTACCCATTTGAAAAAAATTGTGTCAAAATGTACTTAAAAGAATCCTTTATCGGTATTTGATCATATAGTGAACTTCTATTTTGCCAAAGAGATGGTGATATCGTTTTCCAGCTGCTCCAGCTCTACCTTTTCATCTCTTGCAAGAAACAGTATGGCAAAAAAGCATCTGACGACATCAAGTGACTCTAGCTCTGATACTATCGCTTTAAACGAGGTAATTCCTGAACGTATCTTGTTGACAATAAGATCCTCATACTGACCAATTATCCTTTCTAGTCCTATGAAATAATCATCAAAGTCGGGAACCTCGACTGGCTCAAATTGCATCTGTCTTCTGCTAGAGCGTGGGTTTGCTATGGTGCCTATCAGATTCTCAAGAACGCTAAGAAGCTCATCTAATGTAACAGGATATGTAGCCTCGTGTCTGTAGGGCATGTTTATCGTTTCTACATCGATATCCAACCTCTGTTTGAGTGGTCTTTTTTCCATTGCTGCTTTTTGCAGTGCAAATATGCTTTCTACCTTCATTCTGTGTATCATTGATGAAGAAAGGGCAGCAATTCCAGCAACACGTAGATCTTTTTTTCCTGACTGGTTTAGAATTTTTATCAACAACTCCAAGATCTGGATAATATCGATTGTCCAGACATCTTTTTTTGAGACATCAAGTGGATTAAAAAGTACGTTTATTGGAGGCTGGGAAATGCCAGCGTTGGGATTTTCTTGACTCACTACGATAAAACATTTTTTTCTTTATAATATCTAACCGCTCTATTTTTTTCCCGGACCTAGTCAACAATGAATCATTTATCAGTTCTACTTGAACCTTATATTCAAAAAATTGCAAATGCATTTCATGATTGAAATACATATTGAATGTCCAAACTGCAGAAATGAAAGTCTGTGTTATGATAGATACGAAGCTGCATGGAAGATCTTAAAACCATGCAGCTGGCTATACTGCAAACGATGCAAGTATCAAATCGACATGGAAAAGTTCAAAAAATCTCTGTTCTGCGCCTGACAGTCAACTTATATTATTAGACAAAAAATACTAGTTCGATGAAGGCGGCCCAGATTGTTACTCCAAAAGAGCAACTTCAACTAAGAGATTTAGAAACTCCAAAACCAAGTGAGTTCCAAGTTGTAGTAAAGGTCAAGGCTGTAGGAGTATGTCATAGTGACTTGCATCTTTGGGAAGGAGGATATGATGCTGGCTCTGGAACTTTTTTAAAAGCGACAGACAGAGGTGTCAAATTTCCTGTAACCCCCGGTCATGAAGTAGTAGGAACAATTACTGAGATAGGAAATTCTGTCAAAGACTACAAGGTCGGCGATGAAATTCTGGTATATCCATGGATAGGCTGTGGTGAATGCCCTGCATGCAATGTAGGAAATGAGAATCTTTGTGATACACCACGATCACTGGGCGTTTTTCAAAACGGAGGATATGCGGAATATGTACTGATACCACATTTCAAATATCTGATAAAAATAACGGGAATCGATTTAGAAGGCGCAGCATCTCTTGCATGTTCTGGACTGACAGCATTTACGGCAGTAAAAAAAACAAATGCAAGCCCAGGACAATTTCTTGTAATAATAGGAGCTGGTGGACTGGGGTTGATGAGCATTCAAATTGCTAAAGCAATTACCAAGGCCACAATAATTTGTGCAGATCATGATGACAACAAGCTTGCTG
>JBQTHX010000076.1:0-9283 GCA_052389415.1 Nitrosopumilaceae archaeon
GTCTTAATGATCCGCCAAGATTTGAAACTGTCTTTTGTTCTGGCAATAGATCAATTACTGGATTTTGTGTGTTTGGTGCAATCTCTGTAGAATTTGCGTCAGATAAATTACAAACATGTCTTCCAAATGCAACAGCAGCCAGCTGAAACCCAAAACAGATTCCAAGATATGGAATATTTTTTTCTCTAGCATAATTTGCTGTCTTTATAATTCCTTCAGAACCTCGTTCTCCAAATCCTCCTGGAACTAGAATTCCCTGATATGACGATAAAGTGTTGATGTTTCCGTTTATATTTTCCGAGTCTATCCAGTCTATGATCACATTCTTTCCAGTCTTTGCCCCTGCATGCTTTAGTGCATGATTTACTGAAACATAGCTGTCTGCCAGGGTTACATATTTTCCAACCAGTGCAATTCTCACACTCTCTTTTGTCTTTGCAAACGAGTCTACTATCTGATTCCACTTGTCCCAGTTTGCAGATGCATTTACCAGTCCCACCTTGGCAAATTTTTTGAAAATTACATCTACTATTCCCTGGTCGTAAAGCATCTGAGGAACTGAGAGAATCGACTGTGCATCATGGCATGAGAAGACGTCCTTTGTAGAGATGTTTGAAAATAAAGAGATCTTTCTTTTTGCTGCATCTTCTAATGGATTGGTACATCTTACTGCCATCAAATCAGGTTGGATACCAATTCTTCGTAATTCTTGTACGCTGTGCTGTGTTGGTTTTGTCTTTTGTTCTCCAACAACATCAAGTGATGGTGCTAAAGTGACATGAACAAAGATTACATTTTCTTGTCCATCCTCTAGTCTTATCTGTCTTAGCGCTTCCAAAAATGGTAAACTTTCAATGTCGCCAACTGTTCCACCGCACTCTACTACGAGAATGTCTAGATCTTCTTTATTTGCAATATTTCTGATTCTTTCCTTAATTGCGTCGGTAACATGTGGAATTATTTGGACGCAAGCCCCCAAGTACTCTCCTCTTCTTTCAGCTTCAATAACACTGGAATAGATCTGAGCTGTTGTGATGTTGTGGGTCTTTGTAATATTTTGGTTTAGGAATCTTTCATAGTTTCCAATATCCATGTCGCACTCGCCTCCATCTTCTGTAACGAAAACTTCGCCATGAGCTATTGGATTCATTGTACCTGCGTCATAGTTTAGATATGGATCAATTTTTACGCAGGATACTTTTTGGTTTGATAACTGGAGTAATTTTGCAATAGATGAAGTGACAACGCCTTTTCCAAGGCCCGACATGACACCGCCAGTAACGAAAATAAATTTTGTCTGCATATAAGTAGATAACAGATCACCTTTTTATTCGTTTTTGGTGGTTTTAGCAGATCTTAATTAGATCCATGATCTCTTTATCCTTGTAGATTTGCGATCTTTTGCAGTTGGATATTTAGATATTTAAGGAAAGAAAATCGTTCCAGATTTGGCCAAAAAAATTTTTAAATGATCAAAACATAAAAAAATTATTCATAGCCAAAATTTTGGTTCAATCATACCTTCCCACTCAAAGAGTAAACGAAAGTTGAGTGTCTTTATTTTAAAAGACAGACACCAACTTATTTTCAGAACGCAATATGAAAGTACAAATGGATAAATCAATCCAAAAAACAATCAGATCCCGTAGGGCGGTAGCTCCAATTATTGCTACATTGCTTTTGATAGCAATAGCAGTAATAGGCGGTGTGATGATCTATGTGTTTACCCAAGGTTTCTTTGGGGACAGTAGCATATCCAGATCACCATCTGCTGATACTATATCTTTGTCAGGATATGATATGAGAGAAATCCCCGCTGCAACAGGAATCGAACAACACGAGAACACTCCAGTAGTCGGAATGGGTGATGCAGGTGCCGCAGGAATGGCAAATAACGAAGAAGGTGCCTTATTCATCAGAAACCTCGGAGAGAATTCATACACGATTTCAAAACTAGAAGTTAATGGCAGACTGTTAACCTTTGATGGAACAGGTGTACTTACTGGTGGTGAATGGGGTATGATTACTGTACCAGATACAGCAACAACAACTGCTGGTGTAGCATTCCAAGGTGCAGCAACTATTCTTGCAGGAGAAACGGGAACTCTAGTTGTATCCTTTGACGGGGACGGTGCAGGCGGTAATGACAACAATGCCGCAGCAGGAAGAACAATTCCTGTAAAGATCACCTCTTCAAGTGGATCTGTATACAACTTTAACGTAGTTACTGGTTCAAAAGAGTAAACTACACCCAATTTTTATTTTTTATTTTATTTTATCGTAAGATGTAACGATCTGAAAAGAGGATAATTTTAATCAAGTAAAAAAAGACACCATTACAATTGACCTATTAGATCGGATAACATGTTTTACAGTGTAAGGATTTAACCTAGATGTAGCTAAAAATTTCTTACAAACCCTTTTAAACTATTTTTCGAAAGTTTTTATGTACCAAATTTGGAACCAGATAGTCATCATACATTACTTGTAACATTAATTATATTTTTTCTTGCGATATCCCAAATTTCTATTATCGAAGCACAGACTAGCGGATTACAGATTCAATTAAGTCTTATACCCTCTGTTGTAGAATCTAGAGCTGGTTCAGTTTCCATTGGTTATGTTCGAGTCATAGCTGGGGGAAGTCCCATTCCTGCAACAACGGATATCGACGTTCAACTTTCATCAAGTAATGCAAGTGTTGCCTCTGTTCCAGCAAATGTAATAATTCCAGCGGGTCAAGAATTTACAAAATTTGATATCACCACTGGAAATGATGGCACGGCAGATATCATGGCATCCCTTAATGGGCAAACTTCGTCACAGCAAATTAGGGTAGGTAATATTGATGTTGTAATTCCAGAGGATACGGAACTTAGGATTAATTTACCAAGCAAGACTATGCGCATTAACACGGAAATGCCCATGGTAATCTATCTTATATCGAATGGTACAGTGATAAAGCTGCCAAAAGATACTGACATTACTTTAGATTACGAGGAGTCTCTAATTGAGCCAAAGGAAAAAATGGTAAAAATCAAGGAAGGAACTTATTACGCAATAACATCATTAAAGACATTTGGTAAAGTTGGAAATGCTTTCATTAAAGCTTCTGCCCCCGACCTGCAATTAAATTCAGCTTCCAGTGTACAGATTTCATCAACCGAACCAGCAGGAATTAAAGTTAATGTCTTTCCTAAGATCATTGGCCATCCTGAAACACAAATTGATCTTTTTGTAAGTTTGGTAGATTCTGAAGGACTTCCAACGAAAGCAGCAAATGACATTAAATTGGAAGTCTTTGCAAATTCTACAAGATTGCAGGATAGTTTTGATGATAAGATAGAAACCACTCCGATTATACGAAAGGGCGAATTTGGTTATCATTTAAGTCATGACTTTACTTTTCTTCCAAGAAAACAAGCCGTTCCACTCGGTGATGAGTGTTTGCAGTATCAACCAGAAAGAATTCTCGTAGGTGCAAATGCGCACGATTTGGGAATATCCACGGATCTTTTAACAGTAACTGAGTCTCTTGGAGAAGAAAATAAAAAAGCAAAAGACAAGATAGTGAGGGTTTATGTTTTAGGTAAGATCCCAAATAATGCTACATCGATAATGGTCTATCAAACAGGGGCTCTTGAAAAGGATGATGACGATGCTAGAGAACTTCTTGAAAGACAGCTAGAGGCTGCAGATAATGCTGTAGAGCATGACCAAGACTTGGTAGCACAGGCAGCTGCAAATCTTGCCGCTATTCAAAACAATCCTGGCTCATCCCAAGCTCAAATTGACGCGGCATCGCAAGCATTAAACACTGCTAATCTTGCCCTATCTCAGGATCAAGCTAAATCAGATGCGATTCAAGAATTATTGGATGATTGCATTATAAATGAGCATCCAATTGATGATTTAGATGAAGGAGACTTTTATCCTGTTCAAACAAACACCATCTTTTCTACAAGTAATCTGTTTTCAAATCTACGATTAGTTAGTAATAACGCACAGGTCATTGTTACTGACGGTATTGGCGAAATTCCTACAACTAGCTCGTATGGAACATCTAAAATTCATAGCGGTCAAAAACCAGGAGTAGCAACTGTTTCGGCTGTGCTTGCCGGAATGGGTACTGGGTCTAATAGTACTGAAGTGGTAAATCCAATAGTTGCGAGCAGCAGCACTATCTTCACTCCTATTGGTGATGGGAAAATAATATTTAATCCGGAAGGATATTTTGACCTTTTCCTTGTTTCGCTTGATGCTGCAGGTAGGCCAACTACTTCAAAAAATCCAGTCAAATACATTATCGAACCAACAAATGACTTTGTAGAAATAAAACCACAAGAAACCTTTGCAATGATGCGAGGCTACAAATGGCCACCAACCAACTCCACAATAAGTGTTAGTGCTACTCCAGTAGGAATTGAATCCGAATCGCTTCTAAAAACAACCTCTGATTTAAGACTGGTTTCATCATCATCTACTGCCAAGGTGATGATGGTATTCAACAAGATTGGAGGAATTACCAGTGAAACCTCAATTGGGGTTATCCAGATACTTGACTTTTACGGAAACCCCTCTCCGGTTCCTACCAATTCAAAAATTATTCTAACATCTAATAATACAAAAACAGTTACAGTGCCTTCCTCTGTTATAATTCAAGAAGGACGTTCATTTGTTGGATTTCCGGTTATTGCTGGGGATAAAGGAGTCGCAAAAATCTCGGCTACAGGATCTAACTTTTTGCCTTCCATTACAGAAATCACAGTAGAGCCATATCTGCCTAAATTTAAGATCTCTATAGAACCAATTGCCACTCCATTAGTAGCTAATAATGATGTGAACGTGAAAGTCTTTGTGGACAGCGAACGAAATGTTCCATTAGAGGGAGTCAGGTTATCGATTGTCACAGATACAAACTCTACAGCGATTCCTTCAGACACTGTAACTGATTCAACTGGTGCTGGAACCTTTGTATTTAAGGCGTTGCGAGGAGAGTCTACTTCATTTACAGTAACAGCAACAAAGGAAGGATATCCGACTGAAACAAAATCGATGGACCTCGAAGTTCTTTTTGTTCCAGGACTTGAAGTAAACTGGATACTTTATGTTGCTATGGGAGGAGCTGTAGCTGGTGTTGCCATTGTTGCACTGTATTTCCTCCGAAAACCAAAGGAACTCTCTGAAGAAGAACAAGAAGAGATATAGTATTTTTTTGAAATAACACACCTCAAGATATTAGCAATAATTCGAGATTTCTAGAAAGAGATGAGGAGATATTAGTTCAAAGTTTGGTGTATCAGATGAGGATTTACGTCAAAAAACCATAGGAATTCACTCAAAGTATGATCTGGTAAAAACAGGAATCATTGGTTTTGACGAAAGACTCGGCCATGGATTGCCTTCTGGCAACTTGTATCTATTGTCAAGCTCACTTGGTAGTAATGCAGACCTATTTGCTCAGCAAATCTTGTATCATGCCGCAGGAGAAGGAAAAAAAATTATGTACTATACTATAGGACGTTCTAGTTCTGATATTATAGACGACATGAACATTTATGGAATGAATCTAGAGTCTTTTGTAAGCGATGGTTCTTGGGCTTTTACAAGAATAATTCCTCCTAGCATGAAAAAAATTGTAGAGGGCATGGAGATAAATTCTGGTGAGAAAAAACTAGACCTTGGAGATTCGTTGGCTGAGCTGATGAAAAATTTTGAAGAGACGGCCAAGAATGGACGAAGTACCGTGCTTTATTTATCGCAACTTATTCGCGACTTTTCACTAAACGAGATTGAAGGTCTGATTTATTTTATGACCGGCGTGGCAAGAAAATATGGCGGAATTCACTTTGTGTTGATGACAGAGGACTCGCATGATTCTGCTGTAGTAGTTACTATTAAAGATGCATTTGACTCTGTTTTTGAGTTTGTATCAGGAGCAGTAGATGCAGAGATTGAAAATACAATAACAGTACGAAAGATTAGAAACATGATTCCAAAAGCTCGAGTCTTGAGATTGTCTGTTAAGAGTGCTGGTTTAGTCACTGAAACAACTAGTAGAATTTCATAATCATTTAAGGTAAAAAATTGCAAGTTATTGTGGATGGTGTTGTAATTTATTTTCAAATGGAAGATATGGGTTGATGTTTAATAAGGTATACTTCAAAAATAGCACTAAATATTCGTGATTTCAGTTTCTAAATGTTGAATAGGGAATATCATATTGATATTCGATTCTAAAAGTCTATGATATTACGAACTTTGTTAATAATCATGGATTGACTTTAACAACTATTTCAGCTAATGGTCCTACTTGGAAAGGTCCAGGGGTGCTATCTCCATCAGCAGTTATAATAAATACATATAATTTTGCACCTCCAAGAGTAATTGGCGGACTTAATGACGTAGATAGATGTTTTGCTTGAAAATGAAGAACTTTTGCTTCTCTGGATGATACCTGACCTAAATTATTTACCAAATCGGCTGTAAGAACAGTAGAACCATCATTAATAGTGTCGATTGCAAGATTTTGCCATCCCGTTTGCGTAAGGCCTACAAAATCAATTACTTCAAAGTCAGGCGGTACATTTATTGTCACTCTTGTATTGGCATTGATGTAATTGGTAGTAGAATATGCATTCAAGTCGGCAAGTGCAATATAATAATCATTTGGCACTTCAGTCGTTACAGTTTTGTCACCGAACATATGACTATCTAAGATTGCAAGATTTGTATCAGTCGTGTCAGTCAGGTAAAGATTTGCATGCGGACCTTCATTACATCTAGCTGAGGAAATGTATCCAGTCTTTCCAAATTGACCCTTTGTAGTAAACACTGTCATTGCAACATTGAATGCCTCCAAATCAGGACACTGGTATGTTCCGGCATTTACAGTTGCTGAAAATGTAACAGCTGATCTTTCTGGAATTAGTATTCCTTGTGTTCCTGCGGTTTTTCTCCAAAATAACTGGTTTTCACTTGTACAAGAAAAGGATCCGCTGTTAACTCCGCTAGGAGAAATCTTTGTTGGTGTGCAATACGCACTACCTGATTCTTGGAAAATCTTGTCGGTAGTTGAGGATTTTGGACTGGTAGCTACTATGACTACTTTACTTACATACATATCTGCATCTGTGGGGTTGGCAATGACTGCTTCCCATAACCCTACATTAGTAACAACGCTCGATGCACTGCCTGCATCGCCAAATGGGGAAGGAAAGACCATAAAGAGCTCTGGTTTATTTATGAAACCCAATTCGATTATGACTTCCTCGCCTGAACCACCCCCATCTAATGCCAAACAGTCAAAAACATCTACAAATCCATCATCATCTCTATCTTCATCAGTGGGTGTGGCTGGAACATCAAGGTCCTTAACTCCATCCTCATCAAGATCCCAACATGCCAGTCCTGCTGGACCTGGTGTGTTACCTAAACAGTCAAAAACATCTACATCTCCATCATCGTCTGTATCTTCATCAGTGGGTGTTGCGGGAACATCAAGGTCCTCAACTCCATCCTCATCAAGATCCCAACATGAGGTTCCTTGCACTCCTGGCGGACCGGGTGGAATAGTAGTGTCTGGAACATCTAGAGTTACTACTGTGCCAAGTTTTGAAACAACCTTTATTGAATAATCTATGGCAGGATCCAAAGGAATGACATCTCTTGTCAAGTCTTGCGTTGTACCAATTGGTATTACAACATCTTCAAAATCCAGTGCGGGCGAAGAATTCAGATCATACTTTAAAGCTTCAAAGTCGTCCCCCTTTTCAACTACCCAGAGAGCTACAATTTCTACTGGATTAGCACCTTGGTTTTTAATTGTAACAAATAGCGTATCAGTAACCCCATCTATATCACCAGTGACGTAGAATTTTTCCTGTGCTTTGGAGACTTGTAAATCTGTCGTCTTTGTTTGTGAATCTAATGCCTGGTTCTGATAAGAAAATGCTGCAAGTAAAGCAGTAAACGCAGCTACCATTATCACTATGAAAAACAGCGTACCAACTATGCTGGCGAGTCCTCTTCTTTTTCTTGATGTAAATTTCAACATCATCTTACCCCTCCACTAGAAATCACAGTCTCTTGAGGGTCAATCAAGTCTGTTATTAATCTGACCCTCATTGATTGTGGTATTTTTATATCTCCGATAAGTGGATCAGAATCTGTATCGATATCTGAACTTAATTTAACAACAAGGCGAGCATCTCCGTTTCGGTCCAGCACATTTGTTGAACTTTGATCAGCTGTGATTGTTGAAACAATGCTGAATTTTCCACCCGCAGGATAAGATCCAGGTATTACTAGCGCGTTTCCTCCTGTAGTTGAATCCCAGGAGTGTTCAATCTCGTTTATTACTACACTTTGAAGCTGAGCTTTATTGATCCCTTCATTCCTGACTGTTAAGACTATAAACTCTGTACCACCTGTTGCTGGAAGTAACAACATGTCGCAAGTAGTAGTACAAAGTGATGGGGGGCTATCAAGTGAATTATCAAGAGTGGCAATACCTGAAAGAGTAGTTCCATCACGAGTATCGTATCCGGTTATTTTTATTCCTGAGTTTTGAGTCCCAGGATTACTGGCATCCGCACGAAATACGTTATTACCCTGAAAGAATGCTGCTACTAGAACAGCACCAGCTACAGTTATTCCTAACAACAATAAAACTGCAATTATATCTGATATCCCTTTACGTTTCATGTTAACTGTTTTGAAACAGGTGTACCTATGGATAAGAATCGATGTGTATTTTTCTATTACATTTGTGCTTTCTTGCTGGGCACATCTTGTTTGATTTTTTTTTAATTTTGTGTTCAATTAAATCCCCTAAGTATTGTACGGCGTAGCCGTTGTTTCAAATGATTTGCCTAATTGTGTAGTTATCGAAATCTTGTATTCTGCTGTATCATAAGGGGCTGTATTCCAAGATGGAGGACTGAGTGGATTTTGCGTGATGAGTTCGCTGTCATTAATTGATACGGTAGCTTGAGGATTGGTGTCTAGAATCAGTTCCTGGTTATCCATTCTAACCACGGTGATTTTTGTAATCTCCAATTGGACTGTGCCAGTATTCCTGACCCACACATCAAGCTGGCTGGTGGTAGGATTAAATCGTATGTGTTCGATTATGGCATTTTCGTGTATATCTTTTGATCCAGTAAGAAACGAAAGATAAAAGTTGAAATCATTGATTCCATTTAATCCTTGAAATAAAATTACAGAACCGATAACGGCTACTACAGCTACCATCATCAAAGTTCCAACAACAGAGCTAATT
>JBQTHX010000077.1:0-33122 GCA_052389415.1 Nitrosopumilaceae archaeon
ACTCATGATATGAGGCATGCAGCGGGATTTCCATGCCATTAGTTTTAAAACAAGTAATTGCTGATTTTTACTAGGCCGCAATGAAGAATCAGAGTTATATCTGAATCATGATGTAAAGGCATTTGTCTGAGCTGCCTATTGCAGTTTTTTACGAATCCTTGATTTGATAAATTTGATTCGAAGAAAACCGTGTTAGAATGTTACAGAGTATATATAAAGCCCATATATAAGGAAGCAAACATGCCTCAAACAAAACCTATAGTTAGTATAGAAAATGTTGTAGCTTCGGCGTCCGTTGATCAAAAAATTGATCTCAATGTAATAACACAGACGTTTCCAGATGTTGAGTATCATCCAGATCAATTTCCAGGATTAGTCTTCAGACTCAAATCACCCAAGACTGCAACGTTGATTTTTAGTTCTGGCAAGATGGTTTGTACAGGAGCAAAATCCGAAGAGCAAGCTATCAAGGCGGTAAGAAGCGTGGTGCAAAAACTTCGAAAAGGTGGCATAAAAATCAAAAAAGATGCTGTCATTGTAATACAAAACATAGTGGCATCAGCAAGCCTTGGTGGTAAAATCCACTTGGAACAGGCTGCGAGGACACTACCTCGAAGTATGTACGAACCGGAACAATTTCCTGGTTTGATACACAGAATGCTTGATCCAAAAACAGTGATCCTACTTTTTGCATCTGGAAAACTAGTATGTACTGGTGCCAAAAAAGAATCAGAAGTATATAGAGCAGTACACAACTTGCACACTTTGCTTGAAGAAAAAGAACTAATGATCTATGAAAGCTAAATCTGTAAGCAATTTTTCCGCTTCAGATTATGCCTATTTGTTTTTTAACACGCTCCAAGATCTGGTCATCAACTAATTTTTCTTTATGTAGTATATTTGCTAACGTCATAATGTCCGTAATTTCATATAATCTGACATTCTCAGTTGATAGTTCTTCTCGCGCACCCTCGAATCTGTTGATGATTGTAAATGCATCTGTTACTACTGCACCTATTTTTTTTAATGGTTTTATAGCATTTATCAAAGAAAGACCAGTTGTTGCAACATCATCCACAAGTAATACATTCATTCCTTTTTCTAATCTCCCTTCTATCACATTCTCAGTACCATAGTCCTTTGGTTTTTGTCTGATGTATATGAGCGGTTTTACAATCTCATAGGAAAGTGCAGAAGCTATGACCAATCCAGAAGTAGGAACAGAAGCAATACAGTCGAAATTCTCAAATCCTATCTTTTCTGAGATTGAATTTTTGAGCATCTTTATCATCATCCTAAACTGGTGTGGAAAGCTAGGCACTAACCGCAGATCTACGTAGTAAGGACTTTCCTTGCCGCTTGAAAGCTTGAAATCTCCAAACTTTATCGCACCATTTTGATACAAAAATGTTGCAAATTCTTTGACAAACTCCACAGCAAAATTAACTATATCAGATTTATTTTAACTGTCCTATCCCTAGACTTATGCCAGAAATTTGGCTTAATTATGGACCTACAGATATTGTATTAGACATCAAAGCAGAAAATCTTGACAAAAAAATTGACTCCAAAGGTGTGGTTATAACAGATTCTGAAATTATTTCAAAATTAGACCAAATTGATCTTTCGAAGCCAACAGAGCTTGTTATTCTTGATCATTCCAAAACAGTACTAAAAATGATCTCACTTTTATTTGATATGTGTAATCAAAAATCAATTTCAAAACCTAGACTTTTAGTCGAAAAACCTAGTATGTCTTTGATAAAAAATATTTTTTCAGATCCTAGTTTGACAATTACAGAATTTAGTGACAGTCAACTCTCAAATTCTAATTTAATATTTGTTGGAGAAATAGAATTTGATGGGCTATTTGGATTCAATACAGTTTCAACAAAATTGATTAGAAAATTTGGGAAAGAACACATGCTTGCAGCGTACGAGAAGAGGAAAGGAAATCTTCCTGCACCTGGAGAGGATTTAGCAAATTTGGCAATAGCCCAGAAATTTACTGATACATTTGAAATTTCCGCTATAGAAATAGCTGGTAATTCTATGGGAATAATGAATCTCGAAATAGGACATCCATCGGCTACATCCTCAATATCAAAATCATTTTTACCTACAGCGATCAATGAGGTAGGAAAAAATAGAACGGTGATAATCAGTCCTGGTAAAGAAAGTGGTAGCGAGACACTTGGAAGATCACTTAACTCACTTTGGAATTGTTATGATGCAATCAAAGAAGAAGGGCTTGCAATACTTCTAGCTGAATGTGGCAGAGGAGTAGGCTCTGAAGCTATTCAACAGTATATGGAAGGAAGGATGACTCTGGATCGACTGAAAAACCCATCAAAATATGTTGACGGAATGGAAGATCTTTTATTCTTAACTGAAACAGCAAAAAAGTTTCAAATAGGAATAGTTTCTATTCTTCCAGAGTTTTATACAAAGGAAAAACTTGGAATGCTAGCATTTAATGGAATAAAGGATGCCATAGACTATATCTTAAAGACACAAGGTATGCGTCAAAAAATTACTGTAGTTTCCGATGGAGCACATGTTCTGTTAAGGTAGAATTGAAGATGGAAGAGGAGCGCAGATGATGGCAAGACCAATTACTAGAACAAATAATTTTTTTCGTTTTTTAGAAAGTGGTGAAATATCATCAAGCGGTCTTATCTCGTTTCTAGACATACTAAAGGAAAGTAAAAAGAATGCCATGAACCAATATCCAAGAATAAAAAGAATGGCAATACTGATGTACGTTGTGAGTTTGTGCAATCTTCTTCCGAAAGTTGCACGAGCTATATGTCCTCCATCAAGCTGCCACGCCGGAAGAAGATTCAGGAAGGTTAGCAGAAATCCAAGCCATGCAGCATAAAGTACAGGTGACATGATTACCTCCATTCCCTCAACAGCTTTCCCTGTGATGACAAGCGTGCCGCTCATGATTATACTTGGATGGATATCTACAAGTTCTGATTTAGAAAAAAGTGGTTGAGCTTGTTCATCTGGTATCATCGGAGAAAGATATGCACCATATGTTGAAACAATAATTGCTACAATTAGTCCTGCGATCGGTCCTGAAATTCCGATATCAAACAATATGTCCCTATATGGTAAAACTGCGTGACATGATAAGGGCGCCAAATGTAGGGATACCAAACACTGGTATGCCAGGAATAAAGTAAGGCCAACTGGTTTTCAGTTTATGCCACTTTGAAGCAATCATGTGACCTAACTCATGTATTCCTAATATTCCAATTAAAGAAACAGTGTAGAGTAGAGCAATTTCTATTGGTTCTCCTATTCTTACTATGTAATTTGCATCAACGGTTCGGTAATAACCATCAATCATGACCATGGCCACCGTCGCAGCAAAAAGTATTCGCGGTATCCAAGCACGCCTAGACTTGGGTGGATAAAACTTTCCAACTAAAAGAAACGTTCTTCCCTCTAACTTCTCTAGTCTTCCAACTAGGTTTTTTGATTCTAATCTGTGTGCAAGTTTTACAAATCTTTGTTTTAACCCATCTTGCTCGATCTCAAATTGAAGCACATCTAGATTTTGATTAATACTCTTTATCTCAAATATAGATGAAACAATAGATGTTACTTCTTCTTGTGAGGGTTCACTCAATGAATATTGATTTCCATTTCATGAATTAATTCTTTTATTGGCTTAAAGTTAAATAATTGATAGATGCAGATAATTCCAAATTGCAAGTAGCTCTTAGAGAAATTGGAGATTGTATTATTAGAAGATGCGACCCTAGTGACTTGATTCCAGTAATGGAAATTAATATGAAAACATTACCTGAACACTACTCTGACTATTTTTATGAAAGTTTGCTTGCAGAACTTCCGGAATCATTTCTCGTTGCAGAAGTTAATAGTAAACTCGTTGGATATATAATGTGCAAAACAGAATATGGATTTTCTAATTTTAAGAAACTAGGATTTGTAAAAAAGGGCCATGTTGTTTCTGTAGCCGTGCTAGAGTCACAACGGAAAAAAGGAATTGGAAGAGCTTTAGTTGAAGAAGCAATAGCAGGAACAAAGATAAAAAAAGCAGATGAGCTGTATTTAGAAGTTAGATGTAGTAATAATGAAGCAGTCAGATTATATGAAAAAATTGGTTTTATCATAAAGCAGAGAATAAAATCGTACTATCGCGATGGAGAAGATGCATATCTGATGGCAATAGAATTCTTCTACTAGATTACATTAAATTACTCTCGAAAAGATTCTAGGTCTGTGACTCGACAAAGAAACGTAGGAATAACTATTTTTGTATTGTGTATTGTAGGGTTTGTTGTATATGCCTATCTTCTAATGCTTTCAGAATGGAGTCCGATTGTTCTACAACTCTCAGTACTAATGGCTGTAGGGGGAATTCTAGGAGTCATATCATGGATTGGATACAACATGGCAACATCGAAACCTTCTCCATCATCTACAGTATCTGATGACAAAAAATAGATTTTCGTGAATGTTAAAATTCTTCGTGGCTCTAGCAAAACTATAAAATTTTTGCATCAACAACGGTTTGATAATAATGAGGTCCAACTGGTCTCACCATTCTCCCACCAAGGAGTTCAGATTTTATCGGCATCACTTGCAAAAAATGTTGTTTTGATAACTCTACAGCATTTTGTCTTTTATCTGCATGTTGATGTGAATAATAATGAATTGTTCCTCCACTTTTTGTTGCTTTTATCGCTGAACCAAGAAACTCATCAGAGCGTTCAGGAAGAAGCATAAGAATTCTATCTCCTTTATTCACTAATCGTTCTTCAATTATCTTAGATGCATCTCCAATAATTGGCTCAACCTGTCCTTTCAATTTGTTTATGTTAATACTTCTCTTGCAAAGTTCTATGGCATGCGGATTAATGTCAATGTTGTAAACAATGCATTTTTTTTTCTTGGCGGCAATAATTGAAAACATGCCAACCCCACCAAACATATTGATAACAATCTCTCCATCATTGATGATGTTTGCAATCCTTTCTCTTTCTGTGGAAAGTCTGGGAGAAAAAAATGCCTTTTGTACATCTACTACGAATCTGCATCCATGTTCTTTGTATTCTGTTTCTGTACTATCCTCTCCCGCAACCAGTTCTAGATTCCTTGTTCTAAAATCACCTTCCACTGGTGATGATTGGTAAAAAACAGATCTAGCAGTTTTTACTTTTTGTAAGAGGGTCTCTCCAATTATTTTCTTTTTAGAAATAAGAGAATCTGGTATTCTAATAACTATGATATTTCCAATCTGATCAAACGCTCCATACAACTCAGAAACTTCTTTTTCTGAGAGTATGCCTGAAACTGCCTCTTTTAACATTCGCGTCAATTTCTATAATAAAAATGCCCTGACTGCTTTTGTTCTCGATCTAACCTGCTTTCAGTTTTATTGACCCTCGGTCTCATGCTTGTTTCATCACGTCTGTATGTGATGTCTAGTGATCTTAGGAAACGATTCATTCCTTCTGCCTTTGATACTGGTGATGAGCCATGGCCCTCCTTTCCTGGAATCCCTTCAAAAATAACCAATGAGTCAGAAATCAGATCCATGAGTTGAATATCATGATCTATGATGATTGCTGATTTTCCGTAAGAGCGAACAAATCTCTGAATAAGTTTAGCTATTGCAATTCTGTCTTCAACGTCTAAAAAGGCTGATGGCTCATCAAGAGCATATAGATCCACTTTTTGCAAAAGGCATGCAACTATTGCCACCTTTTGTAATTCGCCACCTGATAAATTCTTGACAGATTTGTTGTAAATCTTTTTTATCTTTAATGGATCGACTACTTGCTCTTCTTCGATGGTTCCTTCTAACCCGCCTTCATTTGCTTTTTCCAAAAGTGAAATCACTTCAACATCATAATCATTAGTCAAGTATTGTGGCTTGTAAGATATCTTGATTCTAGCTTCCAGTGGACCAGAATCTGGTTTTTCAACACCTGCAATCATCTTCATCAAGGTTGTTTTTCCTAAAGCGTTTGCTCCAACTATACCAAGCACTTCATTTTTTCGCACCCTTCCAGCTTCTATGGAAACTAAAAATTTTGGATACTTTTTTTGTAAAGCCGGATAGGTAATCATGTTTTCTGTCATAACAAATTCATCCGATGAGGTAGATGCGTCAAACCTGAACGCAGTGTCTCTAAATCTTACATTCTCATTTGGTAGATACCCATCCAAAAACACGTTAATTCCAACTTTGGCTGATAATAGATCTGCAACAATGCCATAGGCAGCGGGTTCGCCGTAAAGTACATCAACAAAATCACTGAGATAATCAAGTACTGTCAGATCATGTTCTACTACCATTACACTTTTACCTAATTTTGCAAGGCCTTGAATTACTCTTGCTACTCCTATTCTCTGAAATACGTCATTATAAGAAGAAGGCTCGTCAAAAAAATAAAAATCAGAATCCTTTGATGCCGCAACTGCAATAGCAAGTCTCTGCAATTCTCCTCCACTAAGTTCGCTAAGTTTGTTTTCCATAGAATTTAGCAAACCTAATTCTCTTACAAGTTCTGGCAAAACATTGCGTTCATCGTATCTTTCTAAAAGTTCTTTGGTAGTTCCATCAAAGACTTTCGCTAAATTGTAGACTTGTTGAGGTTTTATTGATGCCTTGATCTGACCATTTGCAATTTTTTCAAAATGTGATTTTAGTTCAGTTCCTTGAAAATTTTTCAAGATATCATTCCATTCAGGCGGTGATACATAATTTCCTAGATTTGGTTTCAGGTTTCCAGAAAGAATATTGACAATGGTGCTTTTTCCCATCCCATTCCTTCCAAGAAGTCCTATGACCTGGCCTTTTTTTAGTGTAGGAATTCTGTATAGCCTAAAGGAATTGATTCCATACTGATGAATTTTTTCTGTTTTCAGTTCTTGTGCTAGATTTACTATCGTGATGGCATCAAAGGGACACACCTTTACACAAATGCCGCAGCCATTGCATATGTTTTCATCAATCTGAGCTTTTCCAATTTCCTCATTTAGTATAATGCAATCTGCTCCTGACTTGTTTACAGGACAATACTTGATACATTCAAGACCGCATTTTTTTGGTTGACATAATTCTTTGTCTAATACAGCAACCCGATGAGTCATAAACTAACCAATTCTTTCGTTAATTTATACCTCTTATTCAAGTAAGATTAATACAGAAGATTATGGAAGTAATATTCAAGCCGGCCATAGTGTTGGGGTCCGACCCGGTCCCATTCCGAACCCGGAAGTCAAACCCAACATCGCTGCTGTGTTACTAAGGTGCGAGAGCCCTTGGGAAGCAGTAGTGCTGGCACTTTATTCTATTGCAACACTGTTTGGGACAGCTTTCCAGGTAGCCTCTGTGGGAATTGTAAAGTCAATACCACGTCTTTTTGCATCGTATGGAAAATACTCTATGTATTCCCCTACAAGTTTGGTTATCTGCTCGTCGATTTCTTCGATTTTCTTGGAATCAGTGAAAAGATATGGGATCTCGTTACATGCTATAAGGTAACCTTGTTCGTTTGGCGTGATTGAAAATGAAAGTTTAGGAATACGTGCACTTTTCTGCATATGTATCTATATGGCATGAAAACGTAAAAAGATGGCGATTGCAGATATACAGCATGGCAAGTTGCGCAGTCTGCGGTGAAAAGTTTGTTGACGATATACGGTTTTTGAACCATATGATGGAAAAACATGGATTTAGAAACCCAAATAACTCAATGCCAGATAGAAACAGCCGAGGATACTAGTATTTCGAGTAGATAAAAGTCATTATTTTTTATAATAGGAAATAATATTTTTGCGTTATTGCCTCTGATCTACAATAACCATCTAGATGAAATTTAATGAAATAACTTTTTATTTGCTCCAAATACGCTAAAAATTGTGGATATAGATTCAATTTTAGATGTTCTAGATTCTCAGAATTTGGATAAGACATGGGACTGAATTACTATCACATTTTAAAACAAATTCGAGAAGCTCGCAAACTTGTCATAAAGGGGACCTCTACGGCAGGATCTGGTCATCCAGGTGGTTCTTTTTCTATGGCAGAAATAATGGGTTGTATATTTTTCAAATTTTTGCGATATGACCCAAAGAATCCTTTATGGGAAGATCGTGATAGACTAGTATTATCAAAGGGACATGCATCCCCAGGACTATTTTCAAACCTTGCAGTAGCTGGATATTTTGACAAAACAGAAATTGAAACTCTAAGAAAATTTGAAAGTCGATTGCAGGGACATCCTGATTTCAAATGTCCAGGGGTTGAATTTTGTGGTGGCTCTCTGGGGATAGGTCTATCTTTTTCTATAGGAATGGCTCTTGCAGCAAGAATTAATGGGAAATCACACCGAATCTATACTATAATTGGTGACGGTGAGTCAGACGAAGGTCAAGTTTGGGAGGCTGCCATGACTGCATCAAAATACAAACTAGATAATCTCACAGTTTTTTTGGATAGAAACTTCATCCAACAAGATGATTATACTGAAAAGGTCATGCCTCTTGATGAAATACTTGAAAGTGATGACATTTCAGAAATGTGGAAAGACGCAGCAAGGTGGAAGACAGGAGACAAGTGGAGATCCTTTGGTTGGAATGTTTTAGAAATTGACGGCCATAGAGTCGAACAAATAACTAAAGCAATAAGATCTGCTCAGCAGACAAAAGGAACCCCAACAATCATCGTGTCACGTACCATAAAGGGAAAAAACGTAGAACATATGGAGGATAACCCAAAGTGGCACGGAGTCGCACCGAATCCAAAAATCGCGCCAATAATTGATCTAGAGCTTGACTGCCAATTTCTAATTGCACCGTCGATTATTGCAGGGGACATGACCAATTTGGAAAATGAAGTAAAACGAGCTGCTCATGGACGAGCTGATTTTATTCATCTTGATGTGATGGATGGACAATTTGTTCCAAATACTACCTTTGACCATACAAAAATCAAAGAACTAAGATCAATAACACCAATTCCATTTGATGCACATCTCATGATAAGTGAACCTGTAAGACATGTTCGAAATTATGTTGATGCAGGCAGTGACATCATTACAGTACATGCCGAAGTCTGTGATGAATCAAGCTTTGGAGAAATTCATGACATATTGCGTTCAAACGAAGTGAGTGTAGGACTAGCCATAAATCCTGATACTGAACTTCCAAACTGGGCTGAAAAATTCGTGCCTGACTTGGACCAGCTCATTATAATGTCAGTTGTTCCTGGTAAATCAGGCCAAAAATACATCGAGTCTACTCATGAAAAGGGACGGAGGATTTCAAGAATTCTTGCAGAAAAGCGATTCACTGGACTAATTGAGGCAGATGGTGGCGTGGACCTTTCTAATATTGACTCTTGTTTTTTGGATGGAGCCAGAGTCTTTGTAGGAGGTAGTGCAATCATAGGTCAAAAAGATGTACGTGCAACTATAACTGAATTTAGAAAGAAGATCCAGCAAGCACGAAGAAAACTGTTGATACAGAAGGCACATGATCTTGGCGGTATAGATCTTGTCAATAAATGGATAGACCTGCATGAAGTTGGAAAGAAAAAGACCGAACTATTACAAATTGCAAAGGAGGCAGGTTTTGTATGACTGAAATGACAGACATGCGTACAGTGTATGGGGAAACCCTGATCAAAATAGGAGAAGAAAATCCAAACGTTGTAGTAGTTGGTGCCGACACCACAGATTCATTAAAGACAAAACCTTTTGGTAAAAAATTTCCAAATAGATTTTTCAATGTAGGAATTGCAGAGGCAAACTTGGTTTCTGTTGCTGCAGGTCTTGCAGTAGAAGGAAAGATTCCATTTGCAAGTACATATGCAATTTTTTTACCTGGAAGATGTGTTGACCAAATTAGAAATGCAATAGCGTATCCATCACGCGATGATAAAAAGGGACTAAATGTGAAGATGGTGGTTTCACATGGAGGATTAAGTGTCGGTGCAGATGGAGGTTCGCATCAACAAATAGAAGACATTGCTATCATGCGAGTAATTCCAAATGTCAAAGTAATGATTCCAGCTGACACTGTTACAGTTTCTAAACTTGTTTGGATAATGTCACAAACATATGGACCATTTTACATGCGAATGGCTAGATCAAAAACTCCTATTGTGCATTCTAATGCTCAAGACTTTGAAATTGGAAAAGGAATTGTTTTGCGTGATGGTTCTGACTGTACTATTGCTGCGTGTGGAATAACAGTACAGATGGCACTTGAGGCAGCAGATGTTCTCAAACAGGAAGGCGTCTCATGTAGAGTTTTGGATTTATTCTCGATTAAACCAATAGATTCTACTCTCATCGAAAAGGCAGCGCGTGAGACAGGAGGTATAGTAACATGTGAAGAACACAACATCATGGCAGGTTTTGGTTCTGCTGTAGCTGAGGTAGTAACTGAGACATATCCTGTATCGATGAGACGAATTGGAGTTCAGGACAAATTTGGTGAGTCTGCGCGTGACAATGAAATTCCACTATTGTTTGCAAAACATGGTATGACATCAATTAATATAGCTAATTCAGTAAAAGACATTAGGAGCAAATCCAGATGAAAATATTCCTTGATACTGCCAATATTGCATCAATCAAGATGTACAATGACATGGGTCTAGTTGATGGCATAACAACAAACCCATCACTTTTAGCAAAGGAAGGTGGTGACCCACAAAAAACTATGGAAGAAATTGTTAGAATTGTAAAAGGTGATGTTAGTCTTGAAGTCATTGCAACAGAGACTGAACAAATGGTGGAGGAGGGTCGTCGACTAAGAAAATATGGAAAAAATGTTGTCATTAAATGCCCACTTACTCCAGAAGGACTAAAAGCATGTCGAAGACTAACTGATGAAGGAATTCCAGTGAACGTTACACTATGTTTTTCACCAACCCAGGCAATTCTTGCTGCAAAATCTGGAGCAAAATATGTCAGTCCATTCATTGGTAGATTAGATGATGTAGGCCAAGACGGAATGGGTTTGATAAAAGAGATTCGTGAAATTTTTAAAAACTATCAATATGGAACTCAGATCTTGGTTGCAAGCATTAGGCACCCATTACACGTAGTTGATGCTGGAAAGATTGGTGCTGATGTCGTGACTGTTCCGCCTGATATATTGGGAAAGATGCTAAAACACCCATTGACAGATATCGGCCTTAAAAACTTTCTAGCTGACTGGGAAAAACTAAAGAAAGAAAATCCAAGCATAAGAATTTAATTCTATGTAATAACGATTTTTTATCCTTAATTGATAACTAGTTTGTTTTGATATCTAATGTCTGCCTACGAACTGGTATCTCCATTCTTCGTCAAATAACTCTGATTTGATATCGTTTTCTTTCGCTTTTGTATTTAGATTTACATTGAAAAACCCAAGACTTCCTTTGTAAGGAATTGGTAGTTTTAGCTCATGAGGATTCTTAAGTAAAAACCCATACCTGTGATGCAAAAATTCTTCCGAAGCAAAATGCTTCTTGTAATCAGATCTTAACTCTGACACTGAATTGTATATCTTGACATCACATATCTCGACTTTGCCAATTATTAATCCAGTTCTAAGGCTTTTCTTATCAATTCCTAGTTTCTTGCAAGCTTCGGTTCTTATTTTATCAGGTGCATGAACAAGAAATTCGCCACGATATTTTGTATTCCACGTTCTTAGCTCGATTGTTTTCTTACCTTTAACTATAAGGTCAGCATAAGGTTGTGATACTGACAGACATTTCATTCTAATTTCTTCCTAGAACATTCAAAACTCTATTTGGGATGTCATTTAATCTGCTTACTGCCAAAGTATTTTCATATCCCAAATGTTTGAGATTGCTTGCAATTATTGTTGATATAGTTGGGCTGGGCCCAACTCCAATGGCCACCATCTTTATCCCCAAAAGCTTTAGTGTATGGACCATTGAACGAACAGCATCAGGATCAGAGGGTTCGCCATCTGACAGAGTAAGAAAGATATCTGGTTTTTTTGAGCGTAACATTGGCAGCATTATGGAATAAACTTCGGCAAGAGGAGTTCCGCCGTTTGCATTTATTTGGGCTAGTCGTTTTGCCGCAATCCTATTCCATTTTACATTCTCTGACTTGACAAGCCAGCATGTTACTTGTCTTTGTTCTGTATTAAATGCATAAACCGAGAATTTTATTTTTAAAAAGGAAAGAACCTCGCACAATGCTAGAGTAGCTTTTTTGTACTGCGTCTGTTCGTTTGCTATGCTAGAAGAATGGTCAAGTAATATCACAATCCTGGTTTTGATTGTAATCTTTTTGTCTGTAAAAAATGGAGTATGTCCATCCAAATATGTTTCTTCATCAAACTCATCACCTGAGATAACATGTTGTTCTTTCCATCCTGTCTTCCATTCTTTGAATTTAGTTTTGAGGTTACTTACAAGTTCTGCATCGTAGATCTTTGATTCATCCACATTTATTCCGCTTGGGACACTCATGCCTATGTTTTCTGCGCTCAAACCTCTGTTTTCATTTAGCTGGTTTTCCTCTAGCAAAACTTTGAATTCTTCAAAAATATTGGTTCCTTCAGAAATTTTCTTGGGATCAAGCTCACCAAAATCACTCTCACGGAATTTTGCGATCTTTCCCAATGTTTTGACGAAATCTTCATCTGAAATTGCTATGCCTGAGCTGATCTTTGGAACCGATAAGGGAATTGTTAAAAGTGAATCGATTTCTAAAATTTTTATAATCTCTGGAATCTTTTTCTCAAGCCATTCAGTAGCGTGATTTTTTTCTATTGATTCTCTGACAACTTCTTTTGCAAACTCAGCCGCCTTAACAATTTTATCAAATTGACTTGGTGTAAGTTCTCCTTTGATGTCACCCATCAAAAAATACTGTGAAAATCCTTCAACAATTCTTGATTTGCCAAATAAAGAGTTTAGCAGAGGCCTGTACAGCCATGCAAAACCATAACTGAATATTATTTCATCGTTCATCCCCTTCCAATGTTTTCTACCTATTGTTTCAATACGTCGTGTCTCAAGGGTATTTAATAAAAAACCAAAAGCATGATCATTACTTAGTATCTTGGTGCAGTGCTTCAGCCTCATCGCTTCGTACCAAAGAGTAACCCTTAGTTGTCTGTATTTTTGAAAACCAGTTCCAAAATAATGATCCAGCGGAAACAGGACTACCTTGTTTTCTTTTATTTTTGTCTGAATATCGGTTCTGTCTGAAAATCCTACCGAAATGTTTTGTTTTTCAGACCATCTTCTAACAAGAAAAGTGGCGATTTCAAGTAAAGTGTCGTTTCTAAGATGTAATGATTGCATTAGTTACCAAACATTGACGTAATGATGTCATTGACCTTTTGATACTCTACATTTCCCCATTGTGCATAGACATTTGCAAATACGATGTCGGCCGCCTGTCTTGGTTTTAGATCAGCATCAAGGAGCCTGCCATATGCAATTGTTTCTCGCAAACTTGGAGAATAGTACAGTTCTTCTACAGAGGCAGCTTGTCGCAATAAATTTGCGAGTTTGATTCCCTGCAAGATCTCTTTTTCATGAGCACCAACTATGTATTTTTTCACTATTTGAAGTTCAATTTCTTCTGGTGGATATTCTAATCTTATTCTGATGGGGAATCTACTTAAGATCTGTGGAGGAAGCTCTTTTGTTCCAACATGTGTTAGGGGATTTATAGTTCCGATGACAAACCATTCCTTGCTTGCTTGAATCAATTCTCCTCCTGACTCCTTTAAGATAATTTGTCTTCTATCATCTAATGCCTCATCTAGTCTGAGCAACACATCTGCCTCTGCTGCATTTATCTCATCGAGATAAAGCATATTTCCTTCCTTCATTGATTTTACCAAAATCCCTTCATCAAAACCTATAGAACCGTTTTCCAAACTTTTAGACCCTACCAGATGGCTTTCACGGGTTCTCAAGCTAAAGTTTATCGATTCAAGCTTAATGCCTTTTTTGGCAGCAAACTCGCGAACAAGAGTTGTCTTTCCAGTGCCTTTTGGACCTATAATTAAAACAAATAACCCTGCGTCATATGCCTTGTTTAGAATCTCAAAGGAATTATTCCAATCAACATAGAGTGATTCTGTAAGCAATACTCTTGGGAGAGCGCGACCTTAATTTAAGAATAGTCTTGCTGTATTATTAATCCACAACAACCGTAATTACGATCATGTTAATTTGAAAGTTTGATTATCTTATATGATAATGAGGACCAAAACAAGATTTGTTCTTTCAAGCCTAATCTTACTTGGTATATTACAACTAACATATGCTGAGGAAATAAAAATTCCAGATTGGATAAGAAACAATGCTAAATGGTGGTCAAACGGAGAGATTGATGACAAAACCTTTGCTAACGGAATTCAATATCTAATAAAATCCGAAATAATAAAAATTCCCATAACTGAACGAAGTCAGATAAACCAAGACACAAAGATCCCAGATTGGGTAAGAAACAATGCCAAATGGTGGTCAAACGGGGAGATTGATGACAAAACCTTTGCTAACGGAATTCAATATCTAATAAAAGCAGGAATAATCTTTATAGCTACTGATAAAATCTCTTCTTCAGATAATCCTGATCTATCAAACTGTGATCAGTTTTTAACTGCAGCAGAAAAAAGAACTTGTCAAAAGGAGATTGAGCTTGCTAATAAAATACAAGCTGACATGGAAAAATCAACTCCTTACAACGTTGGCCCTGTGATTTTTTACTATATAGATAACAAGATTGAAAAAACATCAAGCGGAACCATTCTAACAATATATTTTGTTGTAGAAAACACTGGAACTTCAGATGTAACCATGTCCTGTCCTGTAAACTCTTGTCATTATATGCTCAATGATGGCCAAAAAGAAATACAGTACACTACAAACACGCTTGTGTATGGTTCATTGACTTTACAGCCCAACACTCCAAAACAGTTGGAATGGAGCTTCTATAAGGGATTAGATTATGATCCTGCAAAAGATTACTCTTTTAAGATAAAAGAATCCTGGGGCATTGGCACTATACCTTTAGGATTAGATTAGCTTAATTTTTGATCATTGCAAAAGACTCTTCCAATGTTTTGTGAAGAGTATTATGCCATGTATTGTATCCCTCTGGAGTCTTGGGGAAATTGAAATAATGCTCTGTTAAAATCTTGTTTTGTCTTGCGGTAAATCTTAAACCATCTGCCAATTCCTTGTTTAATGCGCCACGAATCATCATTCCTAGTTTTCCGACCGTTCCAAAATCTGGATGTTCTCCCCTACTTATGGCTTCAACATCCATCTTTGACAAAAAGTGTTTCATTCCATAATTTATCTGATCATTAGTTAATGTCTGCAGTAACCTTCTAAAGACCTCAAGTCCTGCAGTTTTGTACCCATAATCGTTTATGAAATCAATATTGTATTGCCACAATCCCTTTTCTGTAACATCATTTGCTTCAATTGCAGCAACCGCATCTCTTCCAATTATTGTAGCTGCAACAATCGCAGGACCAATCCCACCAGCATCAAGTGGTTTTGGCATCCATGCAGAGTCACCTACAAGCATGAATCCATTTGCCACAAGACAATCATTCTGTCTTCTGACTGAAACCTGCCATGTACCTGTAGAGTTAATTGAATCACTTGGATCGTCTGAAAGTCGTGGGTTCTTAATTGCCTTGTTAATCTGAACATAATCATTTATCAGCTTCATAACATCCTCTTTCCTACCCAATCTCTCATTTCTCCTATGCAATTCCTTTTGTTGAACTCCAAGACCGATGTTTACCTTGTTCTTGCCCTTTGGGAATACCCATCCGTATCCACCCGGTGCAATGTCTTGATCCAAATGTATGATGCAATAATCAGGATCAAAATCTGTCTTGTCTTCTACTCCAGTTTCAAATTTCATAATATGTCTTCCAGTAGCTTCCAAATCGTCACGATCAATCTTCCGCTCTATTTTTGATTTGACAGACAAACCGTTTCGCAACATCGAGGCTACCCCCGTTGCATCAATTACTATCTTTGCAGTTTTCTTGTATGGCTGATTCGCTAAAAGATCTGTTCCTTCTACACCCACGACTGAATCATTATCATAAAGTAAATTTCTTAGAGCTACAGAGAATTGTAAATTTATTCCCATCTTTTTTGAATCGCGAAGCTGGCGTTTAGGAAGCTCTTGTCTATTAAGCATAAAACCATCTCCATCAAATGGGATTGAAGTCTCTCTGTCTGGTGAAAAAGCCATGACTCCTTTTACAGGATGTTCGATCTCTGGGGTTCCCCATGAAATCTGGATTCTTTCTGTCATATAGTCAACTGTGTTTTTACCAACTGCATCTCCACAGACCCAGCCGCTAATTGTCTTTTTTCCAACCATTGGTTCTGGATTTCTATCAATTACAAGAATGGACAATCTCTGTTTGGAATAAAATGAAGCAGATTGAGCTGCAATCATGCCAGCAAGTCCTCCACCCGCAACTATGATGTCATAATCTGTTTTCACAGCGAAAAAACATGATCCACTCTATTTAAAAGAACCGTGCGATTGGAAGACATAATTTTTGGGTCAGTTCGTCGCGGCTTCTTCACAGCGGATGCTCAGACTGGAGCGGCAAACCCTCATCCCCATTTTTTCTCGTCTTGAAATACTATTAAACGCTCCTTCGTAAGGACTTTAGTGTTCCTGAAACTGTGACTATGTCTTCTTTTTTGATCTTTGATATAACTTGAGAAAGATCCACAAGCTTGCATGAAATGATAACTTGCCCATCTTGATTTGAAATTATTCTAACATTGGATATCTTCTCAACATCTGCTTTGTCTAGTTTTAGAAGGATGTATCTTTTTTTTTGTTTCAAGATTTTAAAAGTTCCATATAATTCTTGGAAAGATCACTTTTTTTATACACTGGTATGGTAATCTTAATTTTCATGGCATCATTTTGTTGAATGTTAACAATTTTTCTTATAATGTCCTGCTTGCTGATTCGTAAAAACAACGAAGATTCCTCAAAATGCATGTTGAGATTGTTAAAAAAGTCATTCAATTGAACTTTTGAAATTTTTGAAATAGTTTTACGAAGAAACTCTTGTGCAATGTTATTTGTTAATTTTGTTTTCAGCAATAAAATTGGATTCCCAAAATGGCCTGCTAGTTTTTCTTCGGTAAACGCATCTTCACTTATCTTAAACATTTCCAATATGGAATCTAGGATCTTTTTTCTATCCTCCGTTGCATGAATTATTATTTCAATAGCAGTTTCAAGTCGATTGGCCATGTTTTAGATTCTTTACTAAACAATAAATCTATTAGGCTTGTAATAATGCGATCTCAGCTTCAGCGGTTCTGATTATCTTTGCTTTTTCAATGCCTATGTGTCTCACATGGATTATCTTCTTGACAGCTGCCATTATGTCTGAATTTATCTTTCCAAATGCTGTGGCTTGAACAAATTGCTCTATCGTCATCTCCGGAATTGATTTTGACATTACATCTCGTGCTACTAATCTTAGTGCATGTTTGCGTGACGTGTTAAGCTTCTTTTGGGTAAGTGCAATAATTTTAATCCTAAAGATATACCCATCTTTTGTCTTGTAGTCTCCTATAAAATTAATTAACGATGAACCACGTCGAACAAGACTCCTCAAAAACTCTTTTGCATATTCATATCTCTTGAAAATGGTTGTTGCAGTTTCACCTTCAACCTTGTTTATCTGAAAATATAGCTTGTATTGATGTTGAGAAGGATCTCCTTTTATGATATCAAATAACGTAACTTCAATTACTCGACCTAATGCGCTTGCATCATCAGTAATTGGAATGTAACCTACTGGAACATTGTTAAAAGCTGAAGGAGCAAGTACAGTTACCCATTTTTTCTCTCGCCACTTGTCCTTTATTCTTGCAGTTTTTTGACGCGCCAACTATGATTGACGTTTAAAGCCAAAATATAAGTTATTAACATGGAAAGCAAAGAAAATAGTTCTCTTAGGCATATAGGGCATAGAAAATTTGTGTCCGAATCTCCTCGAAGTTTAAGGCTCTTTGAACAGGCAATCAAGTCGCCTATAACTTACAAGACATACAAAACGAACCTATGTATGTTTTTTGGATGGGCTAAAAAAGATCACGACTCTATTTTGGAAATGTCATCAAGTGAACTGCAGGAAGTACTTGAAGAGTATCTGTTTCATTTGAAAAAAAGATTGAGTCCAAATTCTATAGGTCCACATCTTGCTGCAATTGACAAGTTTCTTGCTGTAAATGATGTCGAATATAAAAAGCGTAAATTGCGGATGTTCCTGCCTGAAAAAGTAAAGTGCAGCGGAATCAAGGCATGGACTACACAGCACATACAAAGAATGCTAGAATATGCTGATACTAGGAGAACCAAGGCTCTGATTCATTTTCTGTCTGCATCTGGAGTTAGGGTTGGCGCTCTTGAGGATTTGAGATGGAAAAATATTGAAGAAATGCCTAATGGATGCTATTGTGTAACAATCTACGAAAAATCCAATCACGAATACATTACATTCCTTCACCATGAGGCTAGACAGACTCTTGATGACTATACAAATGGAAGAAGCAAATCGGGTGAAACCATAAATGGAGAATCGTTTGTTTTTCCTTCTAGGAACCGCATTAAGGACAAATCCAAACCACTAACAAGAAAAGGTATCGAGAGTTCGATTCTAAGGGTATTGAAAAGAGCGGGAATAGAAAGAACCAGAGAAAATAGGTTCAGGTTTGATATTGCAATTGATACAGGTTTTAGAAAGAGGTTTAACACCATTTTAAAAAGCAATCCTGGCATTTCCTACGCCATAGCAGAAAGGATGATGGATCATAAGACATACATGGAAACTCATTATCTTGATACTACAAACAAGGACAAGTTTTTCGAGGAATACAAAAAAGCCATCCCAGATCTAATAATAGACGATTCTGAGAGGCTCAGAGCACAAAATCAGAAACTTGAGGCTGAAAAGGCAGAACTTGAAAAAAAGAGCCAGGAAGTTGAGGTGCTAAAGCGGAGACAAGAGGAAATCATGATGGAACTTGAAAAGATAAAGAAACGACAAGAAAGATCTGAAAAATATGGTAAAAGGACTATTGGCGATCCATTAAACTATAAAAACTTTGACAATTCGGACATATGTCCGAATTTGACAACTCGGAAATAATCACGAAATATTTCGGAGTTGAAGAAAGGAGCAAAATGTTTTCAATCTGATATTTAACTATGGTGAATTGCGACATATGTCGCAATTGCAGAATGAGATGCTAAAGAATGCCAGAATCTTTTTAATGTATTATTTAAAGATGATGAAATGCGCAACGTTGCGCATTTAATAGACGAGGATTTGGAAGATGCAAAAAGAATGCAGACATTTACAATCTATTATTTAAGAATGCCGAAATTAGCAATGTTGATGATTTCATAAAGCAAGATCTAGAAGAGGTCAAAAATTATGAGGACTTGATTAACCTCGCTGAGAACCTAAACGATGACCGAGAAAAGATTTGTGTCCTCTAAAAAAACTGAGAATTTTAAGGTGGAACTATTTAACTCTAGCGAAATCGGTACTACTACCGAATTAGAGGATGACTTTGTCAATCAAGGAAAAGACTGGCTGGATGAGATAGAACTCGCTGAAACATTTTTGAATAGAAGAAAGGAACGAAATCCTTTCAATCTGCTATTTAACTATGGTGAAATCAGGACTATTCCAGTTTTGCAAAACCTTATCAATCTAATATATAAAGAAGATGAAATCACAAAAGTTTGCGAATTGATAAATGAGATGTTTGCAGATGCCTACAATTATTACAATAACTGAGTAATAAACACTGGAAAATAGTTCTCTTAACCTAGTTAAATTATTCAACTAACGAGATGTCATCAACTACCTTGAAGCATATTGTTGTGTCTGAGGAAAACTTCAACAAACTTAAGAATCTTGGTAAAGCAGGAGATTCCTTTAATGATGTCATTTCTAAAGTTTTGAAGAAACTTGAGGGATTAAATCAGAAATGAATTCATCCATGACTACTTTTGCGTGTAGATGTACTGCTCCAAA
Organism: Nitrosopumilaceae archaeon; assembly: GCA_052389415.1. Classification (GTDB taxonomy): domain Archaea; phylum Thermoproteota; class Nitrososphaeria; order Nitrososphaerales; family Nitrosopumilaceae; genus UBA8516. The sequence goes on from JBQTHX010000077.1 coordinate 20,101, forward strand.
AAAACATCGGCTTATCTTGGATGGAGGATCTACTGGTTTCTACTGCTTGGATCTCTGTCCATCTTGTTATGAAAAAGAGGAAAAGAAGTTCCTGATTTCAGAAGAAGAGTTGGTAAACTAAATGATGGATTCTACTCTACTTTACTTTTTACAGAATATTATCTTCCTATCAAGTTACCTCTTTACTTACTTTCTTTTAAAATTATTTTTTATTATAACAATTAGTAAAAAGTGGAGTAGAGTAGAATGAAAAGAAGCATGTCAAAGGCTTTAGATAAGATATATCGACTCGTTAAGGAAAAGAAAATAGTTGATATCGTAACTTTTTGCGATTTACTAAATCTGTCGCCATCAACCTTCTATAACTATCGTAGGTTTGTTACTACTAGATATGAAAACATAATCTATGAAAATGGATGTTTGAAATGGCTTGAGTCTGAGGCTCTTGAAACAGGAAATAATACTGAATCAAAAAATGCAGTAAAACTGCAAGAAGAGGCATAAATAATGAGAACAAAAAATAAACATCATCTTATTGCAAAATTGAAAAAGCCTAATTTGTGCCTAGGAATGAGACAATGGAATCCCTTTTTGGAGCATAACTATGCCAACTAGTTGGAAAAATCGTTCTACATATGGAAAATTACTTCGCAGGATAATTATAAAACAAGCAGAGAGATTTGAAAAAACTACCAATGATGAAGACGCCGTTAAAATTTCTATGAACATAGGATATCTTGTCGATAAACTAAACAATTTGTTAAAACAAGAAGAATCAAAATTAGTAGAAAGAATCGAACAACTTGAAGAGATCTCAGGCATCACAAAAAAAGGTAATAATAATTGAATCTAGAGGAAAGAATTTCCAACATTAGATTTCAACACGAGGAAGATGAATCCATTTCTGAAGAGTTAGTAAAAGAAATAATCAGAAAATTGATTTTTGAGCACTCTCTCAGGTTAATACCTGATATTCTTACCTATTGTATCATCAAACACACCAAGTGTGATTATCATCATGCCTTGGCAATAAAGAAAAAAATGTCTGATCTTGGGATGGATGTTTGCATGGAATTCGATTATTATTCAATAGAAAAATTCGCAGAAATGCGTGATTACGTCACCGGGGAGGAATTAGAAAAAGTGTATAAGGAAATCGATGATGAAGAGAAGAAACAGAAAGAAATAGAACGATATTTTGAAGAAAAATATGGCGAAAACTGGTCAGATGAAGTTTGGGATGAATATCATGCAGCCGGCGGAATATGATGTAGACCAAGAACTTGAATTAGATTCACAGTATACCAGCATGCCTAAAAAGTGCAAAAGTCAGCCACAATTTAATTTTGCACACCTGTCACCCTCTGTAATTCCAAATTTCGATAGGGGATCCTTCAAAAAAAGTGTACAGTTTAATTTGAAAATTTATATGCATGAGATCTACTATCTACGCATGATGCTTGACTCTTGCTGTGAATGCTGGGTAAGGCTGGCAAAAGCTTATAAATAGTCTTATGTTAGCATAAGTAGAATGACATTATCGCTAGACGTTCGTAAAGGACACACCATGAGTATGGCTGTACCAAAGGATGACATAGAAATTACAAATTTCAGAAATTATGTCTTGAAGATAGAAGGTCAGGAATTAACATCAAGAAACAGTCAGGACAAAAAACTTATGCTAAAAGTAGGAAGGGATGGAGTACTTTACCTGGAACTGATTGGCTCCGGCAAAAAACCAGTTGAAGATTTTTCTATGATATATGCCTCTGTACCAAACGGTTATACGAAATATCATAAAACTGAGGCTGCAAAAACCATCAGAGGAGTAAAGGGAAAATATCTTTATTTCAAAAATGGAGAGGATGATTTTATTGGATTTGCTGTTGGTCCTAGTGGCAAGGCGTATAAAATTGCTTTAGGAAAACTAACTGATAAAGAATCAAAATTAAGAACTGTCCTGGACAATCTTCCAGATAAACCATTTATCAAGGCATACTTCAATGACAAACTTCCATTCCATATCGTAGAAAATCGTCAACCAATCAAGGCAGCGTTAGACATCCTTGAAAAACTAGGCTACGTGAAAAAAACAGGAAATGCTATTGGAATTTCAGAAGAATATTTCAAAACATCAAAAGTACCGCCAAAAGCGACATCTCAAATGAAACTAGCGAGAGGATAAGTAGTAACAAGAAAGGAAAGCGGATGAGAGTATGACCGTGGAGCAGGCGCTGCTCGCAATCATCATGCTAATCCCTTGTAATTACTACTTATATCCTCATTCATTGTTTATTTGTCTTTTCTTGTTAAGAATACTCACTTATAGTCGGCAATTTTTTTATCACTCCAAGTAGGAATTTTTTTCCATCTTGGAATTTCATTATCCTCATCAAATTCTAAAGTGAGAGACTCGTGTCTGATATTAAGTGGCTCTTTTAATCGCTTTTTTGCAAGGAGCACATACTTTTGTTGAATATCAATACCAATGAATTTTCTTCCTAGGTGTTTGGCCAGTTTTGTGGTTTGTCCACTACCATTGAAAGGATCCAACACAACATCACCAGGATATGAATACAAGTTAATTAATCGATATGGAATTTCTTCTGGATACGGACATGGATGGTCTAGATATCCTGGTGGCACTGGTGCAATATGCCAGACAGAATTTGCAATTTCGTTATAGAGTTTTACGTTTAGATTTTTGAAAGCGTAACCCATATCTCTTCTAAGTTTATTTCCTCCTTTTCTAAAGACAAGAATTTTTTCATGCATGATGTTTGCACGGAAATATGATGGATAGGGATGTTGTACAAAACTTCCTGCTCTATTAGCACCACCAGTGACTTTGTGCCACACTATTTCTTCATGCAAGTTCCAACCATCTTCTACTAATTCTCTAGTTAACAACGCTGGTAGAGGTATCAATGTTCCATGATTGATTTCATTTGCAACAACTATACAACAAAAACCACCTTCAACTGTGATTCGTCTCACTTCATTGAAAGTTCTTCTCATATCTTTTAGATATTCTTCAACTCCAATCTCTAACTTACCACGATAATTCTTTTTTGGATTGTTGCCATGTTTAACATGCATATCATAATCTATGGCATTTCGATAATGTGGAGAAGTAATAGTCAGATTTACTGAATTATCTGGTATCTTTGACATTGCCCTGATGTTGTCAGACTTTATGATTTGATTGCGAAGTCTGCTTGCCAAACTAGCAATCACTTTTGGATCCATGCATTTAACTCTTGCTTGTTAAATTAAAAAATAATATTGAGCAATGGATAAATGAAATATGAAAATTCAAAGAGGTTGATACGAAGACTTCTCAAACAGTAATGGCGCCACAGGATAGGTTTCCCCTTATTTTGCTTACTCTTATCCAGATAAAACCATCAAAATCATTTAACACCACCTGATGATTCCTCACTAGTACATCTGTTCTCGGATCATTAACTATAGCAGATGTATTCTTCAAATCATCAACAATGGCCTCAGGAAAATCCTTTAATTCTTTAATTAATTTCGTACTTACAAAAAATTCAAAATTCAGATAATGTGGCTCAGCCGGGTCATCATCAAGATGAATAACTGGAAATCTAGAATTATCTCGAGCGTCTTTTATTATTTTGTATCTCCTTTGCAAATCCGGTAAATTTGCTCCACTAAAACGTATTTCTTGTGTTTTAGGCATAAGTTCTAACCTGCTTGTAGATTCTACTCCAAAAGTAAACCATCTAAATAATGAATTATTAATTTTTCTTGTATTTCTCTTACCATATTTTATTCCTTGGGTATCTTTTTCTGCTAAGGTGATATGCCATATTCTCCAATTTTCTTCTAGAGAATAATGATCAGAATTGAGGAGAATTCCATTTTCAAGTGGATTGCTACCATCGGGTGCAATTGTAACTCTTCTATCAACTAAACCAGGAAAGAAAATGAGACGCTTTCCTGTATATGCAAAAGAACCCAAAACAAAAAATTCGTTTCTTTCTTTATAGAAGACATAAGCGATTTTTCCAATAGGTTTTCCATCCCGAATTATCTTTCTTAGAGGTCGTACTAATGCAGAATCTTCTGAAATACTATCTCCGCTGCCAACTGGAAAACAATAGTATATGGGCATGTTTGGTCTGCCATTTTCATCAATTAGAGGATCAAGAGGCAAGAAGTATGCCTTGCCTAATTCTCCACATTCGATTTCATGTGCAGTGGAACCGTCATTGATTATGTTGTTCTTCATTTGGGTCGTTTCTTACCTCTAGAGTTTCAGACCAATGATATAAAAACAGAAAGGAGGCAAAACTGAGGTAACAAAATAGATTAGAGCGAGTAAATGATAATTTCACTGATTCCAAATGGGTTTAATTAAAGAAAATATGTACACCGTTGCTTCTGCGACTACTGACTTATCTGTGAATGAGGCATTTATGATTTGTAAGGATGTTTGCGAAAAAATTAAAGAAGCAAAAGTCAATGAGATAGATGAAAACAAATTTTTGATAAAGGGAAAGTCAAAACCTAGCATACATTCGTTTGTTGGTCATAAATTTATTTTAGTAGTAACTAAGACAGAAAATGGTAGTAACATTCTGGTTTATTACAATTATTTGGGTCTTGGTGCAGGGCCAACCCCAGCGAGAGCGGACTTCATCGATCCATTATTCAATGAACTTGGTAAGAGAGTACAACTGAAGGGAATACAAACGGCGACGCAATTAATTCATGATTATTTCTTTGATAACTTGACTGGTCAAATAAAAATGGACGAAATAGATCAAAAATTTCATTGCACAATATGTGGTAAAAATGCAGCATTCGTACAATTCCAGAAGGTTACTATATGCAATTCTTGTTTTGAAGAAAAATTTGGATCAGTGCGTTTGCGTGTAACGGGTGCTGAATATCATGGGGGTCATAAGGCATATCTAGCAGGAGGATATTTCAGTAAATTTCAATTGGGTACAATATACCTGACTGACAACTATCTCATATTCTCAAAAGGTGACAAAGAATCCTCTCAACGCTGGGAAATAATAATCCCGTTAAGTTCGATCGTCATAGAAAAATGGGGGATAGAAGAGGAATCAAGACGAAAAGATATTTCTGGTGGTGCCGTGGCTTTAGGGGACAGTGGTGTAGCAATAGGAGGAGGAACTATACATGATTCTGGAAAAGCGCATCATGTTGTTGTTCCATATATTGATGAGAACGGTATACCTCAAGAACCCAGGTTTGGAGCATCGTCTCTTGGTGGAAAAGTTATTCGAGAACTTTCTGCAAAGTTATACGAATTGATTGTAAAATCTAAGAAAAATAATATTCAGAATGTTAACATTAAACAACAAACTGACACACCCAAAACAAAAGAAGATGATCCTATGTTGGTTCTAAAGATGAGACTGGTTAAAGGTGAGATTACTAAGGAAGAATTTGAAGACCTAAAAAAGATGCTAGAATGATGCATTTAGGAACAAATTAAAAAATTATGGAATGTTTTTAAGGTACAAAATATAAGTTGTACGACTTTTAGATACTCGATTTTCCAACATATTTTTGCAAAATTTTTGGAATTTCGACATGTCCATCTTTTGTCTGAAAGTTTTCAAGTATTGAGACCAGAGTTCTAGATGTTGCAACAAGCGTGCTGTTTAATGTATGAAGATATTGAGGTTGATCATTTGTTCTGTCACGAAATCTAATCTTTAGTCTTCTGGCCTGGAAATCAAGACAATTAGAACATGATACAATCTCACGATAGTTATTCTGCCCAGCCATCCATGCCTCTAAATCAAAAGTCTTTGCAGAAATTTTTCCAAGATCCCCACTTGACAAAACCGTTATCCTGTATGGGATCTCCAGCTTTTGATAAAATTCTTCTACAATGGCTAGCATTTTTTCATGCTCTTTCCAAGATTCTTCTGGTCTTGAAAAAATAAATTGTTCAACCTTTTCAAATTGGTGAACACGAAAAATTCCCTTCTGATCTCTTCCATGTGCACCAGCTTCTTTTCTAAAACAAGGACTAACGCCTGCATATCTAATTGGCAAATTCTTTCCTTCCAAAATTTCATCAGAGTGCATCGATGCCACTGCATGCTCCGATGTTCCGATAAGATATAGATCGTCACCTTCAACTTTGTAAATTACATCCTCAAAATCATTTGCAATGATTGCCCCCTCCATTGAATTCCGATTTATCATATAAGGTGTTTGAATAGGAGTATAATTTTTTTCAGAAAGAAAATCTAGGGCATAGTGTATTAAAGCTTGATTTAGTTTTACAAGATCATTTTTTAGATAATAAAATCTGGCACCAGCCACTTTCGCAGCTCTTTCCAAATCAATAAGATCAAGATTCTGCGAAATGTCTATGTGGTCTTTTATTTTAAAATCAAATTGAGGTATTTTCCCCCATCTTTTTAATTCCATGTTAGCAGTTTCATCTTTTCCAATTGGAACTGATTCATGAATGAGATTAGGCAGCGTAAGTGAGAGTTGAGCATACTCTGATTCTGTCTTAGTTTGAAGGATTTCTAATCCTGAAAGTCTTTCAGAAACTTGTCTCATCTGTTCTATGAGAAATGTTGCATCTTGATCCAATTTTTTTTTCTGTGCAATTTCTAAGGAGATCTCATTTTTTTTCTTGCGTAAGTCATCTGTTTTGATAATCAACTCTCTTCGTTCCTTGTCTAATTTTATCAAATCATCAAGTGGAAAATCAACATCTCTGTCTTTGAGCATTTTTTTTATTGTTTCAGGATTTTCTCGAATAATCTTTGGATCAAGCATCGCTAGTCACTCTAAGTACCACTTGGGTTTGTTCAAGAACTTCATCAATAGTAGAGATCAAACTTCGTATATTTCCCTTGCCTTGAAAAGTAAAGACAAGTGAGTTGTCAACATTTTCAATCTGAAATGAAAGCTTTTCCGGGAAATCCACATTGTCTGGCTCCAATGCTTTTCTAATAGAATTAATCTTTTGATCTGATAAATTATTTAGAGTAACTTGAACTCTGCACTGTAGAGACATTTTCTTCTAGACAATCTAAAAACGCGTCTAATTTGTCTTTAGTTATTCTTGCTCCAGCTGCTGCATCATGGCCACCGCCAACTCCGGAAACTTTGGCAGCACATGTTCTCATTAACAAACCAAGGTTTACCTCAGATTTACATCCCGTGGATTTTCTTGATGAAAACTTGATTGTCCCCTCATCCCCATTTGTTCTAAGGATGATTATTTTTCCAGTATTTTTCTGGGACCCTCCAAGCAACGATGATACTGCACCAGTCATGTTTTCCGGAACCAGTCCATCACCATTTACCATGACATACTGACCATTGTCTACACTTCTCCATCGTTCACTAGCAAGAGCATTCATATACGTCCTCAAGAGAGTACGATATTCCATCAGTATGCCTTCTCCTTCTTCGAGCATCTTCGTTCTGTCCCCCATGCAGATGGAAATTCCAACTCCTGCTTTGCGTATTCTTCCGCATGAATTTAACATAGTAGAAAATTCTCTTGCATCTCGCAAGAAACTTCGTTTATCTTCACCTGACAAAGTGTAAGTATATCCAACAAGCTCATCCATTATCTCAGTCGCATTCTTTGTAGATGTAAATTTCGAAATAACTTCAAGCAAATTTCTTTTTTCATCTTCTGTGAGCTCCGAAGGAACACGCCACCTACTACCCTCTTTCAATTTTATCCCTGAGGAATTCACCAGAGAAAGACAAGTATCACGGTTCCAGGTGAGGCCTTCAATGAATGGATGTGATGTAAAGGCTAACGCATCAGGAAGTGATCTAGTTTCCCGACCTACAAGTAGAATATCTAAATCAATTTCTACCTGACCATTCTTTTTCGCAGTAGTTGCAATCTCTAGGTTAGTTCCCAAGAAAGATTTTTTTTCACCCTGATCTTGTCTGTCACCTAATGCTGAAACAACGGCAATCCAAGCAAGATCTGTATTTTCTTTGTGTAATGCTTGTGAAACTAAATAACACATCCCACCTGCAGAAACTTCACGTCCTCCATCAATGTTGTATTTCCATGCATTGATCACTCGTTCATTGTCAAATTCTTCTTTTGGGATCTGGTGATGATCAACAACAATCCAGTTGTCATCTAGTGCCATGTCAAGATCTTTTGCAAACCCTCCGCCAAGATCTGTTATGATATGAAGATCGCGAGAATCTGTTTTGAGCTTCTCGATCAAATTCTTGCTAAACTCATTTACTGTGCGTACTGTGCACCTGGCTCCAGATCTAATCAGCGATTTTGTAATTATGCTACCAGAAGTAATTCCATCACAATCCAAGTGTGTTATTACAGAAATGCTCTTGCCCGCTTTGATACAATCAGAAACTTTGTCATGAAAATATGATAATGCGTTATTCAAATCAACCATTACTCAAGTTGAGCAATGACTGACTTATATTTCCAAGTTTTGGGTATGCGACCAATTTTCTTGTAATAAGATGATACTCTGTGTACTTTGGCTTCTAACAATTCAAGCGAACGAACGTTTCGCCTATCAGATGTATGTGTTTTAAGATGCTTTTGTAATCCCAGAGCTTTTCTAACAATATTGTTCAGATCTTCTGGCATCTCTTGCCTGACCCCTCTCTGCTCGAGAATCTCAGTTATCGATTTTTTTGTTTTTGTTCTGACCAGTGGTATAGCATATTGATCACGAAGTTTTACTCCTATCTCACTTGTTGTGAGTCCATCCTTTGAATATTTAAGAACAAGTTCCTCAATCTCTTGGGCATTCTGTTTTACCCATTTTGCGGAACTTGGAGTAATGGGTCTAATAGAATGTGACTGACCATGTCTGTGTGAATGAAGCCTTCCCATAGGTCGCTTGGCCTAATGGTAAAACATAAACGTTACTTCAAATAGGAAAAATTTTTGATAATTGACAAAAAAGTTAAATATCAAAGCAAGGCACTCTGTGTCTAGGTGCATGATATGAATAAACCTATAGTAATTAGCGCAACCATACTGGCGCTCTTCGTTGCATCTGCATTCCTTCCAATGGCTGCAGCACAATATGTGGGAGTCGGAGGAGGAGGAAATGTCAACTTGGAGGAACAACTACAGCTTGCCAAAGATAAAGTGAAGAAAGCAGCAGATAATCCAGCAACTGGTTCTGGAACTCCTTATCTTGATGCAAATGGTGTCATTGGTGGCTCTGCGATAGTAGGTGCAGTATTTGGTGGAATTGCCATCGCCTTTATTATTAAAGGTAGAAGCGGCAGATTCGCAAAATCAAAATAACTTTTTCCTTTTTATTATTTTAGAGTCCTAATCGTAGATATCATATGTGATTTAAACAGAAATGTATATATCATACGTAAAATGTTTTCATACATGATGAGCGCTATATTCAGTTTGCTCGTGGGAATTCTGTCCAACTTTGCAGGTCAGATAGGTCCAGCATACGACCCACTATTCTATGATGTGATGGTCTACATTTTTGGAACTATCATGTTTGCAGTGTTCTTATTAGGAATCATCGCATTCTGGATGAGAGTACACGGTCTGGGCGGAGATACACGAGAAAGATGGGTTTCTGAACTAGACAAACACTTCGAAAAAGAAGGTATTGGTCTGATACCAGATAACGGTAAATACTGGTAAATATCCAAAAAATCTTTTTCCTTATTTTTCACTTTTTCTATTGGTTGATGTAATTCAGCTTATGTTTCTGGAGGTAGAAAGTCCTGGTCTTTCCCAGTTTCTGAGTTCTTGCTTACAAACTCACCCTTGTAATGGTATCCGTCTTGAATTTTCGTATGAATAAAGTCTGGCGACTCGACACCATTAACTAATATTCTAGACTTGGATTCATCCATGTCACGCAAAGGAAACTTGTATACCCACAAAAACTGTCCTATTTCAAAGTCATATTCCTTATCCCATTCAGCATAGATTACACCATCGTTTGAAAGTGTGTAAAGTGATTTCGTACATTCTTCAGAAATACCGACATTTGCTGGTATCTCGACCTTTTGTTTATCTACAACTAGCTCAAAGGTGGCAGAGATCTTGTACCCTGCATCTCTATTATTGATACATTGTTTGAGTGGATCATCAGCGCTTAGAAAACTAATGATTCCAAAGCTAGCAAAGTACGAACCTAATGCTACGACTGCACTTATGATGAGGAATTTGATGGTTTTTTTTCGCTTAACAGGATCCCCCATTCCAGGCCAAATCATATGACCAATCTGATATACTACGGTTATAATGATTTTGTCTAAAGCATGCCTGGTTTGAATGTCACGTTAATGATGTGATTGTATCTTAGGGGAAATTAAGAAAATGAAAAGGAGGGAAGGGTTTTAGATCACTTGCCACGGTCGGGTTGCAAAGGTCACAACATAACCAACACCAATGATTATGGATTGGTATGCAATGTTTGCATATGGAATTGGTTTTAATATTTTTTCACCTTCGACCACGACTGTCTGTCCCGGTCCAAGTCCTGGACCTATTGATGCAATATTAAGCTGAGTGTGCATATGATAAACTCCTGGCTCGAGTGCTTTGACTACTAGAGTATAGTCCACAACACCATTTCCTGGAATATCAAAGACATTTCCTGGTGGATCTCGTGATACGAATTCCCATCTGTTTCCTGCGTTTGTTGATTCACCGTAAACAGAAAGCCATCCTCTAAGATCTCGTTGAATCAGACTTACCAAGGTACCTTTCACTGTCAGGAGTTCACCTGTATTCAGAGATTGTCTTGAGAATGTCTCATCTTCGATTCTAACGAAACGACTTTGAAGCTGTGCCTGTACACCGTGCGCTTCTGCTTGCTGTAGCATTTGACCAATCGTTGGACCAACTGCTCCCAAAGCAACAATCACACCTAGTGCTGCTACGATTAATTTTTTATTTATCATAGTCATCCGTAACTATTCCATGACAGAAAGACCAACGATATATGTTTTACCATAATATTCAAGAAAGGATCGAGATTTGAAGAAGGAAAGACGATAATCATTAATGATTAACATCGAAATGTTTCTTTTTACTGCTATATTTTTTATATATTCATTACAGTGTTGTCACAAATTTTTAGTAAAATATTAAATAAATATGAATAAAATAAAGCAAAAAAGCCTTATTCACAAGTTCATGCTTTATATGGAGAACAACTGAAACATGTACCATGGCACAAATGCCGGCACTTATTCCAAAAGAAGTCGAGATTCAAAGACTGAAGAAGATTTGGATGATCGTCATCTCAATGGGATCTACAGCGGCATCCGTGGAAGTCGACAACTTTGTCGATGGTTCACTACATCAAACTTCTATCAGAGATAGTGCATTTACACCAGCACACTGGTGGCTCTATAGCCACTTTGTAGCACTACCACTAGGTTGGGGTGCTGTTTCAATCTATGATAGAAAGGTACCAATTCTAAGGGGTCCAAATAACTCCATGAACACTGGTTTGAAGATGACCATTCTAGGTTATCTGGCTACCATGTTTACAATTGGTGTCAACGAGATGTGGCACTTCTGGTACGTAGAAGAGATCTTTGCAGTACCAAACCACTGGATGTTCAATATGGGTGTGGTCGTTGCATTCATGGGCGCACTTGCCTATGTAGTTAGAGTATATGCACGATTGGTCGAACTTGGAGCAGAAACCCCAGGTGAGAATCCATATGTTGCTGAAATGTACAAGATGGCCTTAGAAGGCAAACTGTACAGCAGATCCATCCCATAGAAAAGTACGCCAAAAGCGCACTCTTTTTATTATTTTAAACCTACTAACGAAAGTTTTTCTCTCATTTACCGGAAAGACTTAAAAGTATACGGATTATTATATTGCCAAATGACCTTACCAAAAGGATTCGGTTCTGGCGGTGGCGCATCTAGTTCTGACGTAAACAAGATGATAGGTAAGCGTGTAGAAAACATGCTTGGTCTGTATACTCTCTCATATCTTGCAGCCTGGGTAGCGACATTTGCTGGTACTGCAGTTGGGTACTACTATTATCCATGGGCTTATCCTGCACCAAGCGGTCACTATGCATTCATTGTACTTACAATCATAGAGGCAATTGGTTACCTATTCTGTGTTAAGGTAGGCCAAGAAGGCTCAGGGAAAAATAGCAATGGTGTAGTTGCTGCTGTTATCGGGGGAACTGCCGTTCTAACGGTGTTTATAGCCATATTCGTAAACGGCTAGAAAAACCTCACTCAATTCTTTTTCTTATTCTTTAAAATACTGGACAGTATTGAAATCAGATCTGGAATTAGGTATAAAATTTTATATATCACACCTCTTCTCTACTGGATAATGGTCTGGCTAAGACGATGTACTCACTACTTATTCATAGTAGTGGTTGCAGTCAACTCTACATTGTTGACAATTAACGCTGGAGACTACATATTCTATTCAGACTGGGCATGGACATCATTTGTGGTATTTTCATTATCACAAACACTCATGCTAATAGTCGGTGCCGCCTACTATCTTACGTTTACTGGAGTTCCAGGAACAGCGACTTATTATGCACTGATAATGACGGTGTATACTTGGGTTGCAAAGGTAGCATGGATTTCACTAGGATATCCGTATGACTTCATTGTTACACCGGTTTGGATACCATCAGCATTACTGTTGGATCTTGTTTACTGGGCAACAAAGAAGAACAAACACTCTCTCATACTGATGGGAGGTGTGCTATGTGGAATGTCTCTGCCATTGTTTAACATGATAAATCTTATGCTGGTAGCAGACCCGCTAGAGACTGCATTCAAATATCCAAGGCCAACATTGCCTCCATACATGACTCCAATAGAACCTCAGGTAGGAAAGTTCTATAACAGTCCAGTAGCACTTGGCGCAGGAGCTGGTGCTGTATTGGCTCCAACGATGGCAGCATTAGGTTGTAAGCTGACAACGTGGACGTATAGGTGGATGGCAGCTTGGTCTAAGTGGGACTAAACTTCCCTTTCCTTTTACTTTATTTTT
>JBQTHX010000078.1:0-6114 GCA_052389415.1 Nitrosopumilaceae archaeon
TAAACCCAAAATCAAGTGTGATAAATTCTTCTGGCGCGTCAGCTGAAAGAATACTTGATGCAGCGCAAACATGCCCTACAAAAGCAATAAGCGTGACAGATTGGGAATCAAAACGACAACTATTCCCCTGGTAATGTTTCAAGACAATTACGAATAAAGCAGACTAGATTAATCAAACTCGATATGAGCAAGATTGATAGTGTGATATCTGATGCAAAGAAGATTCTCAAAGATCACAACATTTGTGACTACTGCCTGGGAAGAATATTTGCAACAAAGCTTGGTGTATCATCACATCAAAGACTCGGAGGAAAAATTAGATCTGCACTGCACAAAAAAAATCCAAAAGTTTGTTTTATCTGTAAAAACATAATGTCAAAACTTGACACGCAACTCTCTAAAATGTATGAAATGTCACAAGACTATGATTTTTCCACATTTCTGGTAGGAGCAATTCTTCAGCCGTCAGTTTTGGACAGAGATGATCAAATCCGTTCCAAATTCAAACTCAAAGGAATCAACAGCATAAAGGGTGACATTAACAGAGAGATTGGTAAACGCTTTGGAAGAAGAACAAGGACTGTTGTTGACTATCAAAACCCTGACATTTTATTTACACTTGATTTTAAAAAAGAAGAATGTGAAATAAAACCAAAACCTCTCTTTCTTTCAGGTAGATATACAAAAAATATCAGAGGAATTCCTCAAAAACAAAGATCCTGTGAAAGATGCAGAGGAAAAGGATGTTTTGAATGTGAATTTCATGGGATTTCAGAATTTGATAGTGTTGAGGGCAAGATTGCAAAATTCATGTATGAAAAATTTGGTGCACTACAGGCAAAGATAACCTGGATTGGCAGTGAGGATGAGCAAAGCCTCGTCTTGGGAAGAGGCAGGCCTTTTTTTGTAAAGCTTACAAACCCGCACAAGAGAAAGCCTAGACTAGGCAAAGAGATACCACTTGATGGCATTGTAATACATGATCTAAAGATAATCAAAAAGATTCCATCTAGTGACATTAGATTTAGATCAAAAGTTGCAATGGAGGTACAAACTCAAAACGAGATCAAATCTTCACATCTGCGAAATCTGCACAAACTTGAAAAACAACCTATTGCTATTTATGAAAACTCTGGCAAGAGAAATCAACGAAATGTTTCAGATATACGATACAAGAAAAAATCTAGCAACTTGTTTTCGATCTCGATGAAGGCTGATGGTGGAGTTCCAATAAAACGATTTACAGACGGAGTTGAAGTAACCCCAAGCCTAAGCAGCATACTGGCAAACCCATGCAAATGTACAGTTTTTGATTTTTATGATATCACTTTGACAAAATAGATTCTCCTTTACTAACGTTTTTTATAGTCAGAGTCGAGTTTTACTTGTTGGATCCTTTACAAAAAGTTCACGAGGCTAACAAGAATGGACTCATGTCAGAGAAGATCCATTCTTTAATTGTAAAAAGATTCCCTGTTGTTGTAGCAGGAATTAACAGAATTGAAAAAGCATCTGGAATAGAGTTTCCCCTTGCATATGTAGAACCATCAATAGTGGTAACAAATTCTAGTTCTTTTAATTATGGAATCTTGTTTGCAAGAACAATACCTGTAATTTCAGGCGAGGAACTAAAGGTGGTCATTCAAATAACTGCTCCTCTTGTTGCGTACGGGCTAAAAGGTACCATTCACGCAATCCTTGCTCACGAATTTTTGCACTATCTGGAATTGATAAGAAAAGTATCAAAAATGGAGCTTCTCTCAGACGAGATATCTGGAAATCTTTTTGAAGGAATCTATTCGGACACGCAGAGGTTATTTGATCCAAGAGTAGTCTTTAAAGACAAGACCCTGCTTTTGCACATTACAAAAAAATTTCCCGAGGGCTTTAGAGACTACAAGCTAGAGGACAAGGTAGTTAAATTTTGGATAGAAAAAAACTTGCCAGCAATAAAAATAACCTTGGATACAAATGTTGCAAAAATTCCATCCACTGTAATAGCAAATACAAAAGTAGATCCCAAACTTTCATCAAAACTTGATGAACTTGAACAAAAAGCATCAAAACTACGAAAGAAAAAACTGTACTAATTATTGATTAAATTCTGTCAGCCCGCACTTGCCACAAGTATGTCTATTTTTGTGGGTGGCCATAAAAACTCCCTTGCCGCACCTTGAACACTCTTTTCTTGATCGCTCTGCCTTGTCGCCTTTAACTTTATAATATTTGTACACGCTAGGACTGGAGCCTTTCTTTCCTGCCATTACTTAGCCTCTTCCTTCTTTTCTTCTACAGCTTCTTTTGGTTTCTCCTCTTTCTTTTCTGGTTTTGCTTCCTTCTTTTCTGTACTCTCTTTTGCATCAGGTGCGGCTTCTTTTACCTCGTCTTTCTTTTCTACGATGCCTTTTGCCTTGTCCAATCTCTTGAAAATTTCTGGTTGGAGATGTCTTTTCGCAAGACCTTCATCATCATAGACATAGAATGTGCCAGAAATCACCGGTCTTCCAGTATCATTTTTTAACAATATTGGAACGACTACCTTGCCTTCTAGCTTGAATTGCTTTGTAATCATGTCTACTGCCTCTAACTTTTTCAGCTTGCCTCCAAGCCCCTTGAACCTACAGGTGATCTCTCTTCGAAGTAGAAGCTTGTTCTGAACATCACGTGTAGTCTCTATCATAGACATGTATTCCAAGTCCACGTGATAGTTCATATAAATCTTAACTGGTGACAGCTAACAAATTTAAGAAATCAAATCTCTTTTTTGTCATGGATCGTTTCATGATTCATCTAAAGAACTCAAAGTACAGACCATCAAATGCACATGAACTTTTGGTGCGGGCACGTGAGCTGACATCTATTATGAAAATTACCGTAAGAGACATGAGGGTGTCAAGTAGATATTTGGAATTTGATGTCTCTGTACCAAAAGAAAGGATAGAACAGCTGATAAAAAAACTAGAACCAATAGGAGAACTTGATCACGCAAAACATGTAGTTGATGAACCTATGGAAAAAGACGAAACAATAGAAAAGGGAAGATACTATTTTAATTATGAACGATTTTGGGAGAGCCACGAAGTTTTAGAAGGTGCATGGAAAAAATCAGAAGGAAAGGAGAAAGAGTTGATTCAAGGAATCATACTAGTCGCTGCAGCCTTTGTTCACTATCAAAAAAATGAAAACGAGATTTGTCTTTCAATTTTCAACCGTGCACTAGAAAAGATTGGTGATGCCAAAGGAAAATATCATGACATTGATGTAGACGCTTTGCGAAACAAAGTCTCAGCAATGATTAGAACCAAAGTTCTTGAGACCTTTACGATTTAATCAAACCAATAGCTGTTTTAATGACATCTGCACCTGCAAGAAGCCCTATCTTCCCCTTTTTTGCTTCTTGCTCAGTAAACCTTGTCGTGCCATCTTTTTTGATTGAATCGCCGGAGACTAGAACCGGCACGGGATCTGCACTATGGCTCTTAAAAATGCAAGGTGTGGAATGATCTGCTGAAACAACAATAGAAACTTTGGATGTGTCAATGTTTTCAAGTAAGGTTCCAAAAAATCTCTTGTCAATCTCTTCAATGTTTTTCATCTTTCCTATCGCGTCTCCATC
The DNA here is from genome assembly GCA_052389415.1 of Nitrosopumilaceae archaeon. Lineage (GTDB taxonomy): Archaea > Thermoproteota > Nitrososphaeria > Nitrososphaerales > Nitrosopumilaceae > UBA8516. The sequence continues at coordinate 3,617 of JBQTHX010000078.1, forward strand.
ATGACCAAATTCATCAGGACCTTTAATGTGAACATAGATAGCATTCTGAGTCTGCATTGCATTTGCAGCAACTCGTGCCTTTTCTTCATAGTCTGTCAAACCGCCTGCACTAAACGTCTTCATCTTCAAAACATTTGAGATTCCAATCTCTACTGGCATGTCAACAATGCAGGAAAAATTCATTGAATGCATCTCGTTGATGGGAACTAGCTTTGGAAATCTGTTGCCAGCATCACGCAATAATATGCTGTTTAAAAGCTTCTTGCCTTGCTCTTCTCTTTTTTTGTTTATCTGGCTTTTTTTCATTATGGATGTGGATTGTTCTGTGAACTCGTTTACCAGAGTAGCTGCAAGTCGTGCTTCAGGAGATTCGTTAAGAGGAAGACATCGTTCTATCTTGAGAAAATCTCCAACTGCTTTTGCAATGCCCATCCCATCTACTCTTCCATATGATGGGTCTGTATTGCTTATTTCAGAAGAAAGTGGTTCGCCATTGCACCTGATTCTGACAACTACTCTATGTCCTATAGTTGGAGCAACGACAACAGATGCATTTGGATTTGAAAATCTTATGAGGCGTTCTATCTCAAGAGCAACACCTAGGGCATCTTCTTTTTCTATCCTTCTTCCTGCACGTCTGTCAGTAATCACTCCTTCATCATTTATAGTGGAAAAGTTTCCTCTAAGGGCAAGATCCCCATCTTTGAAGTCAATTCCTATTCCTATTGCTTCTATTACACCTCTTCCGACATAATCATTGTGCAAGAACTTGTATCCTAACATGTTGAAAACTGCGATATCTGACTGGGGTGCAATTCCTTTTCCTACTGAAATTACTTCACCTATTGCACCGTTTCTTGCAATTTTATCAAGATTTGGCGTCTTTGCAAAGGAAAGTGGTGTAGATCCTTTTAGATCGGGATGGGGAAGATCGCCCACTCCATCTAAAAGAACATAGATCATGTGAACATCTGAATTGTCAGTAATTTTTTATCAGCTCACATTTCGAGTTTTATGGGTCACACATAAACCTTAATTTTGAAAATCGATCTTTGGAAAGGTTTTAAATTACTATATCCTCGATGTAAACTAATGGGAGATCTGCGAAAAGATTACACAATTGAAAGATTTGTTATAGTTTCCCCTGACAATAATCATGTAACAGGTGATTCAAAAAAATGTCCGTTTTGTCCTGGCAATGAAGAGATGACAAATCCATCAATGCTTTCACTTGTTGCAAAAGATGGGATGCTGCAAAGACTGCAAGACAGCGATGACTATTTTGTCCAAGACTGGTCAGTGCGAGTCTTTGAAAGTAAGACCCCTGTAGTTGTGACAACATCGGAAAATTCTTACACCGACAGACCTCTTTATAGTGAACCAGCGTATGGTTATCACTATATCGTAGTTGCCTCTGAAAAACACAAAGAATCACTTTCAACTATTAGCACAGAGCAATGGTCCAATGTTCTTGTAGTGATTCAGGACAGGCTGAGATGGCTCTACACACAAAGGGGCGTAACCTATGTTTCAATATACGTAAACTATGGCAAGGAGGCAGGTGGCTTTACGCCTCATCCTCACATCAATATTGTAACATTTTCAACGATTCCTCCAACCATTGAACAGGAGGCAGAGGCCGCTCACAAGATTCTCAACGAGAAAGGAGTATGCTCCATGTGCCAAGCAGTGGCCACGGAGACGGGGGGTCCAAGGCAGATACTGCAAACAGAAGGATTTCTTGCTTTTTGCCCATGGGCACCATCGCACCCTTACGAATTTTGGATCTATCCAAAAAAACACACTACAAGTTTTTCAAAGATTACACAAAAAGAGATAAACGACTTGTCATTGATTTTGCGTGCAACTCTTGGTGGACTATCAGACACTATGAAAAATCCAGCATACAACATGGTGTTTCATCTTTCACCAGAAAAGAAAAACAACAGACAGATTCACTGGCACATCGAAATATATCCTCAGTCAGAACCCTGGTCTGGACTGGAAAGAGGATACGGTGTATTTCTAAACAAGATAACTCCGGAAAAAGCTGCAGAAGAATTAGGATCTGCTTGCAGAAAAGAACTTGCTGGCCTAGTTGGCATTGTGTAATTTATAATTAATTTTTAAAAACATTTCAAACCATCAAATTTTATCATCTGATAACAAATTGGAGCAAAGGAAATAAAGAACTAGAACGAACAAGACGCAATGCCACGATTTATTCACTTTGATCTTCCAGCAGATGATGTTGAAAGAGCAAAAAATTTCTATGGAAAAATCTTTGGATGGAAGTTTGACAAGTGGGATGGTCCGATGGAATATTGGATGACAATAACAGGAGATGAAAAAGAACCTGGAATTAACGGAGGACTGTGTCAGAGAATGCCAGGACAGACTGCCATAATAAACACCATCGACGTTCCATCTGTTGACGAATACTCGACAAAGATTCAGTCTGGAGGTGGAAAGATATTAGCACCAAAGATGCCAATCCC
>JBQTHX010000079.1:0-1968 GCA_052389415.1 Nitrosopumilaceae archaeon
TAGTATCGGTCCCTGTGCATTGAATGTCGTCATTAAACCAATCATCAAGGTGATCTTCTGTAAAGGAATAGGTGTTGAAAGCATCTACAAGGAAATCTCTACAACTTGGTAAATCAATTAAATCATCTCCATCGTCATCTAAGGCAAAGTTAACAAGATTTCCTCCAGAGACAGCGTAGCTAAAGTCTTGTTCACTATTTGGAGATGCATCTTTACAGATTGTAATTGTTGCTTGTCCTGTTGCAAAAGCTGATGAAATCAAATTTGGATTGGCACTAAAGCTAGCAACAAGAAGAACTGCTATAGTAAGACCAAAGAAGTTTTTGATTTTTGTATTTTTTAAATGTGACAACTGCAGTTAGTGATAATAGTTAAGATATATGAGGTTGTCCTGCCAAATTTGGGAAATAAAAATTTATAAAAATTTAAATAATGTTTACCAAAATTTTTTGGTCAAATTAGATAAAAAGAATTTCTTGTTCCAAATTTGGGAAATCAAAATTATAAAAATATTTTTAATGCAATATTTCAAAATTAAAAAAATAAAAACACGGAAAGAAATTACTAGTGAAAAAATTGTACTAAGATGACTTTTGCAAATGATGCTTTAATAAAAAATAATTTATTTTTAGAAATTAAAAATTCGAGATCAAAAGAGATTATGATAATTGGCTAATTGAGACTGTATATCTATAATAACTCCGTAAGCATAAAATGAATTACAACACGCAAAATTAAGAGTTCAAGTAATTTATACGCCTAAACATTTAATTCGTTATCATAAACAGAGTCAAATAATATGCGAATATTGCAGCTACATTGCGATAAAATAGAGTTCACACCAGTGAAAAAAGAGATAAAATCAGCTGAAGAGATAGAACCATCTACAAAGACTCTAGAGGAAGTCGTTGTTGCTTTTATTGCAGTAGAAGAAGGAGACAATTCTACTGTAGCAAAAAAGGCCATCTCCGAAATAACAGAATCGATGAACAAGGTAGGATGCAAAAAACTCTTGTTATACCCATATGCTCATCTTAGCTCAAAGCTTGCTTCTCCCAGTACCGCACTTTCCATCCTAAAAGAGATGAAGGCTCTTGCAATAGGACTAGAAGTGTCTAGTGCTCCTTTTGGATGGACAAAATCCTACAAGATTCAAGTAAAAGGACACCCGTTAGCTGAAAACTCTAAAACAATTACTGCAACAGACAAGGAAGAAACTACATCTGACGCCGTAAAGGCAGAGTCAAAGATTGAATCGTTTTGGTTTATCATGACACCAGACTGCAAGATGCACAAGGTTGAGGATTTTAATTTTGCAAAGCATAAAAATTTAGAAGTATTAGCAAAATACGAAGCAGCAAAAAAAAGATCAGTTGACGAACCTCCTCCACATGTAAGATTGATGAAAAAGCTTGCGATTGCAGATTATGAACCAGGCTCAGATTCAGGTAACATGCGATTCTTTCCAAACGGCAGATTGATAAAATCATTAATTGAAAGGTATGTCTCTGAAAAAATTTCCGAATACGGAGGACTGGAAGTAGAGACACCAATAATGTATGATTCGCATCATCCAAGTATGGAAAGCTACTTTAACAGATTTCCTGCGCGACAGTACAACATTGATTCAGAAGGAAAACAACTTTTCCTAAGATTTGCAGCATGTTTTGGCCAATTTCTCATGGCAAAAGATTTTCAATTGTCGTACAAAAATTTGCCATTAAAGCTCTTCGAGATTACCCGGTATAGTTTTAGAAAAGAACAGTCAGGCGAACTGGTTGGATTGCGAAGACTAAGAGCATTTACAATGCCTGACTGCCATGCCATGTGCAAGGATATGCCTCAAGCAAAAGAAGAGTTTCGTAAAAGATTTGATCTCTCAAAGCAAGTTCTCTCAGATTTAGGAATTGATAGATCAGATTATGAGATGGCCATTAGATTTACTGAGCCATTTTACAATGAGAACAA
>JBQTHX010000080.1:0-4265 GCA_052389415.1 Nitrosopumilaceae archaeon
AAAGGCTTATCATCTGAGAATTACATGTTAAAACCATGTCAAAGAAAAAACCAGAAGGCTGGGAAACGCTTTGGGAAGAGTATCTTGAGGCGCTAAACAAATGGAAACATGTCTATGAAATGTGGACTAAAGCAGGAAATGAAGCCATGATAAAGTATAGTGAGGTATGGCAAAAGACACTTGGTGCTGATGCCGAGTTATTAAAGAAAATTACTGAAACCTGGCAGGAATCTTGGAAACAAGCTGGAGTTGAACCAATAAAGAAGCTTGGAGAGATGTGGGAAACGATGACAAAGATGTCAGGAATGGAGTCTATGACTAAATTCAATGAAGACTGGATGAAAATGTGGCAAAACTCTGGGATGGAGCCCTTTAAGGCATATTCAGAAATGCTCAAAAAATACACAGAGACCTGGGAAAACATGTGGAAAAAATAATGCAACGAATATGTTCTCGGCCTATTGTACTGTGATTAGGCCGAACGATTTTTTTCTTGTTGACGAAAGTACCCTGGGAAAAAAATAAACTATGGACGTCACTACCTAATTACCTAAAATAAAAAAAAAGAAAAAAAATCCTAGTTTTTAGTCCAAGTGGACAACCATGAGTTAAAGATGTTTTGGTTTAACTCAGAAAATGCTATTGCATTTTCGTTTATTGTTCTAAGATTTTGTTTTGTTGCATCAAGTGCAGTATGTACAATTTTGTTTTGTACATCAAATGCTTTGATGATTTCATCTGTTGAATCTTGTACGACTCTGGTGATTGGCTCTGTTGCGTTTGAGTTTATGCCAATTTTGTTTGCATATTGCTGTTGTGTTGCCAGTGCAGAGTTGACAAAGTTCGTCCATACTCCAAAGACTTCTTGCTGTAGGTTAGTATATGATTGAAGATATTGTGGGGTTACTTTTTCCACGTGACCTTTTATCTTCTCAAAGCTAACTCTGTAGACATCAAAAATGTCCTTTGAATTTGGGCTTGTTGTTTTGCTCATGAACTCCTTTATTTGGTCTGTCTATATATAGCTATTGGTAATAGTTACCAACCATTGGTTTCTAACGTCAAAACTTATATTCGTAATAAATTCAGATAATTCATTGAAAATCCAGACCATTAATCCAGCCACAGAGCAAATAATTGGTGAGTATGAAGCCATTTCAGAGCACCAAGTAAACGATGAAGTAAATCATTCTAGAATGATTTATGAAAAGATCTGGAAAAAATTTGACATTTCAGAACGTGCTAAACTTTTGCGAAATCTATCCAGCATGCTTTTACAAAGAAAGATGGAATATGCCACTATAATTACAAATGAGATGGGAAAACCAATCTCGGAATCGCTTAAAGAAGTAGAAAAATGCAGCTGGGTCTGTAATTATTATGCTGATAATGGCAAGAAATTTCTAGAACGTGAAAGAATACAAACCGATGCCAAGGACAGCTATGTGCAGTTTGATCCACTTGGAGTCATAGGGTGTATAATGCCATGGAATTTCCCATTCTGGCAGGTGCTTAGATTTTGTATTCCTGCTCTGCTTGCAGGAAATACTGTAGTGCTAAAACATTCTAGTGTTTGTATTGAGGCTGGCAACGTGATTCAACAAGCATTGGAAGACATTGGATTCCCAAAAGGAGTTTTCAAGCACATTGTTGGAAATTATCTGGCAGGCGAAGCTTTGGCAAAATCAAACGTGGATGCTGTTTCTATTACTGGTAGCACAAAGGCTGGAATAAGAGTAGCGGAGATTGCAAGCAAGAATTTGCACAAGTTTATTTTGGAGCTAGGGGGAAGTGATCCCTTTGTTGTATTAAAAGACGCAGATATAGACATGGCTGCAAAGATAGGGGTGTCATCAAGATTTCTCAATAATGGGCAGAGTTGCATTGCAGCAAAAAGATTCATAGTTGAACAAAGCATTGTAGAAGAATTTACAAAAAAATATGTAGAAAACGTTGAGGCTCAAATAATAGGAGACCCACTTGATTCAAAAACCACCATAGGACCACTTGTACGAGATGATTCTCGTAACGTAATTGTAAATCAGATAGGAAGATCGGCCCTAAAGGGAGCTCAAGTTCTGATAGGTGGGGACATGCCAAAAAGAACAGGTTTCTATTTTAACCCAACAGTGTTATCCAACGTAAAACCAGACATGGCTATTTCAAAAGAAGAAGTGTTTGGACCAGTTGCACCAATACTGTCGGCAAAGGATCATGTGGAAGCTATACGGTTTGCAAATGATACAGAGTTTGGTCTTGGTGCAAGCATATGGTCAGAGAATTTTGCAAGAGAAAATAATCTTGCCAAAGATATAGAGGCTGGAATGGTCTTTGTAAATTCCATGGTTATATCAGATCCTAGAATGCCTTTTGGTGGAATAAAAAATTCAGGAATCGGAAGAGAATTATCAAATTACGGTCTCAAAGAATTTGTTAACATAAAATCAGTAATAATAAACTAGCAAACAAATTTTTTCAAAATATTTCAAAGAGCTAGTGCACCTTTTTGTTTACTTCCAATATCTATTGCATCATCTACATTTGAAATAAAGATCTTACCATCGCCCTTAGAGCCCGTTCCGGCAGCATTGATAATTGCAGAGATGACTGCATCAGCTTCTGATTCGTTAACAAAAGTAACTATCAGATCAATCTCATTATATTCAGCAACATGTCTAGTTGTTCCGCGTGAGCTTTCGACCATTGGTCTTTCTCCCCTGCCTTGACCCTTTCCAGAAAAAATGGTCAGACCTTTCGCACCAGCTTTCTTTAGTGCATCAACTACTAGACTTGTCTTATCAATTCGTACAAAAGCCTCAATTTTTTTCATCACGATCTAGAATTTCAATTAAGATATAAATAAAACGGTAAATTGTCAACACCGATAATGATCTTGTTAAGACCCAGATTACAATTGCTTAAAAGGTCGAGCGGCAGTACATGATTATGAGTGATTCTGAGCGCGATTCCAAGATAGAAAAGATCGCGTCACTAATCGTTCAAGACAAGACATCGCTTGATGAATTGAACCCTCAAAAACTGCAAAGATATTATGATTTTGTAAGAACCAATTTTAAGATGACAGACGAATCGGCCGAAGAGCTAGTAAATGAAGCATTTTTATACCTAAAATTAAAAAATGCAGAATCGCTAGACATTCTGCAAGAGGGGGATAAATTTGGAGCGGGTTTTAGCTAAAACTGAAACCTAGTTCCTGTTGTCTATGCAAATGAAACTCCTATTACTATTCTGCTTTTTCCTTCTAGCTACTGGATCTTTTAGCGCACAAGGTGAGATCTTGGTTTCAGCATGGATTAAAGAGACTGCTAGACTGTGGTCAGAAGAAAAAATTGATGATAGTAGATTTATCCAATCTATTCAATATTTAATAAAAAATAGGGTTATACAAACAAACTTTACAGAGGATTCTGAACAAGTGTACTTTTTGCCAAAATATGGGCAGGAATCTCTTGTTAGTATATCTGGTACAACTGGAGATTTTAAAAAAACCGGTTATGTTTTTTTAGCAATTGTTAGGCCTGATGAAGAGATAATAGATTCCAGAGCTTCTGTTCTTGAAAGCGGAATCTATCAAACTATAATGATACTAGGACATGATTTTCCAACCGGTGAGTACAAAGTTACCGGTACATACAAAGATGCAAAAATTCCAACATCCTATTTTTACGTGAGAGAAAGTACAGATACAAAAATTCCTTTTTGGATAAAGAATAATGCAAAGTGGTGGGCTGATGACAAAATCTCTGATAATGATTTTGTATTGGGACTACAATATCTTATCAACAAAAAGATATTTCAAATTGATTATAACTCAGAAAAAATTTCTAAAGAACTTCACATAAGTGTAGGAGGAATGTCTGCAGTTAGACGCGGTACCGTGCAATCGATCGAGGTAATGGTTACCAACGAGCATGGACCAGTAAAAGACGTTATTGTATTAGTAAGAGTAGAAGATTACGGAGAGAATGTGCTTAAAGACTTTGATGGTAATACCGATTCTAATGGAAAGTATGTGATCTCATGGGAGATTGACAAAAATGCAGAAGCGGAAACTTTGTTGGCATTCATAGACGTGACTGATGGATTCTCATCAGCAAGTTCAGTATACCAGTTTGCAGTAACATGTTATTGTGGAGACAAAGACTGTGAATGTAGGTAGATTTGTTTTTCATTGTAGATGTATGGTCATATCGTTTATACCAGTTAAAATTCAAGAAACTCCATGTTGAAACTCAACACTGAAG
>JBQTHX010000081.1:0-34621 GCA_052389415.1 Nitrosopumilaceae archaeon
TAATATTGCAATCAAATTCAACAAATAGTAAACAGTTTAAATTTTTTGTAAACCTCGTTTTGAAATGTTTTGTAATATTTTCATCCATTACTTCTAGAGCCGATGGTCTTAACTTGACTATTTTTGCAGAATCTAATGAGGCTTCTTTTACGCTCTTGTAATTCAAGATTATTAACAATTTTTTTATCGGTAATGGCAACGTCCTAATTTTTACAGATGTGATTATTCCTAAAGTTCCTTCAGAAGCAGCGATGATCTTATGCATGTCAGATATTGTCTTGATTGCATCTAGTCGGTAACCGCAGGAATTCTTTGAAATTTTCGGGAATTTTTTTTGTATGTCTTTTTTAATTATTTTAAAAATCTTTTTACTGAACTTTGTATTCGAAGGAAGCTCAATGATATCACCATTAGCGGTAACGAATCTAACCTCAAGCAGATTGTCAATAGTGCTACCGTATTTTAGAGAATGGCTTCCACTTGCATTTGTAGCAACCATGCCCCCTATTGTACAATATGGCCCAATGGATGGATTTGGAGCAAAAAACCTGCGTTTTTCTGCTAACCTGCTATCCAAGGTTCCCTTAAAAGCACCAGGTCCGACGATAGCATAATTTGATCCAATCTTGATTTTATCAAAATTTTTCAGATCAAGAATTATTCCTGTTCCTAATGCGCTTCCCACAAGACCGGTACCTGCACCTCTTGCAGTAACTGAGATCCTGTTTTTTGAGGCAAACTTTAAGATTGAAATTATTTCTTGCTCGTTTTCCGGAATTACCACAACTGCAGGTCTTACGATATATGAACTTGCATCAACCGAGTAAAAATCTAAATTGTTTTTATCAACTAATATTCGACACTTTACGAAATTTGCTAACTCTTCAACTTTTTTTGAATTCATAAGAGTTCTTAAATTATCTTAGATTAAAGTTTAAAATGCATTTTGCCCGAAACTGTTCTGTCGACAAAGATTTAATTTAGCAAAGTCAGGCGTGATAATTATTGGAATTTTTAGGAATAAACATAGATACTCTGTTTGACGCAAATGATGAATCAAATCCCTTGATGTGGCTTGTCTGGATAGTTCCAATAATTATTTTCATGTTCTACGGACAACGAATCCAGCTCCAGATAACATCATCAGAAATCTCAAAATCGCTTGAAAAACTAAAGGGATACAAGGAAGAGACCAAAAAAGAGTTGATAGAGTACATCAAAAATACCTTAAAGCCAACTGTTGATCCTTCTCAAAAAATTGAACGATTTTTTGAACACTTTACTATCATGCCAGTAGATATGGATCCAAACGGAATTGTTCAAAAAGTACGACACGTCATGCGTTCACGTGAAGATTATACCAGATTGCAAGTCAAAGCATTCTCTCCTGAAATGAGTAGTCTTGAGGCTAGTAAAATCGAAAATATCATGGAAGCGGCCACCTCACTACATCTTCTTTACAAAATAGTTAGACACCTTTTCCTTACAGCGAAAAAACAAAACAATTTCCCCTTGATCTTGCCACTGCAAATGATGATGCCATTTATTATGGAAGAAGCTGAAGCACTAAAGACTGCCGTGTCTGCCTTCAAGCAAGGCCAACCTATTGGAGATGGAATTGGTCCAATGGTTGTAGGGAAGTTGATGCTTGGCTCAGAAAAGAAGATAGCAGCATTTGAAACCATATGGAGTGAAATTGAGTATGATGGAAGAAAATTGTATCTTATGAAAGCGGAAGGACCTTCAGCTACTGTGGGAAGACCAGGCGATGCGCTTGAAAAAATCATTTCTGAAACCAAGCCTGATATCATGATTATGGTAGATGCCGCATTGAAATTAGAAGGAGAAGAAACTGGCTCAGTAGCACAAGGCTTTGGTGCTGCAATTGGAGGAATTGGCACGGACAGATTTCAAATGGAAGAAATTGCTACCAAACACAAGATTCCAATCTACGCGATTGTAGTAAAGCAGTCGATAAAGGAGGCGATAACTCTGATGAAAAAAGAAATTGCAGATTCCGCAGAGAAGGTTCTCTCCAACATTCATGAAATCATAAAAGAAAATACAAAGCAAGGGCAATCAGTACTAGTCATTGGCGTTGGCAATACTCTAGGAGTTTCACAATGATATTTTCCAAGAAAAAGGAAATTCTTGAACCATACTCTATAGAAGAATGCAGCTCTTGCAAAGCAATATCGAAGAGAAAATTTAGGGAAGGAGATTACATCTTCAAGCATACTGACCAATGTTCTTCATGCAAGGGACAGATGGCTGTGGTCAAAATCTTTGGCGAAGTTTTCAAAGAGTAGTTATTGTTATTCCATTTTGCTGTGGAATAAATGTGTGTTCGGCTTGTGCTACTCGCTGGCCGTTGGCTTCAACCAATATAGGATATGAATGGACAACTTTGAATTTTGTGAGTTTCTCGAGTAGGGTCCTTGCCGTTTTTTCATTCCATTGAGGCAAGAGCCAGCGCAAGGCAAAGGGAAGCATATTGAATTTTTCCCAAATGTAATCTACAAGTTTGTCGCATTCAGGATCCTTTGTTCTCTTTCTTGAAACAAGTGAAAAAATGTTTCTTGTTTTTCCTTCCCGCACAAATCCCAGACCGTCAGGCGTTGTCACAAAAGGTTCACAAGCATAAGCTTCTGTTGGTAAAAATGAAAAGGAACCTATGGACCAAACATTGGGAATAGACTTACCAGCATGAATAGTATACTGTTCTAATGAATGTCCACTAAGATTTGCAATTGGCACTCCGCCCATCTGTTTTATAGTGTTTTCAATTGTTTTTCCAACCTCGCTAGATTTTACCCCTGATCTTATCATGGCAATCGCATCCTTTAGTGCAGCCTCTGCTGCCTGAACTAGATAGTCAAAACTTGGGTCATAGCTGACCGTAACTGCAGTGTCTGCAATGTACCCATTTATCTGAACACCAAGATCAATTTTTAACAAGTCAGTCTCGCTTACAGTTTTCTGATCGTTAGGTTCAGCTGTATAATGTGCAGCAATTTCATTCAAGCTTGTATTTACAGGAAAAGCACATTTGCCACCTTTTTTAGTAATTTCGCTCTCTATTGATTCACAAATTTCAAACAGCGTAGACCCTACATGGTATTTTTTTCTAGCATTTTCTCGCACCTCAGCTGCAATTTTTCCAGCAGAAAGGTAATCCTGAATTTGCATAGGCTAGACTAGATTTTGTATCTTATTTAAAATCATCACATGTGAAGCTTAAATTGGGGATCTCCAAACTGCTCTCATCTCGGGATCGTGGTCTAGCTTGGCATGATTCGGGTTTTGGGTACCTGAGGTCGTCGGTTCAAATCCGGCCGATCCCACCATTTTAAAGGGGTAAAGATAAGACGCTACCGTTTGACTCTATACTAACATAATAACTAAAGATTGAATGAAAGTAATAAAAAACTAAGCAGCTATCTCTTGACTTGGAAGATCAGTGAGGGTAAATACAAATCTTGAACCTTGAAAATCGGTGGTTCCCTCTCTTTCCCAATTAACTTTATACGATTTTGTTAAATGACCACCGATAATTGATATTGTTTGTGGAACTTCCGAATATAATTTTTCTACCTTATTCTTGTCTCTTGTCATAAGTAGAGAACGACGTTTTTTCATTAAATATTTTATGGCCACATTTTTGTGCTGGTGACCTTCCACTTCTATCTTCTCACTTCCTAAGTCAATTACGAATTTGCGTTTTCCCATTAAGGACAGTCTTGTGAAAAATCTACTAAAAGATAAAGACCAACAGAAAGCAAGTAAAAAGAGCACAAATTATGACTAGTTTCTAAAATGAGTGGTTTTTCCTCAGCTAGTTCTTATCTTACATTGACTAACCTCTTATCGCCAGGCGATGAAGAGGAGTTAGAGACATGATATTAAGATGAATGCAAATTCAGTGACTCTGAGTACTGGCATAGATTTTTATTAAAAATTTTTAAGACACAAGACTATTGCCATTTGAAAAACGAGAAATAATTCTAATCCTTGGAATATTGTTTTTAATGATTGGAATGCTGTCATTTATCGCGCCAATTTATGCAGTAACAATTGCCATAGTCATCTATTTTGGTATTAGAGTGCTTGTTGGAAGAAGAAAAAAACAAATCCGCGAATCTATTGGGGAGGGAGTCTGTGCAGTTTGCGGTAGACAAATAATAAAAAACAAGTGTCCTAATTGTGACAGTTCAAACGATTCTCGTGCCACATGAGAAGGACCTTAGAACGAATCATGCGCACTGCTTATTATTCGCATAATCATGATTAATCCGCTTATGGAGGAATATTCTACATTCACAACCAGCTCAACTTTTCCACAATCAACACCTAAAATTAGATTATTCTTGATAAAAAGGTAAAGGGAAGAGAATTGAGGTCGCACTTACTTTTTGTAATTTTAGGATTAATTTTACTAACAGGGCAAGCTACACCTGCAATTGGTCAGTCAATTGAACCGGAATCTAATGTTGTAATAAACGAGGTAGATATCAACCCTCCAGGTGATGATTCAAAAAGTGTTTTTGAATGGATTGAGCTTTACAATCCTACTGATGCAGCTGTAGATTTGGGAGGATGGAAAATCTCAGCTACTAGTGGAATTAAAAAAATATACACAATAGCAGAGGGCACGCAATTAAAAAGTGGGGGGTTTGCTACTTTTTCTTTTGGTCCATTATGGTTTCCAGACACATCTGCAGTGATTCAACTAAAGAATAAAGATGGTGAAATTGTCGATTCGACTGCAACGTTAAGAGACGTTGAAAATAGTCTAAAGTCTTGGCAAAGAATTACAGATGGTTATGATACAAATTCATCCACTGATTGGATATATAGGACTGCTAATGCAGGTTCATCAAACGGAAAAACTGGTTTTAGTGATTCATTTGAATTTTTGTCAATCAAAGTTTTCACAGATAAAACGATTTACAATCCTGGCGATATAGTGAAAATTAGTGGAGAAATTTCAAAAAAGGTTACTTTGCCAGATCAAAAATACACTGTTCAACAAATCCATCTTAAGATAACTGGACCCGGAAATTTCAAGAAACTAGTATCGCTTTTCCCTGACAGAATGAATCTGTTTAAAAGCGAAATGAAAACTGACAAGGTACTAAACGTTCCTCAAGGCAATTTCAAAGTTTTAGCAGAGTACGCAGGTGAAATCACCGAAACCTCATTTATCATTACTTCAAAGTCATCTGTTCTTGCAGAAAGTGAAGCATTGCCTATAATTTCAATAGATGTGGATAAACCTGTCTACCTTCCAGGGGAAACCGCAGTTCTTAGTGCTAATACATCAAAAATCATTCCGTTTACAGGAATGAAATTCAAGATTTTTGATCCCAAACAAAAGCTAATCTACGAAGGAACATTATATCCAAATACACAAGGAAAATTCAATACCAAATTTTTCATAAATTCAGTTAAGCCCGTATTTGGACAATATGCGGTTTCTGCAACATATGCCAAACAAACAGCTCTTGCTTTCTATGAAGTGGTTCCAGAAATTAAAGAAGACACCATAATTTCTTTATCAACTGACAAGAAAGCGTATGGACTGGGGGACACTGTAATAATTTCTGGTAGAAGCAACAAAATCTGGGTCTCTTCAATTGATCTAGAAATTATACAATCTTACAAAAGCAAGGACATTACTGACACTTTTGTAGTAAAGGATCTGGTCAGACTGGAAGGGGATAGCACATTCAAATACGAATTCAAGATACCTTCTACCCAACAACGATTTGGTGATTACAAGGTAAAGGTTTCAGTAGATATTGGCTCTGCAGAATTGTCTTTCAAGGTAGTAGCAAACCCAAATGATTTTGTTGAAGAAGAAATAAAACCACTTTCGATATCAACTGACAAGACGTCGTATAATATTGGTGATGATCTGGTAATCTTGGGTAAGGTTTCAGAAAGCAAGGATCTTGGACGACAAGTAGTAACAATTTCTGTGGCAAAATCTGATGGCACTCCTATAATTTCAAAAGCTGATCCTCGTGGAACTGCTGGCGACAAAGATGCACGATACTCTTTTACTGGGATTCCTGATGCCTCTGGAAACTTTGAGGTAAAAAGTCAGATATCAAGAAATGTTTTCGCGAATGGAAAATACATACTAAAAGCGTCTTATGGCAATGAACATGCTTCTACCTCATTTCTAGTTGAGGACTCTGCTAGAAGCGGTAAGGTAGAAATTCTTGCTTCAACGGATAAGGAGGTTTATGGCGCAGGAGAAAAGGTATTGCTGACAGGTGGTGTTTCTACCTTTACTGCCCAGTCATCTTACACCATAAAATTGACTGATCCCAGCGGAAAAGTCACAAAAAGCGGCGTAATTCTTGACAAAGGGCAATTTTCATGGTCTTGGATGATTCCATCACGAGCAACCATATACGGACTGTACAAGATAACTGTGAGCTCAGATTCAGATGAAACAAACGTATTTTTCAAAGTATCTAAAAATCCTGAATCAGAACCAAAGTTACAGCCTCTTGTCATAGAAATTGACAAGGAGGTGTATAACAGCGGAGAGACTGTCAATATTTCTGGTAGTGTAATAAAGATAGTTTCTGGAACAGAAGGGTTACTTGTTGATCCCAAGCCAGAAATCATTGTAAAAAATCAAAAAAACCAAGAGGTATTCAAGGCATATCCAGATCTTGGTGTGGATGGAACATTCAAGACATCTGTAAAGGTAGTTCCAGGAGTCTTTAAGACCGGACAGTACAAAATAACTGCAAAATATTACAACGAAAAAGATCAAGTGGTTTTCAAAGTTGATGATAGATTTAACATCGGAAAGGACGTTCCCTTGGTTTTGCTTATCGAAACTGACAAAGAAAGATATCTTCCAGGAGAAACTGTCAAGATATCAGGAAAAACTAGCAGAATAGTTTCAGTATTTGATATCAATGTAAAGATATCAAAAGATGACATACCAATCTTTGATGATATTGTGAGATTTGATGGACTGGGTTCATTTTCATATGATTATCCTATTGTACAAAATGCAAATCTTGGAATTTATTCCATAGAAGCTGACACTGATTTTGATACGGTTTCAATTTTATTTGAAGTTGTAAACGAATTACCTCCTGAAATAATTGTGCCGCCAGAATCAACTGACACAGACATACCAATCCTACCGGAGAAAATAACCGATGTTGTTAACAGAATAACAGACTCTTCAATCACAATCTTGGTTGAACCAAAAAGTATCGGGGAAAAAACTTATGTCCCCACACTTGTTGAAGGAATGCTTCGTGTAAGCTATGGGGAAGAACCAAACGTGAACCTAATACTAAGTTCCAATGATGGAACTTGTATTATAGGACAAGAAGAGGACTGTGAGATATCAAAATCAACACGAGATGGAAGTTCTCTATACAAAATTGTCAAAGTAGGAGAGACTGAAGTTAAAGTAAGGTATAGCGGCCATGGAACAAGATTGGAAAAATTCACAATTCTTCCTGAAAAGAATGGCGAAATAATTCCTGAAGGAAACTGGACTGTAGACATAATCAAAGACGAACAAATTTCTAGATTCTACTACAAGATTACATATACTGCGATAAATTAAACAAAACATGCAAGTGCAGGTGCTGATGTTTAGGCAAGATGATCCAAAAAAATGTACCGCCGCAAAAATTGTAAAATTTAAACTTGCAACAAGTGTCAGATCAACTTCATCAAATACACTACTTTTAGATCCTTATGCTAAAAAAATACTCTTAAGAAATAACGCTTCTTTAGTGGACTCTATAACCGGCATAGATTGCTCCTGGGAATTGGCAGAAAAAACATTTACAAAAAAATTTCCTGGTATTTCAAGAAAACTTCCTCCTCTTTTAGCAGGTAATCCAGTGAATTATTCTAAACTTGGCAAGCTTACAACAGTGGAAGCTATAGCCGGGGCAGCTTTTATTATGAATTTTTCTAGTCTTGCGCATGAGCTTCTTGACAAATTCAAATGGGGTCATACATTTTACGATCTAAACCACGATCTCCTTGATGACTATTCGCAAGTAAATTCTGAAGAAGAGATCAGCGCTATCATAAAAGAATATCGCCTTTTAGGATAAAGTCAACAGATTTTCCTTTTATCTGAGTCCTCAATCAACGGGTAGAGATTTATTCGACCATTTTTTCCACACCGATAGGTATGTCTTCAGAAAGGTCATCATCAGGTCTTGTTCGCAGTCTTTCTTTGCTTGACATAACAATGGTAGGAATTGCAGCCATGATAGGAGGTGCGATTTTCGTTCTTGTAGGCCCTGGTATGAATGAGGCTGGACCAGCATTGATGATCGCTTTTTTGATAAACGGAATAATTACCTTGTTTACAGCCCTTACATATGCTGAGCTTGGTTCTGCATTACCTGAAGCAGGCGGCGGATACAAGTGGATAAGAGAGGGTCTTCCTAGACCAAATGCGTTCATCAGCGGTTGGATGGCATGGTTTGGCCATATGATTGCAGGAAGTCTGTACGCTGTTGCCTTTGGCTCCTTTTTTGGCCATTTACTTTTGATAACAGGAATTGCGGATTTTCTGGGTGGTATTCCACCTGACAAACTGATTGCGGTTACTGTAATTGCGCTTTTTACTTACATTAACGTCAAAGGAGTTTCGGATACTGGAAAAATTGGTAATGCCATTACTTTCTCACAGCTCGCCGTAATTGGCATTCTCATAGCAGGAGGATTATTTGCTATGGCCTTTACAAATCCAAATTGGCCAACAAATTTTGATGAATTTTTTCCAAACGGCAGTATTGGATTGATAATTGCTATGGGTCTTACTTTTATTGCCTTTGAAGGATATGAAATAATTGTACAAACAGGAGAAGAAGCTAAAAATCCAAAAAAGAATATTCCCAGAGCAATTTTTATTTCGTTAGGAGTAGTCGTAACTCTTTACATCGTATTTGCTTTTGTATTCATTGGTGGAATAAATTCAGCAGAAATTGGAAAGACCTCTTGGCAGTTCATTGGGGAAAATAAAGAACTAGGAATAATTGAAGGCGCAAAATTTCTCATACCATTTGGTGCACTCGTTGTTCTTGCAGGAGGATTAGTGTCCACACTTTCTGCACTAAATGCAACAACGTTTTCTTCAAGCAGAGTCGCATTTGCGATGGGAAGGCAATACAACCTTCCTGTAAAATTTAGCGCAATCCACAAAAGTTACAAGACACCATATTTTGCAACACTTGCATCTGGGTTCATCATGATTATAGTGGCAATATTGCTACCACTAGAACAAATTGCATTAGCTGCAAGTGTGATGTTTTTGTTTCTCTTTGCTCAAGTAAATGTTGCAGCAATAACAATCAGACGACTATATGGGCACAAGTTAGACTATGGATTCAAAACTCCATTTTTTCCGGTTTTGCCACTAATAGGAGTCTTTTCAACAATAGGCCTGGCAATCTATCTTTTAGTTTACAATCCCTTAAGCTGGTTAATTGCAATAATTTGGGTAATTATCGGATTCTCAGTTTACAAGGTGTATTCTATTAAAAAAGAGTTGGAACATTACGCACCACTTGTAGCAAGTGAAGGTCCAGATGAACGAAAGAATTATCGAATTATGATTGTTTACAATCCATTGACTGCTGAAAAGCTAGCAAAAATAGCATCCGCGATAGCTCAAGATAAAGGTGGTGAAATTTTGTTCTTAAATGCAGTTGTTGTTCCAATACAACTTCCATTGTCTTCCGCTCAAGGATTTGCAGAACCTGCCATGAAATCCTTTGACGAACTCAAGCAAAATCTTCCCTATTCTGTAGAGCATAGATATCTTGTCAGATTATCCCATGATACTACTGAAGCAATTCTTGCAACTGTCGAAGAACAAGGAATAAACCTACTAATAATGGATTTTCACAGTCTTCGCAGTAACAGAAAACTGCTCTCGCTAACTACATGCGACATTATAGGAGTAAATATCAAGCCGAATTTTGAAAAAGAATTGACAAACATCGTTGTATCATATGATAAAGGAAGACATTCAAATCTTGGTCTAGAAATTGCAAACTCTTTCTCAAACTCATTAAACAGTAGGATACGAATAGTTAGAGGAGTTGTCGAATCACCAGAAGAGGAACGTGACATTTTAGGAAGAATCAATGAAAGGATGTTTGATCTAGACATGAAAAAAATCCCAGTGGAAAGAGTTTATTCACAAACAGATAATGTCACTCAAAGTCTTCTCAAGAATTTTGACAACGGAATACCAGAGATAATAATAACTGGAGCTGGCAATCAGTCAGACCAAGCATTCAGTCCAAAGACAATGGAAGTTGTTGAAAAATCTACAAAGACGGTATTTGTAATTCGTGATTCTAGGTTATCAGGAATTCAGGCCAGATATTTCTGGAACGTGTTAGCACCAAGATTAAGAGAAAACCGAGTTATCTACAGAATGTACCTTGATGTGCTAAGGCTTGTCTATTTCATTAGAATGAAACGAGCAAAAGCTAGATCCGACGAAGATTACTTTGGGCCAAAAATGTGATTCAACGACACTTGAAAATCTTAAAATAGAAATTTTCATATAATAATTCCAAGTGCGAGCTGGTGCACGAGCCACTGCTACGGCAGAGGAAACTCCTCCCTCCATGCAGTAAGTGTGATCCAGAGATGGATAATCAGAGATGGTTGGCTCCAGAACAGAAAAGTATCTGACCCGGCGTACTGTGATGGCAAAACCTGAGGTTTCCGGCAAAAGAGTGAAAAAGCTGTCCCACACGGAGCAAGGCCAAACAAAACTATAGGAACTGCACTTTGTTTAGGTAGGCCGCATAGCTGAATCTCGTAAAAACAGAAGGAGGGTTACGGCTAGCACGCACTAAATTTTTTAATTGCCTCTTTGTTTTTTGAGCTTTTTGTCGCTCCAGACTAGAACAAAAACTGCAACAGCTCCGCCAGCAGCTGCCATTCCATACATTACACCTACTGGAAATCCTCCAGTTGAAGTCGTCGCATAACCTTCTGGTACTTTCGGACTTGAACCAAAGTATTCAGAGTCATCAACAGAGGTTTCAGTAACAAATCCATCTATAGAAATAGTTGCAGAGTGTGCTGACTCTACTGTTCGTATGACATATTTCTTGTCAGTAGTAAACTCTACTGATTTTTCCCTTTCTGTTTGAATTCCTTCTCTTATACTACTTTCACCCATGGTAAAACTTGTAATTACTAATTTCTCTGTATATCCCCACTTGGCAGTTTCTGAAATTGTTCCAGATGGATCGAAAAGATGGTGCCAGTTAGAAAGTGGTTGTGCCAATATTCCACTGGCATCAATTAAACTGACATTCAAAATATCTTCGCCCTCTGTTCCAACTATCTTTTCATAAACTTCAGGAGTTTCTTTCATCAAGAAACCTGACAAGGTATTAATTTCAACATCACCGTGCTCTGCATCTGTTATTGTTACTGGACCATTTACTGTTAGTCCTCTCCAATTTGCATCAATAAGTGCTGGATTGTTCCCTTCTGCAGGACGCAAAAGATAATTTGTCATTGTAGGTATGATAGTTACTTTGTAATCTATTGCGGCTTGTCCCCCGCGTCCTTGAAGATGAGCTCTATAGGTTAATTCCAGGTCGGTAACAAAAACGGTACTGTCTATACTCTGTAAATTAGAGTTCATTTTTTGTATAAGCTCAGAAACACCAGGAGTGTCCTTGTTTGCTTCGATACTAACCAAAATATCCTTGCCATTTAATAATTTTGAAATTTCTCCACCGTCTTCATATTCAATAAAGACAGTCTTTAAGAATTTGAAAGTAGGCTGAGCTTCTGACAGATGTGTACTTAGTCGTGCATCTAGCTGAGCTGCCCAAATAGGAGAGATGCTGCCAACAACTAAAAGGCCAATAATTCCAACTGAGAAAATTAGCCTCTTAGACACGAAAAAACTGCTTTTGGTGATAGTAATAAATCTTCTTTTTCAAATTACATCGATTCAAAAATTTGATAGTCTAGCAAAATTATTATTGTGCATCAGTCTTCCTAAACAAATCTTGGTGAACTAAAAATGATAGCAATACTTGCTGGAGGAACAGGTTCCGTAAAACTCGTACGTGGAATATCATCACAAACAAGAGATATCAATGTAATATCAAACGTTGGTGACAACTATTGGCTCTATGGCCTCTATGTATGTCCTGACATCGATACAATTCTCTATGGACTTGCTGATTTGCTTGACACTGACAAAGGCTGGGGAATAAAAAAAGACTCCTTTGGATTTTTACGTCAAATGGAAATACTTGGAGAAGAAACTTGGTTTAAGATTGGTGACAGAGATGTCGCAACTCATCTTCTAAGGACCAATATGCTAAAAAATGGGAAAAATTTGACTGACATAACTGCGTGGATGTGCCAAAAATTTGCCATTGATACAAAGATAATCCCAGTAACAGATAACAGTGTAGAGACAAGAATTGTTACAAACAAGGGAGAACTTCACTTGCAAGAATATTGGGTAAAATACAGAGGTCAAGATAATGTAGAGGGAATAAAATATCTTGGTGCTGACAAAGCTCGTGCAAATCCAGCTGCAGTAAACGCGATTCATGACGCTAGTCTAGTAATAATTGCTCCAGGTAATCCACTTACTAGCATCGGACCAATTTTATCTATCAAAGGAATTAAAAAGGAGCTCTCAAAATCAAAAAAGAAAGTTGTTGTTGTTAGTCCACTTATCGGAAACAAAGCAATCAGTGGCCCCGCTGTAAAATACATGGAAGCTGCAGGAATGGAGGTTTCTGCTTATGGACTTGCAAAGATGTACTCAGAAGTTGCTTCGCACATGGTAATTGATTCATCTGACAGATTGCTTACAAGAAAGATAGAAAACCTAGACATGCACGTATATGAAACTAAAATAAAAATGAAAGATAAGATCGAAGAAACTGCGCTTGCATCATTTATTCTAAAACAAGTGCATGTCTAAAATTAGAACGGCTGCAATAGTCCCCGTTAAAACTTTTTCAAAAGCAAAAAAGCGGTTAAATCTTTCTCCTGAAAAGACCGAGATTATCTGCAAGCTGATGCTAGAAGAAGTCCTAAATACGATATCAAAATCTCACCTAATTGAAAAAACTGCGCTTGTCACTAAAGACGAGGAGGCATTTACAATAGGGAAAAAATTTGGATGTATGGAAATCATGGATGAAAAAGAACAAGGAGTAAATAACGCGGTGGCCTTGGCTGACAAATACTTTCTAAACGACGGGTTTGACGCTTCCTTCGTGTTTCCTCAAGATATCCCGTTAATGGAACCAGAAGACATTCAGACTCTATTTAATTTCAAAAACGCCCAAAAATGTGCGCTTGTCGTTCCTTCCAGAAAGTTTGATGGGACTAACGCTTTATTTCGAACTCCTGTAGATTTGATGAAAACCCACTATGATGAGGACAGCTACAAGATTCATCTTACTACAGGACAAGAAAGTTCCGCATCAACTGCCCTTATTCTAATAGGAAGAATGATGCTTGATGTAGATGAGATATCTGATCTACAATTTGTGGCAAAATATTCTAAACCCTCGCTTTCTAATATGATAGAAATATGTATGTCATAATAACACAGTACTTTGTTTTTTTGATTTAAAATAATTTAAAACGAAAATTATTGCAGCCAGAGTACCTGAGATCACAAACAAAATCTCCAGAGTACTAAGAAATGGATTAGATGTTTCGTTTAATGTGTGATTCATGTCAGACATGAAAAAAATATATGAAAAAATAAAATAATTAGTTGCCCAATGAAGCAAAATTGCTGGGGCTAATCCGTGTCTTACATAGACCCACCCGATGATAATGCCACTTGTTGCTGCTTGTGCAAACTTTCCTGTACTCCATGGAGATCCTGAAATTACATGTGCTGCACCAAAAAGTATTCCAACCGCTACGATTAGAATTAACACTTTTCTGAAGCTTGTAATATCTAAATTCTGAGAAGGATGCCATAATGACTTGAAAAAATTTCCAATGGATGTTTTTGTGGCAAAAATAAGATAAAGCGGTAAACCAATAAGAATCACCCTAAATCCAAGCTCTTCAGTTATTGGTGATATGGTAATAAGAAAGAACTGCATTAACTTGTTCTGGATTTGTGGTGGTTCAACAGAGATCCCAAAACCTTGTTGCACCGAATCTATGACAATTGACGCAACAATTAGGATTGAAAACCAAGTTAACATTCCAAGAAGATAATTGTTTTTAATGCTGTTCAAACCCTCAGTGATCAGCGAAGAAAGAGCCTGAGAAAAACTAGTTTTTGGACCAAAAATAGAGATTGCAAACAAAACTAGGTAAACACACCAAACCACAATAAAGCCATCCCCTAACTCGAACTGAATTGGAATCTTTAGACCAATACCCGCAATAAAAACATCAATTCCGTCAATAGGGAAATCAAACATTATTTCGTTGCCAATTTCTGAATTAAAGACTACATATGCTCCGATAGGAAATGAAACAATCATCAATCCAAAAATTACCGAAGTTATTGCAGAGTAAGGCGTACAAAAGGCTTTGATTAGTTTATCGCTTGGCAAATCAATTAATGAACTTCTATGCTGGATTCAGGAAATCCCAACTTTACCAAAGTTCCCTTGATAGTATCTCTGTGATCCCCTTGAAGTAGTATGTAACCGTCCTTTACTGTGCCACCACATGCGTATTTTGCTTTTAACTCTCTTACTACTTTGCTAAGGTCATTCATTTTTGGATTTACTCCTTCGATCATGGTCCCTTTCTTTTTGAATCGTCTTTCCTCTAAACGAACAACAATCTGGGTAGCATCTTTTTCAAGTTCGCCACAGGCGCATAAATCATCAGGAAGTCCGCATGTATTGCAGATAACCGCCATTCAAGATAAAAAATCGCTTTCCTACTATTAAGCCTTGTCCGTCTCTATCTTTTTTACTTGGATATGTAAGAAAGATTTGTGCCAGATGAAGTTACCAAAAAAGCTATAGAGATGCTACTCAAAGGTGCTACTCTAATAAGCGATCCGTGTCCATACTGCAAAGGTGTTAGAGTGATGAAAAATGGTAATGCACTTTGTGTAAATTGTGGAAGAGAGGCAAAAGAAGAAGAAATTCCTGCACAAGAAAAAACTGAAAAATCCATTCCTGCAAAATTTGAACAAAAACTAAAGATACTTTATGAAGAATTAGAGAATGAAAAGGATCACCAAAAACAGCAACAGATCATAAAATCCATAACTGATCTACTGGCCTTAATAGAAAAACTTAAAAAATAACACGAAAAAGTATTTATGTAAAAATCTCGCCCTCCAATGTACAATGAGTAGCAAAAAATCTGCCCCTCTTCCTGCATCAAGTGCCGGTCTTTTGAGGTTCTTTGAGGACGAGACAAAAGGTTATCGGGTAAGACCAGAAATTGTAGTATCAATTCCATCTGGGTTGATTGTAATCTCTTGGATTCTAAAAATATTCTTTCTACCATGACAGAAAACGCTGACAATGTCTCCAATATTCATAGGAGATACTCGCTGACTTTACTTACTCCGTCTTCTCCATACCTTTCTGTTTTTGTTTCTGTTGTTGTTGCATCGATACTAGTCTTGCTATCAGAGCTTGCATATTTTGAAAACTATGACAAGTTTTTCATTCATCTCTTTCTAACGATCGTAGTGCTTCTTGTAACCCAACTCCTAGATGCACAACTCTTGAAGACGGAAAAATCTAAGGTAAGACACGTTTCAGGATTTGGAAGTCTATTATGGCTTGTTACTACAATAGGTGGCATAATTTCTGTTGGCCTCTTTTCCAAACCGGAACTTTTACCAATTTATCTTACCGAGGGAATGTTTTTGTTTGCAAGTTTTAGAATAGGAATCTTTACTTCAGTTATGGGTGCGAAAGTAAAACTAGCTTGGGCAATATGCTTGATACAACCATTAGCAATGTTTCTAGCCATTGTTCCGTATCAATTTTGGATTCCAATGCTCAGTGATTTTCAAGCATTAGTTTATGGAGCGATCTTTTTGACCGTGGCAACAATTTGGACCATTGTAAGTGACCGAGCTGGAGGCCCCAAAGTGCCTAGTACTCACAAGATATTGCAGGCATATGTTGCTGCATGGACAAGAAACAATCCTTCTGAGATGGAACGTCTCATAGAGGAACGTTCTCAACCATCAAAAGTCACAACATTTCAAATTAGATTCAAAACAAAAAAGGATGAATTTACTCTAGTGTTGCCAGATGTTCATCCAGGACCATTTCATCCCATAGGAGGAAGCAACATTCCCTATCAAATATACAAGAATCTAAACTCTTGTGCAATGGTGATGCATGGAATTTCGGATCATTCACTTAACTTGCCATCAAAATCACAAGTTGATGCATATTTGGCAAGCTTTGCTACAAGCTCTATCTTTGATCAAGGCAGTCATTGCACCAAACCTGTTACAGTACAGGTAAACAAGGCAAGGACAGTTGGGTTGTTGTTTGAAAAGACCGCAGTTCTAATCTTGTCACTTTCTCCACATGGGATGGAAGATGTTCCGCTTTATGTAAAAAATGAGCTGGACCAGTATGCAAAAAATCGTGGTTTTGATAAACTCTTAATCGTAGACAGTCACAACGCGATGGGAGAAGAGATCTCTCAAACTGATGCGGATGATCTTTTCAAAGCAGCAAAATCAAACCTTGATACACTGATTACAAAAGAATCATTGCCCATAGAAATAGGATTTGCGAACAAGGAAAATCAAAAAATCCTTGCAGATGATCTAGGACCTGGAGGGATTGGAATCTTGTGTATGAAGATAGGAGATGAGAAATTCTTTCTTGGATGGTCCGACTCCAATAACATGCAAAATGGTTTTCGTGAAGAGATTGTAAACTCACTATCAAAAAATGGTTATAATCTGATTGAAATGTGTACGTCTGATACTCATTTTAAGACAAAAGAAGCAAGAAACAAACACGGTTACTATACTTTTGGCAGTCTGTCTACGCCTGATGATGCATCTTCTTGGTATCTAGATCTTGCTAGAAAAGCTGAGCAGAACATTTCTGAAGCCTCATTTGAAGCACTTCAACATCAAACAGACGTCAAGATAATGGGGACAACTCTCCTTGAGGATTATTCAAAATCTCTTGATCGTACAATGAGAATAACACAGGCATTCCTGATAGGAACTACCGCATTCTTTTTCCTAACTATGTTCTAGCGTGTTTAGATCTTCCAAGTTTCCATAAAACTCTTCACAAAATGAACTAAGCTGGAATATGGGAATTATGGGAACCTTGTCAATGAATCTTATCTCTTCTTGATACAGGGTGACAATTGCAGGAATTGCAGCTTTTATCTTTTCAGTTTTTAGAAAGCGCTTTGTTCTTTCTATTTGCATTTTTACTGCTTTATCTAAAGATGATTTACTAGATCTTTTCCAATGCTTACAATCGATTAGAATTGCAACATCTGATTTTATTCCTACTACATCTATTTGCATTCTTGGTTTTGTAAAGATCATATTCCGCGTTGTCTCAAATTCACTGGCATCTAAAATCTCTGCCGCAAGTGACTCAAAATTTTTCCAATCAAGTGATCTTGAAACTTCACCAATAGGCGCTCCCATCTTTATTGCTAACAAACAAGTCTTTAGTTTGTCAGTTTCGTTGAAAAAAACTTGATGATCTTCATACTCTCCTATTCCATTTTGAAGGAAACTGTCAAGAATTGATTTTGCAGTATCTTCATCAGTTCTTGTGACTACAGAAAAGTCCTTTATTGACAACCCTCCTGGAATTATTCCATTTATTCCTCTCACAATGGTTTGTAGATTCAATAGGGCTGATTTCACTCTCTATTATATACATTTTAATAATAAATGATAACTATCTGACAAAATCATTTTTCTGATATTTTAGCATATTTAAGGTAATAATTCAAATGTGTGTCCATAATCTGTATCCTTGATACCAAAGAAGATTAAAAACAGTGACAATCATTCAAAATTATGAAATTATTTCCGTTACTCGTATTCCCACTATTTCTTTTTGGTTGGACTGCCTGTTCTGCTGATAAAGGAAGCTATGTTGATACAATACAATTTATCGAGTATACCGATGAAAATACTGCGCTAGAAGAGATAAAAAATGGGAACTTGGATCTTTATTATTATAGAATACCGCCAGAAAGAATTGAAGATCCAAAATCAAGGGAAGAATTGAGTGTCTTTCAATCTACAGGAGGATCATACAGTATTCTAATCAACCCTGCTGAATCTGAAAAATTTAATCCATTTTCATTACGTGAAACTCGCTTTGCACTAAATTATCTAATAGATAGAGAACTGATTGTAAATGAATTTCTAGGAGGATACGGCATTGCAATGATTTCAGCATATGCTCCATTTGATCCTGACTATCTTCTAGTCCTCGAGGAACTTGAGTCCTTCAACTTTAGATATAACCCAATACTTGCTGAAGAAATAATTTCGAGCTCTCTTCTTACTGCAGGGGCTGAAAAAATAGATGGCAGGTGGTTTCATAATTCAAAACCAATTGAGATTATTATTTTTATTAGAAGTGATGATCCTGTACGAAAATCTATTGGTGAAGTCCTTTCTGCACAGCTAGAAAAGATTGGGTTTACAGTCAAAAAAGATTTTGGAGACTTGAATAAAGCATTTACTATAGTATATGGAAGTGATCCTGCAGAACAAAAATGGAATATCTACACAGAAGGATGGGCAGGAAGATCCGCATTTGTAAGATATGATACACTAGTAACTGCTCAAATGTATTCACCTTGGTACTGTAATACGCCAGGACTTTGTGACCCTACTTACTGGAATTACCAAAATGCAACAATTGATGTAATATCTCAGAATGTTTTCAATGGCAACTTTACTTCTGCACAGGGGCGCGCAAATCTTTTGAAACAAGCAACATCTATAGGTGTACAAGAATCTGTCAGGGTATTTCTTGCAAGCAAAATTGATGTGTATGTAACGAGTGATAAGATAAAAGGAATCGTAAATGACTTTGGGGCAGGTGTGCCTAGTAGATTTACACCAATAAATATCCAGAGTGATTCAGACCTTGTAAGAATTGGGGTAAAGCAGATCTATCAGGGCGCTTGGAATCCCATAGGAGGGCTAAGTGATCTCTACAGCAGAGCAATCTGGGATATAATTTCTGACCCAGCTACATTCAAACATCCGTATACAGGTTTGACTATACCAATCAGAACGCAGTGGAAAGTAGATGCTGGAGGACCAGATGCAAAATTCGAAGTACCGAAGGATGCAATAAAATGGAATTCGACTCAACAAAGCTGGATTGAAGTAGGAGAAGGCAATCATGCCATAACTAAAGTTACCTTTGATCTGAAATTTGGTAACTGGCATAATGGTCAACCAATGGACATGAACGATATTTTATATCCAATTTATTTCATGTACGAATGGACTTGTGATACAGAAGACGATAAGACTTGCGATTCTGAATATTCTCCTAAGGCATACCAAGCCACTCAAACACTTGCTGGGATTAGAGTTATTGATTCTGACACCATCGAAGTATATCAGAATTATTGGCACTTTGACCAAGCAGAAATTGCGGATTCAGCAGCGGTATGGGCAGGAATGCCTTGGGAGGTAATTGCTGCAATGGAAAAATCCGTAACGGACGGTAAGGTTGCGTTTTCTAGATCAAATTCAGTAGGAAACAACATAGGATGGCTTTCCTTACTAATACCAGATGACGCAACTCAGATAAAATCAAACCTTGAAGAATTCAAAAAAACAAACTTTATTCCAACTGCTCTTACAACTCTTGAATCGGATCACTCTTATTTTGATGCACGATATGATTCTACAATTTCGTGGATTGAAAAGAAAAATCATGCAGTAATTAGCAACGGTCCTTTCTATATGGAAAACTATTCCCCCGAAGCAAGAACTATAACGGTAAGAGCTTTTGATGATCCAAAATATCCATTCAAGGCAGGACACTGGCGGGAATTCACTAACGTTAGACTTTCCACAATAAATCGTGTTGATATACCTGATTTTATCAAAAAAGGAGATGAGATAACGGTTCCTATCTTTGTTAATGGTGACTCTACGATCTATTATTATTTCATTAATGCTAACAACGAAGTAGTGGTATCAGGTACAAAAAAATCTGGCAATAATAAAATCGACCTTACTTTATCAAAAGATGAAACTAGCCTTTTTAGCGTAGGCGCAAATGACTTGAAGATTTTTTCAGTATCTGATTCTGCTTTGCGTCCTGACATTTTCCGGACAAGCTTTTTAGTTGTGAATGAAGAGTTTGACGAACCAACTGAAGAACTAAATGCAGATCTAGGAACTTTATCCACAGATCAAGATTATCTTATTCCAGTTTTGGTAATAATTGCAATCATTATAGTGTTTTTCATTTTTCTAAGAAAAAGGAAACAAGCTTCTCATGTTATCAGTAAGGAGGATAATTGATAGCTAGATGAGTTTCAAAAGATATCTTTTGACTAGAGGTGTAACTATGTTTGGTGTTCTTATGGCTACAATTCTAGTTACGATAGCACTTGTTGGCTCCAATATGGATAGTATACTAGAACAGAGTGTTATAGTTGAGTGCAGAGATTCCATTACTAATGACCCAGACAGCGTTAAGGGCCTGACTCCGGAAGAGTTGGAGGTGTATATTCAAGACTGCATTACTATCAGAAGAGCCACCCTAGGTCTTGATACACCTTGGCACTCTCCTCAAAGACTTGGAATAACAATGTACAAAATATTAATTCTTGATTTTGGTCAAGCTACATTTCTAACAAGTGATTCTGGGTCATCTGATGTTAAAGACATTTTGCTTGAAAAACTTCCCAGAACTATACTACTATTTACAACTGCAACTGTGATCATTTCATTGATTGGAATATTTCTTGGTACAATCTCTGCAAGCAAACTAAATTCAAAGCTTGATAGACTCACCTCAACTTTTGCAATCATCAGTAGCAGCTTTCCTGTGTGGTGGATAGGAATGCTAATGATCTTTGCCTTTGCATTTGTTTATCAGATATTTCCATCAAGAGCAACTCCGCTTATCCCGGCAACAGATCCAGGATATTTTGTAGCGCTATTATACCACATGACTTTGCCTCTTATCACTTTGGTGTTGATCGGATTTGGTGCATGGGCCTATCTTGTTCGAAATTTTGTAATTGGAATTTTACAAGAAGACTTTGTAACTGCCAAAAGAGCAATTGGAATTCCTGAAAAAAAGATTCTTTTCAGACATGCGCTAAAAAATGCGGCCCCTCCGATTGTAACTGTTCTAGCGTTGAGCCTTTCAGGTTCCTTGGGCGGTGCAATAATTACAGAAGCTGTATTTGATTGGCCTGGAATGGGAAGATTATACTTTGAAGCAGTTAATGTTTCGGATCTTCCCGTGATAATAGGCGCAACTTACGTTCTTACTGCATTTTTCCTTGTAAGTATATTCTTGGCAGATATCTTGTATGGTTATTTTGATCCTAGGGTGAGGACAGGATGAGAACAAGAGAGATCTGGGAAGATTTTTCAAAAAGTAAAATAGGACTGGCTGGAATAGGTATTCTAATCTCGCTTTTTTGCTTGTCATTGGTTGCAGTAATCACAATTCCTGATGAGACCTTTAGAGAATGGAATAATCCTTCGAGCTGGATAACGTATCCAAAAACATCCCAGCCTGCTTGGATGAATTACTTTAGCTTGGAAAAAATCCCAGAACATAAGATACTAAGTAATCCTCAAACATCATCTCAAACCACAGGTGAAATTTCAACTTTCTCACAAAACTTTGCTATCGAATATAATTATGACGGATTTCCAAGTGATTTTATCTATGAATACTCTACAAAATATTCAGGTTCTCCATTGTTGCAACTGTCAGTAACTCGTCCTGATGGTACACAGATAGATCTAGTTTCAAGATCACTTCCTAAATCAGAGGGTTCAATTTATTCAGAACAAATTTTTTCTACTGATGATTCTGTGAAAAAAAATCTTAGAAAAATTTTGGACAATTTTAATTTTCTAACTGATCTATTATCTGCTGAAGACATTGTCTTTTCTCAAACAGATAAAAACACAATCTTAAAGGGAAAATATGTTTTTCATGCTAAATTCTACAATGTAAACTCTAAAATTGAAATAGATAATTCAAGACTAATTCTTGGGGGTAAAGTTTACGGTCTTATTGGAACTGATGATTTGAGACGAGATCTTGCTATTGGAATACTCTGGGGGACTCCGCTGGCACTGTTCATTGGAATATCAGTCGCAATAGGCTCCGTAATAATCGGACTAGTCTATGGCGTTTACGCAGGATACAAAGGAAAAAAAACGGATGAAGGATTGATGCGCTTTAATGACGTGATATACGCCATGCCTTCACTTCCATTGTTGATAATTTTAACCGTAACTCTAGGAAATAACATATTTCTGATAGTTGGATTCTTGATGATTTTTGGCTGGGTAGGCACCGCAAAAATTTCAAGGAGCATGGCAATTCAAATAAAAAATCTCCAATATGTAGAGGCGTCGAAAATTATGGGACAAAAAGATATCAAAATAATTTTCAAGCACATAATCCCTCAACTCTTGCCTTTTACTTTTGCAAGTATCGCAATATCTGTGCCTTCTGCTATCACTACTGAAGCGGCGTTAAGCTTCTTGGGGCTAGGGGATCCAACCTTTCCTACTTGGGGTCAAATACTTCATGATGCAAATTCATTTGGTGCTGCCGCACGCGGTCTTTGGTGGTGGATTCTTCCTCCTGGAATAATGATTGCAATTACTGGTCTTGCTTTTGTCTTTATAGGAAACGCGATGGATACAATTGCAAATCCAAGACTGAAACGCTAGGCTCTGAATTGGCGGACCAGTCTTATCACTTCATCATTTAACTTCAAAGTATATGCCGCTGCATTGGGATCAGTCTCCTGTGAAAGCATTTCTGCGAACTGCGTCTTGTCCTTTCCTCTTTCGTACATTCCTCCAGATTCTTTTATGCAAAGAGGAAACTTTTGCATTTTAAGACCACTTTTAGAAAGATAGTCTATGAATTTTTTGTAATCTTGAGTTGAAAACCATTCCGAGTTTTTTTCACTACATGCCATTATCCAGGTGTCAATCGTATTTTGAAATAATGCTTTTTGTCTTAATTCTTCTAGAGTCATGGAGATTTAGTGAATTTAAAAGTCAGCTCTTTTCATTTTAGAGCCACACCGTGGGCAGGAGCCACCTTTGTATCTGTTGTTGCAAGTCAGACAAATATATTTCACAGTCTGGTTTTGACCAAAAAATCCACTGCCTTCGCCCAATCCTCCCATTCTTTTCATAGCGCGTCTTCTAATTATGAGTGGGAAAATAATGAATAGGGCTAATGATGTAATCAATCCCCATGGAAATCCTAACAGCGCCTGTAATCCGATGCTTATTGCTAGTGAGCCAAAAAGGAAAATTAGATATGTTCTATACTGTTTGTCCAACAGTTAACTTTGTTTCAAAAACCTTATAAGTTTTTGTCAGAATTTTTCTTAGTCTACTGTTAATGAGAGAATATTGCCATCTCTGTCATAGGCAAAAATATCATTGTCCTCGTAGGGCGATTTAACGATCATTGTTACTAGTCCAAAAAAATTGTGTAGATCAGTAACAGACGGTTCTGGAGAACCAATCGGGTGAGAATGAACAGTTCCCACATAGCTTGGATCAAAAGGCAAAAATGAATGAGGAAAACCAGCAAACGTAGGCCCATGTTCTGAAAACGGTGGTATTACAAGACCGTCTATCTTCACGTTCCCTTTTTGTGATCTTCCACGCAGAATCAATAATCCTTCATTTGGATGATTCATCTTGCAAAATGTCAATATTCCATCGCGCGATTCTTTCGTAATTGTAACAGTACGGTGCATTTTGGGTTTTTTGAAAATCATAAGAAAAGATTCCTAGTCGTGCTAATTAATCTTCAGTTACGTTAAATTTGGGACCTAAAGTTTCCTCTAGTTTTGATTCTAGGTTTTTTATCAACTGTGGTAAGAGTATTGTTGATTCATTAATTTTATTTTCAAGATTGGTTATTTCTATCTCAAGATGTTTTTTATGTTCTTTTGTGTTAGATAGTTTTTTTTCTTTTTCGTCCAGATCTTTGTTGTTAAACAAGATGGTCTGTTTTAATGCATTTCTGTTATTTGAAAGATTATTTTTTGATTGGACAAATTCATCTAACATAGTTATTGTTTCTTCAATTTGCTCTACTGATTTGTCAGTATCCTTGACAGAGATGCTTCCAGCAACAACAGATTTGATTACTGCCTGTAATACTTCAATTATTGCACCTTTGGTATCATCAGTAATAATGTCAAATGGTTCATCAATCAATTTTTCCATGACTAATCTTAATGGCTTCTCTAATGAAGACACATACCGATACTTACCAAGAGGTCTTGAAATTTTTGAGAACTGAAAATCAATCTGCTTTCTTATCTTTTCTTCTTCACCATCAAGTGATTCTAGGTTTTTTTTGATTCGAAGAAATTCAGTGTATTCCTTACTTGATATTAGATTATTGATTTGTTCCTCTAAGCTTTGAATGGATTTGTTGCTCGCTTGGATCTCTTCTTTTAGCTTCATTATTGAATTATTCCTTGCCTTGTTCTCTTTTTTAGAGTCGGAGAATTTTTTTTTATCTTCCAAAATTTTTGAGATTTTAGAATCTAGTGTACTATGCTCATCAACAAGTTTTTGAAGATTTGCTTTGTATTTAGTAACATCTGCTAGAATTTCTTTTAGTCTGTCAGCATATTTTCTTGCAAATACATGCATTACTCTGGAATTTGGACCTAAAACATCACCAATCCTTTTGAGAAATTGTGCTACTTCAGAATTCAGATTTGTTACATCTGTAAATTTTGTAATTTCATCAAATGTTTTTGCGGTTTCTTTTCTTACTCCTGAAATTAATGCATTTTTTCCTCTCTCTACGATTATTTTCAAATGTTTATCAATGTCGTGTGATCCTAGATCGTCTGACTCGAATTGCAAAAATAATTGAATTATTGCTTTTCTGCTTAGTTCGATCTCACTTCTAATTGCTTTTGTTTTTTCTATGATTATATTGATCAAACTATTCTTTTTTTCCTCTAATAGACTGTCTATAGCATCTATAGAAATTTGTTTTACTGGTTGGGAAGACTCGATAGAACCTGCTGTCTTTTTTTTACCCCAACCAAAAACCATCTGATAATTCACTCGTTGTATTGTTGTCATTACAACATTAAATATCACACGATGTAAATCATCCTGTGAGTGATACTCGCTTTATAATGCTAGGAATTGTATTCATATTTGCTGGATTTCTAATCTTGGGAATAGTTGGGCGACCATTTTTTGAATTTACAATACAGGCAAATGAGTTTGGAGATTGTATTGATTATACTGAAACAGGAACATTAACGAGAGATTGTGAAACAATAATTCAAGACAAACTACTCTTTTTTGGGGGGGTGATGGGTTTAATTGGTTCTGGGATTATAGCGCTAATCAAAGGATATCGCGGACGTTGGGATCAGGATGTAAAAAGCGATGAAATAGTGGGACCAAAAAAAGACTAGAGATGTCTTTTTGGCAAAACCGTCCCTGTCAATTTCCTTTGTGTTCCGGTTTATCTCTCGAAGTTTTGATAGTTATTTGACATGATGGATTGATAACCAAAACATAATTTATTCTGGTTTCATTAGGATCTTTCCAAAAACGTTTCCCCTTAGCATCTTTGTATGGGCTTCCACTGCATTCTCAAACGTGTATACAGAATCAATTATCGGTCTTATCCTTCCTTTTGACATCCAAAATAGTGACTCTTCTAGCTCTGCTCTTGTTCCTTGTGTAGAACCTAAGATGTTTATGCCTTTGAAAAAAATATGTCTTAGATCTGTCTTGACATCATATCCAGTTGTTGCGCCAGTTGTAACAACTGTTGCACCATATTTTAACAAAGTTAATTCTTTATTCCAATGTGAACCTCCAACATGTTCAAAAATTATATCCACACCTGGTTGTTGATTCTTCTTTTTCGCCAACTCTTTTGCAATGGAAAAAACTTCTTTATCCCAATCTTCTTTTCTATGATCAATAGCATAATCCGCGCCGATCTCTAGACACTTTTCAAGCTTATCTGAACTTGCAGTAGCAATGACATCGCAATCATACAACTTGGCAATTTGAATTCCAAAAGTTCCCATGCCAGAACCTCCTCCCATTATTAGAACGGTTTGACCTGGTCTAATGTTGGCTCTTCCAACTAGCATGTGCCATGATGTCATCAAAGTCATAGAAGCAGCAGCAGCTTCTTCGTAGCTAATGTTGTCTGGAATCTTTACAGTGTTTACTTCTGGTAGATGAGTGACCTCACAAAATCCTCCCCATAATGGTCCAGTCTGAAAACCCCATACCTTTCTTTGTTTGCAATCATATTCTCTTCCTTCTGTGCATGTTGAGCAAGTACGACAGGAAATATTTCCATGTGAGACAATCCTGTCTCCAATGTTGATATTTCTCACGTCATCGCCAACTGCAATTACTTCCCCTGCAGCATCGGTTCCAGAAATGTGCGGCATTGGTATCTGAATTGGTTTTCCCCTCATTCCCCAGATGTCATCATGGTTTAAACCAGCAGCTCTTACTCTGAAAACAACTTCCTTTGATTTTGGTTCGGGTTCAGGAATATCTTTTAATTTTAAAATTCGTTTGTAATCATCATCAGGGGCATATTCTTCATAGACTAGAGCCTTCATGCAAAAAAACTGATGACAACTTATTATATAGATTGGCTGACAAGTATTGTTCGAATACTAAATGAATTAAAAAGAAAAATTTGGGAAAAAATTAGTTTTTTGGATTGGTTAGAAAATCTGTTAAGCTGCTGGTTCGGTTGCAGGTTGCGAAGAACTTTCTATGATTTCACCAGAAGCAAATCGTCCGCCCACTTGGGTGATCTTTATTTTTGCATTCTGGCCAGCCTTGCCGTTTTTAACAAATATCACAAAGCCATCTACTCTTGCGATACCGTCTCCTTTTCTGCTAATTTCCGTTATGGAAACATCATACTCTTTTCCGGTTTCTACAGGTTTTGGTCCGTCATCAAATCGTCTATTACCGCCATATCCTCTATCTCGGCCATATCCTCTATTGGATCTTCCAAAACCGCCGTCGTTGTAACTCATCGTTGCACCTCCTTTCTGATATTATGATGAATTGCATCTCAATAAGAATGGATGTAAATTGCGATTACGACATAATAATTGACATTACCGCTAAATTGAATCATTTCAGCATGCTTAATAATGATGCAAAAACTTGAAGTATATGGCAAAAGCCAAATCAAAAGCTAAATCAAAAAGCTCAAAAAAATCTAAAAGATAAAAAATCTGACCTGGAAAGGTCCTTTCCTTTTTCCTTACACACAAATATGACTTTTTTTCACGAAATTACCGAATACTCTGGTTTTTATGGAGAGACAATCCACCAATATGTGAAATCATATGGTTTTACAAACTTTCAATAAAAGTATGCTCTGCCCACGCTGTGGGAAAAATTCGATGGTAACTG
This sequence comes from Nitrosopumilaceae archaeon, assembly GCA_052389415.1. GTDB lineage: Archaea > Thermoproteota > Nitrososphaeria > Nitrososphaerales > Nitrosopumilaceae > UBA8516. The sequence goes on from JBQTHX010000081.1 coordinate 27,683, forward strand.
ATAATACCACTGGTGAAAGATTTTGTGGAGGGTGTGGGTTTGTTATCACAGAACGTGTTGATGATTCAGGTCCAGAATGGCGCTCTTTTTCAAAGGAGGAATACGATGATAAAAGCAGGACAGGTTCTCCAACGTCGCTTGCAATGCATGACATGGGACTTGCTACAGTAATAGGTCATGCAAATAAGGACGTAACTGGAAAGCCATTATCCGCTTCCATGAGAAGTACGATTGAACGACTCAGAACATGGGATAGCAGAAGTCAAGCACACGAATCTTCAGACAGAAACTTTAGACAGGCATTTAGTGATCTTGGAAGACTAAAAGATAAGCTTGCACTTTCAGATGCAGTGATAGAAAAAACAGCTTATATTTACAGAAAGGCCCTTGACAAGGGTCTTGTAAGAGGAAGATCTATTCCAGGCCTTCTTGCTGCAGCATTATACGCTGCATGCAGAGATAGTGGAACACCCAGAACTTTAAACGATGTCTCTAATGAAATAAATATCAAGAGAAAAGATGTTTCGCGATGTTATAGGTTACTTTTACGAGAACTTGATCTAAAGATGCCTGTAGTAGATCCAGTAAAATGTATGTCTAGAATAGCAAGCGAAGCAGGATTGACTGAAAAAGTAAAAAGGCGAGCCCTTACCATCCTAAGTGATGCAAGCAAACTAGAAATTACATCCGGAAAAGATCCTATGGGACTTGCAGCAGCGGCACTGTATCTTTCATGTGTGTTAAACGGAGAAAACACGACACAAAAAGTTATTGCAATGGCAGCCGGTGTAACCGAAGTTACAATACGAAACCGATACAAGGGACTAAAAGAATCGCTTAATATCTGATCTTTTATCCAACTTGCTGATGTAATGTTAGATGTGTCAGTCATAACAGCATTTTGTAAAATAGCAAAGCTATAAGGGTTGGAACAAATGATATAATACATAAGCCAAAATTCTATTTCACTTAAAGTACTTGAAGCATATTCTCGTGATGTTGGGAGAGGGATAGCGCGTCTTGATTACAATTCTACAAATTTACTTAGTGCAGCAACTGGAGATGTCATTGAGATTAAGGGGAAAAAAAGAACCGTTGCAAAATGTATGCCACTTTATCCATCTGACGAAGGAAAGGGAATGATACGAGTAGATGGACTTGTACGTAACAATTTGGGAGTGGCAGTAGGGGATAAGATCGAAGTTAGGAAAATAAAAGCGGTTGCCGCGGAAAAAATCATAGTTGCACCTCTTGACGCTGTTCCTCCAATAGATGAAAGATATCTTACAGACTCGCTAGAAAACTTTCCTTTGATAAAAGGTGATAACATAATGGTACCATATTTTGGTGGCAAGCTTACTTTTCAGGTAATAGGATTAACACCAGCGGCTGACGCAGTAATCGTTACACAAAAAACCATATTTCATATCGGAGAAAAAAGCGATTCGTTGCATGGGCTTACACTAGTGTCGTATGAAGATATTGGTGGTATGGCTGATGAAATAAGAAAAGTTAGAGAAATGATTGAACTTCCAATGAGGCATCCAGAGATTTTTGAAAAGCTTGGGGTAGAAGCTCCCAAGGGAGTATTACTTTTTGGAGTGCCAGGAACCGGCAAGACGCTTTTGGCAAAAGCCGTAGCAAATGAAAGCAACGCTCACTTTATCAGTATTTCAGGTCCTGAAATCATGAGTAAGTTCTATGGAGAGAGCGAAGCAAGAGTAAGAGAAATTTTCAAAGAAGCAAGAGAAAAAGCCCCCTCCATTGTTTTTATTGATGAGATTGATTCGATTGCCCCGAAAAGAGAAGAAGTAACTGGAGAAGTTGAAAGAAGAGTGGTCTCACAAATGCTTGCACTTATGGATGGGTTAGAAGCAAGGGGAAAAGTAATTGTTATTGCTGCAACAAACAGACCAAATGCATTAGACCCTGCACTCCGGCGACCTGGGAGATTCGATCGAGAAATTGAGATAAGAGTGCCGGATAAAAAGGGAAGACTCGATATTCTCTTGATTCATACAAGAAACATGCCTTTAACCGAAGATGTAAACTTGGAAAAAATTGCAGCAGTAAGTCATGGTTATGTTGGTGCAGACTTGGAATATCTGTGTAAAGAAGCGGCGATGAAATGTTTGAGAAGATTATTGCCAGAAATTAATTTAGCAGATGAAAAGATTCCAGTTGAAACTCTGGACAAACTAATTGTAAATGCTGAAGATTACCAGAATGCATTACGCGAGATTACACCAGCTGGAATGCGTGAAGTCTTTATTGAAAGCCCAGATGTTTCCTGGGATCAAATAGGAGGGTTGCAAAATGTCAAGCGTGAGCTACAAGAAGCAGTAGAATGGCCAATGAAATATCCAATACTTTATACTAATATGGGTCACAGAATGCCACGAGGAATTTTACTTCACGGACCAAGTGGAACTGGAAAGACACTTTTGGCAAAAGCAATAGCAACAGAAAGCGAAGCTAACTTTATCTCAGTAAAAGGACCCGAACTGTTGTCAAAATGGGTTGGAGAGTCAGAACGTGGCATAAGAGAAGTCTTCAGAAGGGCAAGACAATCTTCACCATGTGTTATATTTTTTGATGAAATAGATTCAATTGCTCCCATTAGAGGTCTTGGTGGAGAAACGGCATCTACAGAAAAAGTTGTTAGCCAGCTCCTAACAGAGCTTGATGGTATAGAAAGCCTTCATGATGTAGTAGTACTTGCTGCAACAAATAGAGCAGATATGCTTGATACTGCGCTTTTAAGACCTGGAAGATTTGATAAAATAATACATGTACCCATGCCAGACAAGGATGGTAGAAAGAAAATACTAGAGATAAGTACAAAGGAAATTCCTATTGATAATGAACAAAAAAATGAATTAGGACAGAATCCAAATTATGTGGATCTAGAAAAGATTGCTGATGCAGCTGATGGCTTAAGTGGGGCAGATGTCGCATCGATTGCAAACACCGCAGTGTCTCTTGTCATACACGAGTTTCTTGATAAATATAAAGATCAGAAAGAAGCAGAAAAAGAGGTAGATAATACTAAAGTAACAATGAGACATTTTGAGGAAGCCGTAAAAAAAGTCAGGATACAAAAAGATCTAAAAGTCGGTGAAAAATTGGCTGTACCATACTACAGGTAATTTTCATAAAATTGCTAACAGTGATTTTTAAAATATTTTTCGGATGCTTAGCTGCTTCTACCCAAAATCATTCTAGCTTGTATCAACATTAACGGTACCTGATGATCTGACAAGACAAGTAAGATGCTCATCTTCTTTACAGGAATTATTTTTCCAATGTAGGGGACGGAGATTTGATAGATCATCTAAATTTCCATCCAATGTACGGTTTATCTGATTAATTTCCCATCCATAAGCAGAGTCATGATTCCCATATTGTGTTCTTTCAATCCAAGCTCCGCATTGATCTTTTCTAAAATCATTTGGTACATTATACTCATCAATTTCAGCTTTTTGCCATACTTTTAAAATAATTTCATCAGGGAAATTCATTCTTATTCCTATGTGGATTCTTCTGCGATAATTGGAGGTTCAGTTTTTAATTCCATTGTTGACCATCTTTTCTGCCCTGATGAATGTTTATTTTCTTCACATCTGACACAAACTTGAGATATATTATAGGTGTAGATACCACATTCACAGAAGGAACACTTGCACTCTACTGGTGATTTTGACATACTCTGTTTAGTTTTGTAACTATAATAGTCTTAGTTAATCAAACCATCTGCTAATTCTTTCAAAGACCTTGCAATTTTTTACTAGTTGTTTATCGATTCTTAGAAACTAACACTAATTTAGTAGCCGAATTAATACAAGAAATCTTTATCAATTACTATCGAATCAATACCACATGGAAGTTAAAAGCGCAGCTGAAAGGTTGATTCGTCTTAGTCCATCAGTAAGAGTCGTAACTGTTTGTGATATGAATGGCAAATTACTTTTTAGCGCCCGTTCCAAGAGAGCAAAAATTCTACTCTCAAAAAAAGAAAGCATGATGTCTTTGCAATCTGCAGCTCGTTCATGGAAGGTACGAAGGCAACTAGAACGAAAGCTTGGAGCGTGCAAATATGTCCTTGCTGAATATGGCAATGTTAAAAGAATTACAATGCCGGCTGGAAGAAATCACCTACTCTACATTACCACTACTGGATCATTCGATCACAACAAAGTGATCCGCAAGGTTCGTTCTTTCAGATAAACCCTTTATTTTCCAAAAATATTATTTAGATATATAATTCCTCAGCATTGATTGTATTATTGTTGTTATAGCTGTCTTTTGCCTGTGCCTCTTCCAGAGCTAATCCACATTCCTTTTGTTGAAGTACCCTGTGTACTAGGAATGTCGCCAAATTTTATTTTCGTAGTGCCTCTTCCTACGGTAATAAAATTATCTTTTGCTGCTTCTTTTCTTTGCTTAGAGTACTCTTTAAAGGCGTCACCAGACCAGTTTTGTTCTTCTTCTTTTTCTGCTACTCGCCTTGTTGTTCCTCTTCCTCCAATACGTATGTGAACCATTATTTTATTCCTCGATATCAGATAGAACAATCATATTAATAAGATTATTCTAGTTTCAATCTATCTTGTCACTTAAAGCAAAATCATCGTTTCTTTACTATTGCTGCAAAAAACAATACTAGAATTGCAAATGTCATTAGTTTCACTATAATACCAGTGATTTTTTCATCCAAAAACGGTAGGTAGTCCTCTATAGAATCAACAAATAGTTGTATAGCAAATAAAGCGAAAGCGGCAGCTGCAAATAGAATTTTCTTAATTCTAGTGTTTCGATAAGCTGTGATAGATAATGCAAATAAAATTAAAGCAAAAGCCACAATTCCAAGCTCAATTCCACTTTCTATTCCAAATGGTTCGGTTTCTAAGAATAACTTGGGAAGGATCATTGTTTCTCCCCCTCTCTTGACAAATCCAAGAACATTTCTGCTAGTCTGTTACTCCATCTACTCCATAAACCTGGGTGATAATTTTTCATTAATGAAACAATATGCTTGGGTTCAATTTTAAACAAATATCTCTTAAATTTACCATCTTTTAATTCCATAATAAAACCTAATTCAACTAGTCGTTTGATATGCCAACTTACTGATGCTGGAGATATTCCAATAAGATCGACGATATCAGTTTGGGTTGGATTTTTCTTTTCTAATATCATCATTAGGATCTCCCTTGCAGTTTCTTGATTCAAAATCTTGAGAATGTCCCTCTCATTTTGTTCAAAAAGTCCAATCGGAAAATAGTATTTGAAAAGATTATGTCTTTCAGAGGAGATCTTGCCCTGCTTTTCTAATAAATTAAGATGATACTGGGTTGTTCCCATCGATATTGTTAACTCTCTTTTTATTTGACGCAAGTGACACCCTGGATTTTCTTGAATGTACCGTAATACTTTTTCTGTATTACTATTTGACTCATCATTCACTACACACCAACTTCTCATTTATGCCAAAAATCATGATACAGTCAATTTTTTTCATCCTTTGATTGAATTTAGATCAGATGAATATATCGGTTCTAGTACATGTATCTAAATCAAAAATAATTCATTACTAAAAATAACCCTGATTAGATAATCTGATCAATTTTTTGATTAGGTTCTTGTCCCAAAATCGCTTTAATATTTGACACATAAGACTTCATAATGAACTCCAAACAGACGTTGAAGATTGCAATTATTGCCATTGTTGCATCTATTTTGATAACAGGAACATACAATGAGGTGAACAAGGCAAATGCAGAAAAAGAAGCGGAACCAAACTTTGAAGACTCTTTTGACTTGGAAACATGCAGTTGGTCTACAACAGGGAGCAATCCATACTTTGTCTTGCAGCCAGGATATCAACTAGTACTGAAAGGAAAAGAGGGCAACTCGGTTGTTCAGCTTACCATCACAGTTTTAGATGAGACAAAAACTATACAAGATATTCCAACAAGAATTGTAGAAGAAAGTGAAACCAAAAACGGACAGTTGGTAGAAATCTCAAGAAACTATTTTTCTATCTGCACTCAGAACAACAACGTCTTTTATTTTGGTGAAGATGTAGACATCTATCAAGATGGTCGAATTGTCAGCCATGATGGTGCATGGATACATGGAAAAGATGGTGCTAGAGCAGGATTGATGATGCCAGGGTCTCCAATAGTAGACTATGCCTATTATCAGGAAATAGCTCCTGGTGTGGCACTGGACAGGGCAGAAATTGAAAGTCTTGATGAGAGAGTCAAAACTCCAGCAGGTGTTTTTGAAGATTCGCTGGAAATTTTTGAAACTACTCCTCTTGAGCCAAATGCTGAAGATTTCAAATGGTATGCGCCTGGGATAGGATTAGTCAAGAGCAATACTCTGAAACTGGTTCAATATGGATACATTTGAAAGGTAAGAACATTGAATCTTGTCCCCGATTTCCTTTCTTTTTTCTTTATAATTCAAAATTGAGGATTTCTGAACAAACATAATTTGGTGCAAGTTTTTTTAAAAAATTCAAGCGCCAGGTAAGGGATTCGAACCCGTGTGTGCCGAAGCACAACCGCTACCTTGTATTTTGATCTCGAGGCGGTCGCCGTACCACTTGGCTAACCTGGCAACTGCAAGACTTCATACTATGATCAATAAATAGACTAAGTGATCAAATATATAATAAAAGATATAAAGTAGACTATTTATTATACAGATCAATTGAAGACCATCTCTAAAAAAGTCGTCTCAATCGAGATTGGAGATAAAAAATATGCACTCTCAGATGACGTTACACTTGACATATTTTTGTCAAGCCTTGGCTTGGATGCAAGTGATATAATGCATCTCAAACCCACACGAGAAGGATTCAATCTATCTTTGAAATAGTGCAATAATTGATAGTGGATAGTTTATTATTGATATCATGCTTGCTAATAT
>JBQTHX010000082.1:0-4646 GCA_052389415.1 Nitrosopumilaceae archaeon
ATTGCTGGAAAAAAAATTCCTGTTGCAGTAGGTTTTGGAATTTCAAATTCTGTCCAAGCAAAAAAGTTTGCAACGATTGGCGCTGATGCAATTATAGTCGGTAGCGCAATCCTGCGGTTAATTGAAAAATTGAAAGAAAAAGAGATTCAACCCAAGATAGAGCAATTTACAAGAGATCTAAAGCGATCTATTTGAGATCTGATTAAAAATACGTGGATCTAGATCTTGATTTGATCGCATAATAAATTTTAGAAAATTTTCTTTAAAAAAATCCTTGATCTTGTGATTTTTGAAATTTCCCATATTTGGAACGAAAATAAAATAAGATATAGGACACAGATCTTCTTGTGATTAATTGGACATGTATGTCAGTAAAGATACATACACTAGATATTATCATTAAAGAAAGTTATGATACACACAATGTGGAAATGGAAGGACGATTACATGGTAATGTATTTAAAAATAGGCAAAAAAGATGAGTCGTTGAGTGAAAACGATGCAAAATCTGCGTATTTTGGAGACATAAAATGAAATTTGGAATTTTCAAGGACGGGTTAAAAAAGATAACAGATGCAGGTCATTCGGAGAATAAAAAGAAAACAACAAAGTCTGCGTCAAACAAGGCTGTTTCGCAGGTTCCTCCAGAGGCTCCAGTTGTAGAGTCTACTAGCACACCTCCAATTGAGTCTGGCACTGATGACATGAAGAACTTTATCACTGTCTCCAAGACTGGATACGAAGATTACGGAGTATATGCTGCTATTATGCGAGACCCCACTGCAAAGGGAGGAAAGAGATACATGATAATCGAGCCAACATTATCAGAAAAGGACAGAGAAAATTTTGAAAAGCTAAGAAAAATGTTAATGGTTGAACTAAGTGTTGATTTAAACGACATTGAATCACGAACCAATGCAGAAGAACGTCTAAAGAAAAAGATTGTCAGTATGATTGAAAAATACGGATTAGATATTCCTCGAAGAGATTATTCCAAAATATTCTATTATGCCATCAGAGACTTTACTCGTTTTGGAAGAATCGACCCGCTGATGCATGATCACATGATAGAGGAGATTAGCTGCGATGGAACAAAAATTCCACTCTACATATGGCACAGAGAGTTTGAATCCATGCCATCAAACATAATGTTTGAAAATGATGCAGATTTGGAAAATTTTGTAAGAAAACTTGCCTATGTTTGTGGAAAACATGTCTCAGTAGCAAACCCTATTGTTGATGCAACTTTACCTGATGGAAGCAGAATTAATCTTACCCTAGGACATGAGGTAACAAAAAGGGGAAGCACATTTACGATAAGACATTTCAAAGAAGACCCAATCACAATTATCGATTTAATTAGATCAAATACAGTATCATCTGATGTTGCAGCATACTTGTGGTATCTTGTTGAGAACAAGCTTACAATGTTAATTGCGGGTGGAACTGCAAGTGGAAAAACTACAACACTTAATGCAATCTCTTCTTTTATCACACCAAGCAACAAGATAGTAAGTATCGAAGATACTCCAGAACTAAACCTTCCACACGAAAACTGGATTCCATCAATATCAAGACAGACATTTACTGATGGTGGCATAGGAGAGATTACCCAGTTTGACCTTTTGCGTGCTGCTCTAAGACAGAGACCTGATATCATCATAGTCGGAGAAACCAGAGGTAGAGAAGCTCACACACTGTTCCAGGCAATGGCAACTGGTCACGGAGGCTTTTCATCAATTCACGCAGACTCTATCAAATCTTGTATTACAAGACTTACATCAATACCAATGGAGGTTCCCAAGGCTCTCTTGATAACTACACTAAATGCGATACTCTTGCAGCTAAAGATCAGAATGGGCGACAGATCGGTAAGAAGAGTAATGCAAATTTCTGAAATTGTTGGCTATGACGAAAAAACAGGGGAGATTCTTCTAAGCGATGTATTCAAATGGGATCCAGAAACTGACAAACACAAATTCTCTGGCAAAAGTATAATGTTTGACAAGATTGCAAGCAGATTAGGTTTAACAAAAGAACTGGTTAGTCAAGAACTCAGCAAGAGAAAGACTGCCCTTGAATGGATGGTATCGTCAAGAGAGATTCAGAAAGCAAGAGATGTCAATGCTGCCATCATGGAGTTTTATGCCAACCCAGAAAGATTCTTGGAGAGAAAGAGGCTCTTATCCTGATTGCTATGTTCAGCTTTAAAAGACCTGTCAAAAAAAAGATAGAAAAAAACGCTAGCGAAGCAGCTGGTGCAAAAACAAAACTTGTACCACCGACAGTACGACGAGTAAAAAAAGCTAAAGAAAAATCTAATGTCTCTGGATTTTACGCAGCAAGCTACAAGATGCTTGGAAATAGAATCAAGTTTCTTACTCCAAGACTGCCAAGCCTAGAAGTAAGTCTTGAAAAAGGAATGATGCCAATTCCATATGAAGCATATCTGTCTGCAATGGTGATATCTGGAATGATTGCAGGAATTGTCTCCCTTGTTGTTTCTGCAATCTTTGTTAACATGATAAATCTACAACCCGTGGAACTTAAAATCTTCTTCCCATTCCTTGCTGCCGCAGCAGGCTTTGAAGCAGCTTTTGGAATCATGTACAAGTATCCCATGATAAACGTCAGTACAAGAAATAGACGACTGGCCGAAGAAGCCCCGTATTTCATTGGATACATGGCAACACTTGCTGCAAGCGGCTTAACTCTGGAAGGAATCTTCAAGGCAATTGCCAAAGAGGAGACAAAGGAAGAGTTTGTCAAGAGTGCCAGATACATTGTTCGGGACCTTGACATCTTGGGAATGGACATTATAACTGCACTGACAAACCTTGTTGCAAAGACTCCAGCAGGAGCATTTTCTGAACTAATCGAAGGAATGATATCAACAGTCCAATCAGGTGGAAATCTAAAGGAATTCTTTACTGCTTGTGCCAAAGTCCAGATGGAAGAAAAGAAGATGATCATCCAAAAGATGACCTCATCACTTGGAATAATTGCAGAAATTTACACTATACTTTTAGTCGTATTTCCTTTGATGGCAGTAATCATGTTCTCTATAATGGCAACCATGGCAAAGACATTCTTGGGATTTGACATCACCACAATTATGATGCTGATCTCATACTTGCTAGTTCCATTGTGTGGTGTGATGATAGTAATAATGGTAGATGGAATGGTGCCAAAGAGGTAAGAAAGATGACAGAGATACAACCACAAACAGTTCCAAGGAGAATCAGAAGAAAGCGAGTCCAAACTGAAGCCAGCAAAAAGAAAAAGCTGATCATAATGTCTGCAGCTGGTGCAATAGCTGTTCTGATTATGGCCCTTGTTCTTTCCACAATGATGCAAAGTACAACGATTAGAGACTTGGGAGCAGTAGCAGCAGTAATTGCTGGAGTAATGCCAATCTCTACTGCAAACATGAGAGAAGTCTTGAGAAAAAATAGCATTGACAAGAACCTGCCAATCTTTCTTCTCGCACTTCGAAGCTCAATTGTAAGTGGACATAGCATACTGCAAGGATTATCTGAGGTTGCAAATAGAAGGATGGGTTCGCTAACCCCTGAACTAAAAAACCTAAGGGCAAACCTTAGCTGGGGAATGCCTATAGAGGAAGCCTTTGAGAATTTTGTCCAAAGGGTAGGAACCAGAACAGCAAGACGTGTAATGATACTTCTTCAGCTTGCCATGGAAACAGGCGGAAATGTAGTAGATACTATAGATGTGATTCAAAAACACGTAAGCGAGATGCAGAATCTTGAAAATGAACGAAAAACCACGATGAGACCTTACATTGTTACTATTTACATCTCCTTTGCAGTATTTTTAGCAATTGTTGCAATCCTTGTATTCCAATTTTTTGGAGAGGTAGCAAGAATCCAAACTACACTCACTGCAGGGTCAGGTGGTACACAGGTCCCAGGACTATTTGGAGGACTGGCAGATGTAGATATCAAACATTTGAACGAGCTTATGTTGCACATGAGCATTGTAGAATCAATCTTTGGAGGACTAATTGCCGGTAAGATTGGAGAAGGATCATTTTTAGCTGGCATAAAACATGTAGTAATTCTAATTGTAATCTCTGTTGCAGTCTTTACAATGATAGGAGCCGTATAATACATGAAATGGTTTTCTGACAAGAAAAAGAAAGAAGAAGAGAAGGTTACAATGAACAAGGAAACAGAAGTGAAATCTTCTAGCGTTACACAACAGAATGAAATTCCTGATAATGGCAACGGTATTGAAAATATTGAAACACCCAAAGACAAATTTGAACATATTGTACAATCAGATTCTGCTACAAAAGAAATAATTGCTGACGATGCACCAAGCCGACTAAGGGCATTTGGCAAAGATGACGACAATAACACACTGGAATCTCAGAAAAACAAACGAGAATTTGGAGATGTCGAAGTGCAAAAAGTTATTGAGATATTGATGAACAGTAAGGAAGACAATGTTGTTCCAGCTGTCAATTTTGAAGAAAATCGCTGGTCCTACCCTCTCCTGGACAAGTTGGGCAGTCCTGAACATGTCTCTGCGCTTTTAGAAGAGATCTCTTCACCATCTGTCAATATTTTGGAAAAAGGAGAGTATGAGAGAATTCCAGTCTGTCCAAAACATCCTCAGTATCT
>JBQTHX010000083.1:0-3861 GCA_052389415.1 Nitrosopumilaceae archaeon
GCAGTAGTTGCACGCTTTATCTGACCCCAAATTATGTCAGGGCTGCGTTTTTTGTAATTGAATTTAATAATTATGGTATTATCCAAGTTTTTCTTGTCTAATTTCCTTGGTTTTGGCTTGAAAAACGACAAAGCAGGTTTTTTCAAAAATGCTCTTGAGGCAAGTATGAATCTACCCACACTTTGAGCAGATATTGCAGTTCCAAGATTTCTGTTACTGTCTATGGGATCTATTATTATGAGAGGTGTATCGAATTTTTTAGTTGGGTTTCCTATTGTTTGGTGCTGTACAAAACCAGATGCTGCCTCTAGCACTCCTAGAAAACTTCCGTAATGATGCACTAGCACTTCTGCTACATAACCACCAAAACCTTCTTTCGCAATTTCTGCACCATAGATTCCAATTCCTATTAGGAACTTTTTGAGCAACCTAACCTCGTCCTTTTTTGATTGGTCAAATGATTGAAGTATGAATTTTGTATGAAATGAAGACCTGTCTGCCGCACTCTTCCAGTTTCCTATTTCTACATCATAACACGGTACCACGTTTACACGCGTCTGTTCTACTTTCGCTTCAACATAGGGATGTTCTGAATATCTTACGTATGGTTTGAATTTTTTTAAAGAATCAAAACCAATGGTTTTTCCAATGGATTCGAATGTTTTTTCATCCGTATCTTTTTTTAGTTTAACAAAGATATCCAGATCCACTTCTCCAGATAGCCAAGTACCTTTTGCATAAGATCCTCCAAGCTCCACGACTGTAACTTCGGAAAACTTTGCAGCTTGTTGTTTTACTAACTGAATTGAAAGCTCAGAAATTTTCTTGATCTTTTCCTGTTCTTTTTCTGTAGGGATGGAAATTTTTCTTGCTTGTTCTAAAACTTTCATTGTTTTGCTTTTACCACCTGTAAATCAGAGTATATAGGCCCAGTTGGTGTTAAGATACTTTTCTTAAACTTTAGCTCAAATATAGTCTCATGACCAATCTCTACTGATCTAAACCTGTTCAACTCTTGAGAGATATCATCAATTCTGTTCTTAACTCTAAATATGGTCAAGTGTGGTTTGAAAGGCTTGTCGCTTTTAAATCCCAGGGGACGTAATTTTTCTTCAACCTGTACAGCAAGCTCTACAAGATTTTTTGCAGCGTCTTTATCGACTCCAATCCACACAACGCGGGGTGACTTGGGAGTTAGGAAAGCACCGACATCGATCAATTTGATTTCGATTGGACTAAATGAAATAGAACTCAGCGATTCCATTACTTTTTGAACCATGTCATCTGATATCTCTCCCAAGAATAGTAACGTAAAATGCATATGCTCTTTGCTAACTGGTTTTGCCTTGATTTTAAGATCTGACTGTAACTTTTCAATGGAATTTAAAGTAGACTCGTTGCTAATCTCTACTGCAACAAAAGTTCGCATTACAAATTTTTTGGGTGTGTGTTTATATGATTTCCGGTAGCTTCATAGATTAGAAATCAGACTTAGCAAACGTGGAAAAACTAATCGTCTGCCTTACAGGAATGCCAGGTGCTGGCAAATCTACAATAGCTGATGGACTAAAATCAAAAGGATTTGATAAGATAACAATGGGTGATGCTGTACGAGCTGAAGCAGCAAGAAGAAAGATTGAACCATCTGGTGCAAACCTTGGAAAACTCATGCTTGAACTACGCGAAAAAAATGGACCAGGTGCAGTTGCTGAGCTGATAAAGGATGAAATTCTAAACTCCAAATCAAATGTGATACTAGTTGATGGTCTACGCTCTATTTCTGAAGTAGATGTGTTAAAAAAATTTGGAACTGTCAAGATTCTTTCAATCCATGCATCATCAGATACTAGATTCAAATTTCTTTCTGGCAGAGCAAGATCTGATGCGCCTGCAGATCGTCAAGACTTTGTAAAACGTGATTCTAGAGAGATAGGAGTAGGCATGAGCGAATCTATTGCGCTTGCAGACGAAACCATCTCTAACAACAATCTGACAATTCCACAACTAGTTGATTCCGCTTATAATATCATAAAAGGTTGGATAAAGTGAAAATTCCTCAGATTACATGCAAGATAGAGGCATATGCTGCAGTCAATCCTTCAGAGGACCCAGAAAAAGTGCAGCACGCAATATCAAATGTACTAGATAACATGAATTTCAGATACGAAAGTGGAAGCATCAAAGGAGTATCAAATGATTTACAATCTCTATCCAAAATTTATGAAACCATAAAATCTCGCAGATCAACACGAGCGTTCAGGCGCCAGATGAGATATAATTTACAAGGAGACACTACATGGTTTTATCTAAACAAGCAAGCGGGATTTGTAAATGTAATTGCGTTATGTAGCGAAGCAGAAGAATCGCCTCTAGGACCGATAAAGATACTAATTCATTCAAAAAACATTGATGAAGTAATGGGATGGTTAGTACCAGATTTTACTGAATCTGATTAGATCACTTCAACCAGCTTCTTCCTAGACTTTGCACCTGATATGATTCTAACATTAGATTTTGTAACGCCAAGATATTTGGAAATTTTCTCAATCAATTCCTTGTTGGCCTTCCCTTTCTCAGGCTCTGATGTTATCCCAATCATTATCTCGTCATTGTTTATCTCTATTAAATCCTTGTGAAATGTAACAGAAACTTTGTAGATCATTTCTTTATGACTGAAAGAAACTCTGGTAATGCCTTTGCCGAAGTTGACCGTATTGAGAGATCCATACTATTAGACATGAGCGTCTCCTCTGGATTTACCTCAATTAAGAGAGCTCCGTTTTCTTTTGCATATGCTGGCAACATGTTTGCCGGTGAGACAGAAAGTGAGGTTCCTGCAACAACCATCACATCGCACAAACTTGCCTGCATCATTGCTTCTCCCCAGACATCTTGGGGAAGCTGTTCGCCAAACCAGACCACATCAGGTCTTAGAATATTTCCACATTTGCAAAGGGGAGGAATCTCTGAAAAGCTATTTGTTATCTTGTCTTTGAAGTTGCATACAGTACATTTTATTGTGATAATACTTCCATGTAATTCCAAAACATTTCCGCTTCCAGCTCTTTGATGTAATCCGTCTATATTTTGGGTCAAAACCCATACCTCTTTGTGTTTAGCAAGATCGGCAATTGCGACATGCCCGGCATTTGGCTTGGCAGCAAGAATATTTTTTCTCCTTTCTTCATACCATTCCCAGACAAGCTTTGGATCATGATAGAAGGCGTCTATAGTTGCAAGTTTCATTGGATCATATTTTCTCCACAGGCCATCATTTCCTCTGAAAGTCGGAATCCCGCTTTCTTGAGATATTCCAGCTCCAGTAACAAAGACTATTTTTTTGGCTTTATGTAATCTGTTTGCTACTGATTCAAACATCTTATTTGATCTCTATTTCCAAAAGATCTTTTGCTGCTATCACAGAATCATGGATAGTTTTTGCCTCTTTTACAAGCGGTTCTGTATCGTCATATCTCGTTGAAAAATGAGTCAGGATCAAGTTTGCAACATGTGCGTTGCTCGCAAGTTGAGCAGCCTCTTTAGATGTAGAGTGGCAATAGTCTTGTGCCTTTTCCTTTAACTCATCTGCGTATGATGAGTCAAAAGTGAGATAATCACAATCCTTGAAAAATTCCTCTAGTTTCTTTGTTGGTCTCGTATCCCCAGAAATTCCTATCTTTTTACCAGGCCTTTTTTCTCCCATTACATCTGATGGTTTTATCGTCTTTTCACCTACCTTGACTTCCTTTCCGCTTTGAAGTTCGTGCCAGAGTTTTCCTTCTGGTACTCCAAGTGCTTTTGCCTTTTCTGGATAGAACTTGCCTGGTTTTTCTTTTTCCTGTAAGACATAAGAATATGCAG
>JBQTHX010000084.1:0-13092 GCA_052389415.1 Nitrosopumilaceae archaeon
CGAAAGAATTAGAAGTAATAATAAAACGTGTTGTACGTGAAAAAGCAAAACAAAATTTATTTTTGATAAATCAAAGTGATTTGAAGAATTTTGTAGATTCTGAAATTGACCAAAATATGGAGGACAAATATGAAATCTTGTCCGATCCAACAAAAAAGATCACTTCAGCTGAAGGGATTGAAGGTTTTGGCACTTTGTTTGCCAGTAGATACTCGAAACTTTTAAAGATAATATCTCAGAGGGGCCAAGCACAAAAACTGGTAAAAATTGATGTAGTAAAGACAGGCAAGCCAAAAGACGAAGTCTTCGTTGGTGGACTACTTATGGATAGGAAGATAGAACGAGATGTTACAAAATTGATAATAGATGATCCTAGCGGTTCTATTGAAACCCTAGTTTTTAACAAAGAAATCCAACCAATAGCAAATTCACTTTTGATAGACCAATTTGTTATGCAAAGCATTACTAGTGGAAAAAATGGTGGTTTTATAACAAAAGAGATTCTTATTCCGGACCTCCCTGATCATGTGACAAATCGTTCAAAGACAGAAACCTATGCTGTCTTGATATCTGACTTGCATGTAGGTAGCAAGTATTTTATGGAAAAAGAGTTTGGAGATTTTGTTTCTTGGCTTGCTAGTCCTGATCCAATTGCAAAGAAAATTCGTTTTGTCCTAGTTTGTGGAGATGTAGTGGATGGGGTTGGAATCTTTCCAAATCAAGACAAGGAGCTTCTTTTGGTGGACATTGGAGATCAGATGGTAAAAGCTGCTCAGTTACTTGATAAGATTCCAAAGCATATCAAGGTCTTTATCATTCCAGGAAACCATGATCCTGGTAGGCGAGCCCTTCCACAACCTGCTATACCTGAAAAACACAATATGGATTTATGGAATAGAGAGAATTTTTTCATGCTTGGTAATCCATCGGTAGTTTCGTTAAATGGTGTAAAGGTCTTGATGTTTCATGGGCAGAGTTTGGATGATGTTGTTGGAACCACACCAGGTCTTAGTTATTCCCAACCAGCAAAAGCAATGCGTATGCTGTTAAAAGCCAGACATCTAAGTCCGATTTATGGTAAAAGAACACCCATTGCTCCTGAAACGGAAGACATGATGGTAATTGATGAGATCCCTGACATCTTTCACTCTGGGCATATCCATGTTGTTGACCTAGACAAGTACAAGGGTACGTTAATAGTAAATTCCGGTGCTTGGCAAACTCAGACTGCATACCAAGCTAGTGTTGGAATAACACCAACTCCAGGGATTGCAGTTATTGTAAATCTAACCAATCTTAAGGTCTTTACCAAAAGTTTCGTAGATTAGCTACAAAACATCTGAAAAGATAAGATCGTCTTTGAGTGTTTTTTTTATAACATCAGGATGAATTGTCAATTTGTATTTTTTTGTCCTGCCGTGCATGCCTTGGTGAACTATCTTACCAGTGATAAGACCTGAGAGTTCAATATCACCGAGAATTTGAGTGACTCTCCGTTGTGTTATCTCTTTTTGACGTATCTTCTTACACAATCCTTTGTAGGCCTGATATATCTCGCCTGTGGAGGATCCGTTTGCTCTCATTACTGCGATAATTAGTAATTTTTCATGTAATGGGTAAGAGTTTAGTGCTGTTGTTTCCTTATCCTCTTCCATCTTTTGAGAAGCTCGTCTGATATGGTCTTCTTTGACAGTTTTTGATTGCTCTCTTTCAGCAAGCTCTCCTGCAACACGCAAGAGATCTATTGCTCTTCTTGCATCACCATGTTCTTGACCAGCCATTGCTGCACAGAGATTTAGTGCGGCAGTATCGACCGCGCCTTTGATAAAGGCTGTTTTGATTCTATCTAAGAGAATTTCCTTGATCTGCTCTACTGTATAATTTGTAAAGACAATCTCCTCTTCGCTAAGACTGCTCAAAACTCGGGGATCAAGTCTTTCTTTGAAGGTCAGATCGTTTGAAATTCCAATAAGTGTAAGGGAGCCTGACTTTAACCGTTCATTTGCTCTCGTGAGGTTGTACAAAACATCCTTACCCGTTTTTGATATTAGTTCTGCCAAGTAATCAATCTCATCTATTACAAAAACTGCATTTGTAGTGTTTTTTTGAATAACTTCTAACAATTTGTTAAATACACTGCTAATTGATAATCCGGTTGCAGGAAGTTCTTTTTGGTTAAGGCCTAATTCCCTCCCCAAACTTACTAGTAATCCATACAATGTTGTTTCGTCTTTGGCGTTTGTATAAGCCAGTTTAATCGGAAAATCACTCTTTTCAACACGTTTGTGTATTTTTGATAAGACAGTTTTTACTACCAATGTTTTGCCCGTACCGGGTTTGCCGTAAATAAGAAGATTTGATGGTCGTGATTTTTTTAAGATAGGTAGTAAAGCCTGGGTAACTTTGGCAAGTTCGTTGTCCCTGTGTAAAATTATCTCTGGGATGAAGGTAAAATGCAATACATCACGTTTTTTTAAAATAGAAAGTCCGCTTGCTGCGTCATCAAGCAATTTATCTACGGGATCATGGTTGGTCATGGTACACACCTATATTTCCTCTGTCATCATAATGAATCTACTTAGAATAAACTAATTAGAATAGAATCACTAAACCAAATTTAGTATATCATTAATTATTTTTATTTTTATTTCAAAAAAATTTTTTAATAAAGCTAGAGTGGAAAACATGGTGTGTGGGCTCGTTTAAACTTAGTTAACTATTTGTTAAGTTCTTGTTAAGGTAAGACCAAAAAAAGCCAGATTTGACCCCTATATTTCCACTCCAGACGTGAATATCAACCTTAACATTGTTAAAATGGTAGGAGGGACCCCCATATTTCCACTCCAGACGTGAATTATCTGTAAAGGGGATTAAAAGATGGATAGTGTTTGTTAAGGTGGTAATAATTTCTAGGCATGAGCCAGGCAGTGAATGTTAACAAACTCACTAGTTAACAAATCTTCTTTGATCTGTTCAAGTGTTAATGTGTTAACCGGATCGATCACAATGGCCAAAAAAAGAATCAAGATAGACCTAGAAGACACAGACGGAGCCAAGTACAACTTTAGTGTAGAAGGAAACGTAACTAGGGAAAAGATGTTAAAAATATTTGAAGTAATGGATTTGATAAACATAGAAGAACCTCAAGAAGGACCAACCTTAGATTCAGTAGGGTCTAAGATTTGGAATATTGTAGACAAACACTTTCCAATGGGTAAGTTCACCTCATCTGAGGTGCTTGAGAAATATGAGGATGATTATGGGGAACCTATCAAACTAAGCATAATCTCAACATATTTGTCCAGATTTGCCTCTAAAGGCAGAGTGGAAAGAACAAAACAGGGAAGAGAGTGGGCCTATCAGGTAGTAAAGATCTCTCAAAGACAACCCAACTCCCTAACAAAATAATCACATTATCACTACTTTCTTTATTATGAGATGGTCTTGGTTCATTATGATTTTGACATAATCTCCTTTTTGAAGTTCAAGAAACTTTCTAAACTGCTTTGGGATTGAGATTGTACCACCAGAGGTAATCTTTACCAACTCTTCATTCTGCTGAACAGTCATATTATTAAATAATTAGTTTATGTATTAAATGTTTTATTATTTTATAAAATTCATAAATATACCATAAATTGATGAAATAGTGGATTTATTGGTATTGATTATTATTGTGGAACTGGTTTTTCCAAACCAAGTTTGGCCTTACCCTTATCAGTAATGTTATAAGTAAATGGTTTGGTCCCCATATCTCTTTCAACTAAACCTTCCTCGAAAAGCTTCTTCATCATCCGTGACGTATGCTCTCTGGTCCTACCTATTGTGATTTGTATATCACGTGATGTCATAGGTTTTTCTGTGATAAGCTTCAGAACATAATCTGTAGCACTACCAAAATTCATGTTACGCATACGTTCTTTAGGTGGCTCTTCCTGAACCTGGCTCTCCTCTAACTGGACCTTAGTTGGTTTTTTATCATATTTTATTGGAACCTCCAACATGCCTGTATCTTGGTCTAACTCTAGAGAATCCATTCGTATTTTCATATCAATTAACTGATTCTCATAATAATGGAGGCGGTCAGTATAGGATTTTATTTGTTGAGATTCAGTCTTAATGAGTGGTTTGATCTTGTTGTATATCACTATGGCGAACAAACCACCAAGAAACGCGAGAGTGATTCCAATTAACACTTCTGGATCTGGAATCTCTACTAACATCACAAAAACTCTGCAAAGTTCGTGATTTATCATGATCGAGCAACTTTATTTCACATAATACACATCAATCACAACACATTAAATATCATCGAGTTTGGTGACTATCAATTTAGATTGCTGTAATATCACAATCTACAGGCACGTTTTACCAATGTATCAATCACAGACATGATTTCATTTTCTTTTTCAGGGAAGACATCACTGTTTTGTATCACAGATACTTGGTCCGAAAGCCTGCTTATCACATCAAGATCATCAGGGATGACTACTCCCAATCCCCTGAGGAGGATGATTGAATAAAACAATCCCAGAAGTTTATCCCTAGATTGAATAACCTGCCTGTAATAGGCCCCTTTTGTTATAGCAAAATCAATTTTCTGGAGGTTCAACTGATTTAAAATAATTTCAATTTGTCTTTCTGTAAATAATGATTTTTTTATAATTTGCTTGATAATATTATTAAAAATTGGATTTAGAGATTCGGCCATAGCTATACAATTCTGTATATCTTATCAGTGTTAAACTTTAAAAAGTTCACTATTAACCTGTTTTATGAAAAATGTGGAGAGTTATCTGAGGACGACTCTCAAGAAAAAGAAAGCTTTATTGTTTGTTCTCATAGATTCGGAAATATCTGAAATAAAATCAACTGTAAAGCTTGCAAAAGAAGTTGAGAAGATTGGCGCAGCAGCAATCCTAGTTGGAGGGTCATCTGCCACTGATCAGCTTGGCATGTCTGAGGTTGTTAGAAATTTAAAAAAATCAATCAAGATTCCAATAATACTATTCCCTGGTAATATCACAGGTGTTGTCCCAAACGCTGACGCCATCTTATTTAGCTCTCTTTTGAATTCAGAGAATCCATATTACATCTCTCAGGCTCAAGCACTTGGAGCTCCAAACGTTCTAAAATTCGGGTTGGAACCTCTCCCTACTGCCTACATTGTGATAGGTGAAGGAACCTCGGCTTGGTTTGTAGGCTCAGTGAGAAGCATACCTTTTGACAAATCAAACCTTGCCGCAATGTACGCCCTTTCAGCACAATTCCTTGGCATGAGGTTTGTATACCTTGAGGCAGGCTCTGGCGCTTCTTCTCACGTTAAACCAGAGATGATACGGGCTGTACGTAAGGTATTCAAAGGCTTTTTGATCGTCGGCGGTGGAATCCGAGGCTCTCATGCGGCAGGCGAGATTGTAAAGGCAGGTGCTGATGCCATCGTGATAGGTACCCTTGCAGAAAGAGGCGGAAGTAAAGTCTTAAACGAAATTATCAAAACCATACAGAGTGTAAAGAAGTAACATGTCTGAGAATGTGGTGTTGCGTTTAAGTGATATTGCAATGCCCAAATATTATGTAGATTATTATACAAACATCTCAAATACCGTCTTTTTAATATTTGAAAAGTCGGCAGCAGCAAAATCTACCTTACATGACTCATCAGTAATGGTAGAACCAAAGATTGCATTTGATCTTGCAGACCGAGTCTCAAAAATGCATGAGATAGACGTGACTGAGCGACTTAGAACACTGATACAAACTACTACAAAAGAGCTAGCAGCTTTAACACTAGCTGAGGAAATTGCCCGAGGCAAATACATTGGTTCAGATTCATTAGAAGAGAAATTAGACATGGCAGTAAGGGTCGCCCTTGCTATCGTTACTGAAGGTGTTACCATAGCTCCGTTGCAAGGAATCCATGAGGTAAAAATCAAGAAGAATAGGGATGGTTCGGAATACCTCTCAATCTCCTTTGCTGGACCAATAAGGTCAGCTGGAGGAACAGAAGCTGCATCTACAATGCTAATTGCAGATCATGTTAGAAAGATAGCTGGTTTACAAAAATTTCAGGCAAACTCGTTTGATGATGAGACTGGAAGGTTTGTCGAAGAATTGAGACTTTACGAGAGAGAAGCTGGCAACTTTCAATACCACGTTCCAGATGAGGACATTGTTTCTGTAATATCAAATCTCCCGGTAGAACTAGATGGCGTTGACACTGATCCTATAGAAATTGTTAGTCATAGGAACATGGCCAGAATTTCTACTGATAGGGTAAGAGGAGGAGCCTTAAGAGTACTAAATGATGGTTTGATTGGCAAATCCAGAAAATTGCTAAAACTAATTGATTTGTATAATTTAGAGGGCTGGGGCTGGCTAAAAGACCTCAAAGGAGCAATCCAGACTGGTGATGAGGATGCGGCAGCACATAGGATGAGAGAGGTTATAACTGGAAGATCTGTACTTTCGATGCCAAAAAAACTAGGGGGGTTTAGACTAAGATATGGTCGAGCTTGCAACACTGGTTTTTCATCGGTAGGAGTTCATCCTGTTGTAGCTGAAATTCTAGATCATACTATAGCTGTAGGCACACAAATCAAACTAGATACTCCTGGCAAGGCTTCAACCATTGCTTTTGTAGATTCGCTTGACACTCCAATTATCAGATTGGTAAATGGAAATGTTGTTAAGCTACAAAACACGGCCCATGGAATCAGCCTAAAAGGACAGATTGAAAAAATACTCCACCTTGGTGATATCCTGATCAGCTATGGAGATTTTTTGGAAAATAACGCGGAACTAATTCCGACTGGATATGTGGAAGAATATTGGGTAGCGGAATTGGAAGAAAAACTCAGGAGATACGAATCAGAAGATAATCAATTACAGAGTTTTCTTTCAAAAACTCCTACATTTGATGAGGCAATCAAACTCTCATTAGATTTTGATATTCCACTTCATCCTAACTATCTTTACTTTTGGGAACAGCTATCACACGACGAATTTAAGAAAATACTAGACCCCCAAAGTGCAGATCCTGAATCAATAACCTACCAAAAAAGTAGTAAACCCATTCTAGAAAAGCTTGGGGTTCCTCATGAAGTTTCTGGGGAATTCGTTTTACTAAAATCTACAGAAGCTAGGATTTTCTTTAATCTGTTATTTAGAAACCCAATCAATTTTGATGATCTCCTTACTGTGACACAAATGATCACACAAGCAACCAAAATAAGAATTCATGAAAAATTTTCTACAGCAATTGGAGTCAGGGTTGGAAGACCAGAAAAAGCAGCTGAAAGGAAAATGAAACCACCAGTGCACACATTATTTCCTGTGGGAAATAAGGGAGGAGCATCACGTGACTTGATCAAAGCTTCCAAACAAGCCGACTTTTATTGTAATATTAGTAATAGGATATGTAAAAACTGTAAAGAACCCTCTATTGGAATAGCTTGCCAGAAATGCGGTTCCAAGACATCCATAATATTCATCTGTCCAAATTGCAGAGCAGAGCTTGATTCTGATTTTTGTGCTAAATGCAAGAGAAAAGGGAGTTTGCATGGCTACAAAGCATTTCCTCTCAAGGAGCAGCTTCTTCTATCTCAAGAAACTACTGCAATACGAGTTCAAGAGCCGTTTAAAGGAGTACGTGAACTCATTAACCAAGAAAGAATTGCAGAACCTCTTGAAAAGGGAATCATTAGGCAAAGTCTTGGTCTTAGCGTATTCAAGGATGGTACAATTAGATTTGACGCAACAAATGCACCACTAACTCACTTTAAACCAAGATGGATTGGGACCTCCCTTGAAAAACTTGCCAAGTTTGGATACACTCATGATATTGATGGTAAGCCACTCATTTCCTTGGATCAGACAATTGAGCTCTTAATGCAAGATGTAATCATTCCACATGATTGCGGAGAATATCTGGTCAAGACATCACAATATATTGATAAAGAATTGGAAAAGCTCTACGGTCACCCTGCCTTTTACAAAATCAAAAACAACGATGATCTAGTTGGACACCTGATAATTGGTTTAGCTCCCCATACATCAGTTGGAATAGTAGGGCGAATAATAGGGTATACCAACACGCATGTTTGTTATGGTACTCCGGTTTGGCATTCTGCAAAAAGACGTGATGCTGACGGTGATGCTGACTCTATCATGCTTTTGATGGATAGTCTTCTCAACTTTTCAAGACAGTTTCTTTCTGACAGAATAGGAGGATTAATGGATGCACCGCTATTGGTACAGCCCATAGTCATTCCACAAGAAGTTCAAAGACAGGCTCATAATTTTGAAGTAGTAAAAGAATTACCACTCTCATTTTTTGAAGCCACCCTTGCAAAAGAAAAAGCAAGTGAGGTAAAAGGAGTTGAAACTCTAAAATCAAGACTAGAAACCGAAAAACAGTTTTACGGACATTATTTCACACATAACACGTCAACTCTTACTACATCCAAATCGAGAAGCGCATATTCTACATTAGGTTCACTTTTGGAAAAACTCGACATGCAAATTAGGACGGCTAATATCATAGATGCTATCGATCCAAATGAAGTAGTATCTATGGTAATGACAACTCATCTCTTGCCAGATATCATGGGTAATCTTAGAGCATATTCTGGACAATCATTTAGGTGTACTACATGTGGTGCAAGCTACAGAAGAATTCCATTATCACAAATTTGTAATGAGTGTGGCAGCAAACTCATACAAACCATGACAAGACCTTCTGTGAAAAAATATCTAAAACTTGCAAAAAGGCTGCTTGGCAAATATCAAGTCGATCCATATTTGAGAGGACGAGTCCTTGGTTTGTTAGATGAACTTGAACTAGTTTTTGGAAAAGAGGAAAGCGACCAAGCTCTTCTTACTGATTATGCTTAACGTAGTTTGATGTATTCGTAAGCTCCAGTCTTATTTTCAAAACAATAATGAACCTTTTGATAGTCTTTTCTAAATAACTTGACTTCGGATACAACCTTCTTTCTATCTTTTTTATCTATTACCACCTTTTTGATAAATTCTGCAACCTGTTTCATCTCTGATTCTTTCATGCCAAGTCTAGTAAGCTCTGCAACTCCCAGTCTTATGCCTCCTGGATGGAAGTAGTTCCTACCTGCCTTTATGTCTCCGGGAATAAGTTGTCTATTTACAATAATATTAGCCTTCTCAAGATCTGCCTCAATTACACCCCCATCTCCAAATGAAAGTACATTTAGCACAATTTGATGAGATTTGGTAAATCCTCTTTTTTCTCCTAAAACTCCAAAACCAAATGAATTTAGTGCTTGTGCTAATGCCTTTGCATTCTTTACTACTTGGCTTGCATACTTTTTGCCAAACTCGATCATTTCTGCAAATGCAATTGCCTTTCCTGCGACATGATGAAGATGATGATTGCTTGTCATACCTGGGAATGTAGCTTTTTTGATCTCATCAGCATACTTTTCAAAAGAGACGACCATTCCTCCCTGTGGGCCAAACAGAGTCTTATGAGTACTCATCGTCATTGCATCTGCTCCTTCTCTTAATGGATCCTGAAATTGGCCACCCGCAATTAATCCAGCAACATGCGCACCATCATAATTGATAAACATCTTGTATCCCTTGAGAAAATCAGCAAGTTCTTTAACTGGATGGGGAAACAAAAACACCGAGCCACCAAACATAGCTAGCTTTGGTAACCTGCCAGCTTTTTCAAGCTCTACAACTTTTTGTTTTGTCTTATCCACATCAAGTGACATCTCTTCTGCATCAAACGGGTAAAATTCAATATCTAATCCATGCACAAGGCCAGCAGTACCAGAGTGTTCCTTCTTGCCATGAGAAATATGGCCTCCAGATGGAATAGATGGAGCAAGCATGACATCTCCAGGATTTGTAAATGCGGAATAAATTGAAAGATTTGCTACAACTCCAGAAATTGGCCTTACATCTACAAACTGTGCCTTAAACAACTTCTTTGCAAGGTCTATACACTTGAATTCTACCTTGTCGATAAACGTACAGCCGGCATAAACACGCTCACCTGGCCACCCTTCTGCATATCTATTTGCAAAATCCGAAATGGTCGCTTCCCTCACTGCCGGGCTAGGAATATTCTCACTTGCAATGAGAGGAATCGAATTTTCAAACCAATTATTGTGTTCCTTTAACATGGACAGAATCTCCTTGTAGGACTTTTTTGGTGAAGATCGCGCCATGCCCAGTGGGTTAAATTATCCTAATTTAAAAACATCGAAACGAATTTTAGAAATTACACTAGTCACAAACAGATCTTAAGATATAAAAAGGGAAAAAATCGCTCTAGTAAAACATGTCCATTCAAAGCACACAAGGTGGAATTCCTGTTGTCATCCTAAAAGAAGGAGCTCAACAGACCAAAGGTCGGGACGCTCAAAAAAACAACATTACAGCGGCAAAACTAATTGCTGAAATCATACACACCAGTCTTGGTCCAAGGGGTATGGACAAGATGCTTGTAGATTCGATAGGTGATGTTACGATTACTAATGACGGAGCTACCATTCTAAAAGAGATTGATGTTCAACATCCTGCTGCAAAAATGCTCGTGGAAATTTCTAAAACTACAGATAATGAAGTAGGAGATGGAACCACATCAGCCGTAGTCCTTGCAGGAGCACTATTAGAAAATGCAGAATCTCTGATAAATCAGGATGTTCATCCCACAATAATTGTCGATGGATATAGAAAAGCTGCACAAAAAGCAATTCAATTATTAGAAAAAATGGCAGACAGAGTACAACCCACTGATAAAGAAATTCTAAACAAAATTGCCAAAACCTCGATGCAGACAAAGCTTGTAAGAAAAGATTCTAACTACCTGTCTGACATGATAGTTAAAGCTGTACTTGCAGTAGCAGAAAAATCGGAAGATGATTACAAAGTTGATATTGACGATATTAAAGTGGAGAAAAAGGCTGGCGGTTCGATAAAAGATACTCTTCTCACAAAAGGGATTATTCTAGATAAAGAAGTTGTTCATGCAGGAATGCCAAAAAAGATTTCCAATGCAAAAATTGCTTTAATCAACACTGCCTTAGAGATTGACAAGACGGAATTTGATGCGAAGATAAACATCTCAAGTCCTGATCAAATGAAATCATTCCTAGACGAAGAGAACAAAATGATCAAGACAATGGTTGACAAAGTTATCGCATCAGGAACAAATGTGTTGTTCTGTCAAAAAGGAATTGATGACATTGCGCAACACTATCTTGCAAAAGCAGGGGTGTTAACAGTTAGGCGAATAAAAGAAAGTGATCTTACAAAGCTTGCAAAAGCGACCGATGCTAGAATTGTAACTAACCTTGATGATCTATCTGAAGATGATTTGGGCTCTGCAGAAAATGTTGAGGAAAGAAAAGTAGAGACAGACAAATGGGTTTTTGTAGAGGGCTGCAAGCGTCCAAAATCAGTGACTATTCTTGTACGTGGTGGCTCACAGAGAGTGGTTGACGAAGTTGAAAGATCTATTCACGACGCACTCATGGTTGTTAAAGATGTTATGGAAAAACCATTGATTGTAGCTGGAGGAGGCGCTCCAGAAACCTATGCAGCAACAAAGCTAAGAGAATGGGCAAAATCACTTGAGGGCAGAGAACAGCTAGCTGTTGAAAAATTTGCTGATTCACTTGAGGTGATTCCAATTACATTAGCAGAAAACGCTGGAATGGATCCAATTGATACTTTGACATCATTACGATCAAAACAGTTGAAGGGAAACAAGTGGACTGGTATCGATGTGATGAAAGGAGTAGTGGCAAGTATGCATTCAACTGATATCTTTGAACCACTTTCTGTAAAGCTTCAGATAATATCTTCTGCTACTGAAGCAACATCCATGATTCTAAGAATTGATGATGTAATCGCAGTTGCAAAATCAAGTGGTCCACCACCGGGTGCAGAAGGAATGGGAGGCATGGGCGGTATGGGTGGTATGCCTGGCATGGGTGGTATGGGCGGAATGCCACCTATGGATATGTAAAAAGAAATTTTCAAATTTACCTACAAGATTTATTTGCGAATCATTCATACAAAATTCATGCAAAAAAGCGGTATTATTCTTACTGGAATAAAATTTGCATATCTTATAGTCTTCTTTGCACTACTCTCAGGAGTTTTTTATCTTATAATTGAACAACAAGCAGAAGCTTTTTCTGAGGTTGTGTATGGTGTGCTGATTCTTTTTGTTGGACTGGGGGGAGCCTTGTGTTTGTATAAAGCAAGTACCTCAGAGAAGAGACGAAAAATCTACATGATTGCAGGATTTGCAATTCTTACTGTTGCACTCTTTCTAGTTTTCTCTATATCTGGAAGATTGATCTAGATATCAAAATATAGATAGAATTCGTGTGGGTGAGGTCGTATTGAAACCTCTCTTTCATCTTTTCTTTCTAATTCAATTATCTTGTCAATTACCTCGTTTGTAAATATTGGATTTAGGAACTTTCGATCATTCTCAAGAGAATCTAGTGCTTCACCTAAAGTAGCAGGTAACGATTTGATCCCTTTCTTCTCTCTCTCTTCCTTACTCATCTTGTAAATGTCATCAAGCACTGGATCACCAGGTTCAATCTTTTTCTTTATTCCATCCAACCCTGCAGCAAGTACTGCAGCGAAAACGAGATAAGGATTAGATGAAGGGTCTGGTGCCCTAAACTCCAATCGTTTTATCTTTGCATATCTTTCTCCTCTGAAATGAGCTGGAACTCTTACTATTGCTGATCTATTACTTGGACTCCAAGCGATGTAGACAGGAGCTTCATAACCTGGAACAAGTCTGTGATATGAATTTGTAGTTGGTGCAACAATAGCAGCTAGTGCTCTTGCATGATTCATTATTCCACCGCAGAAATACCTTGCAGTTTGGCTTATTTCCTCTTTGTCGTCTTTATCAAAAAAGACATTCTTATCATCTTTCCAAAGGCTAACATTGGTATGCATTCCGGATCCTGAATCCATAGAAATTGGTTTTGGCATCATAGTCGCTACCTTGCCAAACTTTTGGGCAACATTTCTTACAACATACTTGTATGTTTGTGCACCATCAGCAGCATT
>JBQTHX010000085.1:0-8892 GCA_052389415.1 Nitrosopumilaceae archaeon
GACAAGGGTGAAATATACAAACAGTCAAAGATACTTTGAGTCAAAGTTTTACTATCTTAACTTTTCCAGTTGATTTACAAATCCTCTAATATGGATCAATTCTTCGAACGCCTTAAATAATTATCAACGTCCCTTACGGCTAGGACTAGTAATTTTGTCAATTTCAAATAAACAAGTTGTGGTGATTTCATCTATGGCAATTGTCGCACTAGGATTGACTGCGTTTCTTGCCTTTGGAAATTCTTTTCAATCCGCCTTTTCACAAGAATACGCAGCACTTTCTTCCAAACCGACCATAAAGGTAACAGGTGATGCTTCCCTGATGCTCAAGCCTGACCAAGCAGTAATTGTTATAACAAAACAGTCCATGCCAACTGATCTGAATGCCGCATTAAAAGATCAAGATGAAGGAATGGAAAAAATAATCACCGCAATTAAGAACGCAACAAGTGAGGATAATCAAACCACAGTCACACCAGGCTCGATGAGCCTCAATCCGTATTTCTCTGGCCAGTCATATTCAGACATTGGCATATTTACAATATATGCATCCACATCGGTTGGCACTGATCTTGGACACTTTTCAGATATTGTCAAAAAACTCTCTGAAGCAGAATTTACATTTGAAAGTGTGTATGCCTCTCCTTACATGTCTCCAATTTATGGAGGAGTTTATGCAGCTGCTTCACAATCAGAAGTTCTAGTCGAAGGAGACCCTGAGGCTGGTGCAACAGAAGACCAGTCTGACCAGATTACAATTAACGTAGCAATCAACACAAAACCAGACTCTTTGAACAATGTTTTAGACGAATATGAAAAGAAATACACTATGTTACTACAATTACTGGAAGAAATTGGCGTTTCCTCTGATAAAATAAAGCCTGCCAACGTCAGTATTAATCCATATTATTATGGTCCTGGTCAAACTGCAAGCTATCAGACATACTCTCAAGTAATTGTAAAAACAAATACTGCAAACATTGAAAAAATATCTGATCTAGTTCGTAAGGAAGGAGCTTATGTTGAAAGCACTTTCATTTCAGTCTCTGATAATTCAATCGAAAAAGCTAGAGATGAGCTTAACCAAAAGGCCTTTGATAATGCAAGAAGCCGGGCAGAAGCGATGGCAAAACTTGCAGGACTAAATGTTGGAGGAATAGTAAAGATTGAAAGCACGAATAATGTAATCAACCCATACAGTGGAGTTTCAAGTTACAAGGGATTATACGTGATTCCACCGTATTATTATCAAAGTATGAATGGCGAGATTGCAACCTCAGTAACAGTAGAATTTGAGCTAACAAAATAGCCTCTGTTAGAAACCTCAAAAAAATTATTTCAAAGTATCAAAATCTGCAAGTACTTAGCTACCATGTTAAATTAATATAATATGTTACCAAACACAACATAACCTCTCTTGAGTGAAGAAGAACCTTCTCATTGTATGAACTGTGGATCCAAAAATACTGTCATAGTCTATGATCCCAAATACAAGGGATTTAGAGGACGATGTCAAGATTGTGGAGGAGATTGGCCGGAATCTTGAAGACAAAAGGAATTGGATTATTCCAGATATCCTAGGAACGAAATTATGAGCGGTTTCTAGAATAGAAATAATTTACCAGTAATCTATTTCTGCCAGTCTTGATTAAACTCGTCCCAGACTCCATCAATTATTGCAGACCCTACGCCAAGGTCTGAGACCATGACGATCATAGTATGCGGTGTAACCTTGTCTACATTGAACTGCCCTGTTCTATTTCCATATCCTACATGTGATGAATCAAAGTTTACCTGAACAATATACACTGGAATCTTTTCATCGATTACGCTAACCAAGTTTAGCTTGAGACTCTCTGGGATCCCATCAAAAGCATAAGTTGGGTGGGTCATGGTAAACTTGCGTGCAGTTGCTATTGCATCCGACATCTTGCTATCTTCATACGAACTGACCAGAACAGAGTTGCCTTTTTCTTCAGGTAGAGAAAGGAATCTTTGATTAGTGATGACTTTCCTTATCGCTGTTGATTTGGATTCACTGTCGATATACTGGATAGACCCTACCTTCTCCCCTTTTAGAACCGAAATGGAATGATTTTTCCCATCAGGGTCTAATGACAATCTTACAAGTTCTCCAACATCAAGGTAGCCAATCTTTCTTGTTTGTACTACTAGCCCAGTAAGGCATACTTTCTCCCTTTCATCATAACATCGCACGGGGTCTGAAAGATCTAGTTTGATACTTGCATGGCTTTTTGAGGTGACAATGATGGTGCCGACATGGCCGTCAACAAGAATTCGTATGTAACTTCCAGAAAAAGGTCCGTACTTTTCTGCCATCCCCTTGACATAAAAGTTAGAATCGGCAGATATAGCAGATGAATTTGGTACAAAGGCAGCAAGGATTAGCATTGTCACAAAGATAATCATACTAGATCTGATTATCATAGAAGAAAAAAGTTCTAATCACATAAAAGTCGCACGCAGCACTTCTATGCAACACTTTAATATTATAAGAAAAAAATTTTTTGCTATTTATTTTTCAGATGCAGACTCGATCAATCAGATTGTTTCAAGAAATTTTATTCAAGATACTTGATTATCTGTACGCTTCCCTCTAGCTTGATCTGGTTTATCTCCTTCTTTAGATCATTTAGATCGTTTATCTTCATCAGATTAGATGTTACCGTATACAAGTTGTTGTCAATGTAAAACGACCTGGTTCCATACGAATAGTCATAGCTAGTACCGCTAAAGTGCTCAACACTTCCTTTCAAACTAAAGCCCTTTACCGGGTCCACGCCAAATATGTAAAAGCCTTTCCAGTTGCTTTGTGGATAGGGGCGAGGCGGCATTATTTTTTCAGGAGCTACCACATCTTCTGAAATTGGTGTATCAGAATCACCTATTCCATCTTCTAATGGAATCGGTCCACCATAGTTGTAATCAAAGATTGGAATGGCGAGAATATTTTTCTCCTTGTCAAACAGGAAGGCTTTTGGATCGCTTAGAATCTCAGAGTCGGTTCCTTGGCCGCCAATAAGATACGAGTCCACTGCCACCGGTTTTGATACGTCAGTTACATCAAACAACGTCATCTTTACACCGACTATCTCCATCCCACCATACTGGTTTTGCTTTGTCTCTTTTCCTATTCCAATTATGTGGGTATCATCATATGGATGCAGATAGCTAGAGTATCCAGGAATCTTTAGTGCTCCCAATACCTTAGGTGTGTCAGTTGAAAGATCGATTACAAAGAATGGGTCTATTCTTTGGTATGTCACAAGATATAGTTTCTCGCCCATGAATCTTGCAGAGTAGATTGATTCATCTGGAGCAACATTTTCAACGCTTCCTAAAATTTTCAGTGACTCGTCCAAGACGTAGACATTATTTCCCATGGTGACTCCTCTTGGTGTATAAAATTCAGAGGTCGTTGCAACTCTAAACTTTCCATCAAACTCATCCATCGAGTACTGGTTTAGCAAGTATCCTGGAACCTCGCCCTTTGATACATAGCTTACAGTTCCATCCTCGATTGCAAATTTTTGAATTACTGTCTTTCTGTAATCTTGCTGAATCTTGATCTCATATTCTGAAATTGCTTTTCGTATGTTTTCATACAATGTGGTTTTTTCATTCTCTGACATTTTGTTGTAAGTGTTTTGCAAAACGTCTGATATCTGTGCCCACTTTTGAGAATCATTTGAATTGCTTGAATCAATTGATTTTATCTGTGCTTGAATATCAGAAGGCAATAAAGGCAAGACTGTCTTGAAGAATCTGTCCTTGTTGTAGGTCTGGTCATAATAGTATGGCTGATATTTTTGGTATGTAAGATAGATTGCATCATGGGAAACATAGATTGTTCCTGTGGCTCCCATCATAAAGGTCTTGGAATCAATCTCATCAGTAAATATGTTAAATGTAGTAATTGTGTTAAAGTTGTAATTTTGTTCTGGATTGTCAAAGTAATAGACATCTGGCATTATTGTCATGCCAGAACTCTCTCTAAATATTGGGGGCATTGGATTGTAATAATCCACATACGAGTTTGAGATAAGATATACAAAATCTCCAATCATTCTAGCACCAGTATAGTATCCAGTCATCTCATAATTTTTTACAACTTCTGGATTTTCCTTGTCAGATACATCAACAATCACGGCTCGAGTTACCGGAGTATAGATTGGGCTAGGGATGTAATCATACTGCTGTATTGCATAGCGCTCAGAACTGTCGTTGTAAAATATGACCAGTCTGTCCTTGTTTAGAAACATGTTTTGAAGATAATTTCCTCTTACATCGAGGCCTACTTTGGATATTATCTTTGCCGTATCACCAGGATACGCATCTATTATTGAAAGCTTGTCTTGCGATAAGATATACGCATACTTGTTGTCATTTTTAATAAAGTCAGGCTCGTCAATTCCAGCAACCTGAACATTTGTTGTTGAATAGACTTCACCACCTGCACTGCTCACTATTCCATCCGATCCTTTTACTTGTGGTGCTGCCTCGGTAGCTACTGTTGGCGCTCCAATATCTAACATCATCGTTTCTCTGAACATGGGGCCTGCAAATGATCCAGAAGCTTTTGCTTGAGAGACGATAAGAAAAGATCTTAGCTCATCAGTAGAGTTGAACTTTTTTAAATTTGGAATTGGTTGAATAACGAAAGGATCGTTTTTTATCACAGACTCGGTTTCAGTCGTGACTGTGTCGCTTGTGTTACTTAATAATGCAAAGGCAGTTGTTCCAATGACTGCTGCTACAACTAAACCAATTATGATGTAAGTTTTGTTGTTGGTCATTTTCTGTACGTTACCATAGAATCGAAAGTTTATAGGCTTTGATTAAAATTGGATTGAACTTAATTTGTTGAATTTCTTTGCTTTCTTACCAACTTTTTAACTGATTAATTATTTAGAAAGAGAAGATTATGACATAACCACCTATCTTTATCCTAGATTAACATAGCAATCGATCCCATGTCAATATACAGACTGTGGAATTTTAAATGTAACAAATGTAATCTCGAGTCTGCAGTCTTGATAAATGATAGACCATCGTGTCCTAATTGTGAAAGTGATGATATTGAATATTCTGAAAAATAAGATTGATTCCAATCAAATTTTTTATAACCTGTAAAAGAGAATTATGAATTTTTTTCTGAACCTTCAAAAATAGCCTTCATCGTTTTCACCCATGCCTTTTTTACATCTTCATCATTTTTTCTAGTAACTCTCTCTAGAGTCAATCCGTTGTAAAGAGCAATCATTCCTTTTGCAAGCGAGACAAGGTCGTCATGCTCCTTGAAAAACCCCGTTTCCTTTCTTATCTGCTTTAAAAATTCCGTTACAAGAACGACAAGTTCTTCCCGGTATTTTATTATGGTTTGTTTTAGTCTTTGATTTCTTGTAGATTCTGCAAGGCCCTCTAGCCAGATCCTTTCTGTCTGCTTTGTCTTGCCAACCAAAACATCATAAAATATTGCCAAATCAGTGACAAGATTCTCTCTTTTACCAAACAAGCCTTCACGAGTTATTATTAGATTCTTTTGATTTTCCTTGCAAATGGCAAAAAAGAGATCCTCCTTTGTAGGAAAATAAAGATACGGAGTTCCCTTGCTTACTCCTGCAGATTTTGCAACGTCATCCATTCTTGTTTGTGAATAACCTGTCTTGGCAAAAGTATTCATCGCGGCTTCAAGTATAGTTTGTCTCACCTTGATTTTATGATCTTGGGAAACTTTTGGCATTGCATCAATCCAGCTTGTAAGGTGAATTACCTGACTGTTCTGAGTACCATCTGTGTGAGCAATCTAAACAGTATCCTTCTACCTGCCTTGGACTGTTCCATCTGATGAACACATCAATAGATCCACATGCAGGGCAGATAAATCCCATACGGGGAAACTTTGGTGCATAAATTGCAAGTGTGTCTGGTTTTTTAGAATTTATCCAGATTTCCGATGTGAGATCCATTTGAGTGCTCATGGTCTTGTCTAACTATGACGCGTTATATAAAGATAACTGACCAGTCAGTCATTATATTTATATTAGGTAAAAATTCACAAATGTCATGAAGTTAATGATGACAATCGCAGGATTGGGAATATCTTTACTATTTCTAGTCTTACAAAGTCCAAGTGCATTCGCAGAACAGGTGATCATAAGAGAAAACTCTCAAGATTACTCCTGTGTAAATGACAACTCTTGTTTTGAGCCGTCAAAGACTGTAATTAAAAAGGGCCAAGAGGTGACTTGGTTGAATGACGATTCGTCAATTCATAGCATCATTACTAGTAGTAGGCAATTTGGATCTAGTGGAATTATAAGCAGTGGAAATATCAGTCCAGAAGAATCATTTTCTTACAGGTTCAACTCATCAGGTTTTGTAAACTATTACTGCATTCTACATCCGTGGATGCAAGGACTCGTTGTAGTAGAATAGATATTGTTTGGTAAAATGAATCTACGTCAATCAATAGCAAAAAAACTAAGACCAAAGGGAAGCTTTGTTGGACCTAGAATAAAGATCTGTGTTAACTGTGGCAGTTCCTTTGTATCAATAAATAAAAAGAAGATTGAATGCAAAAAATGTGGACAGATAAAATGGTTTTCTTAGGGTTCAATCAGATTATTTAGTTCTAAAGACTCTGGAAATTTCTGGTCTTTGTTGATATCTTTTTTATAATTTTGTTACAGATATAGAGACACTGTTACTATTCGCAGCTGGTGCCTTGTCTGTCGCTATAGCTGTTATCAAATATGTACCTGGTGCAACTCCTGAAGTCTTCCAGGTATACTGGCAGGTGTTTGTATTGTTGCAAGTCTTTTTGACTGCACCGCCAACCAAGATCTGAATCTTGGCTATTCCACTTTCGGAATCGCTGGCAGAGGCATTGATCTTCAACGAACCCTTTGGTACTATCGAGCCATTGCTTGGACTGGTTATTGTAACTGTTGGAGGTGTAGTGTCTGGTAACCTTACATTATATATTGCCGATGAAGTGGCTTGGTATGCTGTATCCGAAGTGTTTACCACCGTCTCATATAGGGTGTAAAACTCTGGAGCAGCACTTGGTGATGAAGTTATCTGTACTTGGACGGTGCTTGACGCTCCAGGTGATAAAGTTACTGAAGGAACAAGAGGAGTTTGTGACCAGCCACTAGGAAGTGACGAGTTTACCGTAAAATTGGAAGGACCACATGCTATGCTGTCCCTGTTGGTGATTGTCAAGCTGTATGGAAGCGTATTTCCTGCATATCCCCACTGGGTTGATGGAGACATGCTCATGGTTGGTGAAGATCTAATACATGTTCCAGGGCCAAATTGAATCTCTACTGTTGCACTAGTTGCAGAGTTGCTCAATGGTCGAACAATTACTCCATTGATAGGATCTTCAAAGATTGTACCAGTAAGAAAAGTAGCATCCCCAAATGTTGATGTGTTTGGAGTGCTGTCTAGCAATTGTGTCTGGGTTACTGTGGTGTATGGTGGAGCAATTCTGATTGATATTCCATTTACAACTTGGCTTGATGGTGAAAAGTTGTCAAAACCATATGGCTGTCTATACTCTAGATAATAATATTTTAAGACATTGCCATTTGCATCATAATCTTTTGGAATTCGTATAACTTGAACTCCAGTAGAGCTTGTTTCAATGTCATCTATGGTATAGGTTCCATCAGTTGTAACTGTTACTGTATTTGCAGGATCATAATATCCTATTCTTCCTTTCTGGAAATTGTTCATGTGATTTGTAGAGCTACCCATAATGTCAAACGGGTCTCCATATTCTGAAGTTGTGCAAGTCTGACTGATTACAACTGGAACTCCGGACGAGTCAGTGCATCTGTAGCTGTTAGAGTGGTGTGTTCCATAGTTGTGGCCCAGTTCATGACCAACTACCCTATTTTGGTACGAGCCTTGAACCCATGACTCGGGTCCACCAATATATGCCCACCCCCATCCAGGGCAGCCTGATGTAGATGGAAATGCAAATACGACCTTGTCATAGTTGTTTGCATTAAAGCCATCAGCTGATGCCAATGACTTTGCTGATGCACTACCGGAGCTCCATGGGCAGTTGGCGCTATCATATGGTACAGTATACCATCCAAAGACGTCGCCATCTGGAAAAAGATGTCCGATAAATCCAACCTTGTTAAACGAAATTTCTTGATAATAATTATTGGTAGAGCCAGTGTTGGTAAACGTTACACCTTTAGCATAGTCTTTGGTGTATGGCTGAACTGGATTGTTCTGCCAGTTAAAGAGAATGACTGCTACCTTTTTCATTGACATGCTTGCTTCTAGGGCTGGAGTGGATGTAACCTCAAAACTGTTCTGATCTTTTGAAACTGCTACAATATTATTTGAAATCGCCATCCCTTTTGCAACTACTTTGGATCCTGTCAAGATTACCGGTTTTTTATCTGAAAAGTGCAACTCGATTTTTGAGCCTTGATCAGAATTTAGTAAGTAAAAGAATTTTGAAATGCCTAAACTAAAATCGTCAGAATGAATTACATCAAGTGATCCGCTAACAGTCTTTTCTTCCTCTATGTATTGCTGGGCCTCGGCAGGAAATCCATTTTTAATATCCCTAGAAAATGAAACAGAGAGAGCTTCTGATGGATCTTCAAACTTTTTAACAAGAGATATCAAGATTTGTTGTCTTTCATTTGCAACACAAATCATCTTGTCCAAATTTTTCTGCTTCTCATTTGAGGATTGTTTGTACAGGGAATTTAGTTGCAATAGATTTACACTAGACTCTCTTGCCAATCTTGCTAGCTCGTCCTTTGATGAATTGGAATGATCAATAATACATGATTCTCCTGTTTCAGAAATAGGTAAAGTTGGTTCAACAGAGGGTTC
>JBQTHX010000086.1:0-3337 GCA_052389415.1 Nitrosopumilaceae archaeon
AGAAAAAATCAAGGGCAAGGTAGATCTCTTCATTGACTTTGTTGGAATTTTAAATGACAAGCTTGTAGGACTGTATCGAAGTCAGTATAAAGACAAGCAAGGTAGAACAAAATTTATGGCAACAACTCAGTTTGAAGCTGCTGATGCAAGGCGCGCATTTCCTTGTTGGGATGAACCTGAGGTAAAAGCAACTTTTGATGTTTCAGTTATGACTGATTCCAATCTTACCGCGATATCAAACATGCCTGTTAAATCAAAGAAAAAAATTGGCAGAAAAACACTTTACCGATTTGATCAAACGCCTGTAATGTCTACTTATTTGCTGTATCTAGGCGTGGGAGATCTAGAATTCTTACTAGGCAGAAAGGGAAAAACCATGATAAGGATAGTTACCACAAAGGGCAAAAAAGAGTTAGGAAGACTATCATTACAATTTACAAAGCAATTCTTACAATGGTATGAAGATTACTTTGAGATTCCATATCCTCTGCCTAAACTTGACATGATTGCGGTTCCTGACTTCGCATCAGGCGCAATGGAAAACTGGGGGGCTATAACTTTTAGAGAGACTATCCTTTTGTATCATCCAAAGACATCATCAACAGAAACCAAACAACACATTGCTGAGGTAATTTCACATGAAATTGCACACCAATGGTTTGGTAATCTTGTTACAATGAAATGGTGGAACGACCTTTGGCTAAACGAAAGCTTTGCTACCTTTATGGCTACAAAAGCTGTTCACGATTATTATCCAAACTGGGATCTGTGGGATCAGTTCCTAATTGGTGAAACTAGTGGTGCTATGAGTCTTGATGCATTAAAGACTTCACATCCAATTGACGTAAAGGTTAACAAACCTTCAGAGGTAAGAGAAATTTTTGATGAGATTAGTTACAACAAGGGTGGAACTGTACTACGCATGCTTGAAAATTTCTTGGGAGAAAAAAATTTCCGTAACGGTCTCAAAGATTATCTTGAAAGACACAAGTACGGTAACGCTACAACCGAAGATCTTTGGAATGCATTAGAAAAAATTTCAAAAAAACCAGTAAGAAAAATGATGAACAGTTGGGTAAAGCAGGTAGGATATCCTATTATTGAAGTTACATCACACAATTCGAAAATAAACCTCACGCAAAAAAGATTTCTTGCAGAAAATGAAAAAAAATCACATAAGGAATCATGGATAATACCAATCTCTCTTCTAACCGCTAACAAACTTGCATTCAAACTAATGACAAAAAAATCAGAATCACTTGTAGTGAAAGATGCTGATTGGATCAAGCTAAATTCTGGTCAGTTAGGCATGTACAGAGTAAAATATAAAACTGAGGCAGAAGAAAAATTCAAAGAACTGGTTGAACAAAAAATCCTAAAAAACACAGATAGGTGGGGGCTGCAACATGATCTTTTTGCATTATGCATATCAGGTCAAGTCTCCTTAAAGCGATTTCTTGAATTTACAAGGTCGTACATCGAGGAAAATGATTATCTAGTTTCAAAAGACCTTGCTGAAAACTTAGATTTTCTACATCTTATTACCTCTGGAGAGATTTTCTGGGATGAAATAAAGGAATTCAACAGGGTGCATTTCCTAAAAATTTTTGAACGCCTTGGATGGAACAAAAAACCAGATGAAAAACACACGACTGCTCTTCTTCGAAGTCTTGTGATAGGATCGTTAGGCAAATTGGGAGATACTGAAATTCTTGATGAAGCAAGGAAAAGATTTAATGAATTTTTGAAAAAACCCAACTCCCTTGAACCAGATCTTCGTAATGTGGTATACTCACTTGTGGCGTGGACAGGTGATGATAGAACATATGAAATTCTCTTAAGACAATTCAGAAAAGCAACCATGCAGGAAGAAAAGATAAGGTTCCTTGGAGCACTGGCTGCATTCCAGGATGAACGTTTGTTAGCAAGAACGCTTAGACTTGTCTTGACAAAGGAGGTGCGTTCACAGAATCTTCATCTACCAATAATGCGTATTGCCTCAAACCCATATGGACGAACTCTTGTATGGCCATGGTTAAAAAAGAACTGGAAGCATATTGTTAAAAAATTCGGAGTTGGTAGTCCGCTTATAAACCGGGTGCTAGGCACGACATCTGCGCTGTATGACAGTAAAAGGGAACCAGAAATAAGAAATTTCTTTAAACGTAATCCTACTCCTGGAACGGAGATGAAACTAGCTCAAACACTCGAAAGGTTGCGAATATACTCGAAATTCTTGGAACGAACGAGACAAGAATTTCTGAATTAGATCGCCCAAAACTGATTTATGCTAATAAGACTTGCTGACCATTTCTACGTAATCGGTATATACTAAATTTAGTTTCTCAAAAATTAATGACTATCAAAAACAGGAACACGATTGGCATCGCTACAATAACTGCACTAGCAATGTTTGTGTTATTTACTAACCATTCGTCTTTTGCAGCAAGTGTAGATGAGAACATACCAGAAATAAAAGCTACTGATGAAATAAAGAAAAACCCCCTACTGATGAAAATCTTGAAAAACATTGAAATCTCTAAAAAGAAAATTGCAGAGATACAGAAAAAACAAATAGCAATGACAGAACACAAAAAATTACTTGATACCCAAAGAAAGATAGCACAGGAAAAATTCCAAAATGATCTTGCGAGAATGAATAAAGAAATGGAAAGCTTCACTCCAAGAGCATCATTTACAAAATTCCTTTCTGGTATCAATGGAACTCATCATAGTATATTTTGGAGCCAATTCAATTACCAAGAGCAAAAAGTCAACCTTGCACGTGCCGCCATGAATGATGTTCTAAAGAATGGTGGTACGTATGAAGATGCTAGAAAAGCATTTTCTAATGTTGGTTCTATGACTAGAACAGAAATTATCGGCCTTCTCAAAGATCAAAACATCCTGCATGGATTTGCAAATCCAGATGTGCAGAAATCCTTTGACAAGTACGGTAAATTGCCTAGAAATAGAGATTAACCTAAAAACCCCAAAATTTTATTAAATCATATGAGACCTTTCATCGAAGATGAGGACCAAGAAAGGCTTGTTCTATTGGAAATTGTCTCAAAAAAAGGGCTTAGAGTATTAACAATGGAACAATTGGTAAGGCTTCAGACATTAGTAGAAAAGAAGAACTATGGAATAGACAAAAAAGTATTAAAATCAAAAAAGAAGCTACTTGAAAAAATCTCCTATGAAATATATAATAAAGAAAAAGGCGGATTCTGCGTCTAACAGATTGGTATCTAATAATACTATTTAGTCACAATGTTGTTTTGTTCTATGTGAAAGTAATCGATGTCATAAATCCACAAAGAATCAATAAAACTCC
>JBQTHX010000087.1:0-27979 GCA_052389415.1 Nitrosopumilaceae archaeon
CAGAGTTTGGTGCAATAGCAGCTTTGGTACTTGCGGTTGCAATTATATCAATAATTGCTCTTTCTGCAAAGACAAGGCTTAGATTAATGCCAAAATACTAGGAATTTCAAATTTTTTCTTTTTAAAACATATAGTGCGATTCAGAATTCATATACTATTTTCAAAGTTGATTTTACATTATTAAAACCATGAAAAAGAAATGAGGACAGAATCATAGTTTACTACCATATGAGATCTCTTCTTAATTTAAAAAATTAACTAATCTCGTAATATGTAATAATATTATCACAAGTACTTAGATTATTATATAACTGCAACAAATCAACTAACATGAATTTTGAATTCGAAGAGTTTAGTTCTCCGGAGGATATTTTTGTATACATGGCAACAATTGCACCTCCCATGAAAAACATGATGCCAATAAACTCTTACAAAGGATATGTTTTTGCCATTATTCCACTTAGTCCTACAACTGGCAATATTTACCTCATGATCTACACAAAAGGGAAACTTGATGGAAAACTTTTGGAGTTTGACATGAACACGAAAAAATACAGATCTGTAGAATCAGCAGAACGTGCAGACAAGAATTATTTTGTGGTTCTAACACCGAAAAAAAATACAATTGCAGATGCAGCAATAAAGGAATTAGAAAAAAGCGCTACTTAGTATATGCGGGCGCGGTAACAGATCGGCTCCTGGAATATTTTTCCATTATTTCGTCTGGAAGCCTTCCGTTGAAAAGTTCTTTACATAATCCTCTTAGATATCTCATAATCGCCCAGGTACCTGCCTTTATCATTCCATACATTATCAATTTCATTGGAGGTCCAAAAGACTTGTTCCTAATTATTATGGGAATTATATCATTTATAACGCGTAAATTATGCTCCCAACACCTCCAGAATAATGTGAATTGAGCTTCGTTTAGATTACCAAAGTGCATTGAATTCTTTTCATTAAAGTCTTGATATAGTAAAGGAGCAACCAGACCACGCATTCGCGTTTGTTTGAAATCATCTATCAAATCAATAGTGTACTTTGTTTCATCAGGAGTTTCATCTGGCCATCCGATAATCAAGGTTGCTGCAGGGAACCAGTGGTTCTGATTGAGTATTTTTGCACCTTCTCTTACAACCCATCCCCATTCGTCTGTAGAGAATGGTTTTGTCTTTACTCCAAGATGTTTTTTGACCATTCTTGGCGCAACTGTTTCTATACCCAAGTTAGTTGCTAGCCATTTTTCGTTGCTCATTCCATTGATTTCAGACATATCATGAAGTAATTTGGGGTCTGCACAAACTGCAGAAAATGTCATATGCGTTGTGCCAACAAATCTAGCACCAAGTGATTTCAATCCTCTCCACAATTCAACAATTGCATCGTAATTTGGCTGAAAATCTTTATTTTCACAACCGTAAAGAAGCATTTCGTCAGAATGCAGCCAAATTGAATCAAATCCATAATTGAGATTTATTTTTGCCTCATGCTGT
Source organism: Nitrosopumilaceae archaeon (assembly GCA_052389415.1). Taxonomy (GTDB): domain Archaea; phylum Thermoproteota; class Nitrososphaeria; order Nitrososphaerales; family Nitrosopumilaceae; genus UBA8516. The sequence goes on from JBQTHX010000087.1 coordinate 1,494, forward strand.
AGTCTTTCTAGTGGTAGATCTTTTTTGGATCTCTTATTTACATCACAAAAATCACAGCCTCTTCCGCATCCCCGCATTGCTTCTATAAGTGAATTTACTGTGGGACCCTGAATAATTGGTATGTTTTGAATATTCTTTACAAAACAATGCATTAGTTCTGGAGCATCACCTCTTTCTAGATCATGAAATAGATCAAGTGCAAGTTCATCCGCTTCACCTACTACCACGGTGTCAATTCCATGAATCTTCATCCTATCAGATTTTGCTAGCTCCCATGCGCCATTTCCTCCTACAACTACTTGAAAATTATATTTTTTCTTTAACTGAATTATGTTTGCGCACATTCTTTTGAACTTCATCGCAACATACGATAGTTTTTCTGGAGACATTGTAGTCGTCACTGGCGCCATACCAAGAGGATCCATTACATTGATTCCTACAACCTTAGTATCTGGACCAATACAGTTTGCAAGATAATCCGGTTGCGCAACAAATACTTCATCTCTTTTATATCCCTGGAGTAGAGCGCTCTCCACTCTCCTTAATCCAACTTGAGCAACTTTGGCTTCACCGGTTACCTTGTCAGTTTCTACACTAGGACAAAAGACCTTGTCAAATACCCATTCGGGAAGAACTTCATATGGTCCGCATGCAATAAACCCGTATAGAAAGTTACCACGATAATTAGTCATGAGACTTCGGTCAGCTGTAAGAACTATTCTCTTTCCTGCCATTTTCTGGTACTATCTCCTTGTGCTAAGATATAAATCGTTTACGACAAGACTTTTGAAATGCCTCGTCATTTGAACTATAAAGTGAGACATGTTGAAAGACGTAATTGAACCACGACACGTAGAACGACACCAGACTGAGACAAGTGCAATTAGAGATTTTGTCTTTGGTTTTGGGGATGGAATAAACACTTCATTGGGTTTGGTTGCAGGGGTTGGTGGTGCCGAAGCTTCATCAAACATAATCATACTTGCTGCACTGGTGGCCATGTTTACTGGTGCAAAGGCTATGGCAGTTCAAAATTATCTTGCAGTAAAATCACAAAGAGAGATTCTAAATTCTGAGATAGAGCGAGAAAAATGGGAAATGGAAAATGTTCCGGAGAAGGAAAAAAAAGAAATCGAAGACATCTACAAGGCAAAGGGATTTTCTGGAACAGAATTAGACAGTATTGTAAATAAGATAACATCGGACAGAAAAGTGTGGCTAGAGACTATGCTAACTGAAGAATTAAAATTGAATTTAGAAATTATTGGCAGTCCACTAAAAAGTGCATTAAGGATGTTTGGTTCTTTTTTGATAGGAGGAATATTACCAATCATCCCATATTTTTTTGCAGATGGATACATTCCTCTTTTTATTGCCATAGGAACTAGTCTTTCGGCATCCTTTGCCATCGGAGCCATAAAATCAAAAATGGCAAATCTTAACATGATAAAAGGCGGATTAGAAATGGCAGGACTTGGAACCGGGATTGCACTTTTAGGTTATGGATTAGGTGCAGAATTATCAGATCTTGGAATAATCACATAGTCTTTTTTCTTTTAGACCTATTAGCTATGTTAGATGCAATAGCACCAGCACCTATTCCGTTATCTATATTCACTACTGACAAACCAAGAGTACAACTTTGTAACATAGATGCAAGAGCAGCTATTCCCTTTTCACCATAACCATATCCTACTGAAGATGGTACCCCTATTACAGGAATATCAACTAGTGATGAGACAATAGATGCAAGAGCACCTTCCATCCCAGCTACCACTATGAGTGCATCGACATCTTCTTTTATCATTTTTCTGATGATGGGAAATATCCGATGTAATCCGGCTATGCCAACATCGTGGCTAGAAATACATGTACATCCCATAGCTTCACACATCAATCTTGCCTCCTCGGCAACACCAATGTCTGAGGTACCTGCTGTCAATATTCCTATTTTGCCGCCAGATTGGTGTATAATATTTTTAAAAAAAAGAATGGACGTAGTTTTTTTTCCAATTCTTGTCTTTAATTTATTTTTTTTTGAGAATGTAAGAATCTTCTGATAATCATCTTTATTTATACGCGAAACCAAAACGTAACCAGTTCTCTTTATTGCTGCAAGTATTATTTTTTTTATTTCTGTAATTTGTTTTTTTTCAGCAAATATAACCTCAGGAATTCCACGTCTGAGTTTTCTTCCAACATCAAGTTTTGCAAAATCCTCTATTTTTTCTATAGAGTAAATAGAAAGCATTCTCTTTGCTTGAGATGTTGTTATCTTGCCTAGTTTTAGTGATTCCAAGATTTGTGTTAAATCCAAGTATTATCTCTAATATTGCATCCTGTTAAAAATTTAATCAGAGTGCGATACTAGAAATGCCATTTTTAACGCTATCAACTCCTTTTTTGAACCAATCCTTTTCGTTAGAGTCAAGATCAAGTTCAATTATTTTTTCTACTCCGTTCTTACCAATTACAGCTGGCACACCGATTGAAACGTCCGAATAACCATATTCGCCGTCAAGATAAGTCGCAACTGGAATAACTTGTTTTTTATCTCTAGTAACAGCTTCTATGATTGTTGAAATTGCATTTCCTGGAGCATGTACTGTTGCACCCTTTAATTCAATTACCTTAGCTGCAACCTGCCTAGTTTTTTCGACAATCTCATCAATTTTTTGCTTTGGTAGTAAGGAAACAAGAGGAATTCCCTCGACAGTCGAATACTTTGCAAGAGGCAACATGTTTTCTCCATGTTCACCAATCACTAGCGACCGAATTGAAGTGCGTGAAAAACCAGTTGCTTCATGAATGAATTGTTTGAATCTTGAAAGATCAAGCATGTTACCCATCCCAAATATTCGATTTTTTTCAAATCCTGATGTTTTGTATGCCAGATAAGCCATGGGATCAAGTGGATTTGTTACTGGAACAATCATAGAATCATTTGCGTATTTTTTTATATTCTCAACAACTCCTTTCACTATAGAGGCATTTATTTTTAGAAGATCCATTCTTGTCATCCCAGGCTTTCGTCCAGAACCAGCAACTACAACTACAATATCAGAACCTTTCATTTCAGAATAATCGTTTGAACCTCGAATAGTAACATCTATTCCTTGTTCTGAAAGCATATGGTTTAGGTCCATAGCTTCCCCCTGTGGAAGACCCTGAACAATATCTAACAAAAGAATTTCATCGGAAAGTTTTTTGATAGCGGAAAAAAGTGCAGCCGCTCCGCCCACCTTTCCAGCACCAATAATAGTGATCATAAGAGGCGTAATTCTAATCACTAATTAAACTTCACGATTTTTGTTTACAAAAATTTGAGTGTTAAGAAACGATCTCTAACACTTTGCGTTTGAGCAATCTCTTTCTAATCTCTACCTTAGTATCCATGTATCCATAGATTGGACGAAGTCCTGGATTGTGTTGTAATTCTTTATTGATCATCTTTCTTGGCACTTTGATTTCAGAGTATGATAATCCCAGTTCTCTTTGCGCAATTATTTGTCTGTAATCTCCGATAATACACATTGAAAATAATTATGTCCAACAATTATATAAATATAATTTTCAAAAATTAGAAATTTTTTAATTTTGAAAAGAAATACTGGTATTATTTATAGCGTTATCGTGATTAACATATTTATTTTACATATATGAACCAATATGGCTATTAGTTAATTAAAGAGTAGAATAATCAGGTCGGAATTACAATTTATATTCATTTTAAGGGGTTTTCATTCCAATGGTCGTAATAATTGATTCGCAGATAGCTGGGATTTCAGGAGATATGTTATTGTCCACCCTAATAGACTTGGGAGCAAGAAAGTCAAAAGTGATTGATGGTATTTACATAGCTGAAAAATATCTTGTTGATTCTAAAATACAACAAATTGACTTCCAAAAAACTGTAAAACATGGAATTGAAGCAACTCAGCTTTTGCTTCAAATAAATGAAACCAAAAGTGAACGAAGAGGTATTGAAATTCTGGAATGCATTACATCTGTTTCAGATAAGATAGACCTTTCTGAGAGTGCAAAAGTTTTTGCAAGAGAAACCATAAGAACTTTGATAAACGCAGAATCAAAGATACATGGTGAATCTACAGAATCAGTTCATTTTCATGAGGCATCTGGTATTGACACAGTTGTTGATATAATAGGAACTGCCATAGCATTAGACGATCTAGATTTTTTTTCTGAGGAAATAATATCCACTCCAGTAGCAGTCGGTGGTGGAACACTTAATTTTTCACACGGAACAGTATCAAACCCAGCTAGTGCAATTTTAGAAATTTTTAAAAATTCAAATATTGCAATAGTTGGAGGCCAAACAAAAGATGAGCTAACTACTCCAACTGGTGCCGCCTTACTTGTAAATTTAACAAAAAGTTGTTCAGAGTTTTATCCTTCTTTAAAAGTAGGATCAATAGGATATGGTGCTGGTAAAAAGAATTTCGAAGGATTTTCTAATGTACTAAAGATCCTAAAAGGAGAAAAAACTGAACATTTTCAACAGGATTCTGTACAGATACTTGAGACAAACATAGATGATGTCTCAGGCGAGGTTTTTGGAAATTTAATTGAAAAGATCATGTCTGCAGGCGCCAAGGATATCACTATAACTCCTGCTATAACTAAAAAGAATAGGCCCACTCATATCGTATCTGTGATTTGCGATCCCCAAAGTGTAAACACCATACTTGAAACTCTTGTGTCAGAAACTGGAACGTTAGGAGTAAGAATTCGAAATTCCTCAAGATATATTGTACCAAGAGTCATAATCACAGTGCCTGTAGAAATTCAGCAAAGAAACTTTGTAGTAAAATGTAAGTTAGTGAAACATGGTGATGTTGTTAAACACATCAAAGTTGAATCTTCAGATATTAAATTAATATCAGACTCGCTTTCAATGTCATTTACAGATGTGAATGATATTGTTAGATCACAAGTTAGGCAAAAAATCGGTGTAAAATGACACATCTTGATGAGTTGATTCAATGGTTTGATAATAGACGTAATGTTTTAGTTGCTCTCTCAGGTGGAGTCGACAGTGCACTTGTTGCATTTGCAGCTTATCAATCCCTAGGAGCATCATCCATGGCAGTTACCGCAGATTATAAAACTCTATCAAGAGATGAATTAGAATCTGCAAAAAAAATTTGTTCTGAGATAGGCATACGTCACGCAATAATCGAATACAATGAGCTTGAAAATGATGAGTTTGTTAAAAATGATAAGAATCGATGCTTTCATTGTAGAACTGAATTAGCTTCTTACCTAAAAGAAGTTGCAAGAAAAGAAGGATTTCAGAACATTGTGGATGGTACAAACTTAGACGATCTTAGGGATTACAGACCTGGAATTGCGGCACTGAGGGAAAATGAAGTGAAAAGTCCACTAGTAGAAACAGGTTTTACAAAAGAGATGGTAAGAGAGTATGCAAAAAGCGTAGGTTTGTCCGTTTATGACAGACCTTCAAATTCCTGTCTTGCCTCACGCATACCATGGGGACAAAAAATAACTGCAGAACGTCTTGCACGAATAGAAATTGGAGAAAGCATGATTAAACAATGGTTTGGTGTAAAACAGGTACGTTTGCGTGACTTGGATGGAACCGCAAAAATTGAAGTAATGCCTGAAGAAATCAGAATATTGTTGGATAAAAATAAACTTACAAAATTAGAATCGGAGCTAAAAAAGATAGGATTCACAAATGTAGTTGTAGATCCTGATGGATATAGATCAGGTAAGCTAAATGTGATAATGGATTGATATATCTTGATAACGCAGCTTCAACCCAAGTACACGAGAAAGTATTAGATGAAATGCTTCCTTATTTCAAGGAACATTTTGGTAATCCATCTTCAATTCATAAGCATGGAAGACTTGCTTCTATTGCAATTCAAAATGCTAGAAAAAGAATCGCAGCATTGATAAATGCGGAACCGGCGGAAATTCTTCTAACCTCTGGGGGAACGGAATCAAATAACACCGCACTTTATGGTATTACACACAAGAAAAAAGGAAAACATGTAATTACATCTTTAATTGAACATGATGCCATACTAGAACCATGCAAGTGTCTTGAAAGAGAGGGATTTTGTATTACATATCTTCCTGTAGACAAGTACGGTCTTGTAAATCCCGAGGATGCTAGAAGAGAGATCTCTGATGACACATGTCTGATTAGTATAATGCTTGCAAATAACGAGGTTGGAACTGTTCAACCAATCAAAGAGGTTTGTAGGATTGCACATGAAAAGAATATTCTGGTGCATACAGATGCTGTTCAAGCAGTAGGAAAGATCCCAATAGATGTAAAGGATCTCGATGTAGATTTGCTATCTATCTCCTCTCATAAGATAAACGGACCAAAAGGAGTTGGTGCACTATATGTTAAGACTGGTATAGAATTAGACCCCATTATTCTCGGAGGAGGACAAGAAAATGGTCTAAGATCAGGCACAGAAAACGTTCCAAACATTGTAGGATTTGGAAAAGCATGCCAACTGGCCAAAGAAAACATGATACAAAATGAGGAATGTTTTGTGACATTGTCTACAAAGCTTAGATCAAGAATATTACAAGAAATTTCCCATGTTACCTTTAATGGACATCCAGAAAAAAGAATACCTAACAATACTCATTTTACATTTCTTGGTGTTAACGGTGAAGATTTGATAATAAAGCTTGACGAGAATAATATTGCAGCATCTACGGGATCAGCATGTTCTGTCAGAATACAAAAAGCATCACATGTTCTCAAGGCAATGGGTTTTTCTCATGAACAAATTGCTGGTTCTTTGCGTTTAACAATAGGGGTGTCAAATACAGAAAAAGAAATCGATGATACCGTTGAAGTATTAAAAAAAATTGTTAATGAGTTGCGGGCAGTATCACCTTATAAAGAAAAATATCACTTTTAGATATTGAACTTAATGTGAACCAACACTTAGATTGTATTCTGACTTGGCTGAGAGAGGTATTGCTGAATCAATCCCATCCCAAACAAAAATTTCTACAGTATATGTACCAGAAATAGTTGGCTGCCAGAAAATTTCTGTGATTTTTTTCTTTGCTACACCCACTTCTCCATTAATCCAACGTAGATCTATAATCTTGTTATTTTCGTCTTTAACCTGTATGATATAGCTGTATGTTTGTGGATTCATAATGTCTGCATTTGATATTTCAGTTACAAATTTTATTTTTTGACCAACTGATGGATTTTGTGGTATCGGTCTGTCAAAGGAATCTTTTATCTGTGTTTTCATTACACTAATGGATGGTCCGGATTCATCCTCTATTTTTGTTGGTTCTTGTGGTTTTGTCGATTTTGGAAAGGTTAATCCTATTTCTCTAGGTTCCCCTGAAGAATCTCTAAAGTCAAAATAACTTGCTTCAATGCTTCCGCCAGCGGGTGAAATTAACTTAGTTCCTGCCTCGTTACATATTTGAGAAGGCATCCTGAAACTTCCTTTGAAAATTCCTGTTCCCGGTCCCGTCTCTACTAATGAGAATCCTGTAGAACCAAGACCACCATATTCTACAGAATTAATGGTGCAACGATGATATCTGAACCCTTTAATTCGTATTTCAAGAAGAACATTCCCGTCTGAATCTCCTACAGTATCGTCAGCACTTGAAGATGGATTGTTAATTACATTATAGGTCTCAATCGTATCATGTTTTGTGTTCAAGTCTGGATCAATTAAAACTACAACAACTGATTGACCAAACCTATAGGTTTGGGATTCAAGAGTAACATTACCAGTTTGTGTTTTTATTTCAGTTTTTGCTGATACCCCGATAGTAACACCGACGTTAGCAAGATCAGAATAAGCCAAATTTATTGCATCTTCATCATCAAGTGAATCATTTACTAAAAATTTTATTTCGTTACTAATCGTACGCAAATTTTTAATCAAATTTGGATCATTTTGATTTAATTGATTCACTACAACATATTCTATCGTTCCTGTAAATGTACTAGAGTTTGCAGCGGTTTCTTCTAGCTCTGCTCGGTAAATGGCATTGTTAAAACGCTGGCCGTTTTTATCACCAAAAGAGAGAAGGTCAACAACTATGGGTTGAGTATCGGTCTCGTTTGATATGGTTCCCGTGCTAAATGTATCAGATGATTGATCAAAGTTTATTTCTAGATAAACTTGGGATGAACCAGAGATTCCATTTATTGCAGTAATATCAGCATCATCGATCATCACCATCCCATTTCCTGAAGAGATATCACCTGAATCCAATATCTGAACTGTCGTGGTTCCTGGCAATCCACCAAAATGTAATGTCATTGTTGTGTCTGAGAATGAACTTATTCCAAATTGCTGCTCAAATGAACGCAAGTCAAAATTTAACCAGCTTGTTCCATGTGGTGAACTTAAGAGAAGATTCTGAAGAGTGTTTGCTGTTATTCCTAGATTTATTGAGATTTTTTCTACAGAACCATTTGAAGTAGATCTTGTATCGATAATCAGTCTTTCAGAATTTTTGTCAGGAGTACTAGATGGGACTGGCGTTCCACTGGTAAGTGGAGTGGTTGATGTTGCGTAGAAATTTACACTTGATGCACTATCTAAAGTCAGAGGATTTCCAATCTTTAATGTAGGAATGATCGCAGAGCTTCTAAAAACATCAAGGTCTTCATCTGCTCCAGGGTTCAAGTTTTGATCGTTATCTACTAGAGTGATTGTGGCCTTTTGACCCGGATTAAATTGATTACTAGAGATAACAAGAGATACAGATGCGGTAGAATCACCAGTTACTATTGATGTGGTTTTTGAGTTGTAATCTATAGTACCTGATTGGCCGCGTGGGGCATTATTTGAGATACCTATTACTGAATTATCGCTATAATCAAAGCCTTGAAATATTCCAGAATTTGGTTCTGATTCTACTAGAGTCACTATATCGTTATAGTTTATGATTCCCGTCGTAGCAAAATCGGAAGGTTGGTACTGATTTGTCTTTAAGATAACGGCAGATCCTAGATTCATTCCTAGGTTTCCATTTTTTTCAAATCCCAAGCTTCCAAGATATGGATTTAGATCCACTAATCCTGGTCCTCCATTTCCAGAATCTATACCTGATTCCGTAAAGGCTTGATAAAACGTTGTTCTTGGAGAATTGATATTAAATGTCCAAGAATCCACGTCTGTAGGATCCTGATTTAGTTGCATATCATTAACAGTCACAAATACTTCAGCACCTTTTGGATAAGCAGATCTGTCAATGCTTAGAGCGATGTTAGGAATGTCAGAATAGGTAAGATCAACTCTTTGAGAACCTCCTCCCCTGTTGTAGATTATAGTGACATCATCACTAAAGGAGTAAAGTTGAATCAAAGGCCATGCATCAATATCTAATCCTATTTGACCAACAGGCATTCCTGCATTTGTGTTAGGGCTTTTGGCATTCCTCAATACGTTATTTTGATTTGGTGATGGCGTAGTGGGAGAACCAGTACATGCGTTAAAGGATGAAGTGCCGTCAGTAGAACCTGTAATTCCATCAGAGCCTGGAATAGATACACCTTCAGTATCTGAAATATCTATACCAAGTACTGATACATCGGTAGAAGCGGAACAAAACACACCAAAGTCTAGACTCTCGCCAGCAAGACCTCCCAATGCAACTTGATCAGCTTGTTTTGCTTTTTCCAAATTTGCAAAGTATGCATACCAATTTCCATCAGAACCTTGAACCATTCGGAGATCTTTTCCGTTTATTGTAACATCTGGTTCTCCTTTGGCTTCATCAGTATCTGAAATGTTACTATCTCTTACTACAACCTCAACTACCATAGAGCCAGACAAATGATTTTGAAATAGAGAATTTTCTGCTGAGACAAATAGATTTTGATTGGATGATTGAGCACTTACATCTGCATTAACGAATGATGATAACAAAAGTAATCCTAGAAAGATACCAAGAAATTTGTACATTTTAGCAATTAATAGATTTGTCATCCTTCCAAATATTGTTGTCGCATAACTGGTACTTTATTTGGGCGCATGATAACAATTCTGATTCTATACGAAGATGCTGGTAAGATACATGATTAACATTCCTACAGCAAACCCCGACGCTACTGCTGCACTCGAAAGATTTTTGTCGCCTTCTTCTCGTACCCACCTCAATATCGTGATTATTACTTGGAATATTGCACCTGCTCCTATTGAAAGAAACACTACTGCAGCAAATGGAGAATACACAAACCCTCCTACCCATGCCCCAAAAATAGCCGGAGCCCCAGCAATCATTCCCAATCCTGCAAGCTTTCCTACCATTGTTTTTCCTCTGGACATTGGTGCTGCAATGGCAATACCCTCAGTTGTATTGTGCAAAGCAAATCCTACGATTAAAAAAGTGCTAAACGCAATAGAACCAAGGCCAACAGCTGCTCCGATTGCGAGTCCTTCTCCAAAATTATGCAAACCAATACCTATTGCGATCATCAATGCAATTGCTACAGGTTTTGTCATTCTAGATGATTCTGTCTTTTTTACTAATTTTTCAGCAGAATAGTATAACCCAAGGAATGATAGTACAATAACCGTAGCTACAAGCAATGCACCGTTAAAGCTACCAGCAAGACTTTCTTCAGAAACTTTTAGTGCCTCTTCAACGGAATCAATACCTAAGAACAGTAATAATCCTGCGGTGAGTGCCAAAAAGAAATGATATTTGTTTTTACCAATCTTTCTGATAAATGGGAGCCAGAGTAATCCGATCATAATTGGAATAATTCCAACATATATTCCAATTATAGCAAAAAATCCGATAAGTTCAAAATTTGGTTCTAATGCTAGGGCCGCAGCTTCAATCTCTTTTTCAAATCTTGTTCCATCGCCTACAGTAAGTCCAATTATATACGGTTGTGCCTCATTCCAATCAAAAGGAATTCGTATAACAGCTGTTTCGTATCTCTCCAAAAATCTATCGGGCTCAATTGCTGCAGGTTGTATTCTATCATTTACGTCTGCCATAACAATCTCTACAGGAATAGGTCCAGTATTTCTAACGCTTACAATTATCTCAGAATAAACAAAATCGACTTTCTCCATAGTAATTTCTGGTAACGGTACACCTAATTCTAAAAAATCAGAGCCCGGGCCAAAGATGTAAGCTACCAAAAGGATAACAAATGCAAAAGGAATTACTCCACTTGCTATGAGTTTAGCTTTTGATGGTTTGTTACTAAGTTCCATATTCTATTCCTGATTGTGATTTTTGATCTAGTTTTTCCTTAACTAGGAACATTCCAATCCATCCCTTTTCTGAAAATTCTACCTTATGAGCGTGGAATAGATATTTTCCAGGATATTCATACTTGAATTCCATAATTCCACGCTCAGTCTGAGATAATGTTATCATATCAGTATAGAAAGACGGTACTGTATCAGTTCCTGTTGGATAGTAATGGTATAGAGTGCCATGCAAGTGTAGGTTGTTTATTGGATCAAATTCAACCATGTTCACTACATACACTCTGATTAATTCATTGGTGTTAATTTGGATGGGGTGGTGTTGATAGTAAAACGGAATTGTGTTTGCAGCATAGAAATTATTTTCAGTATCAAAATCAGTATCCAATCCATTTAGAACCATAACCATTTCATCTGCTGCAGGTCTTTTTTCTTTTGGATCCACAATGTATACACCATACAATCCATGTACAATGTGTTCTTCAAGTGGCATCACATGACAATGATAGGGATGAACTCCAACAGGTCCAGCTGTAAATTCATATGTAAATTGTCCTCCACCTGGACCTACGGGCTCAAATACTCCATCCATTTCAGCTGGGTGAATTCCATGAAAATGCATTGTATGTGATTTTGTACCATTATTGATGAATTTAATACGAACCAAGTCACCCTCGGTTGCTCTTATGGTTGGACCCGGAACTGTGCCGTTAAAGGTCCATACATTATAGAATACTCCAGGTGAAACTTCCATAACTTTATCGTCCTCTGCAATAATCGTAAACTCCCTTAAGGTGGTACCATCAGGTAACTGGGAAACTCGCCCATAGTTGAACTCTCGCAGATATTCCATAGGATCAAATTCCACTGTTGATGCAACATAGAGAGGATCAAGGACATCACCTGATGTTTGTATAACTGCTCCTGAATGTGTTAAGAAAGTCTTTGGTTCTTCGGTTGCATCTATTAGTAGGGGTAAAGAAAAATAAATTATAGATATAATGAAGCCTGAAATCAAAGTTAACAACATCTTTCCTTTCATTGTTTTCACTAGATACATCTGAGTAGAACTACAACGATGGTTTATTTATAATTTAGCCAAGGCTAACTTTTTTGCCTTTGGCTAAATTATTTAATCAAAACAAGATCCCAAATTTTAATAGTAGTTGCACATCATCCTCGCCTATTGAAAAAGCCCATAATACTCCTTGTAGTAGGAGGTTTTTTGACAATATTTGGGGTAGGCCTTTCTGTTTATGGTTCACAGTTAATAGTTGATAATCTAGTAACAGAAGAAAAACAGCTAGAAATTGGCGGATCTATGGAACTTTCAAAAGAATTTGATCCTTCTGTAAACGAAAATGGAATATATTTAATACAAATCTTGGATTTTAAAGAGGAAACTCGATTACAAGTAACTGTCTATGATCCGTTTGATACAATGGTTGTCTCTGAACCAATAGAAAACAGTCTATTTCAGGGAGAATTTACAATTTCAGATAAAGGAACTTATAGGATTTTAGTAGAAAACACAGGAGAAAGAGAACTCCAAGTGATGGCCATACTAGCGTACTTGCCACAAGATCAGTCTCTGACAATAAGCATTCTTGGATTTATTGCAATTATAATAGGATTAATAGGATTGGCTGTTGGAACAATCCAATTCATTAGATCACGTAATAAAGCTGAGACTAGTTAAGAAATGAATCTAGTTCTGTAAGACCATCTACGACGCCAGAAAAAGTCTCATCACTTTCCATTATGTTATTTAATTTTTCTTTGTTTGCAGTAAAAATAGTTTCATTGCCATCTTTATCGATCTTAACAAAACCGTGTTGTATAACATACGAAAGTTTTTCTTGTATTTCAGAATCAGTAATCTTTAATTTTTCTGTAAGATAGATAGAATTTTTACTTCCATCTTCGAGTTCTAAAAGAATTGACGAAACATCTGGATCAACTAGAATTTCAAGCATTTTTTGCTTATCATAGGCTTCTTCCAATTTGCTTCACAGTTTATTTCTTGAAATTAAAATTTTCTTTTTATGTGATATAAAATCATTAATCAAGATCTTGTCAATGTTTGCAGGATTGATATAATATGCTCTTCCTTTTAGCTGCTTCTCAAGGCTTTCAATATAGGTCAAAAGTTCATCTTCTTCACTTACCATTATTGTGTCCACTTCTATCCCTTCGTGTTTGAATTTTTTTGCCTCAAATAAAGTTCTGGATTCTATGAACGGATCAACCTGCCTGTATCGATAGCAAAGATAAACCATCTCTCCTCCTGTATCGAGCCTTATTTCACGTTCAGTTTTCAGTTTTGAGAGAGTGGTCTCATCTGGTGTGTAAAAATGTGAATACGGTTTATCAGACAGAATTTTGTTTTTCTGGTTTTCATCATCTATAAAACAAGCACTTGGTTGACCGTCAGTTATCATCACTATTCTTTTGTTTTGAGCTCCATCGCGTTTTAGAATCTTGAGTGCCAATCTGAACGCTGCTTGATAATTGGTATAGTGTAAAAAATTATCATTTGCATCATATGTTTTTAGGTACGGTATGTCACGTGGATCTATTTTTGATGCAAAAGATCCAAATCCAATGATGTAGATAGTGTCATTTGGAAAGAATTTTTTATTCAAAACGTACAAGCTCCATAGTGCTCTTTTAGCTGCCTCAATTCTACTTCCTTCCCCTGTACCAACTGAATATTTCATAGTAGAGCTTAGGTCTATACAATATACGACTGCAACTTTTACTTCTTCAATTGTTTCAAATTCTTCAAGATCATCAAATTCCATAGAAATTGGAAATTTTATTTCTGATCCTTTTTTTGCTATCCTTTGTAATGAATTTAGAATAGTTTGTGGAACATTAAGAAATCTAATATCATCTCCAGGCTCAAATTTTTTTGTTGTATCCTGTATCACACTTCCTGTACCAATTTTTTTTGTTTCATGAAACCCTAATCCTCCTTCATTGATTGCTTTCATAACATCATGTAGAAGTTTTCCACCAATCTCAATGAATCCCTTTTTAGTGAGCCATTTTTTTTCGTCTTTGAGATAGCCCTGTTTCTTGAGATATGTAGTAATAGGTTCACCTGATGAATGAATATCATCCTCTGTAGATTCAGAATTTTCTTCCAGATTTTGTTGTTCAGTTGATTGCTTCATCATACCTTGTAGGATGGTTTCTAAATCTTGAAAGCTTGGTGGTTTTTCTTTCAATACTTGCCTTGATATAGTTTGAAGGATTTTTTGTAATGTCTCCTTTGAAATTTCCTCATTTGGTTTTGCTTGTTTATTTTCTTGGTTTAAAAAATATAAAACATTTCTAGTATCAAGCTGCGACATAACCAATCTCTTTTTTATCTAGAACTTTTGGTTCAACCCAACATAAACCCTCAAGAACGATCTCAATAATAGCTCCGCGTAGCTCATTTTGTGCATTCTCTGAAAGAGTAAGAGATTCAGATTTTATATTATGGATTAGTGACTTTTTCTCAAATTCTTGTTGTTCCAAAGTTGCTTTTTGATATATTTTATCAATGAGTGCTTTGAGTTGTTCAAAACTTTTAATTTGATTCTCATATGACAATTGCAAGCTGTTTTTATCTACGATTTTTTGAGAAACTTGGAAGGATTTTCCTGCAAAATCTTGTTTTATTCTTTCTAACAGTGCATTATCAGTGTCTATCAAGAATTCAAGTGAGGTCTCTTTTATTGATTGAGAGATGAGATTGTAGAGTATTTTTTCTCTATTAGTAATGGTATCATCGATTTCTGCAAGTTCAAATTTTGTAGCTTGCCCTATACAAAAGATGTCGACAGGTCTTGGAACTGGCAATAAATTATGCAATAATGCTCTAGTCCTTTCAGCTTCCCCTACGAGAAGTTCAAGGGAGTGGATTCCCATTCTCACGCTCACACCCTTGTCTTGGTTTATTTCTTGACTTTTACGTGCATTTTGAATTATTCTTGCAAGAAGTTTTAACATAAAAACAGGTATGAATGATCTTGAAATTTTGGCTTCTTGTATTATTATCATCATTTCATCGTCTATTGATTTTGGATAATGTGTGTGGATGTGACTTTTTAGGCGGTCATATAGCGGTTCTATTATTTTTCCAGAATGTGTATAATCAATCGGATTAGCAGTTGCAAAAAAAGCAGTTCTTGGCTCAAAGATTACAGGATAGGCACCGGTTGTGAATCTTCCTTCCTGAAGTACTGACAAGAGTGCTACCTGCTTTCGCGTATCAAGCACTGGTAATTCATCTATGCAAAAAAGTCCATGTTTTGCTTGCATTAATTGTCCCGGTGAATACGATTCAATTTGATACATTTCAACACCCTTCTTTGTAATTTTGACTGCATCTATCTGACCCACTAGATCTTTGACAGAAATGTCAGGTGTTGCAAGTACATATTTGAATCTCCGCTCACCTTCCAACCATTCTATTTTTGTGTCAAGTTTATTGTCACGGATTTTATCCATACTACTTGAATCAATATAGAATCTTGGTGAAGCCATGGTCTCTTCTTTATCTTCTAACAAAGAGATCATCTCATTTTGTGGCAGGTCCATTGGGGAATCGTTTGTTATGCTGCCTTTGATAATGGGCATTGGTGACAAGAGATGTTTTGCTATTGCTTGTGCAATCTTTGTTTTTGCTTGACCTATCTGTCCAACTAACATGACATCATGACATGACAAGATAGCTCTGTCTAATGCTGGTATTACATCATCTTCAAAGCCGATGATTTCAGGATATTTTTCTTCGCCCTTTTGTATTTTTGAAATCAGGTTTTGCCGAATCTGATCTTTTGCTTCTACAATCTTGTAGTTTATCTCCAAGAGGTCTCCCAGTGTTTTTACTTGGGCATAATCTTCAGGAAGACCAGCCATTATGTGAGTATACTTTGGATTAGAAGAATAACTTCGTTTTACAAGTTCTGAAAGTTCTTGCACCACTTTGAAATTATTCCAGAATATGATTTAAAGTATTATCAGATTTAGTATGGTTTTTATCGGGGGTAAAGGGAATTTTTGCACACTTGGCTTCACAAGAATACAGGCACATAGTCAGGATTGCGGGAAAGGACGTCCCAGGAGCCAAGAAAATGATAATAGGAGTAAGCCAAGTTAGGGGAATAGGATACAATTTTGCAAAGGCAATCTTAGATCTACTAAAGATCGACTATAATAGTAACGTTGGCTTTTTGTCAGAATCCCAAGTAGACTCCATAGAAAAGGCAATGAGAAACCCCGCGTCACTTAACATGCCTGGATGGTTTCTTAATAGAAGAAAAGACATGGAATCAGGAAGCGACTTGCATCTAATTACTTCAGATATAGAATTTAACGTTAGAAATGATATTGAGCGAGAAAAAAATACTAACAGTTGGAGAGGTTTTCGTCACACTTATGGATTAAAGGTAAGAGGTCAACGAACTCGAACAACAGGTCGCAAAGGCGGTGCTGTTGGAGTGCGTAAAGGAGGAAAGATTCTTCCACCAGGTGCAACTCCAGCTGAAGGAGCACCGGTTGCTCCAGGAGCAGCACCAACTGAAGCTGCAAAACCAGCAGCAGGTGCAGCAGCACCAGCAGCAGGTGCAAAACCAGCTGCAGGAGCAGCTCCAGCTGCAAAGCCAGCAGCAGGTGCAGCAAAACCAGCGGAGAAGAAGCCTGCAAAATAGGTGAAGTGAATGGGAGATCCAAAGAATCCTCGAAAGAATTGGCGAAAACCAAAACGTCCTTTAAACTATGATTTACTAAACGAAGAACTTCATGTGCTTGGAACTTTTGGTTTGAAAAATAAGCGTGAACTTTGGAAGGCACATACTGAACTTTCAAGAGTAAGAAATCAAGCAAGATCACTTTTAGCTTTGACTCAAGAAGTAAGAGAGAAGAAAGAAAAAGTTCTCATGGAGTCTTTGACAAGAATAGGTCTAGTGAATGCAAGCTCTACTCTTGATGATGTTTTGAATTTAAAGGTGACAGACTTGCTTTCACGAAGATTGCAAACAATGATTCAGAAAAAAGGATTGATAAAAAGTCCTTACCAGGCAAGACAGGCAGTAGTCCATGGCCATATAATGATTGGAGAGAGAATAGTAACTGTGCCATCATACACAGTAAAGGTGGAAGAAGAAAATCAGATACACCTTGTTCCAGGTGTAAATTTTGTTGTTCCAAAAATGGCAATTGAAACACCAGTCTCGGAAAAGCCCCAAGAATAAATCAAGGAGTAATTTCCAAAAGTGACAAGAATAAGTTTTTGTATCTCAGCCCAATTATGGTAAGCTGACAAGATATTGTGTTCTATTATAGGATATATTGGCTCTGAACCAGCAGCTCCAGTTATTGTAAAAGGATTGGAACGCATGGAATACCGTGGATATGACAGCGTTGGAGTTGCCACCTATTCGGGAGATAAGATTTCCGTAAGAAAGGGAGTTGGCAGAGTCATGATAGTAAATAACAAAGTCAAGTTAGACACTCTGACTGGGACAGTAGGAATAGGACATACAAGATGGGCTACTCATGGAGGAGTAACTGACATTAATGCTCATCCTCATCCTTCAAGTTCTGGAAATATTGCCATAGTTCATAATGGAATTATAGAAAATTACGACGAGATAAAAAAAGAGTTACAAGAAAAAGAATACAAATTCAAAAGTGAGACCGATAGTGAGGTTATTGCAAATCTTTTACAATATAATTTTGATAAGACAGGCAATATCAAAAAAACTGTTCTAGATACTGTTTCTAGATTAAAAGGAAATTTTGCATTCATTGCAGTGTTTGAAAATGGAACGCTTGCTGCAGCAAGACTACATGAGCCATTAATAGTTGGAATTAGAAAAGATGGATACTTTGTTTCAAGCGATGTACTTGGATTCATCGAACATTCTGATGAGGTAATCTATCCTGATAATAGAGAATGCGTCATAATCAGTTCTTCAGGCATGCAAATTTTTGATTTTGAAGGAAGCCAAGTTCATCATCAGATTACCAAAGTCTCAAAGGAACTTGCCGATACCTACAAGGGAGACTATGCTCATTTTACTTTAAAAGAGATTTCCGAACAGCCACTCACAATAACAAAGGCTGGGGAAAACACAAAGCTAGAGCTTGACCTTTTGACTGAATTTGTAAAACATGCAAAGAATCTCTATGTAACAGGAAGCGGTACAAGCTATAATGCAGCATTAGTAGCAAAACACCTTCTTTCAAAATATGCCAAGATAAAGATAGAACCACTTATTGCAAGTGAGGTTCAATTTGCTTCTAACTATTTTGACCATCAGTCTATTTTGATCGCAATCTCACAGAGCGGAGAGAGTGCAGATGTACTTGAAGCAGTAAACATTGCAAAAAAAGATGGAACAAAAATAATTTCTATAACTAATATAATGACTTCATCTCTTGTTCACGCATCATCGTTATCTGTAGGGCTAAACTGTGGTCCTGAAATTGGTGTTGCTGCAACAAAGAGCTTTACAGCTCAGCTTGCTGTCCTTTACAAAATAACTGACAAGCTTTGCAATGGTTGTATGGATTTGGATTTTGCCAAAGTGTCTGGTTCGATAAACGTAATGTTGTCTGATCATTCAAAAATTAAAAAGATAGCAAAAATGCTAAGAGATGTTTCAGACATCTATATCCTTGGAAGAGGAATTCATTATCCAATTGCATCAGAAGCTTCATTGAAATTAAAAGAACTCACATATGTTCATGCAGAAGGAATTCCTGGAGGCGAGTTAAAGCATGGTCCTTTAGCTTTAATGGATTCTAGTGTCTATGCCATAATAATAAATCCAAACGATTCTACCTATGTTGATACCTTGTCTGGTGCACATGAGATCAAAGCTCGAGGTGCAAAAATAATCGGAATTTCTGATAGACCAAATGATGTTTATGACTATTGGATTGAGATCCCAACAATTAGTGAATCGTTATATCCGTTAATTGAGATAGTTCCAATACAGCTTTTAGCATATTACGCAGCGCTGGAAAAAGATACAGATCCAGATTATCCTAGAAATCTTGCCAAATCTGTTACTGTGAAATAATTTTTTGGTATTCTTTTTCTGTAAGATCTAAAAGCCTATTGCTATCTATCCCAGTCTTTAATATGCATGAAATAGAGGCACCGCCTGCACCCACGCCTTCCTTAACAAATCCTTCTCCATAAGCACGCAAACCAGAAATTTTTGATTCACCTAGTTTTAGTTTGATAGAGAAAATAGGAATGTCAGAAATTTGATTTATTGTTTCTATCAAGTTTGCAGTCTTGTCATCGATTATGTATGACGTTGTTCCTATTGCTACGTTATTTTCATTAAATCCAATATGTTTAGCAAAAGCAAGAACTGCTGCCATTTGCGTACCACCGGCAAGTATCACTTTGGTAGATTCTGATGCAGCGCTGAG
The DNA here is from genome assembly GCA_052389415.1 of Nitrosopumilaceae archaeon. Classification (GTDB taxonomy): domain Archaea; phylum Thermoproteota; class Nitrososphaeria; order Nitrososphaerales; family Nitrosopumilaceae; genus UBA8516. The sequence continues at coordinate 21,167 of JBQTHX010000087.1, forward strand.
CATTCCTGCAACAGTTGGTATCATTGGATCTCCAACTTGAGTAACAATATCGTATGGATTTGTAGAGTGTAATCGATTTAATGCTTCTTCCACGACATGATTTTTTAATTCAACTGGATTTTGTGGCATACTGCTGCTAACCGATGCTTTGATCCCCAACGCGCGTAATACAGCCAACGCTGTTGTAGTTCCTCCTGGAATACTTTCACCTATCACAAGACAATCCGTAGAAGACCCAAGAGATCTTCCCACGATTCTTCCTTGTTCTACCGCTTTTCCAGCATGACCTGATTCAAGTGCAGGCTGTAGAGCAATATTTTTTCCAGATTCCAAACCAAGCTCAATATATGGTAATTTTGGAACAATTTTTGTTCCTGCATTTATGACAAAGCATGGGATGCTTGATGCTTCTATTGCAACTTTAGTTAGAATAGCTGGAGTAGGTTTGCCATCAGGTGTCATTGGAATAGCATTGATGCTTTTACAGTATCCATAATGCAAAAACTCGGCATCAGCTGCTGGTGTAAACTTGAGCAGTTCTGGATGCGCACCAGCTACTGTAATACCTGGAATCTCACATGTATGAGTATATGATATAACAAATGAGAATAGGAATTTTTTATTTTGAGTTTGTTTGATAAAATCGTTTCCTTTTGCTATATTTCCAAAAATTTCTATATCGTTCACAGATCACTCACTGTTCATAAATTCGGCAAACTCATCTTCTGTTCTTGGCTGAAGTACAAAGTTTGTCTTTTTTTCTTTACCTATGGTTGAAGTGGCCGATGAACCATAGTTGTGGCCAGGATAAAGTATGAGATCTTCGTTCATCTTACTAATTACATCAAAAAGACTGTGGTAAAGTTCTCTTGCATTACCACCTGGAAGATCAACTCTTCCACAGTTTCCAACAAAAAGCGTGTCGCCAGAAAAGATTTTTTGATCACCCACTAGACACATGCTATCCTTGGAGTGACCAGGAGTATGAAAAATGGTAAGTTCAGAATTTCCAAATTTTATCTTGTCGCCATTGGCCACTTTCATATCATTTTTTAAAGTAGATTCTTTGTGTTGAACTATTTTTGCTCCAGTTGATTTTACCATAAAATCATTTCCTATGGTGTGGTCAAAATGATAGTGTGTGTTTACAATGTATTTTACTTTCATATTGTTTCTTTCAATCGTTTGTATTACATCAGGCAGATCCCATGAAGGATCTATGACTATTGCTTCGCAGGTATCTTCGTCCTCTAGCAGATAAGTGAAATTCTGCATGTCGCCTACCTCAAATTGATAAACTTTCACAATACACCTACCTCAGCCTCAGTTGGGATACCAATCTTTTCTACAAGTATAGTTCCGCACATATCCGTTTTTGGCATACCAACCTTCATCTTATGAAATGTTATAGTAACATCTGCTCTGATACACTTGTCCTCAATGTTTCCTGTGTCAGGATCAAGCCCAGAGGGCACATCAACAGCGAGTTTGAACGCTCTTGATTTGTTTATCATCTCAATAGCAGAAGCATAAGGATCTCTTATTTTGCCTGAGATTCCCGTTCCCAAGATTCCATCTATAATAATATCAGCTTCAAAATCTAACCCATGGACATCTGATGCTACAATCAAATCTAATGAATTCATTTTTTCAAGCAACTTCCAGTTTGTTCTTGCTTCGTCAGTCTTTATTTTATCTGGATTGCCAAGCAGTATTACTTTGACAGAAGAACCATAGCCAGCAAGGTGTCTTGCTATCACAAACGCGTCTCCACCGTTATTTCCTAGTCCTGCAAATACCAATATTTTTTTTGATGTAATATCAGGAAATTTTTCTACAACATATCGCGCTGCTGCTGCACCGGCATTTTCCATCATCAGCTTTCTTGGAAATCCCATCTGGTGACCATTTTCTTCAATCTGCATCATCTGTTTTACGGTTATTTCCACGTAATAGTTCAAAAATCGGTCAAATAAGGGCTTTACCAAACGGCTTTATCTCGGTTTTTTTACTCAAGGTTTTATGTCACTAAAAAATGTAAAGTCATCACTTGGAAAAATTTCAAAATCATTAGACGACATACAAGATTCTCGCGAATACTTGATAAAAAATACTCGTGAAGTCATACTTCTTTGCAGTCAAGCAATAATTTCCATTCATAAATTAGATGTCAAGTCTGGAAGAAAGAAAGCTGAACAAGCAAAAAAATTGCTAGATGAGATAAGAAAGAGATCAAGAAATGAGTTGTATAGATATATCATTACAGCAGAACAGGAACTTGTTGAGGCATTTGCGTTTATTTCCATAGTCGATAAATCAGAAATTCCTTCAGCAGAGTCACTTGGAGTGAGGGGCGAATCATACATTCTTGGTCTCTTGGATTGTGTAGGAGAGCTCAAGCGGCTGGTTTATGATAGCATACGAATAGGAAAAGCAAATGATGCAAGGAAATTTTTCGAGATAATGGAGAATCTGTATCTGTTTTTGTATCCTTTTGCCATATATGACAAAATAATAAATGAGACTCGCAGAAAGCTTGATGTAAATAGAATTCTTATCGAAGATGCAAGAGCAGCGGTTACAGAAGAGATACGAAGATCTGCTCTTATTGATGCGATGAAAAAGAGATGATTTATTTCCCAAAAATTTAGTGCGGGAGAAGGGATTTGAACCCTCGAAATCCTAAGATACTAGCCCCTCAAGCTAGCGCCTTTGGCCAGGCTGGGCGACTCCCGCATTATGCAAATACCCATGTATGGTTTTTATAAGCCTTGATTACTTTTTCAAAATATGCTTATCCCTGTACGATGTTTTACTTGTGGAAATTTAATTGCTGACAAGTTCAAAGATTATCAAACTAGAGTAAAAAGTGGAGAAGATTCTTCCAAAGTTCTTGATTCATTAGGAATCAAAAGATATTGTTGTAGAACAATGATGATAACATCTGTTGAAACTATTCATCAGGTAATCCCATTCTACGAAGCAATACGAAGAAGGCAACAAGAAGTACAATCTGAGCTAGAGTAGGATGCCAAAAATCACTTCCGTAAAAGGAAGACTGCTATACAATAGCAGGGGCTGCAAAACAATAGAAGTTGATGTAATTTCTGATAATTCTTATCTAGGCAGAGTCTGTGCGCCTTCGGGAGCAAGCGTCGGCAAGCACGAGGCACAAAGTTTTCCAGATAACAAACCAGAAAAAAGTCTAGAGGTTCTACAAACAAATGCAAAGAAATTCGTAGGATTGGATTCGTCAGATCTAAGATCAATTCATAACACAATTAGAGAAGTTGATCCGACTCCCAACTATTCCGTTATAGGAGGATCGGTAGCTTTTGCTCTTACAATAGCTTCGGTTGATTCTGCTTCAAGATCAATAGGAGTTCCGCTGTTTAAGTTGATATCAAAAGATAATGACTACAGATTGCCCTTTCCGCTAGGAAACATTTTGGGAGGAGGTGCTCATGCAGGCAAGGGAACTCCTGACATTCAGGAGATTCTAGTTTGTGCAACTGGGGCAAAGTCTATTCTTGACGCCATAGAGATGAATCTTTCAGTCCACAAAGAGTTGCAAAAAGTTCTGGCAAAACATGAACCTGACTTTACAAATGGTCGTGGGGATGAGGGAGGATGGGCTCCCAAGATAGATAATCAAAAAGCGCTAGAATTTTCTGCTCAAGCCTGTGAAAATCTGGGTTTCACATTAGGCAAGGAGGTTTCACTTGGTGTAGATTTTGCATCATCTACTCAATGGGATGAAAAGAAGAAAAAATATGTTTATGACCGAGAAGGTTTTGAAAACACCCCAGAAAAACAACTAGAGTTTGTTTCCGAAATCATAAAAAAATTCAAGCTAGTTTATGCAGAAGATGCTGTACATGAAGAAGCGTTTGAAGAGATGTCTGTTCTGACTTCAAGTTTTCCCACGGTATTGATAACAGGCGATGACTTGTTGGTAACTAACACAGAGATTCTGAAAAGAGCTGTAAAAATGAGATCGTGTAATGCTGCAATTCTCAAGGTAAACCAAGCTGGAAGTTTGTATGATGCTTTAGAATTTGCATCAGAGGCCCAGAAAAATAATATCAAATTAATCACATCACACCGATCAGGAGAATCTTCAGATTCACACATATCACATATTGGCATTGCTACAAAATCTAAAATGCTCAAAGTAGGTATAGTGGGTGGAGAGCGAGTGGCCAAGCTCAATGAATTGATTCGTCTTTCAGAGTATGATTTAATACGTGGGATGGCACAAATTTAAAATCACAACATGAGCGAATCAGATCTTGAAAATATAGAAAAGACAATCTTGTCTACTGGAATAAGAGTAGGAACACCAGTCAAGACAAAGTTCATGATTCCTTTTATTACAAAGGCAACTCCTGAAGGACTATACATTATTGATATCAAAATGACATTATCAAGAATTCAAACTGCTGCCAAATTCATAAACCGAGCAGATATTTCCAAAGTGATAGTTTGTTCTGGCAGAGAATATGCCAATACTCCTATAGAAAAATTCTGTGAATTGACTGGAGCAACATCAATGCTTGGGAGATTCATGCCTGGAACTCTAACCAACCCGCTTTTACCATATTATATTGAGCCACAACTTGTTGTAATTTCGGATCCACAAACTGATGCACAGGCGGTATTAGAAGCAACAAACGCGGGAATCCCAGTAATTGGTTTATCAAATACAGACAATGTTACTTCTAAACTTGATCTGATCATTCCAGCTAACAACCGAGGAAGAAAATCTTTAGCCACAGCATACTGGCTTTTGGCAAGAGAGGTCCTGATGCAAAAAGGCAAGCTAAAAGATGGCGAGTCCATGAAATATGGAATTGATGATTTCGAGACAAAGATAGTCGAAGAAGAGATAGAAGAAGAGCCAATACGAACACCTCGTTTTGAGAGATCTAAGAGGAAATAGAATAATGCAGATAAGAACACCGGCTGTTGCTGGCATGTTCTATCCAAAAGAAACACACGAACTAAAATCTGCAATACATGATTGTTTTTTGCATGATTTTGGACCAGGAAAAACTCCACCTGCAGAAAACAATGAAGAAATACTTGGTGTGATCTGTCCACATGCTGGATATATGTACTCTGGGTCTGTCGCGACCAACTCTTTTTACCACATATCTTCACAAAAACCAGAGCTTGTGATTGTCATAGGTCCAAACCATTGGGGGATAGGCTGTAATGTCGCTGCTATGAAGGATGGTCAGTGGCAGACTCCACTTGGAAATGTTGAAGTGGATACTGAGTCTGCAATAAAGTTACATGAACTTTCTAAGATAGTCGAGTTAGATTTTTTTTCACATACAAAAGATCATAGTTTAGAGGTTCAGATTCCTATGTTGCAAGAAACTTATTCTCACAAATTCAAGATCCTGCCCATTATCTTGATAGATCAGGGACGCAATACCGCAAAAGAGATTGGAACTGCAATAGCAAAGATAGCAAAAATGAAAAAGACAATAATCATAGGATCTTCTGATTTTACTCATTATGAAGAGAATAGCTATGCATACAAGCAAGACAAGATGTTGATAGAACCTATTCTTGATTTAGATGTTGATAAATTCTATAGTGTGTTTCAAGAAAATCAAATTAGTGCGTGTGGATATGGAGCGATTGCATCCACCATGGTAGCTTGCAAAGAACTTGGAGCTTCAAAAGGAACCTTACTAAAATATGCCACAAGTGGAGACGTGGCTGGAGACAAGAGTTCTGTGGTAGGATATGCATCGATTGCATTCTCATGAAATCGATTGCATCTGCTCCAGGCAAGGTTATTTTGTTTGGGGAACATTTTGTGATCTATGGCACCAAAGCTATTCTATGTTCCATAGATAAGAGAATAAAGGTAACATCTCAAACAATTAATGAGAAAAAAATCAAAATAAGATCAGAACTTGGTAGTCTAGAAGCAGATCTAGATTCTACAGAAGATAATGAATTGATGAAACCGTTTGTATATTTAGCAAATCATGTATTGAAGAAGTTTGATAAAAATCACGGTATTGAGATTAAAATAGAATCTGAAATACCACCAGGTATAGGTCTTGGTTCATCATCTGCTTCTTGTGTAGCAGCAGCTGCGTCGATAAGTGGATTGTTTGAAAAACTTTCAAAAGAAGATATTCTAAAATTAGCAATAGATGCCGAGCGTACCATATTCAAGAACACATCGGGAGCAGATTGTTCTGTCTGTACTTTTGGAGGACTAGCTGAATATGATATCAAGAATGGTTTTAAAAAAATCAATTCCAAATCTGATTTTGATCTTGTAATTGCAAATTCAAAGAAATCACACCATACAAGCGAGGTTGTTGATAAAGTAAGAAAATTCAAAGAAAACAATAGTGATTTGTTCGAATCGTTGTCCAAACAAGAATCAAATCTAATCAAAGACGCGCTTTGTTGCTTAGAAAAAAATGATCTATCACAAATTGGTTCATTAATGTCTAAAAATCAGATCCTCTTAGAACAGATTGGTGTTTCTACGGACGAAATAGATGCTCTTGTCAAAGAAGCCAAAAAGACAGCCTTTGGTGCAAAAATAACTGGAGCAGGCGGTGGTGGATGCATAATTGCTCTCGCAGATAAATCTCATCTTGCTCAGACCCTTAATAATCTGAAAAATTATTCTGAGGTCTTTTCTACTAGAATTGACAACAGAGGTCTAGTAGATACTTTTTAAACCGACTGGTTTCCAGTAGAAAAATATGATTTTGATAAAGCTTGGCGGTTCGATAATCACAAACAAGGAAAAACCACTTACACCAAACCTTT
>JBQTHX010000088.1:0-9550 GCA_052389415.1 Nitrosopumilaceae archaeon
GATGAGAGACAAAGAGGTGCTATTGTTAATATTTTTTCAGGCAAGGCAAAGGGGGAGGGTCCATTTGCCTTGTTTGCTGGAACAATAAAGTATTTTCTGGATCCACAGTATGTTGATGTCAATGTAAGGATAAATGGAACAAGAAGCAGCTTTTCTATTCCTAATGTAATGGATGTGCAGGTAGAAGAATTTAGAAATCCAGTTACTGGTGAGGAACAAGAAACAAAGATACATCTTCCAAAAGGATTCATCTGGAAAATTGCTGATGCTGCAAAGACTAAACTGATGCGAATAACAACACCTGCACTAAACTTTGATGATTCTGGAAAGAATGCTTTCTATTCTGTTGTAGAATACAAGGGTCCATAATGGATAAATCTCAAAAGATTATTCTTGCCTCTCTAATCATAATTTCTGCATCAAGCTGGATTGCATCAAAAGATCAATCAATGGAAGAAATGATGATTGACTCTGATGTGCTTTTACTTTTTACCGCCATGTGGACTGTCGGTATGTCGGCAATGATGTTTCCAGCCATCTCTCCCATGGTTCTACTTTATAAAAAATTAATCAAAAGTAATGCTGGAAAATCAGAAACTGCTGGATATGATTTTATAAAACTGACATCATTTGTTGGCTCTTATCTTGTTGTATGGGCTCTTACAGGAATTGTATTGCTTGTTGGATGGTCAACCCTAAGTGGTAATTTTTTTATGGAAACAACAAAAGAAGAAATGGTAACAATCTACGGAGTTATCTTGATAATATCAGGTGCGTATCAGTTTAGCACACTAAAAACAAAATGCTTAGGTTACTGCGAGTCACCTGCATCTTTCTTTATGAGACGATGGAGAAACGGCTCTACAGGAGCAATCAAGATGGGGACATTTCATGGGCTTTACTGTCTTGGTTGCTGTTGGCCTTACTTTCTCTTAATGATAGCACTTGGATGGATGAATCTGTTGTTTATGGGACTGTTTGCAGCTATAATCTTTGGGGAAAAAATTTGGTCTAAAGGAATATGGGTCTCAAGGATAGTCGGAATTGGATTCATTGTGTTGGGATTAATTTCTTTATTTGTGCCAAATCTAGACATTCTGTTTTTAAATTCTGAAATGATGTAAAACAGAGTTGTTTTTATACCAAAGAAATTAACTACAGAAATCAATTGGTGTTATTGGACGGTTGTATATTCTTGTTTGAAATGATTCTACTTCGTAGAGACATTCGGTGTGAACCTGTTCTGCAGTCATTAATCCACATTTGATACAAATTCTCTGTATAGTGCCTCTACAAGTTGCACACAAGGTGGCTTTTATCAACACTCCACCGCACTTTCTGCAAGATTCATCTGGCATTTTTCTCGGTCCATTTCATATTGTAGAAAAAATAGTTTTGAATCTGAAAAGGATGTTCACTATAGAGATTGTTGGGTATCTGTGTTTATGTTGATTTTAGAGACAAATGATGAACTCTATTTTTGAACAATCTTTTCTGAAATTACATCTTGAACTGTTTCGTTGATAACAGCTTCTGCAATGTCACTCGAATACTCGGCGGTCCGGCGAATATCCTCTAAGACAAACTTTATGACACTAGTGTATTTCTTTGATTCCTCAAGACTGTCTGTGAACTCGCTTTCCTTCTCAGATATTTTATGAGCCTCTGATGCTACCGTATCTGCAAGCGTATAATCCCGCTTGTTTAGCGCTGCAATAGAGTCTTCAAACACCTTGAGAGACTCTTCGCTTAATTTTGAGATCTTTTGTAAGATGGCCGGTTCTAGTGTAGACTTGAGAAACTTGATACGTTTTGCTATAGAGACAGCATGATCAGCAATCCTTTCTATACACTTGACTACTACTCTGTAGCCCAAACAGTCAGATGATTTTTCCAGTCCAATTTCATGCAATATTTTTTCATGCTGAACTGCAAGTGTAAGGTTTCTCATTATGTACAAACTAAAGCGATCAACTTCGTCATCTACATGAGCAATTTCTTCACCAAGCTCCATGTCAACCTCTCTTAATGCATTAATTGCATCCCGATGCATCGACGAGGTGAGTAGGAACATTCTCTTTATTGCATCATTGATTGAAAGTTCTGGCAAGCTTGTGAGCACCTGGATGGTCGTAGATTCTGGACTGGATTCTACTATTTCTGTACCTATCATGTTCTTTCTTACCAAATCTCTTATCGCTTGTTTCTGATGTGGCTGAATTCTGCCGCCCTTGGTATGTATTTCCATAATCTGATATCCTGAAAGATACATTGCAATAATTTTTCTTTTAATTGAATCAATAGAATCCTTTTGGCCAATAATAGTTCTTGACCTAACAGCTTTGTCCGAACTCATTGTATCTATGGGAAAAAGGGAAAGTGAATTGTTTGGGTTTTTTACTATTGAAACCTGATCACCTATATGCATATGCATAGAGTCAACCCATTTTTTTGGAAGAGATAAAACGTAAGTTGAACCTCCTACAAGTTGTAATTTTCTTACTTCATTTTCATCTTGTATTGACAACTGCTAGTAATCTAACTCATATTGATTAAAGCAGTTTTCACTATGTTCTATAGTGGACTATGTAATACTATATAGTTTTAGAAAATATGGTGAGATTTCAGATATTCTACTAAGATCCAGTCATACTGTTGAGAGTAATTACTCTGAAGAAGAGTCCAGTAGATACTGACAAGATCTTCAAGATAATGACAATTATAGCAGCTACATACGTTCTAGTAGTCATTACATTGATAGTCTTTGAACTTGTCAATGGTTCCATTCCAGTTTGGGAAGAAGAAGGCCTTTCATTTCTTACAGGTTCAGACTGGAATGCAGTTGAAGGACGAGAATCATTTGGTGCACTTTCTTACATTTTTGGGACACTGGTAACTTCTGCCTTGGCTATGGCAATAGGTGTTCCAATAAGCATTGGAATTGCCATGTTCTTGTCAGAGCTAGCTCCAAAATTTATACGAACTCCACTTTCTTTTGTTATAGAGCTTCTTGCCGCAGTTCCAAGTGTTATCTACGGACTGTGGGGGTTGTTTGTCTTTAGATTGTACTTTAAGGACTGGATTGAAGTGCCACTTCACAATATTTTTGGTGACAGCATTTGGTTTTTCTCTGGTACGCCTTTTGGATTGGATATTTTCACAGCTAGTGTGATTCTTGCAATCATGATAATTCCCACAATTTCATCCATTTCTAGAGAAATAATGCTTGCAGTTCCAAATAGCCAAAGAGAGGCTGCCTACATGCTAGGTGCAACAAAATGGGAAGTCTTCAAGATGGCGGTTATACCTTATTCTAAATCGGGACTGATTGGTGCTTCAATACTTGGCCTTGGAAGAGCAGTTGGTGAAACCATGGCAGTTACAATGCTTATAGGAAATGCCACTGGGCCTGCAGCATTTCCTCAATCTTTATTCAAAGCTGGACAGACAATGTCTAGCATAATTGCAAACGAGTTCAATGAGGCATCACCTGCAGGCCTGCACATACACGCATTGATTGGAATAGGCCTTGTTCTTTTCATCACTGCCTTGGCAATAAACATAATAGCTCACATGCTTGTTGCAAGAGTGCTCAAAGCTCATGAGGGAGCTGTTCAAGCTTGATTACAACTGAACAAAGAGAAGAATTTAGAGCGCATTTTAGGTATAATGTAAATCAAAGATTGCTTACTGACAAAATCATCAAAGCGATTGTTTTTGGATGTGTAGCAATTGCAATCATTCCTCTCGGAAGTATTCTTTTTGAAGTTTTCAAAAATGGATCCACTGCACTAAGTATCGAGTTTCTTACGCAAATCCCCGGTTCCGTAGGGACAGGGGAAGGGGGCATTGGTCCTGCGATTCAGGGAACATTACTAATTATTGGAATGTCAAGTCTAATTGGAGTTCCAGTGGGAGTTCTTTCTGGAATCTTTCTTTCAGAATTTGGTGACAACAAATTCGGTAAGGCAATAAGATTCTTCAATGACGTAATGGCTGAGTTTCCATCTATTGTCATAGGAATTTTTGCATTTCTTCTTATAGTGCTGGTGCTGGGAAATTTTTCAATTTGGGCAGGCACATTTGCACTTTCAATAATAATGCTACCAATAATTGCAAGAACTACAGAAGAATCACTAAAGCTTGTTCCAATAACATACAGAGAGGCTGGCTATGCACTTGGAATCAAAAGATGGATTGTCATTACTAGAATAATAATATCAAGTGCCAAAAGCGGTATGATCACAGGAATCATGCTTGCCGTTGCTAGGATAGGGGGAGAGACCGCGCCACTAATAATGACAATACTTGGCAGCAGCCAGTTCTTTGCTGGATTTAGCGGACCCATGGACGCACTACCGCTGCGAATATGGCGACTCTCTCTACTACCATATGATAGCGCCCAGTCTCAAGGATGGGGAGCTGCAGTGGTTCTGATACTAATTGTACTTTCGATCAACATTGGAGTCAGATTCCTCTTTTTAAGAAAACGCGGCACATCTAACTTTTGGCATGCAAGGAGAATGCAGAAATGGCAGCGATAATAAACATGGCAGAATCAAGATCTGCACTTCCTCAAGAAGAAAGATACAAAGTGATTGCTGAAAACATCACTGCAAGTTATGATGGAGTAGTAGCTGTCAAAAATGTGACAATAAAATTCAAGGACAAGGCTGTTACTGCTCTTATAGGTCCATCAGGTTGTGGAAAAACAACTCTACTTCGATGTATCAACAGAATGCATGAACTAACAAAAAATGCAACCGTTACTGGAAGAATACTGCTTGATGGTGAAGACCTGTACTCAAATGCTCAGGATCCGATAGTTCATAGAAGAAAAATTGGGATGGTTTTCCAAAAACCAAATCCGTTTCCCACAATGTCAATTTATGATAATGTAGCAGCTGGACTAAAATTAAATGGTCTCAAGGATAAGACAGTCATTGATGAAATAGTTAGAGGATGTCTTCATATGGTATATCTTTGGGACGAAGTAAAAAATGATCTTAAAAAACCTGGGATGAGTCTTTCAGGAGGTCAGCAACAGCGACTGTGCATCGCAAGAGCTCTTGCAATTCAACCCGAAGTTCTTTTGATGGATGAACCAGCATCTGCACTTGATCCAATCGCTACTCAAAAAATAGAGGAAATGATAAACGAACTAAAAAAAGAATACACGATAATCATTGTTACTCATAATATGCAACAAGCTATGAGGGTCTCAGATTATACTGGATTTATGTATCTTGGTGACTTGATCGAGTTTGGAGAAACAAAGCAAATTTTTGAGAATCCTACAAATGAGATAACAGCAAAGTACGTTCAGGGGCAGTTTGGCTAGAAATGACTCGACTCATAGATCCACCTCTTGAGGAACTTTCCTCCTTGATGGCCCAGATGGGAGATTTGGCTGCAAAGAGCATAAACTTGGCGCTTGATTCATACCTAATTGGTAAGAACGCACGAACTGAAGTATACGAACTTTCACGGCAAATATCTCATTTTTATGATCAGATTGGAAATCTGACATTTGAAATGATTCTAAAATATCAACCGGTTGCAAGAGATTTCAGATTAATTCGTTCATCAATCGAAATATCCTATGCCTTTACAAGATTTGGAAGATATGCATATGATATTATCAGTGTACGCGACATGTTCGGCGATCTCTCTGAATGCAAAAATGATGTCATCTATACAATTTCAGGGGAGATAAAAAACATGATAAATGACGCTATTAGATGCTTTGCTACACTTGACCTAGAAAAAGCAAAACACCTTCAGACTGATGAAGACTTGGTTGACAAATATTACAAACGCCATCTTCCAACATTAATCGATTCAAAAAACACAAAATGTGCGCTTGCTGACGCACTTGTCCTGCGGTATTTGGAGAGAATAGCTGATCACGCTGCCTTTATGGGAGAATCTGTAAATTATATAGTGACAGGAAATCGTAAACCGAACTAACAAAAAATCTGTGAAAAATGTCTTGCCGAAACTTTCGATATGAATTCAATCTATATAGAATTGGTAGCTTATAGCTATTTACATGATCTATGCGGATTATTTGTAAATAGAAAATAAATTGTCATATTTTCATTGGCAAAAAAGAAATTTTTGAGTTTGGTATTGATAACAATTCTATTGATGCCACTGGCATCACATTACGCCGGTGCTGCCACACCAGATGCACCCAAAGGAACTTTTCAAATTAACGGAGCAGGTGCTACATTTCCATTTCCTCTTATAGACAACTGGAGAGTAGAATACAATTCACTTTATCCAGGAATTACTCTAAACTATCAATCTATCGGTAGTGGAGGAGGTGTTAGCCAACATACACAAAAGACAGTAGATTTTGGGGCTAGTGATGCACCTCTGTCTTCTACAGAATCTGCAGCAGCTCCTGGAACATTACATATACCTGAGACAATTGGATCTATTACAATTTCTTACAATATTCCAGAAATTCCTCAAAAAGGACTCAAGCTAACCGGTCCTATTATTGCAGACATTTACATGGGAAAAATAGCAAAGTGGAATGATAAAAAGATCCAAAACATTAACAAGGATCTCAAGCTACCAAACAAGGACATTCTAGTAGTCAGGCGTTCTGATGGTTCTGGAACAACCTATGGATTTACAGATTACTTGTCAACAGTAAGTAAGAGTTGGAATGATAACATTGGAAAAGGAAAGAGTGTTCCATGGCCAGTTGGTGTGGGCTCGCCAGGAAACGAAGGAGTGGCAGGGGTAATACAAAAGACCCCTTATTCCATTGGTTATGTAGAGTTGGCATATGCACTTCAATCTAAAATGACATATTCCTTTATTCAGAACGCAGACGGTACTGCATTTATAGAACCTACACTGGAGACTGTAAAATCTGCTGCAGCTATAGCCTCGAAGAATTTACCAGCGGCGGAAGGTGATTGGAGTAAAGTAACCATAGTAAATCAACCTGGAGAAAATTCCTATCCTATCTCAAGTTTTAGTTATCTTCTAGTGTACAAAAACTTGGAAAACATTCCAAGCATGGACAAGGAGAAGGCCAAGGCATTAGTTCATCTTATTGACTGGATGATAACTGATGGTCAGGAATATGCCCCAATATTGGAATATGTTCCATTGCCTGATCAAGTTGTAGAGATTGGCAAAAAGGGTTTAGCGTTGGTTAAATTTGAGGGAGAGAGTATATATTCGTACCAAGATTCTGAAACGAAACCTTCAGGTTCTAGCTCTCAGAGCATCTACAGCATTCCAGCTTGGATAAAAAATAATGCCAAGTGGTGGTCTGAAGATAAAATTGGGGATAATGATTTTGTTTCTGGAATACAGTTCATGATAAAAGAGAAGATAATGAAAATTCCTGAAACCAAAAAAGGTTCTAGCTCATCAAATCAAATCCCATCATGGATTAAAAACAACGCAGGATGGTGGTCTGATGGAACAATATCTGATGATGATTTTGTAAAAGGATTACAGTATCTGATCACGCAAGGAATTATGACCGTTTAGAATAGAGGATTTATTTTTTCTTTGCATTAGTTGATACAATATTTCTCTTCAAATTTTTGTCATGAATCATACTATATAGTTTCATATCGTTTCATAGTCTAATGATGATCACATAAACAATATGTGATCTGATTAAGTACATATTACACAAATAAAATTCATGATAAAAAGGAATGTTCAGAAAATTGTCGTGATAAGCTTTTTCGCATCAATTCTACTGATTTCTGCAGGTCAAGTACCACTGATTTTTGCAGCTGAACCAGAAATTGTTACAGATGCAGCGGGAGGGCTCTCTCTTAAAACCGTCTTTCATTTTATAGAGGGAGATGAATCAATTGGCACCTTCAAAGTTTTTGGTACTGAAGGAAGTGGATTTACAAAAAACAGGGCACTTTCCTTCAAACTTGAAGGGATAATAGGATACGATAGGCCATTGCTATATCAAGCAATCAATCACTATTTTGAGTACGGAATGAATTCCAAAACACAGTATAGTGAATTTGACGTAGACATCATCTTCTCAAGGGGAGCAGAACCATACAGGAGTATAACCTATGGTGATTGTCAAGTAAAGTCATATGATGTCTTAACACTTACTGATGCAGAGGAAGGTTACTCGGGCGCAACAAAATTTGCCTATATAGATTCAATAAGGTTTGACTGCAGAGGCTTTGCACCACACAATCCGGTGTACGAAAAATTCATGGAAGCAAAAACACAGCGCGCAACAGATGCTGCCTTGAAGAATCTTAACCACGACAAAGAAATAACAAAACAAAAAGAAGAAATGGTTGCAAAATACACATTGTCACCGCAATTAAGTCAAGACTTTAGTCCAAAAGAATCAATGCCTTCTTGGGTTAGACAAGCTGCTAATTGGGCTGAAACTGAAAAAATATCCATGCAAGAATATCAGAACCTTATACGATATCTAGTCGCACAAGGAATAATGTAAAAACCTAATTTCTTTATTTTTATTTTTTAATTTATTTGCATCAATAATTTTTATTAGGTATTTTTTCTTAAATCATACTATATAGTTTCATATTGATTCATAGTCTACTGATGATCACATAAACAATATGGAAACAAGATAAGTATTTTCTTAATTAATCTAAAAATATGAAGACTCGAAAAGCTATAGTGGCCATTTTAGTTTTGGCAGCTTTATTTTCTGGAGTACAACTGGTACTTGCAGACGTAAGAAGCGACCGTCCCGAACTAAAGTATTTTGATCTTCCGACAAATGGTACTTTGGCACAAGATTCTACAGGAAATATAGGAATTCGTGCTGCATTTCACTTTCCAGCAGGAGAAGAGGTAATTGATACTTTCAAATCATTTACCACAAAAGGTACTGGTTTTGATAGAAGCAGAGGGGTATTGCCAATTGAATTTCAAGGCCTAATATCAAATGACAAACCATTGCTTTATGAAGCAATAGACAAAGCATTCTACATAGGAAATGGTAAAACAATGCAACACGATTTTAAGATCTTCGATGTCGATGTATTGTTTTCGCGTGCAGATCAAAACTATAGAATATTCTCTTATGAAAATTGCAAAATAAAGAACTACAACATAGACACACTATTTGATAGGGAAGAGACCTATATGGCAAAGACAAAATTTGCATATGTAGAAAACATCGAATTAGAATGTGAAGGCCTTCAAATGTGGAATCCAACATATGAAAAAATGAAAAAAGAGCAGACAGCTGAAGTTTCAGCAGATGCCTTGGCAAAGATGAAACAAAAGGACAATAAATCAAGCGACATAAAAAACAAGGAAGTAACAAAAGCTGAAATGGTCATTCAGAAACTAACGCAAAAAACATTTCGGTAGTTCCTAATTTTTCTTTTTTATAACTAAACCTTACACTAAAATAAAAACTAGAAACTATGAATACTTTCCTACCTAAGCATTATCCATTTTCGCTAGCTGATTTACGATATCTGTGGACGTAATTATTCCAACCACTTTGTCATCATCGATTGCAATCAATTTTCGAATTTTTTTTGCAGACATT
>JBQTHX010000089.1:0-4759 GCA_052389415.1 Nitrosopumilaceae archaeon
CCAGGTAAAACAGTTAATAAAAGAAGGAAATTTCAAAAAAGCACAAAAGCGAGTAATGGAGATGTTAAAATCAAATTGAGTCTTAGCGTCATAAATGCAAGAGTGACTTTTCGCAAATCACCAATACATATGTTAGAGCGTTTTACTTTTAGAGACTTGGGTTCGGCCTATTCCTCATTTCTTGAACACTCTGGTCTCCAAGAATGTGTGATTCTTCAAACATGTAATAGAGTCGAAGTCTTTGGTGCAGGAAACTCTTATGATCTTGAGAGACTAAAAAAGACATGGGCTTCAATTTCAGGATTAGAAGAGAATGCTTTCATAGAAAATCTGGAAATAAGCCAAGGAAAAGAAGCTTTTGAACACTTGTTGAAGTTAACTGCAGGGCTAGATTCACTTGTTGTTGGCGAAGAACAGATTCTAGGCCAGATAAAAGAATCTATTACAACCGCAAAAGAGGCAAATGCGTCTGGAAACAATCTCAACACGCTGTTTGACAAGGCAATTCGAGTAGGCAGCAGAGTAAGAAACACTACTGGAATATCACGTGGAAGCATTTCTATTGGTTCCATGGCAGTCAAACTTGCGGAAGAAAATATTGATGATCTAAAGTCAAAACATATTCTGTTAATTGGCACAGGCGAAGCAGCAAGCCTTGTGGCAAAATCTCTTAAGAAAAGAGGAATAGAATTCTTGGTTACTAGTAGAACTTTTGAAAGATCAAAGGCATTTTCTGAAACTGTAGGCGGAAGACCAATTGTGTTCGAGTCAGCGCTTGCTAATTTCAAAAAAGTGGATGTCTTGTTTGTAGCAACCGTTGCACCATATTTTCTTGTTACATATGAAAGAGTTAGAGATGCAATGGAATCAAAAAGAGACGGGATGATGATTCTTGATTTGTCAAACCCAAGAACTGTAGATGAGCGAGTTACTACAATAGGGAGAATAAAGATGTTCAATCTAGACCAAATAGCTGAAATGGTTGATAAAAACATGAGAACAAGGATTGGCGTAGTAACATCTGCGCAAAAAATAATTAACGAAGAGCTTCCAGTGGTAGAGGCTGCAATGAAGAGATTAGAAGTAGAACCAATAGTAAACGGAGTTTTCAAAGATATTGATGCAGTACGAGTCAAAGAATTCAGAAAAGCAATACAAATGCTTGGTGAGACAGACCAAGACAAGATACGTATTATTGAGCAACTGACTCAAGCTATTGCTGAAGGCATAATGTCAACTCCAATGAATAATTTGAGACGAGCTTCTGAACAAGGTGATGCTGAGTTGCTTGAATCAGTTAGGAAGCTTTTTGATTACAATACAAAGGGATAACAGATTATATTGCTTGTAGCTAGTATTTTTTGTGTATGACTTTTCCTAATGTTAGACTTCGCAGATTACGAAAAAGCGAAAAGATTCGTGAATTATTGGAAGAGATAAGACTCTCTCCAAAAGATCTGATTTGTCCAATTTTTGTCCAAGAAGATTTGAAATCAAGAGTGCAGGTAGAGTCGATGCCAGGCATAGACAGGTTACCACTAGGGGAGGTGGTAAACGAAGTAAATTCTATCATAGATTTGAAAATTCCAGCAATAATGCTATTTGGAATTCCTACAAAAAAGGATGACAAGGGTACATCAGCTTTTGATCAAAATGGAATTGTTCAAAAAGCAATTTCTGAAATAAGAAAAAACTTGGGAAACAAGATAGCAATAATGGCAGATGTCTGTTTATGTCAGTATACAAGTTCTGGACACTGCGGCCTTGTTAATGGGAACATGATTGACAATGACTCGAGTTTGGAAGTTTTAAAAAAAATTGCAATAAGCCAAGCTCAGGTCGGCGTGGATGTTGTTTCTCCTTCAGCAATGATGGACGGTCAAGTAAAGGCAATTAGACAAGGACTGGACGATTCAGGTTTTTCAGATGTTGCCATCATGTCACATTCTGCCAAACATCGATCTAATCTATATTCACCATTTAGAGACATGGCTCACTGTGCACCTCAGTTTGGCGACAGAAGATCATACCAGTTGCCATACACAAATCCGACTGAAGCAATGAGAGAAGTGGAGACTGATATTGCTGAAGGTGTTGATATAGTGATGATAAAGCCTGCCCTTGCGTATCTTGATTTAATTGCAAAGGTACGTAGCAGATTTAACATACCCATATCGGCATATAGTGTTTCAGGAGAATATTCTCTGGTAAAGGCTGCAGCAAACCAAGGTTGGATAAATGAGACCGAAGTAACCTTGGAAATATTGACTGCGATCAAGCGAGCCGGAGCTGATATGATAGTAACCTATCTTTCAAAAATTGCTGCGAAGCACTTGAAGGATAAAAATGAATGAAGACGATCGTTTTGAAATAGAACGTGCTCTTGATTTAATACCACACACTATAGGAGCTGCATGGGCAACTACATGGTATCGCCTAAACAAAATAAAGAAACCTACAAGAGGAGATTACAGAAATAAAGTTGTTGAATATCTTAAATTTTTAGAAAACCTTATGGATTCATTACCCAATTCTGATGAATTTCACGAATTGAATTTGTTTGCAAAAAGAAGATACAAAGAAGAGATAGAAAAGATTCTTGCGGGTAAAAATTCCGAAATCGAAAAACGATTTGAAAGATATTTGAATTATGGTTAGATTTCTCTTTTAATATCATTAAGAAATTTTTTCATTATGTTTGTCCTACGTCTAGCTTCTTTTTTTGCAGATGTAGTATCCATCCTTTTTTCTAGTAACAATAATTTTTTGTAAAAATGATCCAGAGTCCATTTTTTATCATCTGGTGATCTCTTGCTACAAAAAGGATCATTGTAGTTGTAAAAGGTTCTTTTTGCGGCTCCACCCACTGCAAATGTTCTAGCTATTCCTATTGCACCTAATGCGTCAAGTCTGTCTGCATCCTGAAGTATTTTGCCTTCCATAGTGCTTGGAATCACATCCTTTGAGAAGCTATGCTCACGAATAGCTTGTGTGACTATGCCTATTTCATGGCCATCATAGCCATATTTTTTAAGTATCTTTGCAGCTTTTATGGCGCTTTCTGAGGATGATTTTTTTGATCTTTTGTCTGATTTTTGATATGATACAATGTCGTGCAAAAGTGCTGCTGCACATACTAGTTTCATGTTGGCATTTTCTTTTTCTCCTATTTTTTGTGCATTTTTATAGACCCGTATTATGTGTTCAAAATCATGCGCAGGATCATTTTTTTCTAGTATTTTTTTCACTTCATCTTTTAGTTTTTTAATTGATTTCAAATCAGAACCTCCAGAATTTAGGTTTAACAAATTCTAATTTCTTCAAAGTTATCAACTTATTCCAATTTATGCATGCAAATATTACAATAGTGGCTATACTGAAAATGTCAGTAACCAATATTCCAACTAGATTATCATCAAATAATTCTAAAAATGGTTTTAGTGTTACAGTACTAATGGAAATCATTATGTAATAGGCAATTGCTCTTCCTATCCAAAATCCTGCAAAAAGGGCGATATTTTTTACTCGCATGATTCCATAGGCCATGAATAAAAGATTGCTTGGCAGTGGTGTTAGAGCAAAGATAAACGATGCAGAAAAATACCCATATTTTTTTTTCTTTAGGTAATCTGCAAGCAGGTCAAGATTTGATTGTCTTTCTGTTCCAATAAATCTTCGAAAGAATCTGCTAATGTACATAAGGATTATTCTTCCAATCAGGGCACCAGTAGCTCCTACAATTGAAAGTGCGAGTATGTCAAAAGTTGGATCTATTACATAAAAAGAAGAAAGAACAATCCACGTTGGAGGCATCAGTATAGGTGATGCATTTATTGCAATTAGTAACAGAAAGATCCCCATGTAAGAAAGGTTGCTGAATATTTCTAAAATTTCCTCCATGTACTTGTAAGATTGTTTAGATCCTTTAATTGGTTCTAGCTATTGCCATAGTATCATAAAATACAAAAAAACAACAGATTTCTCTAAATCTTCCAAGATTATTTTATTCTGATCGGTGTTATCCAAAAAACAGACACAAAGTCCAAAATATTTATAAGTTATTTTGACATATAAATACTTGTGAGTGTAAAAGCGTGGAAATGTTACAGATGTAATTTGGTGTTTACTGATGAATCCCACGCACTCTTACATGAAGATCTCTCTCGTCATTCTGTAACAGAAGTTCAGATGATCAAAGCTTAAAGATCTTAGAGTAACTTTTCGGTTTTATTTTGTAAAGATGAAAATAGTGACATAGACAGATAAGAACATGGGCGAGAATCACCGCGGTTTTGATGAACCAAATCGCAAACAGAGGTTAAGACGACAGAAAAAATTATTGAGGAATGCAGAGGGAGGGATTTGAACCCTCGAACCCCTAAGGGAAAGGATATCCCATGCCAAGATCTTGAGTCCTTCTCGGTTGGCCGGGCTTCGGTACCTCTGCAAGTTGAAATTCTAAATCAGATTATATAACTGAAGCTAGGAGTAGCAAAACTCGATACGTAATCATATTAGCGAATTTTCCACTAGGCTAAGAAGAGATCGATTTGTAATGAGCTTGTCTAGTTTTTTTAATATAAATTGCAATTCCTATAATAACTAAAACAACAATAATCGCATAAGCAACGTATTCTACAGGAAAGTTCAATCCTGAAACATCTATTTCTTTTTCTGATTGTGCCATCATTGATTTAGGCATTATCTTGTAAATCGAATCATGTGAGCGAGATACCACATACATTAATCCATCAGGTCC
>JBQTHX010000090.1:0-2093 GCA_052389415.1 Nitrosopumilaceae archaeon
GATTCTGATAAATAATTCTAATTTACCACATTCCGCCACCACCGCCAGGACTGTCAAAGTTTTTCTGTGATGGACGGAAGTGAGCTTTTTTCATATGTCTTTCCAGTCGTACAGGATCATTTAGTTCGATGCCGCATTCCTTGCATTTTGTTTCAACGACTTTTTTCTTGAAAATGCCCATTATGATACCCCACGGTTTACCGATATTAAAATTGAATTATTTTTATCTTGTAATAACAAAGATTATTGAACCTACTTCAAATCTTCTTTTTTTATTCCACTAGTTTCTATCTCATACCTTAATGGTGCAGGCAACTCATGATACGCCTTGTCCACTAGGATCTTTATCTGATCATCTGGAACTTTGACCTTTCTTAACAGGATGCCTCGCTGATGTGCAAAAGCATTCTTCCAAAATCCAGACCCATCAAAAGTACCTATCTTTGGAAGATAGCTTGATGGTCTACCCATGCTCTGCTTGCTCCTTTGCTAGTTTGTATTCTCTTGTCCTTTGTTCCATTCTGGTCTTTCCTTGGGCAAACTTTTTCTTCTCTTCCTCGGTTTCAAGTAATAATTCTGGTACTTGAGTAGGCCTGCCACGTTTGTCAAGAGCTACTGCAGTGACATAGGCAGTGCCAGTTAGCGTTCTGGTATTTTTTGCAATATCTTCAGCTTCTACTTTGATCTCAATTTCCATCGATGATTTTTTTACGTAATTTAACCTGGCACTAACTATCAGTGCGTTTCCGACATAGACTGGTTTTAGAAAGTTTACTCGGTCTATGCTTGCGGTAACAATGTTTGTCTGTGCATGTCGTTGTGCAACAAGACCAGCTGCAAGATCTATCTGCCTTAGGATCTCGCCTCCAAAAACATTTCCAGCTGGATTTGCGTCAGATGGAAACATGCGAACTATCACCTCTGCTTTTGATTCATTTGCACTCTTTGGTTTCAATAATTTCTAAGTCTTGTTTCTCCCTTTTTATTTAGCTTCTTTTACCTGATGCTCTTCGAGGAAATCCCATGGCTCGCCTGCTTCATTTTGCTTTAGCCATTCTGCCATCTTCTGAATTACCTCCTTTTTGGTAAACTTGCCATCCTTTGTAACAAAATACTCTTTTTTTGACTCTCTGAATTTCTTGTAATCCATGCCTTTCATGACTAGTTTTAGAAAAACTAGTAGAAATCTTCTTTGTCTTTTGGACAGTGGAAATTTATTCTTCTGTGTTAAGAACTAGCTATGGGTAAAGACAAAGGAATCTGTAAAGGGATATGTAAAGAGTACAAGGTTAGAAAACCAAGGGACGGAACTAGCAGATACCTGTCGGGGCAGGTAAGATGTCAGATATGTGAAATTTTCATTGCAAAGAAAGGTTGTCACGATAGGGAGGAAAATCCTGCTACTGATGACACTGTAGATCTCTATTGTAACTGTTGCAGTTGCATGGTAAGATCAAAACCAAGAAATAAACCAGGAACAAAACCTCCCAAGAAAACTGTCCATGAAGAGTATGAAAGTTTGAAAAAAAGTTTGAGATAATTTGTTGACTTATCTTGTATTAAACTATAAAATGAAAAAACATCTTAAACTATCTTTTAAAAACTCGTTAATTTTGAATAGGTTCCATTGCAAGCATGCGATCCATGATTCTTTTACCTAGTCTTTCTGCTCCTGCTCCAAAATATTCTCTTAAAACGTCATCAAGTTTATTGAATTCCTCTACTATCAGAGGTATAGACGTTTGATACTTTTCAGACAATCTCGCTTCAATTTTTATCAAAGCTATCTCGCCCAAGTTTTCCTTAATTACATTTTGTATCGACTGGTATAACAGTGACTCTTTTTCTTGCATGAAAAAAAAACGGCAAAATTTAAATATAAATCCCCTCTGCCAAAATTGGAAATTATGAAAAATTTCTTTGATCTAGTTTTTTGTGAGAGACTCGAACAATAATGTATTAACTGCTGTATGTAACAAAAAATTTCTTACAACTAGTGATAGGTCAAAAGATAGAAGGTAAGACTCTTGGCTCACACATTCAAGGATAGTAACATAGTGGAATCAAGGTCTGGTAGACTACTAAAGCTAACC
>JBQTHX010000091.1:0-14931 GCA_052389415.1 Nitrosopumilaceae archaeon
AAAAGATCAATTGAGATCGATGTAAAAAATGCCAAGCGAGCTGTAAGAGATAAAGATTTTGAAAATGTAAAAGCTGATGAGGGCTTTAGAAGAATAGTCGAAGTCGTTGTTTTGGAATCCATACGAGAAGGATATCACCAGATAGGCCCAATGGTCTGGACTACAATGCTTAACAAGGCAGAGATTGAAGACGCTATAACAAAATTAATTGAAAAAGGATTGATAATAAAAAATGAGAAAAAACAAGGATTTCATGTGCAAACAAGTTATCAACTGGCACCAGAAATTGCAGACAAGGCTGGTATAGAAAAGAAATCAAAGTTTGGAATAAAAAAGAAAACCTCTGTTTCAATTCAGAATCTAAAAGAAATAAGTGAAGCTATCCAAGAAACAAAATCATCAGTACAAAATCTAGATGTGCAAAAAACACTTGAAAATCTGGATACATTCATTGATTCTTCAAAGAAAGGCCCTCAGATGATCGAGCATTTCTTTGAAGAACATCGAGAGATAAGATTATACAAAATTAGAATAACTGATAGAGGTGTGGAATACCTCCAAGCTAATAAGCAAAAAATTCTCGAGCTACTTGACAATATTGAGACTAATGTTTCAAAAAAGCTTAGAAACCAAGTGGCTCAAAACTAGATCTACTCCGCAGAAAGGTCCCAATAATTTGCATCTTTTTGACTAGCTGTGGGTTTTTCAAGTGATTTCCATTCCTTAAATGAACGCACGTATAGTTTTACATTTGGCATCCCAATTGATTTGAGTGCATAGTAACCAAGACCGGAGAGTGTTCCAACGCTTCCACAATACGTAATAATTTCAGAATTTGGCTGGATGCTCCTGTTTTGTACTAATTTTTTTAAATCTTCTTTTGGTCGCAAAATGTTATCTTCTGACGCAAGCATTCTGTAAGGGATATTTATCGCACCTGGAATATGATTGTCAAGATAGTTTAGCCTTTCTCTATTGTCCACAAGCACTGTATCTTTTTTTTCTTTGACAGCGTCAAGATAATCCACTGTTGCTAAAATTTCTGGTTGTAGTTTTAACGAGTGTGTTTTTTTATTGTATGAAACCTGGTCTGAGCTAGTTTCAAGACCCAACTTTTTCCATGTTCCAAATGTAACATCTAACAAAGAAACATCATCATGACCAACATATTGTAGGGTCCATGCCACTCTAGATGCTAACGCACCAAATGTGTCATCATAGACAACCACAGGCGTTTCTTCATCAATACCATATGATTGAGCAAGTTGCAAAACTTTTTGTGGACTGTCATCTGCCAAGAGACTAGCAAGTGGAAGATTTACAGATCCCGGGATGTGACTTTGCTTATAATCGTCTTCTTTGCGAATGTCTAGTACTCTCACACTCTTGTCCCTTAGTTGAGACCGTAACGAATCTGCATCTATTGTAACTCGCGTTGTCTTTTCTGCACTCACGCAGCACACTCGCCCTTTCCAGTTCTAGCGTGATATCCACCGTCGCTTCCATAGTCAGTATAGAAATCCTGGTCTTGATCTATTGATGGTACAGCTACAAGTGGCCTTAGTAATTCTTTGATGTTGTTTAGAGATTTTATCTTTGGTCCACCATATCCAGCAATCACACGATGAATCCAAGAGTTTAATGTCTCCCCATCTCTTTTTTCAGACTTGAAGATTTCAATTATTTTTAGTATAACAGGAATTATTCTCTTTGCTGGAACTCTCAAACATGACAAGCCAAGCATTGCATCTTGGTCGGCCCTTCCACCTAGAGACATGTTGTATAATGGATACATGTGTTTATCCTCTCTTCCACCGCCACCAAAAAATCCTATTGTAGCAATTCCATGTTGGCCACAAGAGTTTGGGCATCCGCTTATTTTGATACTTGAATCCCGTAAATCATCATCAGTATCAAGTTTAAGCTCAAGGAATTTTCTTTGTACTTCTTTTGCTAGTCTGTGTGAATTTGTTAATGCAAGATTACACGAGGTCGTTCCAGAACATCCTACTACAGAAGCCATTGTTAGTCCGCCTGGGTTTGCCAGACCGACTTCCAACAGTTTAGAATACAATTTTGGCAAGTCATCATCTTTTACCCATCTGAATACAATGTCTTGAGTGAATCCGTTTCGTGCTTTGCCCTCTGCAGAGAATTCCCTTGCCAATTGAGCAATAGATCGAAGTTGGTTTGCCGTAACGTCACCTGACTCCAGAGTCAGAAATACTGCGCTGTATCCATTTTGCTTTTGTTTTACGATATTTCCTTTCTTCCATCTTGCAAAGCCGTCAGGAACAGAGGGATTTTCTGAACTGATAATTATTTTTTGTAGTGATTCAGAAGTCTTGTCAATGTCAAGTTTTACAATGACAGATTGCGTTGATCTTACAATCGCTCTTTCTTTTAGTACTAGATTTTTAAATTTGTCCCATCCCATCTCGTTGACGAGATATCTCATCCTGTTTCTTGCCATATTTTCTCTATTCCCTAATCTGTCAAATATTCTGATAACAGAAATTATTACATACAATAGATCATCTTCTTGGGTAAATTCTTCAAATTGATGTCCAACAAATGATTGTGCACCCAATCCTCCACCCAAAAATACTTTGAAACCATGTAAAGTCTTTCCATCCTTTTCAATCTTTTGTGGAATAAGACCAATGTCTGCAATTCTTGCCATTCCATGTTTTTCACAGCAAGTAAAGTTAATCTTGAATTTTCTTGGAAGTGACTGGTTCAGAGGGTTTCTAATAAGAAACTTTGACACTCCAAGTGCATATGGAGTTGGATCAAAGATCTCGTCAGGACATACTCCCGCAAGAGGACTGCACATCACAGTTCTTACAGAATTTCCACAAGCTTCTCTTGATGTCAAACCTACCTCAGCTAAGCCACGCATTATTTCAGATACATCTTCTAAGATTACCCAATGTAGCTGAAAGTTTTGCCTTGTTGATACGTGTGCACTTCCAATGGAGAATGATTCGCTTAGCTGCGCAATTCGTTCAAGTTGTTCTGGGTAAATTTCTCCGGCGGGAATTTTTATTCTAACCATGGAATAGTTGTCAGTCATTCTGCTTCCATACGCGCCATGTTGTAGCCTAAATCGTCTAAAATCATCAGAATTAATCAGTCCGCGTCGAAAAAGTTTCACCGTCTCCGCAAACTTGTCAGCTTCCTCTAGTCTTCCCCAATTAATCTTTGGTTTTGGAAAATTGTTGCCTCTAGATTCATTAAGACTAGTCCTACTCAACGTACGAATGAATTTGTCGCTAGATAGAATATAAATTTTTGAATAGTGGAATTTTAGCTAAATACAATAAATTGGTTGGTAAATCTAGGATTTATCATAGTTCGAGTTAATCATCTAGAAAAGAGTTAAATGATCACCGACAAGAAAAAAATCACATGTCAAAAATCAATGTTGCAATAGTAGGAGTTGGTAACGTTACAAAAACATTATTCAAAGGATTAGAGTTTTACAAAGACTCAACTGAAGGTCTTTGGCATCCAAAGATTGGAGGTTTTTCATTAAGTGATATTTCTATAAGTGGTATATATGATGTAGATTCTTCAAAGATTGGAAAAAAGATCAAAGACATAGTATCGGACTATAAAATAAATTCTGATTTGTCAATACAAACTGGACTTGTAGATGATCCCATAAACTTTCCAAATGGTAATGTAAAATCTGTTAAATACAACGAGTTTGTCGAATCAGTAAAGAGGTTAAAACCAGATTTTCTTGTAAACTTGATCTCATCTGGCATGGATAAAAGCAGTGATGGATATGCCAAGGCTGCACTTGAAGCAGGCTGCTCATTTCTTAATGCAACATCGTCAAGAGTAATCACTCCACAACTAAAGACATCTTTTGAATCAAAAGGTTTGATGATTCTAGGTGACGATCTGATGAGCCAGTTTGGCGGAACGTCGTTCCATCGAGGCGTTATGGAATTGATGGTAAATAGAGGCGTAAAGATTCAAAAAGCATATCAGCTTGATGTTGGTGGAAACACAGATACTCAAAATACGATGGCAGAAGAACTTCGAGAGAAAAAGCGAAAGATAAAGACAGAGTCCATATCAACTGAGGTGCCATATACATTTAGATCAACTGCTGGTACAACTGAATATGCAGCGCATCTTGGAAATTCCAGAGTGAGTTATTATTGGATTGAGGCAAAAAGCTTTCTAGGAGTTCCTTTAGAAATGGATTTGTCACTTAGGACAAACGACAGTGCCAATGGTTGTAATGTTATTCTTGACTGTCTTCGAGCTGCAAAATATGCCATTTCTAAAAATGACTATGCAAAATCTGATATCATATCAGCATATGGTTTTAAGAATCCCGCAAAGAAAACAAAGATTAGAGAATCTATCAAAGAATTTGAAGAATCGTTTGTAAACTGAGCAAACTATTAATGTACATTTATCAGTATGAATTTTCATGCAGCAGGCAGAATATACAAAAGAGGCTCCAAAAATTTTTGCTGACGTAAGAGAAGTTGAAATAACTAGAGCCATTGCCAATGAATTTCATGATGTTCTTACTAATTATGCGGATTCTGATGTAGTTATCATAGGAGCTGGTCCTGCAGGTCTGACTGCTGGAAGAGAACTTGCACTAATGGGATTTAAGACTTTGATAATCGAACAAAACAACTATCTCGGAGGAGGATACTGGCTTGGCGGATATATGATGAATCCGGTAACAGTAAGAGCACCAGCACATAAAATCTGGGATGAGCTTGGCATCCCATACAAAAAAGTTTCAGAAGGGCTATATCTCACACCAGGACCTCATGCAGTATCAAAGCTTATCGCAGCTACTTGTGATGCTGGAGTAAAGTTTCTCAATCTTACAAAGTTTGACGATCTGGTCTTAAAGAATGGCAGAGTCTCGGGGGTGGTTGTAAACTGGATGCCAGTCTCAGCTCTCCCTCGTAACATTACTTGTGTAGACCCAATTGCCTTGGAGTCAAAGATGGTAATCGATGCTTCGGGCCATGACTCGGTTGCAGTAAAAAGACTAGTTGACAGAAAATTAGTAGATTGGAAAGGAATGAATCCAATGTGGGTGGATGATGGAGAAAACAGAGTAGTTCACAAGACAGGCGAGGTATACCCAGGTCTTGTTGCGGCAGGCATGTCAGTAACAGAGACTTTTGGAATTGCCAGAATGGGACCAACATATGGTTCTATGTTGCTATCAGGAAAGAAAGCAGCAGAAGTTACTGCAGCAAAGATTAAAGAATTAAGAAGATAAAATATCCAGTATTTCTTTTTATTATTGTTGAAAATATCTACAGTCTTTTTGTATGATGAGCCTGCTGTGCCTGAAATAAGGCTTGAGGATCTTGCTAATTTCATTAGTAATACGTTTCATATCAAAGTAGAGATTAGAAAAAATATTTTTAATCATTTTCAAAAAAATATTGCACAGAAAATCGCCACATGTAGAATATTTGATACAAAGCATCAGTTTGAAAAACACAAACCAACAAATGAGGAAGTAAGATTTGAAGAGGAATCTTTTGCAAATAACAAAGAGTCCAATATCATAATGTATGATGGCTATGAATTTCAAAGAATCATTACAAATTTGATTCCCCCAGAAGAGCTAAAACATGACGAATTTCATCTTGTTTGTACCAATAAACTAATGTGTACATTTGATTATGATGATTACAGATTTCATGGCAGGACAGTCATTTGTTCAAATCCTGCGATAATCTCTACTACAGGAATGATTGAGGCACCTGCAAAACCTCGCGAGTACTATCACGCGTTACTTTCCAATTTAGCAGTAGGCCTGAATGTTGAGTCAATAAAACATCAATTCAAGGGAAGATACTTGGAATATCACGATCCTAAGATTGGTGAGATTGTCAAAGGTTTTGCCTTACAAGCGATGTTCTACTATTTGACTGGAGAATCATTTTGTGATTCAAAGGAATGTAGATTGTTCAATGCTCATTGGCAAAATGATCTTCTGCATTCACAAATTAATGTTGGAAAATTGTGTGAAAGGCATCAAAAAGTTCTAGACAAGATTCTCTTAGAATCATAGGTAACGCATAGTTTCCTTTGTAGAGCTAATTTGTCCAGTTGACTATTATCTGATCTTTTTATTATGAAACAAGATGACCATCTCCAAAAGTCAAAGGATTGCCGTAATTATCATCATTCCTTTAGAGTCATGGCCTGCCAATTAAAATAAATTCAATGATAAATTGTTTTCTAAAAAAACGTCAAGATCGACTATTCACATGAATGCATAATTGTTATTCAGTTTTCGTAGGATTTAATTTAAATATGAACTAAAGATGAGATGGTTTTATGCAAGCAGAGATCAGAGCCGAAATTCCAAAACCTTCTGAAAAAAAGAAAAAGTATGATGTGATAATAATTGGTTCTGGTCCAGCTGGATACACTGCAGGAATTTATACCTCCCGTGCTAAACGAGATACTCTGATAATTTCAGGAGTGTTACCAGGAGGACAGCTTATGCTTACGACAGAAGTGGAAAATTATCCAGGATTTGAAAATGGAATTTTTGGCCCAGAGCTCATGTCAATGATGCGAAAGCAAACAGAAAGAATGGGTACAACTATCGTTGATGATGAGGTAGTTAATGTGGATTTCAAACATAGACCCTTTAAGGTTCTTACACCTTCAGAAGAATACGAATCAGATGCTGTAATAATTTGCACTGGTGCCAATCCAAGAAAGATAGGAGTCAAAGGAGAGATTGAGTTTGGAGGTAAAGGTGTCTCATATTGTGCTACTTGTGACGGGCCATTTTTTAGAAATCAAGATATAGTGGTGACAGGTGGAGGCGACACGGCTATGGAAGAAGCCATTTTCTTGACAAAATTTGGAAAGAGTGTACACATTGTGCATAGAAGAGACAAACTTAGAGCAAGCCAGGTAATGCAGGATCGTGCATTTGAGAATCCAAAAATCAAATTCCATTGGAACAAGGCAATAGATGAGATTACAGGGAAAGAAAAAGTAAATCAAGTAATTATAAAAGATTTGAAAACTAATGAAAAAGAACAGCTAGAAGCAGGTGCACTTTTTGTTGCAATTGGTCATGAGCCAAATACAAAATTGTTCAAAGGACAAATTGATCTTGATGAACAAGGCTACATCGTATTAAAAAACTATACAAAGACAAGTGTGGAAGGAGTTTTCGCGGCCGGTGATGTTCATGACCACAGATATAGACAAGCAATTACAGCAGCAGGGTTTGGATGCATGGCTGGGATTGATGTGGACAAGTATCTTTCTGAGAGGAAATAATCTAAAGATAAATTGCGTTTGAGAGATGTACTGCTTCCTTTAGAGCCTTGTCAAATTGTTCCTCAGTAAAAACATTTTGTTGTGAATAGAGACTCTTGAATTTTCTGCCATCATCTGCAAATATGCCGACAACCAGACCTTCATCTAAAGAAAGTTTTCCCATAGCAGAAAATACTGCTCCTGAAGATGGACCTACTATAATTTTTTCAGTCTCAAACAATTTTTTTACTGCATCAAAAGCTTCTTCATTAGTTATGGTCATCCAGTCATCAACTAGATTTTCACGGTTTTTGAACAGAACTGGCTTGTCAGACTCCACAAAGTTACGCAATCCCTGAATGAGATGGTTTTGTTGTGGTTGGACGGCAACGGTTTTTACTTTTGGATTTTGTTCTTTTAAATAGGCTGAAATTCCAGTTATTGTTCCACCCGTACCTACCCCTGTAAGAAAGTGTGTCACCTTGCCCTCTGTCTGTTTCCAAATTTCTGGTCCTGTTCCTTTGTAGTGACCCATAAAGTTGGCTTCATTTTCATACTGATTTGGCATATAGTACAGATCAGGTCTGGCAGAAGAGATAGCTCTAGCAAGAGCAATACTTTGATCTGTGCCAGCGCCCACTTTAGGACAAAGATCATCACTTGTTTGGAATAATTTTGCACCAAGTGAATCAATAATCCTCTTGGTTTCTTCGCTTGCTTTTTCTGGAATTACGATTTCCACCTTGTATCCAAGAAGATTTGCGATTCCAGCAAGTGCGATTCCGGTATTGCCAGAAGTAGGTTCAATGATAATACTTTCTCCCCTTTTTAAGCGACCTTTTTCTTCCCCGTCTTTTATCATCCAATACGCTGCTCTATCTTTTACAGATCCAAATGGATTATGTGATTCAAGTTTAGCATAATAATTGACTTTGTTAGAAGATATTGAATTTAATTTAACAAGAGGAGTATTACCAATTTTCTTTAGAGATTCTGTATCACTTACCAGTGTCGCCACCGATTATTTCACCTTCTTAATAGTAAATTCAATGTCTTTATCGGATTTTTTAATTTCCAATAATTGATGACCTGTTCTATTAACCCATCTTGAGATGTCTTCCTCCGAAGCTGGGTCATCTGCAATCACTTTGAGTGTATTTCCCACTGTCATTCTCTCCAGTTCTATCTTTGTCCTAAAGACAGGTTCGGGACAAAACATTCCGCGTACATCAAGTACTTTAGCTGCGCCTAATTCTGAAATATCAGTTCACCTGATCTTAAAACCATCCCAACAATATTAAAATCTATTCTTGTTTGCAAGATTGTTTTACCGTAGAATCATTGGAAGTATTGCTCTCAAGTTTCGTTCATACAAAATCGTATAATCATAGTTTTTGAAATTCACTTTATTTGAGAGTCTTGATGAAATATGCACTCCTACTTTATAGATAGATGTCCAAAGAAGACTGTTTGGATTTGACTCAAACATTCTGATCAAAATAGAGCACATTCCAGTAAGATGTGGATGATTTTGATTGAAATACTGGATGATATACTCTTTGGAGTTTGCAATTTTGTATTTTGCATGTTCTATCATTTCTTTGCTTGTTATGTATCCAGTCTCCCCAATAGCGATTTTCCCTTTTTTCATTGCAACAAGAATGTCATCAAGGTTGTTTTCGGATTCAATGTTATTGGTACATCTTCCAAGGGTAGATAGCACATGCGAATCACTTCCTGCCACTTCAACCATGGAATTGCTTTTTGCAAAATGTGATGCTCTGATGTTGGAATACCTGTCTACATTATTACTGTTAAATACTTCAATCATATTACACAAAATCGCTTTCTCACGAAGCCCGTTGCTAAGTCCAAATGGATGCGGAGCGCATGAAATGGCATCCTGTGATCGTATCTTGTCAAGTATTTCTTCAACGCTTTGACCAGGTTTTATGATTTCGGATATTCCATATGCAATAATATGTATCCCAGTATCTGTCGTAATCTCTTCAGCAGGATAAACATGAACATTTTGTAATTGTCTATGATCTTTTTGATATTCTATTAGTGCGGAATAACCATCCAATGTATTATGATTTGTCACAAATAATGCATCTAATCCTAGCTTGCAAGCCTGTACTAGCTGTTCTTCGATAGTTATTCCGCAATCATAGGGCGGTTCATTAGAATTAAGATGAAAGTTAGAAAATTGATTGTGACAGTGTAATTCTGTCTTTAAAAGGTTCAACGGTTATTCGCTGCCTAGTTTATCATATAATCTTTATTTTAATTATCTAAAAAGGTCCTTTGATCTTTTTCTGATTAAATCGTTTATGGTACCATTTGAATTAGAAACTTTATAATTTCGGATAATTGCCATTGGTATCTTCAATGCTTTTCCCATTACAAGTTCCGTTGCAGAACAGATTTCATCGGCAATTGCTATCGCTGTGACATGCAATGTCTTTCCAAAAGTGTCTTTTGATCCGACATAGTCAATGATTGAAGAGATTCCTGAAATTCCTATAGCACAATTTGTTTGACCCTCTCTAAAAGGCCTGCCAAACGTATCCGAGATGATAACTGCAACATTCTTTCCTGTTCTTTTTTCTATTTCTTTGCGCAGTTTTTTTGCTGATTCGTCTGCATCCGCAGGCAAGATTGAAACAAATCCATTCGTTACGTTGCTTTCATCCACTCCTGCATTTGCACAGATAAGACCGTTATGAGTCTCGACAATAATTATTCCATCATTCATTCGTATTATGTATTTGGTCTGATCAAGTATCAGCTGTACCATTCGTGGGTCTTTTTTATATTCACTTGCTATTCCTGTTGCCAAAATGGTAGGCACTATCTTTGATAAGGATATCATGCTACCTTCTTGTTTTGAAATTATTTTGTGTGTGACTACTACAATATCACCATCTTGAATTTCGGGTTTTGAAGGTGATGACATTATCAGGTCGACTAGGTCATCATCTTTCTCTATTTCCTTATCAATTAGAATCGGAATTATTTGAATTGTCAATAGTGAATCTTTATTCTTTCTATTTAAAATAATACCGAATTTATGCTACCGTTTGCAATTCTAGATTTATTCCATAATGTTTGTTTATCAATCCTATAAGTCTCGATAGATCTTTTTCTTCTAGTGTTACTTTTGCCAAGTCTTTTACAACATCCTGTGCTCTAAAGGCAACACCTAGTCCGCATATATCAAAGAGTTTAATGTCATTTGCACCATCTACCACAACTACGATGTTGTCCTTGTCTTCATTCCATTCTCTTACCTTGATAAGAGCCGATTTTGATTTATCCGAGTCTACATGGATCTTTACGCCATCAAGTTTTCCATCATTAAAAACTAGTTCATTTGAAAACACATAATCCAAGCCTAGTTCCTTCTTCAGTCTGTCAGTCATTATAGTAAATCCACCAGAAATTGCTAAAATCCTCCATCCTGCTGCTTTGAGTGACCTACATGCCTCTTTTGCGCCAATCATTATTGGAAGTGAGTCTGCGACTTCTTTACAGGTTTCATAACTTATCCCTTTGAGTGTTTTTACACGTGTTCGTAACCCCTCTTCCCAGTTTATTATACCTTGAATTCCTTTCCGTGTGATTTCCCAGATTTCATCTTGCTTGTTTATTTTTTCGGCAAGAATCGGTAGAAATTCTGCATCAAGCAAAACTCCCTCCACATCAAAAATTGCTAACAATTAGATTCTGTTTGTGAAACACAGATTCTGATTATATTAATCTTGATAGATCACGTCGAATAAAAACACTAGTAATATATTCTACGGTACTAGAATTCTTGACATGGGCGAACTTCCACACAAATATGAAGTAACAATAAAGACCGCAACACAAAAGCACAAGATTCCTGACAGGGTAAAAGAAGAGATGAAGATATCTGGAATGATGGATGAAAAAGGAAAACTCAAACTGAAAGGTGTAAGTCCAAAGATGTTAAAAAGAATGAAAGAAGAAGCAGTGGATTGTCCAGTTCTTAAATCAGAAGTTGGTTTTATCCAGTGTTTTGTCTGCTCCAACTTCCAGAGTAGAATAACAGGAAAAGTTCTTTGTAAGGGAGACCCCCTATAGAACCAGAAGGCTCATTAGTACTTATTTTTAAAATGATATAATTTGAGCAAAGAAATTGGCATTACAGTTTCAAAGAAGGAAAATTTCAGTGAGTGGTATACTCAGATAGTTATCAAGGCCGAGCTTGCAGATTATGCTCCAGTAAAAGGACTAATTGTTTTAAGGCCTTATGGATATTCCATTTGGGAGTCGTTAAAGTCTTCACTTGATGAGAAGCTCAAAGAGACAGGCCATGAGAACGGTTTTCTGCCTGTCCTTATTCCCGAATCCCTTCTAAGCAAAGAAGCAGCTCATTTTTCAGGTTTTAATCCTGAGGTTTTTTGGGTGACCCACTCTGGAGATGCAGAGATAGGGGACAGATTAGCACTAAGACCTACCTCGGAAACTCTTGCATATTCCATGTACTCAAAATGGATAAAAAGTTGGAGGGATTTGCCATTAAAGATTAATTTTTGGAACACAGCATTACGAGCAGAGATCAAGGGAACAAAACCTTTTCTGAGAACATCGGAGTTTTTGTGGCAGGAAGGACATACAGTTCACTCTACAAAGGAGGAAGCTGAGCAAGAAGTCAAGATGATCTTAGAAATTTACAAAAAGACCGTAGAAGAAGAGCTTGCAATACCTGTAATTACGGGTAAAAAAAGTGAAAAGGAAAAATTTGTAGGTGCGGTATACACTACAACGATGGAGTCTTTCATGCCAGATGGTAAAGCGTTGCAGATGGGAACGTCACATTTTCTAGGTCAAAATTTTTCAAAACCATTTGATGTAAAATTTCTGGACAAAAATAATGTTGAAACTTTCGCTTGGCAAACCTCTTGGGGAATTTCTTGGAGATTGATTGGAGCTCTGATAATGGTTCATGGTGATGACAAGGGTTTGGTTTTACCACCTCGTGTAGCTCCAATTCAAGTTGTAATTGTTCCAATCTATTATTCTGACTCAGATAAAGAATCAGTGCTTGAAAAAACTAAAGAGATTGAACAGATCATAAAGAAAGAAAAGATTAGAGTACATGTAGATTCAAGAGAGGAATGGACGCCAGGTTACAAATTTCATGACTGGGAAATGAAGGGAGTTCCCTTGAGAATTGAGATTGGTCCAAAGGATATTGTAAAGGGTAAGATGGTGTTAGTAAGAAGAGATACTCAAAAAAAATCAGAACTGGATTTTTCAAATACCAAAACTGGAATAGAAGACATACTAAATGAGATACAATCCAGTCTATATGATAAGGCAATGCTGCTTCTCAAGGAAAAAACTACACAGGTATCAGATTTTGAAAAATTCAAAGTAGAGATAGAGAAAGGAGAGTTTTTGGAAACATCTTGGTGTGGAGATCAAAAATGTGAAGAAGAAATTAAACAAAGTACTGGAGCTGACATTCGAGTAATTCCTTTTGATAATTCAAAGACATCTGCTCCATGTGTGAATTGCAGAAAACCTGGAAAAGAAAAAGTAATTTTTGCTCGTGGATACTAAATACCGATTAAATAAGGCCGAATCAAGTGAGTGATCGTGGATTTAAGTGATATTTTTGCCATAGATCCTGAAGTTGGTTATCTTGGTCTTGTACTTGTAAGCTTTTTTGGTTCATTAATTCCATTTGTTCCTATTCCTTCGTTCCTATTACTTGCGGCCATGTCCAATGGAGACCAATTCAATCCTCATGTTCTAGCTCTGCTAAGCGCTATCATGGCAACCGCAGCAAAACAGATAATTTTCTACATTAGTTATGGTGGAAGAAAAATCATCACCGTAAAGACGCGAAAGCGAATAAAGCCGTTTGAAAGAGTTGTGAAACGTTACGGGGCAGTAGCTGCATTTGTGGCAGCGGCAACTCCAATTCCAGATGACTTGATCTATATTCCTTTGGGTCTGGCAAAATATAATCCACTACGATTTTTCATCTCTACATTTGCTGGAAAGATTGTCCTGGGATACGTCATAGTTTATGCCTCCAAGGGATTTGGCTCTTCATTTATCGATCCACTAATTGGCAATGTACAAAGTACGAGTGAGATCTACATAGGCACCGCAGTTTTTGTAGCAATAACTACAGGTCTTGTAATCCTAATGTTACGTCTCAATTGGGAAAAAATTCTTGGAAGAGTTGCACCATGGGCAGTAAATCCAGAAAAAGATGAGAATAACAGTTAACATTGAATTGAGAAATTCCACAGTTTATCTGTAGCCTTTTTTATTCCCACACGGGGTTTTGTAAAAATATCTGATCCTGGAATTTCATTACCAGGTGTAATAAAAAGAGAAGATGCTTTGGCAAGGTCTTCACCGTATTGTTTTGTTGTGATTTGTAATGCTTGAGTTAATTTTGCTGGTCCGTTTGTAAGGTTTGAAATCTTTTCTGTTTTTCTTTGCTTTATCATAAATTTAATTCCTTCCTTTGGTTTTATTGCACGAATCAATACAGCACCTGCGGCATAGTTCTCATCTCTTGCAACTACATTGAAACAATAGTGCATTCCATAGGTAAAGTAGACATAAGATATTCCCACAGGACCAAACATTACCTTGTTCCTTTCAGTCAATCCGCCAAAGGAATGACTTGCTGGATCATCTTTGTACCTATATGCTTCTGTTTCAGTAATTATTCCGGAGATTGTTTTGTTTCCAATTTTTCTTACTAGTGTTTTTCCTAGTAGATCTCTTGCAACATCAATAGTATCTCTTGAATAAAACGAGCGCAGAATTATTTTCATTTGTAGTTATCAGGTTTTTTTAACGTATCAAGTGTTTTCACAAGCAACTTTATGTCAGCATTAAAAATAGATTTTAATTCTTGATTATAAATTGTGGCTGCCGGGTGTATTGTAAGAAAGTATCTTTTTCCGTCCTTTTCAATTATCTTTCCCCTGTTTTTAGTTATGGAATTTCCACCCAAGAGAGAACTATACACTGTGTTTCCAAGAATACAGATGATTTTGGGCTTTATTATTTCGAGTTCCTCTGAAAGATATTGCCAACAACATTCTTTTTCTTCCTGTAAAGGAATCCGGTTATTGGGAGGTCTGCATTTTACCACATTAGTAATATAGATGTCTTCTCTAGAGAGACCAGCCAAGGCCAAAGCCTCAGAAAGAATTCTTCCAGCAGTACCAACAAATGGTTCTCCTTTAAGATCCTCGTTTCTTCCTGGAGCTTCTCCAATAAACACAATTTCTGCATCAGATTTTCCTTTGCCTGGAACCGCGTTTGCCCGTGTTTTTGAAAGGCCACATTTTGTGCATGAAATTACTTTAGACCTTACTGATTCAATTTTAGACATTTATGCCCCCACGCTTTTTACCGTAGCAACTCCACGAATATGCGGACCTCCATTTCCCATCCTCATTATCTGCATAGGATCACCTTTCCCGCAGTTAGTAACAGGTCTCACTGTAAAATCTTTTCCGCAAGCATCAATCGAATTGAAAAAATCTGGAGCTGTTCCCATCACTATAACATCCCTTAACAGTTCCGTAGTCTCTCCGTTCTCAATTTTTTGTGCAAATTGACATGAAATACTCC
>JBQTHX010000092.1:0-1571 GCA_052389415.1 Nitrosopumilaceae archaeon
CATACCAATGTACGTCACGCTTTAGGGTTATTACCCCACGTTTCCGGCAAGATACATTATGTGATTTTATTATTTAACAAGGTAAGGTGATTTTCAATCTTGATAATTAGAGATGTTTATCTTTTCGACATGACGCATTTGATAAGCGCATAATCGATTATTTCTTTTTGTGAAGCACCTTTCATTTTTAGTAATGATTTGTAAAGAATGCTTTCAAGATATGGTGGATATTCTTTTAGAATTTTTTCTTTTATCATCGTTCTGTATTGTATGTAATAGTTTGCTAGTGGCTCGTATACCTTTTTTCCTATCTTTTGGATTTCTTTAATCTCAAAACCCGCCCGTGTTATTTCAGATTTGATCTTGTCTAGTCTATAATGTTCTGAGGACCAGGTAAAAGAAAGGATTCCTAACTTCATAAACGATAGGAGAGAGCTTTCTAGCGTAACAGGAATTGCCATCACTAGAATTCCATCCTTTTTTAGGACCCTTTTTGATTCGTCGATAAATCTAGTTAAGGGCTTGAAATGTTGTGCGGATTCAAGAGCAATTATTCTGTCAGCGCTACTGTCTGCAAGGGGCAACGTTGTTGAAGTGGAATTTAGAAGAGAGAGATTGTTACTAGTGCTAGTCT
The DNA here is from genome assembly GCA_052389415.1 of Nitrosopumilaceae archaeon. GTDB lineage: Archaea > Thermoproteota > Nitrososphaeria > Nitrososphaerales > Nitrosopumilaceae > UBA8516. The sequence goes on from JBQTHX010000092.1 coordinate 635, forward strand.
GTAACTGGTGAAAGTTGATATTAACACAGGTAATGTGCAATGAATCGTACAGTGATCTCCAATAGATAGCTGGCTCGGAAAAACCACTGCCAACATCTATGAGAGTCTTTGCAGATTCTAGTTCCGCTAGATTTCCAACAGCCTTGCAAAGTTCGCGTTGAGCAGAGATTGGATCTTTTGTGTTCTTGTTCCACAGTCCAAAGTTGAGCATGTGTCCACCTGTTGCAAGCTGCATGACAGGAGAAAGTGTGTCATACAGATTTACGACGTCATGCTCATTTCGTCTAAATGTCCACAACAATACATGAATTGGATTAATTGAGATCAATTATTCTTCTGCACTAGACATATGCTGTAAATTCTCATTTCTTGCTTGCCTTTTTTACAAACTCGAGTATTCCTGTATAATCAATTTCTCCAAGACCCTCCTCAATGGCGTCTTGGTATATCTTGTTGGCAAGTTTCGTCATCGGTAAAGATAGACCAAATTTTTCTGCTGCTTGGTTTATGGTATCAAGATCTTTTTTCATCATCTTTAGAGTAAAGGTTGGTTTGAAATCTCTTTTTATCATTTTGGGACCTTTGATTGTGCTCATCCCCGTCTTGAAATATGTAGAGTTAAGAATTTCCAAGAAGACTCCGGGATCAAGACCAGCTCCTCTAACCAAAGTTATACTTTCGGACAAGGCAAGGGCTAGCATGGATATTTGCAAATTCATTGCCAACTTCATAGCATGACCAGCACCATTTTCTCCAAGATAAAACGTCCTTGTTCCAATTTTATCAAAAATTGTTTTGTGGTTTTGATATACTGTCCTGTCTCCTCCTACCATCACGACCAGTTCTCCATTCTCCGCCTGGGTAGGACCACCCATGACAGGAGTGTCAAGCATGGCAATTCCATTCTCTTTGAATTTTTTTGATATCTCTATAGATG
>JBQTHX010000093.1:0-16035 GCA_052389415.1 Nitrosopumilaceae archaeon
GATGGTTACATCACCACAATTGATGGAAAGAAGGTAAACAAGTATGTCTCTATATTTGAGAACATCAAGATAGACATAGTAAAGAACAATGTCTCAGTAAAGGTAAAACTAAAGACTGACTCTGTAAAAGACAGCATGATGATTCCTCTTTTGAGGAATTAGATTTTGAAAGTGGCATTCTAAAAGCTTCAAGACAAGAATTCCTTTTCTATTTAGCTAAGAAGAGTTCAATCTAGAAATTTATATTCTATCAGCATGATGAGATTTCTGTTTTGGAATCAAATATCAGAATGACATCAAAAGGTGTCGTGGTAAAACTAGATGAAATACAGGTACATCTTGACCCAAAAAGTGGGGTAAGAAATGGACTTGCATTTGTTTCGCATGCTCACATGGATCATTTGCATAATCAAGATGGAGGTATTCTCTTGACGACCAAACTAACAAGCGAAATTGCTAAACTTCGAGGATATTATATAGGTAATTTTGTCGAAGAATTTGAAAATTTTTCCATGATTGATTCTGGTCATATCTTTGGGGCGCGAGGTCTCTTATTTGGGGATGATGTGTTTTACACGGGAGATATCTGTACGCGTGATAGAGGATTTCTAAAAGGCTCCAAAGTGCCAAAATGCAAGACTCTCATAACCGAGTGTACATTTGGTAGACCAGAGTTTGTCTTTCCAAAAATAGATGAAATTACAAAAAAAGTAAATGCGATCATATCTGAAATGTATTCAAAAGGAATACCTGTGATTTTACACGGATACGAACTGGGAAAGGCTCAAACTCTTTCTAACCTTTTTGGTCACTGGGATCCTTTGTATTACCATGATTCTGTCAAAAGAATCAATGATTTACATAGAAATTTTGATATTAATTTAAAGGATGTAATGGGGCATACTGAAGCAGAGAAAGAAGGATTACTAGAAAAGAAACCTTGGGTAATGATTGCACCAAGTATGGGTGGTAAAAGTCAATTTGTAAATTATATGAAATCAAAATACGGTGCAGTGACAATAGGGTTTAGTGGTTGGGCACAATCTAGCATATACTCTTTTGCAAAACAGCATGATTATTCAATCGCCCTAAGTGATCACTGTGATTATAATGATCTTATTGAGCTTGTGAAAAAAAGTAATCCGGAAAAAATCTTTACAGTACATGGATTTGTTGACGAATTTGCAAAAGATCTAGTTAACATAGGGTATGATGCACAGCCTTTACGCGAATCTTCACTTGATGATTATTTCTAATGTAAAAAATTGTTAGAATTTACGGAGAGACCGATTATAGGAAACTCCGAATCTATGAGCTTCGTCTCTTGCATGTTGCATAATTTTCAGTGCAATACTTTCTTTTGGTATCATGATAGGCTTTTTTGAGGTTGACAAAAAGATTTCTTCATTTTCTTTAGCTAATGATGCACAAGGAATCTTTATTCCAGTACTTTTTAGAGCATCTAATGCTATCTTCAAATGCCCTTTTCCACCATCTATGACTATTAGATTTGGCATTTCTGTCTTTTCGATTCTCATTCTAAGATATCGACGTTTTATCACTTCATTAATCATTGCATAATCGTTTCTACCTACAACGGTTTTAATCTTAAATTTCCTATATCCTGATTTAGATGGCCTTCCATCTATAAAGCGTGACATGGCTCCGACTGCGTATGATTCTCCATGATTTGAAATATCAAAACATTCGATGATGGAAGGAATTTCCGGGAGACTAAGCTTTTCTTGGAGCTCGATTAGTGCTGGTTCCACTCCTTTTGATTGATACAGTGCAATATTTCGCATAATGAGATCGATCATATCTTTTCTCTTGCCATCTCGCGGAACAATTATACTCACTTTGAATCCAGTCGATTTAGAAAATATCTCTTCCAAGACATCTTTTTTGGAAGGAATCTCATTTGTAATGATAAATCTAGGGATAGGATTTGAACTATAATACTGAGAAAGAAAACTTGAAAATGAATTGTCACCAACAATGTCAAAAGAAAACCTGGTTCTATCCCTAATGACACCTTTAGTTTGTCTTAAACTCATGATAAAAGCTTCGTGTCCTTTAATTTTTATTCCAAAATACTCTTCATCATGATTGTTTATTATTTCCATTTTTTGTTTCGTCTGTAAGTTTTGCAACCTTTGAAGGGTTTCGTGAATCTCCTTGGCTTTTTCATATTGTTGTGATTGTGAAGCGGATCTCATCTCATTTTCAAGTTTTTTTTGAAAATCTACAAAGTTTTCCTTTCCTTGAAGTATGGATTCAAGTTCTTTTACATTATCACTGTATCTATTCTTCCCTTCAGCAAATTGACAGGGTGCCTCACAATTTCCTAAATGATATTCCAAACAGGCTTCATTAGGAAGTTTTTTACAAATTCTTATCTTGAATGTTTTTCGTAACAGTCCTATTGAGAGCATTTTTGAGCTTCCGTGAGTAAATGGACCATATACTCTGCCCTCTCCAATAAATTCCCCTGTTCTAGTTCGTCTTGCAACAGTAAGACGAGGGTATTGTTCATTAGTTATTCTAAGATAGGTGTATCTTTGTTGATCTTTGAGCTCAATATTGAAAATCGGTCTATAACGTTTGATCATATTTGCTTCAAGTAAAAACGCTTCACTTTCATTATCTGTTAGAATGAATTCTATGTCGTGAATTTTTTGAACAAGCTTTTGTGTTTTGTAATTTTGATTTTTGATAAAATACGATCTCACTCGATTTCTAAGGTTTTTTGCTTTACCAATGTAGATGATTCTATCATCTTTATCCTTCATTAAATAAATACCAGGATGTGTTGGAATGATAATTTTTGAAAGATCAACCTGATTTGCCATGCTTAATATCTGCTTTTTACCCATGATTTTCTATGCCTGTACTGTTAAAATAAGTGTTAAAGGACCTGTTTAATCGAGTTTTACTTATTTTATAATTATGAATTATTATCTTGACATGCTAATGTGAAGACTCGTATCTGATGGTTTAATGTGATATTATTGAAAGATTTAGGAGCTTTTTCAGGTACTGTCCAGTATAACTTTGTGGGATTTGAGATATCTGTTCTGGTGTGCCATACGCAATTACTTGTCCGCCCTTATCGCCCCCCTCTGGACCCAAATCGATTATCCAATCAGAATTTTTTATTACATCCATGTTGTGCTCTATTATGATTACGGTATTTCCGAGATTGACTAACCTATTTAATACATCTAGTAATTTTTGAACATCCGCAAAGTGTAACCCTGTAGTAGGCTCATCCAAGATGTAAACTGTTCTTCCAGTATCCCTCTTTGAGAGCTCTGATGCAAGTTTCACTCTTTGAGCTTCACCTCCTGACAAAGTTGTTGCAGCCTGTCCCAACTTGATATATCCCAAACCTACATCTGAGATTGTTTGCAATTTTCTCTGAATTGCAGGTATTTTGGCAAAGAACTCTAGTGCCTCATCTACAGTCATAGAAAGAATATCAGAGATGCTCCTTCCCTTGTAAAGGACTGAAAGTGTTTCTGAGTTGTAACGCTTCCCTTTACATTCATCACACATTACATAGACATCTGACAAAAACTGCATCTCTATTTTTTTCACTCCATCTCCCTCGCATGCAAAACACCTCCCATCTGACACATTAAAAGAGAACTGACCTGGGGAATAACCTCGTTCCCTTGAGGTTTCAGTATTTGCGTAAAGTTCCCTGATTGGAGTAAATGCACCAATATATGTAGCAGGATTTGATCTAGGTGTTCTGCCAATTGGTGATTGATCAATTCCAATTATTTTATCAATGTGTTCTTTTCCAAGAATTGCTTCGTGTTTCCCAGGTCTTTCTGTTGAGGCAAAAAAATATGAAGCAAGAGATTTGTATAAAATGTCATTTACAAGGGTAGATTTTCCAGAACCTGATACTCCTGTAACTGTAATCATCAGACCCAAGGGAAACTCGACATCGATATGTTTTAGATTGTTCTCCGATGCTCCCTTTACAACTAATTTTCCCTTTTGTAGTCGTGTTTTTTTTCCAAGCTGTATTGAATCATGGTTTTTTAGATATTTTCCAGTGATCGATTTCTGATCATTTAAAATTTCATTTATCTTTCCTTCAAAAACTACGCTGCCACCATGAACTCCTGCACCCGGTCCAAGATCGATTATCCAATCAGAGTTTCGAATTACTTCTTCATCATGCTCCACTACAAGTATGGAGTTTCCAAGATCGCGTAATTTGGTTAGTGTTTTGATGAGCTTCGCATTGTCCCTTTGATGCAGTCCAATGGTTGGCTCATCAAGAACATATAGTACTCCTGTAAGATTAGAGCCTATTTGCGTTGCAAGCCTAATTCTTTGTGATTCTCCCCCTGAAAGCGTGGCACTGACTCTGTTTAGCGTGAGATAATTAAGACCCACATTTTTTAAAAATTCTAATCTTGAGAGAATCTCTTTTAGAACCGATTTTGCAATGTATTTTTCAGTCTCTGTCAACTTTAAATTCTGGAAAAAATCATAGGACGAATCAATCGAAAGATCGCAAACCTCCATTATCGAAATTGAATTAATTTTGACAGCCAATGCTTCTTCTTTCAATTTTTTTCCCTTACATGAACCACATGGTGTTTCACGCATGAATTTACTAATTTCCTCTCTTTTGGATTCAGAATCTGTTTCAAGGAAATTTTTATGAAGACTAGGTATGACACCGTTGAAAGTATTTGCGTATTGCCATTTTGAATCAGTTGTTTGTGATTCATAGGAAAACTGTACTACTTCATCGGTTCCATACAAGATTATCTGTAATTGCCTTGCAGTCATCTTATTTATAGGAGTCAGAAGATTAAAACCAAATTTCTTTCCAACATCTCTAAGTGTTTGTCTTCTAAAAGAAGAAAATCTGCCTGACCATGGGATTATAGCTCCATCAAGTATTGATTTTGATTTGTCTGGTATCAGTAAATCTGGATCAAACTCCATCTTGACACCAAGACCATGACAGGTCTTACAAGCACCAAAAGGCGAGTTAAACGAAAATGTTCTAGGTTCTAATTCTCCTATTGAAATTCCGCAATGTGGACAAGCATTGTTTTGTGAAAATATCTGTTCATCATTTCCAGAAATCAATACAGTTCCTTTGGTTACTTTCAAAGCGTTTTGAACGGATTCAAACAGTCTGCTTTTTTCTTCTTTAGATGCCCTTATTCTATCTACTACTATCTCTATGTTATGCCATTTTTGTTTATCAAGAATTGGAATCTCTCCATTTAGTTCAATGACTTCGTTATCGATTCTAATCCTAGAATATCCTGATTTTTTTACTTGTTCAAAGAGTTTTTCATAAGTACCTTTTTTTCTTCTCACCAAAGGCGCTAATATCATTATGTTTTTTCCATCTGATTCCTTTAGGATTGACTCGCAAATTGAATCAGCTGATTGATTAGAAATATGCCTACCACATTTTGTACAGTGAGGAATCCCTATCCTAGAATAAAGCAGTCTTAAATAATCATAGATTTCTGTTATTGTTCCAACTGTAGATCGAGGATTCTTGCTTGTCGTTTTTTGTTGTATTGAAATTGCAGGAGATAGCCCATCAATGGAATCAAGATCTGGTTTATCCATCATTTCTAAAAATTGACGCGCATATGCAGATAGTGATTCCACGTATCTTCTTTGACCTTCAGCATAGATGGTATCAAATGCAAGTGTCGATTTCCCAGATCCAGAAAGTCCTGTAATTACAACTAATTTGTTTTTTGGAATGTCTAAGTTGATATTTTTTAAATTGTGTTCCCTTGCTCCACGAACTATCAGTTTGTCAATCATTTCTTTATCATCTTTTGAACTTGAATGAGTTTTTCTCGATATTCTATGGCACGCTCAAAATCAAGATTTTCTGCAAATCTTTTCATCATTGTTTCTGTCTCAATAGCATATTTGATTAGATCGTGTTTTGACATGTGTTTTGTTTCCTCTAGTTTTACTGTCATTTGTGGTATTGCTTTTACAATTGTGGTTGGCGTGACTCCCATTTTTTTATTGTAAGACACTTGTTTTATTCTTCTTCTTTCTGTCTCTGCTATCGCAAGGGTCATTGATTTTGTTGTCAAATCTGCATACATTATCACCATTCCATCAATGTTTCTGGCAGCCCTACCAAATGTCTGAATGAGGCTAGTTGTATTCCTAAGAAATCCTTCCTTGTCTGCGTCTAGGATGGCAACAAGAGATACCTCGGGTATATCAAGACCTTCTCTGAGCAGATTTATGCCTACCAGAACATTAAACTCTCCTAGGCGTAGCTGCCGAATAAGCTCAGTTCTTTGCAGATTTTCAATTTCAGAATGCAAATATCTCACCTTTACGTGTTTTCTTGAAAGATATTCTGCAAGATCTTCTGCCATCCGTTTTGTAAGAGTTGTAACCAGAACTCGCTGGTCTTTTTCTTCTCTTTTTTTGATTTCTGATACCAAATCATCCATCTGATTTTTGGTAGACCTTATCTCTACTAGTGGATCAACTAGTCCTGTGGGACGAATTAATTGTTCTACAAGTTGAATGCTTTTTTTTCGCTCATAATCGCTAGGAGTTGCAGATACAAATATCGCGTTTTTGATATACCTTTCAAACTCTTCAAATTTTAGTGGTCTATTATCAAAAGCACTTGGCAACCTAAACCCGTAATCTATCAATGCCTTTTTGCGTGAATAATCACCTTTGTACATTCCATGAAGCTGTGGTAAGGTAACGTGTGATTCGTCTATAACAAGCAAAAAGTTGTCTCCAAAAAAATCAAGTAAACAAAACGCTGGTTCACCTGATATTCTACCATCAAAATGTCTAGAGTAATTTTCAATGCCAGAACAATACCCTATCTCTTCTATCATTTCAAGATCAAAGTTTGTCCGCATCTCAAGTCGCTGTCTTTCTAATTCCTTTAGCTGTTGCAATCTCTCTTTAAGTTCAGCTTTAATCGAGTTAATCGCAATCCGTCTTACATCATCTGCAACAAGATAGTGCTTTGCAGGAAATATCTTTATCTTTGATATGGTTCTTTTTTCTTTTAGTGATATAGGATCGTTAATTGTTATTTTTTCTATTTCATCGCCAAAAATGGATATTCTAATAACATCATCTGAGTACGCAGGTATGACATCGATAGTGTCACCTTTAATTCTGAATCTTCCAGAAACAAGTTCTATATCATTTCTCTCATATCTTGCATTAACCAGTTTTTTTATTAAATCAATTCGATTTAATACAAAACCTTTCTCAATATTGATTGCCATTGATTCCCAATCACTGGGAGAACCGAGCGAATAGATGCATGAAACTGTTGAAACTATTATAGTGGGTTCTCCGGAAAGAAGCATCGCAGTTGCCTCCAGACGCATCTTCTCTATTTTTTCATTGATTTGAGTATCTTTTTCTATATAGGTATCTGTTTGCGGGATGTAACTTTCTGGTTGGTAATAATCGTAATAACTAACAAAATATCCTACATTATTCTTTGGGAAAAATTGCTTCAACTCTGAATAAAGCTGAGCTGCAAGAGTCTTGTTGTGAGATATGACAAGTGTATTTTTTCCGGTTCTTTGGATGACATTTGCCACAGTGAAAGTCTTGCCGCTACCTGTTACTCCCAATAGCGTCTGAATTTTGTTTTTTCTAACTCCTTCCACTAACAATTCTATTGCCTGAGGCTGGTCGCCCGTAGGTATGAATTCCGATGATATCTCAAAACCTTGGTTTTGTAACACACCAAAAATTATAGGAAACAAAATTTAAAGCAATGGTAATTCTGTTACCTACCAAACCTGATCTTCTGCTACTAGACCATTCTTTGTTTGCTTTATTCCCATTATCTCAAGGGTGTTTTTTGCAGTTGGCGAATTCCGTTCTAAAATTTTTTGAGCAAGATTAAGACGAGTCTTTCTGTCCAAATGTTGGCCTATTTTATATTTTCCACGCATAGTGGATGAAATGATTTTGATTATCGCTACTTCATCCACCACCCTCATTTCCGGTCTTATACTCTCGTATCGTCCTTCAGGCTGGTATTTTTTCATAAGGGCGTTAAGGGCAAGAGCTTTCTCTACTTTATCCGAAACTAAAGAGGCGATGCCCTTTATCACTACACTAATGTATAGAGTATCTGCTTGGGATGCATCCCTTGGATCTGTAAAATATGAGGGAAGAAATTCTAAGCTTTTATCGACTTCGAAACCTACTTTGTTGTTTTTAATGATATTTTCTATTTTTTCGCCCTTTGTATGAGAATGCATGTAAATTGTGTCATTTGCATAAACAAAATTCATCGGAATTATCTGTGGGTAGCCAAATTTGTCAATGCTAGATATTCTACCAGTTTCCTGCTCATTTAGGAATTTGATGATTTTTTCCTTTGATTTTATCTCTAGCCTGCCAAGAAGCTGCATATGAATTGATTATTAGGTTTTGATATTTCTGTATATGGTTTTAATAGATAAATGGGGGTGATATTATACAATATAGTATGAAAGTCATAGATCATCTTATTGATTTTAAAGGATTCTTGCTTGCAGGTAGCGCAGTTATATCGTTTTCACAATTTGTCTATACTTTGTTTGGTTATACCATCCCTGAAATTGTTGTACAGTTCTTCAAGGAATTTGGTGCGGTTATAGTAATGATGGCTGTATTTGCTTTTGCTGTAGCATGGTTGTTAAAGGCAAAACCACATAAAAGACCTCAGAACTTTTCCATAATCACCTATGATGTATATGGCAATAAATCAGTGATTGATGGACTAAGAACAATGTTCAAAACACATGATGTAGCATGGAGTTTTATGAAGCAGTACAAAAAAGCATATCCTTTATATAATTTTGCAATGGTATCAGATTTACCAAATTCCGAAAAGTTAACAATCTTCAAATACATCTAATAAATTTTCCAAAACTTGGTCATATTACTTTAACGCAGCTTTAAAACCACAAACTAAATTTTATTTCTTAATAGATTATTCTATTTTTTCTTCGCTTTTTTCTTTTTCTTGTTTTTTAAATGCCACACAAAGATCAAAAATCCAATGACTGAAGAAACAATCGTTCCTACACCTACAACTGGAGCTATGAAGAAATTTCCTAACCAAATTCCTTCTGCATCTCCTATCTCAAGCATTCCTCTTTGTCTTGCAAAAACTTTCAGCGAGTCGTCCATGGTGTATTCTTTACCATGAATATCAAGAAATGAAGTTACTACATTTAGTTCGAAATCTGAAGGAATCACTAAATCATTTGATGTCTGCAAAATAAATTCAAAATTTTCTTCTTTGCCTGCATCCAAGTTTGTAAGTGAATGGGTCTTTTTACCAGTTAATTCTACTTGACTAGAATCTATGGCTATCTTGATGTTTTGTGCATTAGCTCCTTGATTTCTGATAATTCCTTTGACAGCAAAAGACTCTCCTGAAAATACAGAATCTGGAGCCTCAAAGTATAGTAAAATCATGGGTTTTGATTGGACGTTAAACTCGACTACTTTTGTGAAACTATTTTTTACCGGATTTTCATCAAAGAAGCCTTTGATAAAATACTCTGTTGAAATATTTGCAAGGATTTTTCCATCTGGTGAATTAGGTTTAATTTTCATATTAAAATTATTACCTAATGAAGAATCTCTAGGAAGACTTTGTATATTGAATTTATTTTGTGAAATTTCTATTTCCGGTGATGAGATGCCAATTGTAATATTGGATATCTGATCTGCTTTTGCTTTAACCATTGTTGAAAGAACGAACTCGTCTCCTTGAATGACTACATCCGGATAATTTACAGTAAGATCCATATTCGGATCTGATGTGATATTCTCAACACCATAAATTGGTAATATGAAAACAGATGCGATAAAAACTAGAATAATTCTAATCACAATGTTAGATTCAAATTCTAACTTATAATATTGTTTGAATTATTTTTTAGGATTGTATTTGTCCTTAAAATATGGCAAAACAGTAGAGCCAAATTTATCTATTGAGGCAAAATATCCGGAACCCCAGAATCTGATAATAAAGTGGTTTACACCAGCTTTTAGGAATCTTTCGAAAATGGGTATGATGTCATCCGGTGTTCCAAGTGCAATTGAAGAGCGTGCTACCTTGTCAGGAATAGTTTGAGCAGCCTCCCGCATTTTCACTATCCATTCTTGATTTGACATTGAATATTCTGTAAAATATTTTTTAAAATCAAACCCTGCAATGTCTTCTATGTTGTGAACCTTGAGTATTTCTGGTTTGAAAAGACTTACCTTTACGGCATTCTTCATTTTTGCCCATGCTTCCTCAGCATCATCGGCAAAATACACATCAATATCTACTGCAAATTGAAAATCTTTCTCATCTCTACCGTTTTCTTTCATCGCGCTTTTTATTACATTGGCATGGACTTCGTAAAGCTCAGGAGTGTATCCAATAGGAATCCATCCATCGCCATACTTTCCGCACAGTCCTAATGTTCTAGGTGCACCAGCTGCCATGTAAATTGGTGGATGTGGTTTTCTGATACTTTTTGCTTGCAGACAGGCTTCTTCTAATTGATAAAACTCTCCATTAAAATTAACTCTGTGTTCAGGCGATGACTCGAATAGTAATTTAATGACTTGGAGCTGCTCTTCAAATCTTCCAACAGGTTTTTCCCACTGTATCTTGAACTCTTTGATGTTTTGTGCTTCCCCTGCACCTATACCAAGAGTTCCTCTACCATGAGATACTCTATCTAGTGTTATTGCTGATAATGCAATATTTGACGGATGTCGTCGTACGGCATCAGTCACACACGTTCCAAGTTCAACATTATTTGTTATTGAAGCAATTGCGGAAAGCATAACCCAAGGATCATTTACAATTGCGTGATTCCATTGAGGTACATTTGTATGGTCCATGTACCATATGGAGTTGTATCCCATTCTATCAGCTAATACACATGCGGTAAGAATCTGGTCCTCTGTTAATCCAAGTCTTGCCACATTCAAGCCTTGTTGAATTCCAAACTTGATCATTTTGTAATAATCCTATGATATGATGATCATTTGTATGAAGTATTTAAGTTTAGTAAATTACCAAAATTTGAAACTTGCTATTTAATCCGAATTGGATTTGTTGCCTGATTAGAGTCTGCCTTCTTGTATGTCCTTTAATAATTGGACCACGTCGTCTTTAGTGACAGGAATCGGATTAGGATCAAGATGGCCCCTGTCTGTCATAACCGTGTCAGCAGCTTGATCAAAAGGCGTTTTTAAAGTTAGTCTGTCAAACTTCAATTTTTCAATGACTTCTTTGAATTTTTCATAGAATATGGATTTATTGAATTTGTGAGCAACGGTGGTACAAGAGGAAAGTGAATATCCATGAGGTATTCCCTCGTTTGAGTATACATAAGAAAGAGCATGCCCTAGTGTAGTTGAAGCATTTCCAAACCCAATTCCAGAAAGCATCGACCCATAAGGATAATTCTCTGGTTTGTTGTTTATTATGGCATCATACAACACATCAAAGGCGGCTTTACACATTGTCTTTGTAAACTCGTTTCCTTTCTTGCTATCGTAACCCTCAGTAGCCTGTGCACATGCATCGCATACTGAATTTTTGATGATTGCTTCAGGTGTCCCATCCAGAAAATAAGAGTCAACTACTGCCATGTCTGCAAGGAATTTTTCATCTTGTAACAACTTCTTTTTTCCATCGAATTTGAGTACACAATAAGTAGTCATTTCGCTACCAGTTCCAAATGTTGTAGGTATGAGTATTTTTGGTATCTTTAGTTCTGAGGCGGCATATTTGGCAACATCTTGTGAGCTACCTCCACCTAAACCTATTATTGCAGACAAATTCTTTGATTTGTAATCCGAAATTACCTTTTGCACCGTTTCTATGGAAGGTTCTGGTTCTACCTTGTCAAAGAGAATGTAATCTTTTATGCCCATTTTTGAAATCCATTTTGATGAAACCTCTGGAGGAGCAGTTGTTACAATGAGTGTATTTTTTGGATATTCAGTTTCAGAAAGAGCATTTTTACCAAATTTAATTATCTTTGGAATTCTTATTGTATGCATGTTAGCAAGTAGATTTGTGATTATTATTATACCTTACAGAATATGAGAGTCTTAGGAATATTTGGTAGATGTTAATTAAGAATTTTAGAGAACTTGCTACAAGTCAAGATAAACAAATTGTGTTACGGATACTAGACTCTGGCCTACAGGCAGGATTACCTAAAAACAGAATAAGAAAATTTGTTCATGATGACAAACTCTCATTTGGGAAATATGTAAAAAGTTTGTTACAGTATGAACGCATATTTCTTGTGGCTTTTGGTAAGGCTGCGGATTCTATGGCATGTGAGGTAGAGTCACTGATAAGAACAAGTGGAGGCATTATTGTAATCCCAAAAGGATACACATCTGTCTTAAAAAAAAGAAAATTTAAAGTTATACATTCAGGACACCCAATTCCAAATAAAAACAGCATCATTGCAGCAAATCAAATCATTAAATTTCTTCAAAAAAGGAAAAAATATGACCTAGTAATTTTTCTAGTTTCTGGCGGTGCCTCATCGCTTGTTTCCTTACCTGATGGAATTGCTCTTGGTGAGAAAAAAACCGTCACAGATTTGCTAATCAACTGTGGAGCTAGTATAGAAGAAATAAACTGTGTAAGAAAACATCTTTCAAAAATTAAAGGTGGTAGACTCTTAGAGCATCTCAAATGTGATGCCATCTCTCTTGTGATGTCCGATGTGATAAAGGATGATATTACTACTATTGCGTCAGGAATAACGAGTTTTGATAGAACAACATTTGCAGATGCACAAAAAATCTTGAAAAAATACAAACTCTGGCATCTTGTTACTACAAATATTCGAAAGAGGATATGTTTTGGAACTGCAAAAAAAATTCCTGAAACACCAAAACGAGAAAAAATAAAAAATCATATCATCGCCTCAAACATTGACTGTTTAATAGCAATGGGAAAGACAGCAAAAAGTTTTGGTGTGAATCCAAAAACTGTTTATCCGATTTGTGGTGATGTTAAACAAAATGCAAAAAATCTGGCAAATCTAATTGCCAGTGCAAAGCACAATTCATGCGTTATTTTTGGGGGCGAGCCTACAGTTACAGTGGAAGGTAATGGCAAAGGAGGGAGAAATCAAGAATTAGTATTGTATATATTAAAAAACATTCAGGATGTTCAACAAAAAGTCATAGTAGCATCCATAGGCACTGATGGTAAGGATGGAAACACTAACGCGTGTGGGGCACTCTTAGACGAAACGGCAAATGTAATTACTGCCAAAAAATTCCTGATACGAAATGATTCATATAATTTCCTTAAGAAAAAAAATGGCCTGATATTTACTGGACCAACTCACACAAATTTGATGGATATTGGCATATTACTAAAAAGATAACACACGTGTAGCAATGTTTTGTTTGGGGTCAATTAGCTCATATTTTATAGCAAGATTTCTTTGATCTATCAACCGTTTTATGAAACCATTTCTCTTTTGAATAAAAGAATCTGTACTTGCGACGTTATTAGATAAGTGTTGGTACATGGATTCAGAGTCAAGCATGATTCTTACAGTGTCTCCGTTTTTTATTATAAATACTCCGATGCCCCAAAAAATCCCTACATGAAGCGCAATATACTTTGATTGTATGATTGAAACTATATCCAAATAATTCTCTGCATGCTCTCTATATTGTTCAACCGAAGTTTGAATATTTTTAATAACCCATGAGATTCGTTTTTGATTTCCGTCAAAAAAGTACACATGATCCATATGTCAACCAAAAACGTGTTGATAGTCTATATATTTTGAATACAGCGCTGAATAAGCAAAATAGAAACTTCTTGCTATGCTAGAACCTCATACATTCTTCACTAATATGGTAGATGAGTTAGTATCGTTTTCTGAATATGATCCAGAACTTGCAGACGGCTTAAGGTGGATTGACGGTGAAGCGCAAAAACGAGGGATTACCTTCTATGAGATGGTGTTTTTCGTGTTGCATAAATATGATGTAAATGTCAAAGCCAAAGAATGGTTAGAGACAAGAAACTAGTGAGATCTTTTTTCAAGCGGAACATATTCACAACCTGAAGGTCCACAATATTTCCCGACATAAACTGCCTTTGGCCTATAAAGCATAGGTTTTGGAGCTGCTTCTGCAAATTTTTCTTCTATGATATGTGACGTCCATCCTGCTACTCTGGATATTGCAAAAATGGGGGTGTTAAGATCAGGTGGAATTTTTAGCATATAGTAGGTAGACGCACTGTATAGATCAACATTTGGAAAGATATCCGAACCTTTTACTTTTTTCATCTCCTCTGCTGTGATGTCTTCTACTTTTTTGGTGATCTTAAACCAAGGTTCGCCAGTTTTTTCAGACAAACGTCTTGATAATTCTCTGAGGACTTCAGCACGAGGATCAAACGTCTTATAAACAGCATGGCCCATGCCCATTATTTTTTTTCCTTGAGTTAGTCTTTCTTTAATCCAAGGTTCTACTTTCTCTTCTGTACCCATTTCTAGAAGCATCTGCATTACTTGATAATTTGCACCTCCATGCAACTCTCCACTCAAGGCTCCTATTGCAGCACTTACGGCAGCATACATGTGAGCTCTAGTAGAGACAACTTCTCTTGCAGCAAAGGTTGAAGCGTTAAAACTATGTTCTGCATGTAAAATCAAACAAATGTCAAAAATTCTTGAAAGCTCATTATCTGGCTCGTCTCCTGTGAGCATATACAGAAAATTCCCGGCATGACTAAGCTTTTTTGAAGGCTTAATCAACTCTTTCCCACTACGAATTCTGTTCCAATATGCTACAATTATTGGTATTTTAGCAATGAGTTGGATTGCTCTGTTATAGTTAATGTCGCGATCATCTGCTTTCTCTGTGTCATATAACGCAAGTGTCGAAACAGTTGATTGTAGTACATCCATTGGGTTGGAGTTTTTAGGAAGGTTCCTAAGATTTTTTTCGATACCGTCAGGAATCTCACGAGCGTCTACAAGTTTATTGAAAAAATCGTTAAGAGTATCTTGCGTAGGAAGGTCTTCATTGAGTAGTAAACAGGCCGTTTCTTCAAAAGTGGATTTCTTTACTAAATCCAAAATATCATATCCTCGATAGATAAGTTTGCCATTTATCCCGTCAATTGCTGAAATCTTGGTATCAGCTACTTCTATATTACGAAGACCTATGTTTTTTGTCTCCACTAGATTAATTTCGAAAACTGCATATTAAAGTCATACGAAAAAATTATCTAGACTCGGATCAAAAAACAATTAAAAAATTAAGTAATTTGTCTATTCTGGCAACTTTGATCTATATAGGACAATTTTAAGACTAGATAAAATGACAGAATTAGAGAGGGATTTTATCAAACTTGTAGATGAATTTGTAATTAATACTACTGATGAAGACATTCTAAGAGAAATTAACAAGCTTGATATGGAATCACGATTACTAGGAATCTCATTTTATGATATGTACTGTGTCATGTTACAAGATGTAGCTGGTCATCAAAATCTAGTTTCAAAATTCAAAGTTTATACACAATCAAGAAAATAATCTGAATCGTTTTTAGTTTAAATGAGGGAAGCTATCCCATTGATTATTCAATGACACGAACAAAAATCTTTTGCGTATCACATAAAGAAGATGCTGATGGTATAGGATCTGCATCATTAATCAGGCAAGCTTTTGGGGGAGAAACAAGACTTGTAGATTATCCAGGACTGATGAATGAACTCGAGTTACTAAAAAATAACGATTCGCTAAAAACGTTGTATATCTGTGATCTAGGTCTTAGTAAGACAAACGAAGATAAATTTGTAGAACTGCTTGGAGAATTAAGAAAAAAACGGGTTTCTGTTACATACATCGATCATCATGACTTGGATGAAAAGATAAGAAAGAAGATTACGGCTCTTAAGGTTAAACTAATTCATGATATTAGCGAGTGTACTACTGTCCAAGTATATG
>JBQTHX010000094.1:0-30549 GCA_052389415.1 Nitrosopumilaceae archaeon
TTCTTGATGTTGTAGGAGGTGCTTCAGGAGGGGACTTTTTGGCACCGCAGATAACAATCCCAAAACTAAACCTGTCAAACCTTCCACTTATTGGTGACATACTTGATTTCATTACAAATGCAGACCCATTCACACCTATCACACCACTTGATGATCTATCCATTGACTATCCATTATCTATCAACGGTAATGGCTATTTGCTAACACAATATGCAAACACGATTGAAACGTATCAAGGCAAGACTGGAGAACCGATATCGTTCAAGATGACACTATTTGATTCCACGGGAGTAGAGCACATTGGGCTGTACACTAATCTTAGAGATGACAAAAGAGAGATCTCAGACAGTGATACGTTTGTGATATACCACGAAGGCAGACCACTAGAAGTAACAGATCATAATGGATTCTTTTCTAATGTAAATTTCACTGAATCAGAATACAACGGAAAGTACATTGCTGAATTTAACATGACATTTGCAAGACCGATGGATACATCTGATGTTATCATACGAACATGGGATGAACGTCTAAACTCTGGTGACATAAAGATATTTGACGCCATCAAGGTAGAAGGTGAACCTATAGTCGTAGATACAAATAATTTGGTTGTGCCAAACTCGGCAGACATTGTGGTACCATATTATAAGATGCCTTACTATGAAATTCCTGAAGCTGACCATGATGGCAATCTTGTTTATTACAACTCGTTTGGGGGACTGGAAGAAAAGCATGTGCATCCGTATTATGAACCGATAGAGTATTCTGGCGATATTGGTAAAGCTGAGAGACATGATGATGGATTTAGCAAATTAATAGCAGCGGAAAAATTCAAATCGCTGATTATACTAAATGAACTAATTACAGAACCATTTGATTCTTCAGAAGAAATATCGACTAACGAGTTGTTTTCTTATCCAGATGATGTTGGCAGATTGGATAGAAGAGATCACCGCATTTTGAAGGAGATGATGAATGAGGAGCACCTAGAGGCAACACTAATTTCTGCTGCCCTATACAAAACCAATCATGTCATCGATTAGAAATTCATCATTATTTCACTACTGTAAAATAAATCCGAATTAAAATAATTGTATCAGAATTAATTATTTTATATCAATTTCCGTTTTTTTATCATCAAGTGTAGATAAAGGATAAATACTGAAATCTTTAATTACCATCGGGAAAAGCAGTCTTGGCAAAAGGTCATGGTTATTATGTAAATATTGGAGAAGCGAGTTGAATAATTTTACAATTATTTTCCTAGTCATCTTTGTTTTTTCATTAAACATCTATTTAAGTCCCGTATATGCAGCTCATATTCTTGATCGTTCAGAATATTTTGATGATCATCCTTTTCGTCTTACAATCGTAAATCCAACTTCTCCATCTAGTGTTGTTGTTACTGCTGATTCACCTGCCACTGGAACGTGTAGTTATACACTTACTCAAATTATTGGTACTTCTACTTGGCAGAGTTCGTACATTTATTTTACAACTGGTTCTACATGTACTAGCACTACGCTTCCTATGGGTGCTGTTCTTACAGGTTCTTTTACTGTGACTTCGGATGACACAACACCAACCTCAGAAACAGCAACAGTGACTACATCCAATGAGCTCACGTGGCCAGTAGCTCCAATGCAGTATCAACCGCAATGGTCTAAAAAAATATCCAACTGTAGCCCATATGGAAATGACACGCCGGATGATGATGGAATTTGCAATGGTTGGGAATATCAACCTGGCGAGGATCCTGGTGGCTTTGTAGGGTTAAGAGTACCTTATGTAGATACTGGAGCACCTGCTGGATATTGGGAACTTCCTTGTGGACCTACTACTAACGATCCTGTATGCCCTAGCGAAAGTGTAAAAGATATTTATGTTGAGATAGATTGGATGGAGGGACATCGTCCTAGTCAGCAAGCGATAGATAATGTCAAAGCAGCCTTTGCTAACGCAACCCCTGATACAGAATTACACGTATTGTATGCCATTGGTTATGGAGATGAGATTTTACATGACGATAGCATAACTACAGCCATCTCTGGGGGAACAGGTTCCTCAGAATTTGATTCTATTAAAAAAGCCTATTTTGGAAATTCTGATGAAAGATTAGCTGGAAATGAAGGAGCATGAACATATAATCACAAGCTCACTTCAAAAAAGCAAGTCTTTCATTATGCTTTGTTTATTCACAAACAAACTGGAGCAACGACTGTATCAGGAATTGCAGAACAGCCTGGTAATGACCTTATTGTATCTCTAGGAGATTCTGGGTTTGCAGGTTCAGTAGGAAGTTTAGATCAACAAGAGGGAACTTTCATGCATGAGATTGGTCACAATCTCAAAATGGATCATGGCGGAGGAGATGCTAATAACTGTAAACCAAATTATCTAAGCGTAATGAGCTGGTCAAGACAGTTTCGTGAATTTTACCCTACCGTTGACAGAGATTTAGATTATTCAAGACAAGCCATAGGTCCTAGACCCACATCATCGCCGTCAGACGGTTCTACAATTCTTACAGAAAGCGCGCTTTACGAGAGTGGATCTACCGGAGGAATTGATTCGTATGTTACACAAGAAAACATTGTTTATGGAATAAGCTCCGGCACCGGTTTTATGATAGCTCCCACAGGTGGGAACGTCAATTGGAATGGTGATTTGGATACTAGCGACAATCCAGTAACTCCTGCTGCAAATATCAATTGGATGATTCCAAGAAATTGCGATGGTACTGGAACAAGTTTGACAGGAATGAAAGATTGGGGCGGTACCTATATAGATTACAGTACAAAAGATTCTTCTAGTTGGTCTGATGGTGTTAGAAGTAACAATAATGTTGCCAGTGGTGCTGCAGGTTCTGATTCAATGGCTGCTGCTCCTGGATTTGGCGGCCAAGTTCCTGAAGTAGATCCTGAGATTATCAATCAAAAGGCTGAATTAGCTTCTGATATTTCTAATAAAAAAATCATTGAATACAACTACCCAACTTTATTAAAGCCGACCACCAAACTTCAAAAATATTATGAAGCGTGGATGGATAAATTTTGGGTAAATCATTACTGGAATAACACTAAGGTAAAGAATTCTAGCTACAAGATACCACAGGAGATTACGTCTAAAATGGTAAGAGAATTTCGTTCTTCAAGTGTTGATTATTTAGATAGCCATGTTCAGAATCTTAACAATAATTCATTTTCCGACCCTCAGGGAGGCAAAGCAACCTTACATGACGATTTTGAGGATGTGAAAAATTTTGTCAGTCAGGATGATTTGCATAGTGCCGTATACAAGTTATTGAAAACCAGAGATAATGCAATAATGTGGATAGACAACAATAATACTGATCTTCAAATGATATTATCAAAAATTGATAATGTCATAGCGCAATTTGAGATCGCATCCACAACATATGAAAATATCCCATATCTAGTAGGTCGTAATTCTACCGCGACCATAAGTTTCGAACATCCTACGTATGAAGTAAATGATATTGCAATAGTTACTGTCATTGATTCATCGTCTAATTTGGATAATGATAACCAGGAAATAATATTAGCAAGGTTATCATCTACTACAAATCCTGTAGGTATTATTTTTGAACTTCGTGAGACTGGTGACAGTACGGGTATTTTTCAATCTGGAAACGTATTGAATTTAGTCAGTGGATTTTCTGACGCTACACGAGAAGGATCAAGAAATCGTACGCATAATGGAGATTCCATTTGGGCAAGCTATAATGGAGCAATTGGTAGTTCCATCATAAATCATCCCATTATGATAATCCCTTAGCAATGATTTTCTAAAATCCTTTTTTTTGTCCTGGTACAAATTTCCATTTATCTCAGTTTATTGTTTTAATAATTATTTGAAATGAAGACCATAAAATATTAGTAGATCAATTAGATACCACTTTCTCTAGAAAATCAGTGCCAAATTGTAACAACAGATCAATTAAAAACAATTATTAGAAAATCTTGGTTAATTCTATAAAATAGTACCACCGCTACCACCATAAGCATGTTCCATTTAGCTAATTTCACCGCCTTTTATCATGATACAAATATCCTCAAGGACAGATAATAATCCAATTTCTAACAAAGCTAAATATTTGCATTTTTTGAAAGCATTTCTTTTCTTTTTATCACGCAAATAAAAGATTGAATTAGCATGCAAACAGGAGTTAGCTTAGATCATGATAAGAAAGTACAGGAAAATCTTCCATCATCTAAACAACTCGAATTCAGCGGATATAAATTGAAAAAAGCAGTGGTCCTTTATGTTCTAAATAGAACACTCCTTGAGTCAGGACCTGAAGCGTTTGACATGGTCAACCGTAGCCTATATGAAAAATATCGCTGTGAAATTTCAGAATGCTTTGAAAGGCCAGAATACTTGGTTGATGTGTTAAGATATGTTTTTGATGGTTCATATCATGTTCTTACCGAGTCTTTAGTGAAAAATTTAGAGAGATTTGCTAAAGAAGACGGCATAAAAGAATTTCTTGAAAAAATAAGACAACGGTAGAATATAATTACAAGAGTTCCACAAACCACATCGCAGAACTAAAACTGTAAAGAAACAGCCATTATGGTTGAGTTATCTTATGCATTAATTGAAAAAATGAATCTACTTTGTTGCCACACATCTTTTATTTTTCAATCTTTTGAAAATTCCTTATAACACACTATTTCCATAATTTCCTAATTGGCTAAAAATAATTTTGGGCACAAGATTAGAAACCAAGACAGATTCTCAAAGATTTTAACAATCTTGGAATACATGGAAGGCCAAAATGTAGGAAAGGATTGGCTCCGTCGAGAAGCCAAAAGACAGCATGTTAAAGGAATCAGGCCTGTTATGACTACCATTGAAATCCTAAAAAAGAGTCCTTTACGCTTCATTTCACATATTTTTAATTCCATTACTGATTCTTCCTCGTCTAATCCTAGACCATCAAATTTACCTCCACTAGAACACATGCACTGGTTTTACACAGATGTTGTGGCAAGCTCTAACCCAAAGATCACAACAAGAGAACAAGTTCACAAGATAATGGTTTTAAACGAATTAATTTCTAAAACAGAATATTACAAAAAGCAAGATCCAAAATCTCTACTGGTCCAGCCCTCTGGAGATGGTTACGCAATTGGGTTTAAAGATTCTATAGAAAGCCCGTTAACTCTGGCATTAGAATTACATTCTCTTTTGAGCAAATACAACCAATCACAGTCACAAAAAGACAAAGTGTACATTAGAAGTGGAATCGAATCGGGTATTGTATATTTTATGAAAGACCTCAATGGAAATCACACTGTTTGGGGTCCAGGAATCATAATGGCAAGACGCATTATGGATCTTGGGGAAAAAATGCACATACTTACTTCGGAAAGCGTAGCCAAAGTTCTTGGAAGATTAACTCCAGAGTATAAAGCAATAATGCATCCTATTGGAAAATATCAAGTAAAATGGGAAGGAGATATTGATCTATTCAACATTTATGAAGAAGGAAAGTTTGGAAATCGAAATCCTCCAACGAAACCTGCTGTTGTTCCAAAGTATTTTGAGTTTGAAAAAGTAGAACTAATTCTTGATGTAAAGAATCCAAAGACAATGATGACACATCATACTCAGAATTGGATTCTGATTAACGTTTCAAAAGAGTCAAGAGACCTAATCCATTACAACATTGATGGTGATACTGCCAAAAACTTTGTAGACTTGCATGTAAGTATAACTGATAGCAAGGGAAAGAAACTCAAGATACAAGATTTGGATGACAGAGAACCAAAACATAAAGAGTTCAACGTTAGGCTTGACAAACCTATCAAACCAGGAAGTACGAAATTTCTAAAATTAGAGTGGGATTGGGAGGAGCCATTTAGGAGCTACATGTACAAATTTTCATCAGACTGCAAGAGATTCAGATACTTACTTAATATCTCAAATAAGGTTGGACTAAAGCAAAGAGTTCTCAAGATTGTTCCGGAATTAGGACAGAAAGAATATGCCTCTACATTGCCAGTTATAAAATATAAAAATGGAAAAACTCTGGTATCCTGGGAACAAAAAAATGTATTGGCATTTGATGCATACATGTTAGAATGGTAAAACAAGTCATTTTCAAAGCTTCAAAACTCAAAAATTCATCCTTTTTTTGATTACAAATAAAATAAACAAGCTCGAAGACAACATTTGACAATTGTGATTAAGCCATTATTATTTGAAAAAATGCATTGAAGCTTGATGACAGTTTAAGATTCAGAATCCTTGAAAAGACAGGCATTTACGCAAACAGATTCGGAATCCAAGAACCCAGAGTGCTTTTTACCACAAGAGAAGTACTTGAGATGCCAAAAAATATGACAGAGGGAAGAAGAACCTCAGCATACAAGTATTATGGTGTATCCTACATGCAGCACAACATGATCTTTTTGAACACAAGAAAATTGCCAGACGAAAAAGCTTTAGAAAACACCATTGTACATGAACTTGTACACCTAAGATTTCCATATCTGAGCCATGGAAAAAGATTCAACAAGTTAGTAAGGCAAGGACTGGCAGGAAAAACGTTTGCTCCTTACAAGAAAAGAAAGTAAGATCTAGCCAGAGATGGTTTATATTTACCGCAAATAGGCAAATTTAACAAATGCTCCTGCAAGACCTAATGATACCAATAGGCGCGGCTATTGTTTCATTTGTTGTTGCTGCATTCTTTGCATTCTGGGTTTCAAAACAACCCCCAGGAACTCAACAGATGCTTGAGATCTCAAACGCAGTCAAAGTAGGAGCGATGGCATTTTTGAGAAGAGAGTTTAAGATTGTCATTCCAGTTGCGATAGGTTTAGCGGTTATAATAGGTGGGGCTATTGGATTTTCAAACGGCATTGCCTTTGCAGTAGGTGCAGGCTTGTCTGCAGTTGCAGGACTAATCTCACTAAAGATTACAGTAAAGGCTGCAGTTCGTGCAGCAAATGCCTCAGGAAAAGGATTGGGCCACACGTTTGCCCTGGCCTTTAGAGGAGGAGCAACTGTCGGACTTGCAGTTCCCGCCATGGCACTTTTAGCAATTACATTACTTTATTTTGCATTTCCAGATCCAATCACAATTGCTGGTGTTGGTATTGGTGCTAGTCTTATTGCGTTGTTTATCAGAGTCGGTGGTGGAATTTTCACAAAGGCTGCAGACATGGGTGCAGACTTGGTTGGCAAGGTAGAGGCTAACATTCCAGAAGATGATCCACGAAACCCAGCAACGATTGCAGACAATGTTGGTGATAATGTTGGCGATGCAGCTGGAATGGGCTCTGATATTTACGAATCTTATATTGTTACCATGCTTGCTTCATTACTTTTAGCAGCCTTGATTGGCACTCCACAAAACTTGCTCTACCCCATATTGATTGGCGCATCAGGACTTATTGCATCAATTATTGGCACTGCAACCATTGGGCCAAGAAAGATGACAGATGTTATGAAACCTCTGAATCGAGCTTTTTATGTTTCTGCTGCAATTGCTATCGCGCTTAATTTCGTCTTTACCCAATTGTTTATGGGCCAGTCCCCACTTGCGTACGCACTGTTTGGGACCACTGTAGTTGGAGTAATTCTTGTACCAATAATTCAAAGAATCACTGATACTTTTACTAGTTACAGATTTAAACCAGTCAAAGAAATTTCCGAGTCTGCCAAGTGGGGATATGCTTCACTTACACTCATGGGAATCATACAAGGAATGCGTTCTACTGGACCATTCATGATTGCAATTGTTGTCGCACTTGGATTGTCATTTGCAATAGCTTCATCTGCTGCACCAGATCCTTCTCAGGCTCTAATTTATGGAATTTTTGGTACATCACTTACTGCCATGGCAATGCTTTCTCTTGCAGGAATTGTACTTTCCATAGATGCATTTGGTCCAATCAGTGACAATGCTGGAGGAATTGTAGAGATGACAGGAATGGGAGAAGAAAACCGTAAAGTTACAGACGAGATAGATGCAGTTGGAAATACTACAAAGGCAGTAACTAAAGGATTTGCAATCGCAAGTGCTGGCCTTGCTGCATTAGCAATGATCCAAGCTTTCCAGTATGAAGCAGGAAAGATATTTGATTTCACATTTGATTACAGTCTCTCAAATCCAGCAGTTATTATCGGATTGCTTGTTGGAGGCCTCTTGCCATTCTTTATCACAAGCCAGCTAATTGCCGCAGTTTCAAGAGCTGCAGGAAAGATGGTCGAGGAAGTCAGAAGACAGTTTAAAGAGCATCCAGACATTCTTACTGGCAAAGAAAAACCAGAGTATGCCAAGTGTGTCGATGTTGCAACAGTTGCATCACTTAGAGAGTTATGGAAGTCAGCAACACTTACAATTATTGCGCCAATAATTCTTGGTGTTCTTTTAGGACCAACAGCAGTAGCAGGATTACTTATGGGCGCAGTTGTCACAGGAATCTTCTTGGCATATCACCTGGCAAACACTGGAGGAGCTTGGGACAATGCCAAAAAATATGTAGAGATCCAAGGTCGTAAAGGAACTGAGGAACACAAGATTACAATTGTAGGCGATGTAATTGGAGACCCGTATAAAGACACTGCAGGACCTGCACTGAACACAGTAATCAAGTTGTTAAATACAGTAGCTATCGTCTTCGTATCTGCATTTGTAGGATTACTTGTCCTGGTTCACTAGGGTTTTTTTTCGTCAATTACTATAGTCATATCAAGCTCGTCAATTTGTGCCTCGATTGTCTTTCTTATGGTATTGTCGTGTTCTTTGCAGAATTTGAAAAATCCATCTACTGTCTCAAAACAACCGCAAATCCATAGAGTCTTTTTTTCTCCTTCTACTGTTAGTTTTACATAGGACTCTTTTTTCTCCATCACAATAGATCCTAAAGATGATTCTAAAAAGATTTCCAGAAAGAAATTAAAAAATAGTTTATGGACAGCCTTCCATCTTTTGGATGAAGTATCCATTTGTGCGAATTTGATTCGCTATTGGCTCAGGTGCACCTTGAGTATGGCAAAATTGGCACTCTTCGGTTGTGACTTTGGCATCGCTTTCTCCTACTGTCTTTAGCCATTCTTTTGCAAACTCTATTGCCTTTTTATGATCTTTGACATCTGTAATAACATCAAAGTGCATTGTGTGACCATCCTTTGCCTCTACATATGTGTCGTATACGTGAATGTCCATGCATGTTATTTTCAAGAAGGGATATTTAATTCAAATCACTAGATGAATCATGAAATATATAATTACAGTTGATTTTCCAAAAATCAAGACTATGGATTTAGAATTAGACGATTCAGATTCGCCAGTCACTGTCAAAAACCTCATGGACAGTTTGCCTTTTACTGTTGCAATAAATTCTTGGGGAGAAGAGCTTTACACTGACGAAATTCCGGTTGCAGTAGGAGAAGAGAATGCAAAATCTTTGGTAGAATTGATGGATGTAGCTTATTGGCCACAAGGAAAGGCAGTATGTCTCTTTTTTGGACCAACACCGATAGGAAAGAAAGGTGAGATCAGACCATATTCTCCAGTCAACATCATAGGCAAGATAAAAAGTGACAAAAAGTTTCTAAAAGACGTTCCAGATGGAATGAGAGTCACTTTTATGAGACCCAGATGACATATCAGAAGAATCCTTTTACGTTATGACGTGTATAGTAATTTGATTGTGGCACCTTGGATCTACTTTCAAATGTAAGGATTGTAATGTGACCTTTGCTGACAAGGAACATTATGAGAGGCACAAAAAAAGCATTCACAAATAATTCATCCAGTAGAGATTTCTATCGATTCTAATTTTGTCTCAAAGATGTATGCATTGAGCTGTCCAGTCTTGTTTGAAAATATTATCCAAGGTACGGGATTTATCTCCATGAATTTCTTGTCTGTCATAGACGGATAGGCTTCAGAGCCTGGATGGGAGTGAAATATTCCAACTACATCTAGTTCTCTTTTCTCTGCTTCTTGATATCCTCGTATGAGTTCATCATTTGATATAGTAAAATTTACTGGAGAGTTTTCCATGTTTTTTGTTAAAAAAATGTCTTTTACCTTGATTGTGTCATTTTCAATTTTTCCAAACAATAAAGCACACGATTCGTTTGGAGATGTATTTTTTGCATGACTGGATAGAATATCGACATGATCCTTGGAAATTATTATGGTTTGTTGCAATGTAATTCTACTGCACAGTGACTTTGCCTGTCATCCATGGATGAACTTGACAATAATAATCCGTAGTTCCTGGAGAGTCAAACTTGTGTTCAAATGTTTTTCCTGCTGCAAAAATTCCTGAATCAAATTCTCCTGTTGCACCCACATTTGGATCTCCGCTGGTTACTGTATGTGCTGCGGTGTCATCATTTGACCAAACTACGATGGTTCCAGGGGATACAGTAATTTCTGCTGGATCATAGTATATCTGTCCATCACTTGGTGTCATCGCTCCTATTGGAATACTTACTTTGGAAGTAACTTGTGTAGTCGGCTCTTTTATCACAAGAGTTCCTACCATCAAAGGATGTACTGTACAAAAGTACGAGTATTCTCCAGCTGCAATATCTGCAGTGTCAAGCTGGTATTTTTTACCAGCATCGATTATACTTGAATCAAATGTTTCTCCAATGTCTGCTTGACTAGTAACTGTGTGCATTACATTATCATTATTTGTCCATTCTACTACGTCTCCTTTTGAGACAGTTAGTATGTCTGGGAGATAATCAGGATTGTCTGGAACAGAGGCACCCGCCAGTATCTCAACTGGTATTGCATTAACAACAGGCGGTTCTTCTACTGGTTGTTCTGTTTCCTCTACTGGAGGCTCTAATGTAAATTGTGCACCTGGGCCTACAAATCCAAGTGTTACAAAGGATGCAATCCCAGCCCCCGCTGCGAAGATAAATATCACAGAGATTGGTTTGGCATATTGCGGCACTTTCATGGCTGCATAAGCTATCACTATTGTTGGAATTATTATAACAAGTAAGACTCCGGCAAATGTTGGTAAGGTAGTGACCGAAGTCAGTGTAAACGCAGCAGCTCCAAAAGAGCCTGCAATTCCAAAGATAACAAGAGTAGTAGCTTTGGCTCGGTTGCTTGTAGAGACCCCACCGTTTAGTATTCCAGCTGCTAGAAATATCAGACCAATAAACATTGTAAGTCCTGTCAAGGCATGCATTCCGTCTATGAAGGTTTTAGCAATGCCAGCGTACGAGATCACAACGCCTGCTAGTCCTATTGCAGTAAGACCCATTCCAGGCATCATAAGATCCCAGTCGCTCATTTGTGGTAGATGCAAGAAGTCAGATAAATAATCCTTTTGAACCAGAAATGGCAAACTTCGAAGAAATTAAATTCCTAACAAAACTGCTAACATAGAGTTGGGATTAAAAGAGATCTTAGAAATTTCAAAGCCTCGGATTGTGATTCTTCTTGTGATTACTGCAGTAACGTCCATGTATGCTGCAAGCAAGCTAATTGGCCCCGAGTTAAACAACTGGGGAATGTTGCATATCATAATAGCAGGAGCTCTTGCTTCAGCAGGTTCTAGTGCTCTAAACCATTACTACGACAAGGACATCGATCCTCTCATGAAACGCACAAGTACTAGACCCATTCCATCTGGTCGAATGTCTGCAAAAGGCGTTCTAGTTTATGGTTTGGCAGTTAGCGCAGCTTCAGTCATTTATGCAGGAATCACACTAAATCTTGTTTCTACATTTTTTATCGCATTAGGAATTTTCTTTTACGTTATTGTCTATACTGCATGGCTTAAGAGAACCAATTCTTCAAATATAGTAATTGGAGGGTTTGCAGGAAGTGCTGCATCCATGGCAGGGTGGTCAGCTGCAACAGGTTCCATGGATTTGCTTGGTGCACTTGTTGGAATCCTAGTCTTTGTATGGACTCCATCTCACTTTTGGTGTTTAGCTATGAAGATAAGAGATGATTATGCAGAAGCAAAGGTCCCCATGCTTCCAGTCTTGATCGGAATGCAAAAGACATCAAATTATATTTTGATAAATACTGCGATCTTGTTGCCGTATTCTCTAATGCTTTATACATTTGGATTAGGTCTGGTCTATCTAACAATTGCTGCAATCTCTGGCGGGTTGCTGTTTGTATATCATTACAAACTTACAAAAAATCCAACATCAGAATTTGCCTGGAAAGCATACAAAGTTACTGCACCTTATCTTACAATAATATTTGTAGCAATAGCTCTTGATGCTGCATTTCATTTTAGAATCTGATCAGACTTCTTGATCTTGTTCTACGCCAGGGAATCCAGCTTCATAGTCGCGCTCTAGGCTTTCACGATTCTGAGATTCAACCTCGTCCTCTTCTTCTTGTTTTTCTACAACCTCGATTCTGCGTTCATCCTTTGTTAGCCAGCCTACTTTGACCAGACCGTATATTTCCAAGTCAAGCAAGGTCTTGTTAAACTCGTCTTCAGGAAGAACTATTCCTGCTTTTACTAGAACTTTGGAGAGTTCCGAGTCTGTGAGAGACCCAGATTCCTTAATCTTCTCATATACAATATTTTTTATTGGTAGATTCATGTTTAGCCGTAAAATGTCTTATCGATTGGTTTTGGAATGGCGTATGATATATTCTCTTTTATTGTGCCATACCATTCGTCAACAACTTTGGTAATTGATGGTTTGACAATCTTTAGTGCAGCGGCAAAGTCTGCGCTACCTATTTTAGAAGCATCGTTTTGCATCGCGTGTACCGCGGATTCTCTGCATATTGCAACTAGATCAGCACCGCTGTAATTTTTTGTCGCCACTGCAATCTCTTTTAGATCAACATCATTAGAAAGTGGCATCTGTCTTGTTAAAATTTTAATTATTTCCAGTCTTCCTCTTTCATCTGGAGCTTGGATGTACAATATTAGATCCAGCCTTCCTGGTCGCAGTAAAGAAGTTTCAATTAAATCCGGTCTGTTTGAAATTCCAACTACCATTACTCTAGAAGCTCCGCTGTCTTCCATTTCTGTCAAGAGCTGACTAAGGAGTCTCTCGCCAACTCCACCGTCTTCACCTGACTTTGTTCTTGCAAACGAGTCAAGCTCATCAAATATTACTATACATGGTGATGATGTCTTGGCCTTTCTAAAGATCTCTCGTACTGCCTTTTCTGATTCTCCCACCCATTTTGACATGACTTCAGGTCCTCGCACTAAAATCATGTTTGCACCGCTTTCAGTTGCAAGAGCTCGTGCAAGCAAAGTCTTTCCACATCCAGGTGGACCATAAAGCAGTGCACCCTTTGGCGGTTTGATTCCCATCTTTTGAAACTTTCCAGGTTCTTTTATTGCTGTTATCAAGTTGTCGCGCAGAGTTCTTTTCGCATCATCCAGTCCGCCAACATCTTTCCACCACACCTTTGGGCTCTCTACATAAAACTCTCTCATCGCAGTTGGAACTATCTCGTGCATCGCATCATGAAAGTCCTGCAAGCTTACTTTCATTGAATGCAAAATATCAGATGAAATTTTTTCAGTCTCTACATCAATCTCTGGGAAATAGTTTCTAAGCGCTTTCATTGCAGCTTCCCTACAAAGTGATTTAATGTCAGCTCCGGTGTATCCATGAAGTTCTGCAGCAAGTGTCTTTAGATCCACATCTTCATCAAGTGGCATTCCTCTTGTGTGGATGTGTAGGATCTCTAGTCTGCCATCTGCGTTTGGCACAGAGATTTCAATCTCTCTATCAAATCTTCCCGGTCTTCGCAGGGCAGGATCTACACTTTCAGGTCTGTTTGTTGCACCAAGGACAATTACCTGCCCTCTTTCTGTTAGGCCATCCATCAATGCTAATAGTTGTGCAACCACTCTTTTTTCTACATCACCATATGCTTCTTCTCTTTTTGGAGCAATGGCATCAATTTCATCTATGAAAATTACACTAGGAGAATTTTCTTTGGCTTCTTTGAAAATGTCACGCAGTCTTGCCTCTGTCTCTCCGTAATACTTGTTCATGATTTCTGGTCCGTTTATAGAAAAAAAGTTTGCTTCAGATTCACTTGCAAGTACTTTGGCAATCAAAGTTTTTCCACATCCAGGTGGACCATAAAGTAAGATTCCACTGTGCGGCTCTATCCCAAACCTGGAAAAGACTTCGGGGTGTCGTAGTGGAAGCTCCACAATTTCGCGCATTCTCTTTGTTTGCGCCTTTAGTCCACCAATCTCTTCATATGTAACACGAATTTTTTTCTCGACAGATGTTTCTGATAGTATAGTCAGTACTGTTCCACGTTCAATCTTTACAACGCTCTTTGGTGAGATTTTGTGAATCTTAAAGTCCATCGAGTTTCCAAGAATCATAACAGAAATCTCATCTCCTTCAGACAGAGGTAGTCCTTTGAGTCTATTTTTTACAAAGTCAGTAAACTCCTTGTCCACTGTGACATTTCCATTCACTGGCATCAATACAACACTTTTTGCAGGTTTTGCAACAATCTTTTTTACAGTGACTAGATCATTAACTGAAACACCAACATTTTTTCTTGTCTGTCCGTCTATTCGTATCATGTCTGGTTCTTTGTCATCATCATCTGTTGGCCACACTATAGCACAGCTTGGCCTTTTCCCCAAAATTTCAACCATGTCACCTGGTTCTACATGAAGAAATTCCATGGCTTCAGGCTCTATTCTTGCTCGCCTTTTTCCTACGTCACGTTGTTTTGCTTCTCCCACACGCATCTGCAGTGGTTCTTCTTTTTTTACCATAATGACACCTACTTTACATCAACAGAGGCTCGACTCATTCCCAAGACTTCAAACTCTCCTACACCTTCTACCGATCTGACTGCGTTTTCAAGCGAGTCCATCTGTCCTTCCTTATCGTCTAGGGAAAATTCTGCGTTAATAAAGTAGAGACCAAAAGCTAGTGGCTCTTTTGTGTATTTTGAAAGCTTGATCTCATCCTTTAGTGAAGAGCCGATCATTTTGGCTACACCATCTAGATCTATTTCTGTACCTGTAGGAAGAATTTTTGCTTTAAGTAATAATCGCGCCATTTTATGGTCCACTAAATTTACATGAACTGCATTCGTAATTTCGTGCGGCTTCTCTGCAGCTTTCACATCTCCACAAAAGTACAGATCCACATTCTGGGCAGTTGAATTTAACACATTTATCATTAGGCATTATAGTTCGGTGGCACGAGCTACATACTGGTAATGAAATTGATGATGACATGTTCAGCTCTGATTAAAAACCGAATTTATACCTTGCTTATTAATTGCACTTTATCTCATGTCAAGAGTCGTCTAAATTCACTTCCCAAAATTGCTTGAACTGTCTTAAGCGATCCCTTTACACCAAGAAGTTTGGCAAGTGAGGCAGTGTGAAAATCAAAAGTTCCTTCTTTTGAGATCTCCCCTAAGATCTGCGGGGTTACTGATTCAAACATCTTGTCTATTGCTTTGTTGTCTAGTCTTTCCAAGATTTTTCTTGCAAGAAGCATGTTTTGAAATTCAAGACCAAATTTTTCAGACCAAGCCTTTTGATATTCTAATAGATCAGATTTATTTCCAGATTCTAGATATTTCGATATCGATCTACCAGCAAGAATACCCCCAAGACCGCACGAGTATATTCCTCCTGCAGTCGTTGGCTTTGACTGTCCTGCAGCATCACCTATTGTGATAGTATTTTCTTCCACAAAATTTTCAATTGGACCCTTTATCCATATAGGTGAAAAGATCTTTCGCACCACAGAATGCTTTCCTTTTTGTAAAAGAAAGTTTTCAAGTGCCGCTGCGGTGTTTATTCCCTTACCTGCAACACCAACCTTTGCAATGTCAGAATGCGTAGGGATAATCCAAGCAAAAAAACCGGGATATTTTTCTTGATCAAAATAAACTTCGATTCTGTCTTTTTCTATCCAGTCTGCATAAACTTCATACTGGGCAGATTGAAGTATCCCATCTCTGTCTCTTTTAATTAATGAAGAGACGCCACGTGCATCAACAATTACCTTGCATGTAAGATCTCCTTCCGATGTCTTTACTTTGTTGCCGTCAGTTTCTTGGACAGATGTTCTAACGTGAATCTCTGCGCCATTGTTTTTGGCCTGGCGCGCTATCTGTTTGTCAAAGTCTCGTCTGTCTAGTACTACGACTTTTTGTGCCTTGGCATCTAGTGTAAAGCTCTTGCCTGATGGTGAGATGATGTATGCAGAACCTATTTTGTTTTCTAGAGTTCCTCTCGTTGGTATCACTCCAAGTT
Source organism: Nitrosopumilaceae archaeon (assembly GCA_052389415.1). Classification (GTDB taxonomy): domain Archaea; phylum Thermoproteota; class Nitrososphaeria; order Nitrososphaerales; family Nitrosopumilaceae; genus UBA8516. The sequence goes on from JBQTHX010000094.1 coordinate 16,263, forward strand.
CCTCTATTCCTAAAATGCTTACTACACCGCCACAATGTTCCGGAGTGCCAATCTCATAGTCTTCTTCTAAAACCAAGACCCTGTAACCTTTTTGTGCAATCTCTCTTGCACATAATAGTCCAGATACACTACCACCTGCGATTATTACATCATAATCCATCATGCTATAATTTGTTAGCAATTATTTATTTCAATTCAAAAGTTTAACATACTCTATTACTTGTAAAGCATTAATGGGTTTGATCAAACAAGTAATTGTTGTAAGAAAAGATCTTGACATGGGCGCAGGAAAGATTGCTGCTCAAGTCGGACACGCTTGCGTTTTAGGAGCAGAACATGTGCGAAAATCAAAACCAGATTGGTACAAGGAATGGATTGTGGCAGGTCAGGAAAAAGTTGTTGTCAAGGTGTCTAGTCTTGAACAACTGGATCAGGTAAAAAAACATGCAATATCTTTAGATCTTCCTTGGTCAGAGGTGACAGATGCTGGACATACACAAATATCACCAGGTACAGTTACTTGCATTTCAATTGGACCAGCACCGGAAACAATGGTAGACAAAGTTACAAAAGATCTAAAGCTTTTGTAGAATAAGAGATAAAGGTTTTTAAAACTTGCTATAAAAATGTGGTTTTAATCTACAGGTAAGTTAAGATATTATATCAACGGGTGAATAAACAACATATGAAAAGTAGATCTCCCAGAATAGCAATTATCACATTTCCATTCTTAGTAACAGGATTACTTTTGTTTTTACTCGCTATATCTGGTTTGACCATAATTGATTTTGATTTTGCTTTTAGCAATAAAAACAACCCGTATGGAATCCAAGCTATAGTAGCTTATTCCCCCGAGGAATCTTCACACATAAAAGAAAAATCAATACAACAACAAGATGTTTTATGGTTCAGATATTATTCTCAAGAACCAATACATCTATTAGGATATTATATTTGCAATGGGATTTTTTGTTTAAAAAAATTAGATGATGGAAGTTTTAGTCCTACGACACTTGAATTAGCGAACCAACCAAAAAAATGGGCTGGATCAACTCTCGGTGATTTACCTTGGAAGATAGGAGATATAGTGAACATAAAAGTGAAAGTGGCACCCGTAATAATTCAAACAGATGAGGGAGAAGAAAAAATAGTTCCGGATTACGAGAAAGTAATGGTTATAGATTTAGGTAAATTAAAAATAAAGGAAATAAAATAAAAAAAAGTTAATACTTTTCTACAATATTTTTATCACTTGTACCGTTCACTTATTAAAATAAAAAGGTGGATAGTTCCATTGATGGAACAATTCGTATTTAGCTGTGGCACTGTGATGCCGTATTGTATTTGTATGTAGATTTGTATGCTGGATTAGATCCACCCGGATCAGTTATTGTAGTCCACCAACAAATGTCATCATTTGACTCTGATGGTGCAATATTCCCAACTTTGTAGGATTCTGTAGCTGAACTATCTATTGTGTATGAATGTTCAACATACGTTCCAGTAAGCGGTCTAAATATTTGATCCCCTTCCCACCCTACAGAAGCACTTGATGGACAATGGGTCAAAGATTCCACTGTATCACAAAAGAAGTACTGGTTTGAACTTGTTAATGTTTCACTTGGTGCAGGATTAAAGATGTCTGAGTATGCACCACAAGAGCTTGATAAATGACTTGTGCAAGTGCGCATTTTCATACGGGTATCAACTTTACCATCTGACTGGAGTGTATGGTAAACATTCAGATCAAATCTCTTTTTGCTGGCAGATCCTATGCTTTTTGACATTTCCGCAGATTCATTTATCTTATAGCAGTGGGAGCCATTTACCCGTGTCCATCCTGATGGACAGTAGAATGGGAAGAATCCTTCATCAGTCTGAAGTTGATGTGAGCCTTTGACCATTATCTGACTTGGGGTTTTACAAGTGTACGTGCCACTTTGAGTTGTGCAGGTATACGATGAGTAAGTAGTTCCTGCAGGAGCGTACGATTCCGCTATAGCTTGAGACCACATGTAATTTGTTCCAACAGTTTGACCACTCAGAAATGCATTGTTCTGAGTCGATTCACCTCTAGAGGCACCTGTACCACCATAGTCCACTCCAAAGAAATCATCTTGAAGAGTGGCAACGTTGAATGAAGTGGTAGTACCTGATACTTTGATTCCTTGTGCCCCTTGATCCCAAGTAGCTGCAAATGAGGTTATTGGAGTAACCAATCCCGAGAATACGGTAATTGTTAAAATTGCAAAAAAGACCTTACGAATTGATTTTTTGTCTACTCTTGAGATTTTATTCACTTTTGCCAGTTGCGATGATCTAACTAGCTCAATTAGTCCAATTCCTCCTCCGCCTACAACTGATGCCAAAGTGTAGATTCCTAAGTTTTCACCTAAGAATCCACTTTGGATAATTCCATCGTTAGGATTTATTGTTATAACTATAGGTTTGCTTATTGAGCCAGACAAAGTCGAGGCAACTATTGTATAATCTCCTGATTCGAAAACATGACTACTTCTGTATATTTTTGTAGCAGTTTCAAAACCTTCTGGAGGTTCAATTGATTCTATAACCACATCTCTATCATAATATTGAGTTATGTCAATAAGAGAATAAAGAAGCTCGGTTTGCTGCTCTAGTGTACCACCATCTTCTTCCTGATAAATTAGAAATGCGTCTGAATGTGTGGTAGTTGGCTTTTGATTATCAAATAATCCATTTTTCATTGCTGGAGTTAATTTTGCCACTTGATCATCTGACACTTCTACACTCTTTTTTGGTGATATTTCCGCTGATATCACACTTTTCTTATTAATGCCGTTACATGGAAGCTTGCTATCAGAATAGGGATTTTCTACGTTCAAATAACTTCCTTTTAACCCCAACAGCTCTTCATACGTATTAATTGATGGATAAGCACCTCGAATGAATGCAATATTGAAGTAATTGACTCCACAAGGTCCTTCTAAAGCGGCGGCCTCTGTTTGAGTTTTAGTCAATTTGACAGGAGTATCCAATGTACTTTCACCAATAGCGATAATAGTAATCGGTTCTCCCTGTTTGAAGGAAGTTCCACTAGTCTTTACCATTATATTCTCTTGTGATGTAGCTAAGGCATCACTATTAGATGCTACAGCTAACACAATGATGCTAAGTGTCATTAATGCTAAACTTAGTTGTTTCTTGTCGTTTTTCATTGTCATTGTCATTTCCATTCTTGACTTTACATATAGGTCTGTAGGAGACAATGTCCGGCATTGACGGACAGTGACCGACAATGTCAGACAAATACAAACAAATCAATTCAAAAATCTCTCTTGACAAATTCAAAAATTATTATTCCATCATTGATTGATTCACGATCGATGTGAATTCTCATTGATTCCAAGATTGATCTTACAAACATTGAAAGAAACTTTTCCCACTTTGTGCCAAGCTTTGTTTCAAAAACAAGATGATAATGATTGTGTTGCACCTGTTTTTTAAACTGGAACAATCCACAATATTTTGATATCATCATAAAATAATTTTCAATTACAGAGTCAATATCATATTCCCATCTTGAAATTTGAAATAATCTTGTGACTATACTAGGACCCATTGAGGCTACCTTATCAATTTGGGAAACGGTCATTGTTTTAATGATCTCTTCAAACAAGACTTGGGACAGAATAACATAAGGTAGAGGTTTGAGATGTATGTCAAAAAGTACATTTTCGTTTAGGATTTTTACCATTAGTGAGCTTAGCGGGAGGTCTTTTTCGACTGCCTTTTTTTTTCAGTACCCCCAGGGTAGCATTTGGTAATCTTATCGATACCTTATTGGTAGATGATGCCATACGTGTATTCTCAATCTCATACAAAGCCGTGTGCTAGAGCTTTTATCCATAATTATAAAACTCTGCGTATCTTTTCTTAGTAGACTAGTGGTAAGCGATCAACTTTTTTGAAGTTTATTTGGCAAAAATTGTTTTTCTTACAATCTGTGATAGTTTAGAATCAGATGCGATTCTGCATCACCGTGGGCTTAATTTTGTACCCACTTTGTGCATGAACAATATTGATCCACTAACGCTTATCATTAGCACAAGAAATGCAAGGGGAAATTCAGGCACTGTAACGGTACGAGTGTTTGTATGGTTGCCAAAAGTAGCTATTATCGAATAATCTCCATCTGTTGCAAATTCATTTTTTGTATCAAGTTTGTATAAGAATGTCCCATCCAAATTTGGAATGATTGTTCTGCTTGTCAAATTTCTGCCATCAGGATCTATGATATCAAGATTCATTTTTTCCTCGTTGATATTTAGTGATGTGCAACCAAAAATTGCAATCGTGTCACCTTTTGTATAATTTTTACTGTTTGTTACAAGATAGATTGGAGAAACGTCTGATGCAAAAGGTTCAGGCCCCATCAAATAATTTACCCCTGCAATTGCTATAACTTTAGTTTTATCTGGGAATGGTATGGACAAATTTCTAAAACACGGTGTTTTAAGCTCGGTGAACTTTGCTTCTCTTTCATCAATGAAAACATATAGTTGATCATCTATCAAGTCACCCGTAAAGTTAGATTTTTGGTCAAACAGATTACGTGGAATAGCCACGTCGAGTAAACCATCTCCAAAACTTTCGATATTTACAACAGATGATTCACTTAATTGATCAACATTGATTCTTTCAATGGTAGCATTTGAAATTTTGTATGGAATCTTGAAGTTATGAAATTCAAGTTTTCTTTCTGGAGAGTAAAAGTTGCCCTTGAGATGATAAATTTCTGTAACGTTAGTTTTAGGAAATCCTACATTAAGGTTGTCTAGAACACTTATCTTGAAATATTTTGAAACTGCACTATTCTGATTACTTGATGCAACAGCAAGAGTATAATTTCCCTTGTTGACATCCCATGAAGGAGTAAGTTCAAAAAATATTTTTAGATGTATTGAATCTGCAAAAGCACCACGCCAACTCTCACTGCCTGTTTTTGTTGCAGTAAATCCATCAGGTAGAATTACTTTCCCTGTTGCGAAAAAGGTTCCTTCCTCTCCATCAGCCACTATTGCCATCTTAACATTAGAATCTGTATTTGTACCAAATGTGATAGTTACTGGAATTTGTACGGATTCACCTTTTCTAACCTCTACTAGATCAGGAACTTGAATGCCAACATCTATTGGAACAATGTTTTCTCCTGCATCCTCAAGTGATGGCCATGAACCGTACGCATTTGCTATTCCTAAAGCTAATAGTACAATGCATCCAGCTAGTGATACTTTCGTAGCTTAATCACTATGGTATAACTTTTAGAGATTGCTTACAATTTCTAATGAAATAAGATATAACAAGGAAAACTTGTCTGCCATTTGTGAAGAAAAAGGCAAAACAGCTCATGGTTGCAGCATTTTTTGGTGTGATTCTTTTAACTTCAACCATAGCTCTCTCATTAAATAGCCTCAGTCCTCCCCCTACAAATGAAGAACCAGAGACTCCAGAAGTATCTTTGACTGGAACTCCAGCAGATAACTATCCAGTAAAGGACCGCGTGACTTTTTGTGGAACCAATTCTACGAAATCTAACAAATACATTACTGAGTTCAAATTGCCAACTTATTGTGCTCAGCCTCTAGCAATTACTACAGACTCTTCTGGAATCGTCTGGTTTACCCAATACAATACAGGAAATATTGCAAAGTTTGATCCTTCCTCCAAAATTTTTACCGAGTATCAAAATGATCGGTGGCCAAAAGGCGATCAATCCATGATGTGGGGAATTGCTTCAACATCAGATGGAAATATCTGGTATACAGATGAAGCACATGATGTCATCTGGAAGTTTGATAGGATTAACTTTACCAGTTTCAAATATCCACTTTCCCAAACAGGCCAGACCTTTCCTCAGAAAATAGTAATTGAAGGCAAGAATATTCTAGTAAACGACTTTACAGGAAACAAGATTACATCTTTTGATTCTAGCCAATCAGGAAGTGAGATACAGTACTCTATAATAAATACCCCAACAAATAATACATTTACTTCCCTAGCTAGTAACTCTGAGAAAGATATTTGGTATACAATTTGGAGGTTTCAGACCGGAGGAGCACTAGCACGATATGATCCACTGGTCTCCAATGGGCCTTCATTTAATCTTCCATTAGGAGTGGCAGCACCCAATGGGATCTCATCAACCCCGGACAATAAGGTCTGGATTACTGATGCCGGTACTAGTTTCTTTTTTAGTTTTGATCCACAGTCAGAAAAGTTTACCAAGTTTATCACATCAGGGCCGCCTAAAGCAACATACGGTAATTCTACTGGGCTGATAAAGGGTCCAATATCAAGGCCATATTGGAATCAAGTTGATGACAAGGGAAGATTGTGGTTTAATGAACAGACTGCAAACAGTATTGCAGTCTTTGATCCTCTAAAAGAGACACTTGTAGAATATCTTGTTCCTTCAAAGAATCCTTTGTGGTCAGATTGTAGCGGTCTGGTTGACTGTGGAATTGCTCAGGTTCTAGATTTTACTATCAATGGTGAGAAGATTTGGTTCACAGAGTGGGTACAAAACAATATTGCAGTTCTTGATTCTAGCATTCCTTTACCAATAAGTGTAAGTACTGATACGAATAGCATTACACTCAATCGCGGAGAAAATTTCACCGTCCTATTTACTGTCACTCCAAAGGAGCAACTTGGTTACCCAATCACCTTGACTTTTGCAGACACTGCAAATCTAAATGACATCACAGTGGCAGGCAATAACCAGATTACTATAGGAAATGAACCTGTAACTGTTCCCGTTACTATCTCTGCAGACAAGTTTGCATTGTCTGGAACTTACAAGGTTTTGTTGGGTGCAAGAGATCAGGATCTCACAGTTTCACAATATGTGACAGTTACGATAAGTTAAGAAGTGGTTCCCAAACTAGATTCTGAAATAGGAATTTTCGTATATAGCACCAAGTTCAAGGGAACCGGTGGAAGAATAAGATCTTCACCAGAAGATTTTTTTGTTTCTGAAATTTTAGATGAGAAAGTTCTGTCAAAGATTGACAAGACATCTGGATATCAAGTATACAAACTAAAAAAACATGGAATAGATACCAATCACGCACTTGCTGAAATTTTTAAAATTCACGGATTAAGATTAAAGGCATTAGGATTAAAGGATGCAAACGCAATTACAGAACAGTTTGTTTGTTCCATTAGCCAATCAAAGAATTTACTGAATTTTTCTACAAATAGATATAGTTTAGAATCACTTGGGTTTGTTACTAAACCTCTAACAAAAAAAGACATGGTTGGAAATCACTTTAACATAAAAATACATGATGTCTCTTTTGTCGATGTTTCAAAATTTGAGGAATATGAAAAAATCATCAACTTTTTTGGATACCAGCGGTTTGGAAGCAAAAGACCAGTATCTCATCTCATAGGAAAAGCAATCCTACAAAATGATTTTGAGTGTGCAGTTAGCCTCATTCTTTCCTTTAGTTCAGAATTTGACCTACCTGAGAACACCAAGATTAGGAAAATGTTAGAGGACAAGACAAACTATTCCAAGTTGTTAAACGAACTTCCACAGCAAATGGATATTGAACGAATTGTATTGTCTGAGATGGTAGAACATGGTGATCCTCTGAGAGCAATCAGAAGCATACCATTGACTGTACGAAGATTTTTTGTACAGGCTTTCCAGTCCTATATCTTTAATTACGCTATGAGTTTGGCTTTTGAATACGGTGAGGAATTATTCATGCCAAAACCTGGAGATGTCTGCTATGACAAAAATAGTATCTTGGGAAGATTTGAAAACGACCCCAATCAAAGACTTGCAATGCCTATTGTTGGATATGCATATTCTAAAAAAAATAGATTTGATTACCACATTTCCAAAGTTCTTGAGCAAGAAAATGTTCATGCCAAGGATTTTTTTTCCAAAACCATGCAAGAAGTAAGTGATGAGGGAGGGTTCAGACAGACTGTTATCAAATGCGATAATTTTTACATATCAGAACCAATAGTTAGTTTTACATTGTCTAGAGGCTCTTATGCTACTATCTTATTGAGAGAGATGATAAAACCACAAGATCCAATCAAAGCTGGATTCTAAAAAGACAAATCTTGAAACTTTGAAAATAATGTAATAAGATTTAAGATCGTGTTTTGTAACCAAGTCGTGGAAAAAGCATATGTTTTGATAGGATGTGAACTTGGCTGCGAAGACGAGGTTGTAAAAAAGCTACTTAGTATTGATAAAGTAAAGGATGCACGCATAACATATGGTGATTATGATATCATTGCAGAGGTAGAAACAGAGACAGAAAGACAGATGGACAATCTAATAACAAAGAAGATTCGCATGCTTGACAAGATAAGAACCACAACTACTTTGGGCGTTGTGAGTTAGCTCTTGACACCACAATTCCTTCAACAAGAATAACAACTCCAATCAATGCAATCCATTGACCGTTTGTAATCCATTCAGGATTTGAATACATAAAGGATGACTCTGGTCCAACCACTGACTGTCCTTGGAGATAGAACACTACTCCTAAAACAATAACGACTATTCCAACTCCAATTATGGTCTTACCAGGATTCACGTGATTCATACATGAGAGTGAAATAAAAGGTAAAGAGAATTGATAGTTTAAGCAAATCATTTTTTAGTTGTTTCTTTAATGCCTTTTTCAAAAATCAAACCCAGATTGGACGAATGGGGAACTGATCTTTATGAACTTAGGCACAACCGTAGTTGGATAGACCTTTCTATTTTTTCAGGAGCGGCAGCTTTTGCAATAATTCTCTTTCTTGCATTTGGCCCAGAAATTGAAAAGACCACTAGCGAATCACCCATCATAATAAACATCATGTTTGGTCCTGCCTTTGCTGTTGGCCTTCTCTATGGAATAAAAATGACAGAGGGTGTAATGAGACCATCAGAGACAAGGAGCCCGTTTAAGAGAGCCATTGTAAAGATATTTCTATTTTTATTTGTCATGGGAGCAATATTCAGCTCTGTTACTTTTGCCTTGCACGGAGGAATGGATTCGCCAACAAAGTCTATTCTTGAAGATGGTCTGATTCCATGGGCAGCAGAGTTTGTTCAGGCAAATGGTGGCCTTACTTTTCTCATAGTATCAAGCATTACAATAATGGCTGCTGCGACAAAACGCATTGTTGGCCTTGAGGGATTTCTGAGCAAAATTTTCACCTTTGTAGGAACTTTTGTCTTCTTTTCCATGATTGCTTTGAGTTTATCTAATGCAGATCCATCTCATTCTCAAGTTTACCTATATGCATTCTACCAAGCAGGGATAATAGGCGGCGTATTTTACCAAATGAACAAGCTTACTTCTCGCGCCAACCTGTGGGAAGATTTTGCAAACGGTTACTAGAGTTTTAATCTTCTAGACACAAACATAATAGAAAAGGCCGCGCCTATAACAAGTACAGTCAGACTGGAAAATTCTGGCAAATATGTTGTTCCAATTATTTCCACAGTATTATTCCCAGTGCCGTTGAATTCCAGAACAATAAATGATATTTTATCATTTTTTCTGATTTGTGGAAGAATTTCTTCACCGTTTACAAGAACAGTAAGTTCACCATCAATCAAATTTATTGGAATTTGAACTTCTGCAAAATTGTTTTCAAGACTGCTAGTGATATCAAAGGTTAGTTTTTTCTCATCTCTATCTAGTGTTATATCATGAATCTCAAAATTTGATATCGTTTCTACTTCAAAATCATATCCACTTGTCTCGATTGTAAAGTCTTTTTTAAATCCAGTCTTGTCAGCTATGGCTCCAAACGCGGGAGGTGATATGATGAAAATAAAAAACAGCTGCACAAAGAGTTTAGTTTTTTTCAACTTTAATTCTTAAGACCGGCAATCTTGCCACGCATCTCTCTGTCTTTGAATATTCTAGGGTGCGATGGGTCAGCCAAAATTACTTCATACCAAAGATACATTCCGTCTTGATACAGATAGTATGAACCTAGGAGTTTCATGTTTGGATGTCTTTCAAGTACTCTGCGCTCTGCAACTTGCTGCATGCTGACATCTGGCTTTATTCTGGTTACACCCAAGTGCTTTGGTCTTCTTCCCGCAACTGGCCTTTTCTTGCGCATATTTCCTTTTCCGACTCGCATTCGAATTACTACAATTCCTTCCTTTGCCTTGTATCCTAGTCTTCTAGCCTTTTGAATTCTACTTGGCCTTTCAATTCTTGTTATGGCATTTTGCTTTCTCCATTGGATAGCTCTTTCTCTTAGTTCTGGAGAGTTTTCTTGCCACATTTTGAGCCAAATTTGGTCTTGATGGCTAATCATATGCCGCTCTAACAAAATCCCCTTAATATCTGTACCATATTTTTAAGAAATCATCTCTAAAGGAATAAAGGCATGTTATAAAATAATGACAACTCTGGATAAATTGTCGATTAAAAATTTTGCAATAATTTTTGCTATCATCATTTGTGCCAGTGGATTTAATTTTGTAGATGCCATATCGCTTTCGATTCAGTCAGACAAAATAGAATACGAGTATGGCGAGCTTCTTTCATTTATAATTCAAGTATCTGATGTGACTGGAGATCCATTAACTCTGCATATAAGAGATGAATCTGGTAAAAATAGTTCTCCAATTATTCTTCAAATAACAAATGTCACTACAACAATTACTGCAAGAGAGTCCTTCAATCCCACAGTGTACAAGCAAGGAGAGTATTATCTGGATGCAGAATATTCTGGATCAAAGGCTAGCACATCATTCAAAATAATTGATACAGATGCCATGGTAATTCCTTCATGGGTCAAGAATTTAGGTAAATGGTGGTCTGAAGGTCTTGTCACTGACAAAGATTTTGCAAGAGGAATAGAGTATCTTATTCAAGAAGAGATAATTGTCATACCAGAATCGTCCACTCTAGATTCAGCTGGTGAAAAAAAGATGCCTGCATGGATAAAGACCAATGCAGGATGGTGGGCAAACAATCAGTTGTCTGACATGGAGTTTGCATTATCTTTGCAGTATCTTATTAGAAATGGAATAATCACAGTATAATATTACGATCCCAATTTATGGCAGGGATTTCTCTGTTCGGAGACCTTTGAGGGCCACCAGAACAATGACTAGTCCGATAAAGACACCAGCAGTCATTGCAAATTGGTACATCTGGTTTTCATTTATTGGTATGGACCAAGTGGGCATCTTTGAAAAATCAAATATGTTTTGTATATTTTCAGATGGTTTTTCCTCGGTTACTGGTTCAACCTCTTCAGAAGATTCTTCTTCAGGAGATTCTTCTGGTACTTGTTCTGTGGGTTCTGGTTCTTGGATTTCTTCTGGAGGAATTTCCTCTTTAGGAATTTCTGTTGGTTCTTCTATCACAGGTTCACTCTGGATTGTATTACCCGCTAGTTCAGTTCCAAATATTTCAAGCTCTGTGGTACCTGGAGACAGTTCCATGAAAAGTGTTCTGGCAGTATCTGTAGTCTCTACTTCAGTAAATGTAACATCTTCACCATCAGCTATAATAAAAAAATCTGTATCTTGGCCATCTTCCTTAGAATCAAGCAACTCCCTTGGGATTGTCAATTCTATGGTAGCCAATGGAGAAGATACATCAATTTCAAAAATAAGTTCAAAATCATCCGGACTAGGAATTACTTCAAATACAGTTACACCTTCTGCGTCATAAGTTATATCGTACAGTTTCCCAAAATCCACCGAGATTGTTTGTTCTTCTGCAAATGCAAGTATTGGTGAACAACATAGCGCCATTAAAAACAATAACTTTGACATAATCAATCTAGATTACGCCTCGTAGAATCATTATTATATGCTTACTTTTCGTTAAATTCATTATCCCACAAGTAATAATCATTACCAAATTAATGTAATTTTTGCAGGTTTTTTGATAAATTGCTGGATAATTTTATTGTGATCGATTAGTCAAAAACATCACTCATCATAATTGAATTTAGAAAAGGATGAAAGATTTAACAAAAATGTAGAGTTTCTTACCTTGGAACTTGAAAAGGTAAAGCAATGGCGTGAGGTATCAGATAGATATGAAAAAATCAATCGCAATTGATCTAAGGTCTAATACATTAGAAGGTTCATTACCTAATTTTATATACCAAATAATTGTAATGACATCATGGCAGAAAAAAGAGACTATAACATCATAATAAAAAAAGATGACAAGTTCTATGTTGGATACTGTCTTGAAATACCTCAAGCTAGAGGACAAGGAAATACCAAGGCACAGGCAATACTAGATACCAAACAGGCTATCAAATTATGCAGATCGTATCTAGAAGGAAAGAAGAAAAGTTCTGCCTCTAAACTGGTAACTGTCTCAGTTTGAGCCTTCCAATTATAGGATGGAGAGAAGTTCTCAAGGCATTAAGAAAAAAGGGGTTTTATCCTACAAGACAATCAGGCAGCCATATTATTCTAGAAAATGGTCAGGGAATATGGACTGCTGTTCCTCGAAAAAACGAATTAGGAAGGGGGCTGTTGCTACAAATAATTTCAGACTGTGGTTTGACAAAAAACGAGTTTCTTGAATTATTATAAAACAAAATCGTATCCGAAATTATCAAATAATATCTTGGTTTCTCATCTTGACCAGGAAACTTGCCTTCACTAACATGAACTATAACACCAGGTTCAAAACTAATTTCTGCACTAGCCACTCTTTTCTTTCTCTGTGAGCTTTATCATAACCTTTTTTGAAAGCTCGTATCCATGTTTATCAAGAGCTGGTCTTTTCTTAACTACTTCCTGCATACACATAGATCCCCTATGTAATTATAAAAAGTATGATCTTCATAGTATCACAATACACGTACTCGACTTTCTTTTTTCCAAGTCTCAGGATTTACATTTATGCGACAGGAACGTCGTTGCACAATCCTGCTGGTTCAGAGCCTCCAAAGATGTTGTCCAAACAGGTGTTGTTCTGGTATGTATTTGCTGTTCCTGCAGTCTTTGAGCCTGTCGTATCATCTACAAAACCAAATCCGCCATTGTTGTTTGCGGTATTTTCAGAGATATTGTTTTTGCTGGCATCTGCTGAGGATTCAAGTGTGGTCTTTATTCCATCTTCCAAATTATTGGATGCTGTATTTCCAGTGATCCTATTTTGATTACTTTCTATGAGTATTGCTGCATTACCGTTTCCTGACAAAGAGTTGTTGCTTACTGTATTTCGTGTTCCCGCAATTCTTATTCCAAAGTTTGCATCGTTGTTGTTTACTTCGTTGTTATCCAAGAAACTTCCAGTTGCAGTCACTTGAATCCCATTTTGATTATCATTGATTGAATTGTTAATCACTGTCATTGCCCTGCCGCTAATTTGAGCACCAAAATCATGATTCTGTGATGTATTGTCGTCAAGAACATTATGTGTTCCACCCACTAGAAATCCTGTAGTGTTGGGAAACTCTCCGCTGTTGTTTGCTGTATTATGATATAGATATACAGCACTAGAATCTTTTACTTCGAATTGGTATTGAAAACCATCAACAGCACAGTTCTTTACTGTGACTCGTCTTACGTTGTCAATTAGAAGACCAGTACCTTCTCCAGTAGAACCAGTTATGAAATGATTGTTGCAGTCAAGTGTTACAGCATTGCTGATTATTTGTACGGGATCTGTCAGATCAGTTGTCAAGACACAGGTTCTTGTCTTTGCGTCCCATGTACCAACAAGAGTACAGTTGCCTCCCGTACTATCATCTGATATTACTATAGTAGATTGTGCTAGAGTGGTTTGCAATGAAGTTGAAGCAAGTCCAAGAATCATTATTGCTGCTAGTCCTAGTTTCTTTAAAATCAACCCTCTAGAGATTTCTGACAATTGATTTTCGTATAGTATATGATGATTTATCACTTAAGCATTTTTTCCCAATATTGAAAATTTCTCTTCTTAAATTAGGATCTAAAAGACCTTGTTCTATATCTTAATGTCAACACTGTTACGATTCCAACTATCAAGATAAAAGGTGCAAAATTAAATTCTGGAACAATACTTGTTCCAACAATTTCCATTGTTGATGTGCCTGCAGGAATCTGAATTTTTAATTCTCTTATAGTATCTGTTTTTTGTGTTTCTTCTGGACTTACTTCCTTGTCGCCTACTACAACGATGAATGTATAATCGATGTTACAACTCTATGAATCAATCAATTTTGGTGGCAGTGTGATTATCAAACTACCATCCTCTGTTGAGCTTGTTTCAAGTTCAAGTTGAATGCTACTAAAATCCTC